>JAPHSX010000059.1 GCA_026196575.1 Gammaproteobacteria bacterium | reverse complement strand
CTCGGCACCTCCGGGGTACGCGCCATCGCCATCGACAGCGCAGGCCGCATACGGGCCGAGACCGCCATCACGCTGCCCGCACCGCTGCATCACGGTGCCGCCATCGAACAGCAACCGGTGCTTTGGTGGGAGGCGGTAGCGAAGGCACTGGATGAGCTCACCACCCGGCTCGACCCCGCCACTATTTGCGCCATCGCGGTGGATGGCACCTCCGGCACCGTGCTGCTGGCCGATGGGCAGGGAACCCCGCTGACAGCTGGCATCATGTATAACGATGGCCGTGCGCTGGCGCAGGCGGCCCGTATCGCCAAACTTGCGCCACGTGATAGCGCGGCCCACGGCAGCGGCTCGGGGCTGGCCAAGGTGTTGTGGCTGCTGGAGCAGTGGGTACCACCCACCACGCACGCCCACACCCAGGCCGACTGGATCGCCGCCCGCCTGGGCGCCCGCCCCGGGATCTGTGACGCCAACAACGCCCTGAAGCTCGGCTACGACCCGCTGGCGCGCCGCTGGCCCGCCTGGTTGGAGACGCTGCAGCTGCCCGACGGCCTGATGCCCAAGGTGGTGCCGGCCGGGCGTGCTATCGGCACCCTTGCGCCGGCGCTGGCGCAGCGCTGGGGGATCTTCCGCGAGGCGCGCATCATCAGCGGCACCACCGACTCCACCGCCGCCTTTCTTGCCTCCGGCGCCGTACAGCCCGGCGAGGCAGTCACCGCGCTGGGCTCCACCTTGGTACTCAAGGTGATCGCCGAACGACCCGTGTTTGCCCCCGAGTACGGGGTCTACAGCCACCCCTTTGGCAACTACTGGCTGGTGGGCGGCGCCTCAAATAGCGGCGGCGCGGTGCTGCGTCAGTTCTTCAGTGATACGCAGATGGCCGCGCTGAGCCTGCAACTCGACCCCGACCACCCCACCGGTCTCGACTACTACCCCCTCACATCAGCGGGTGAGCGTTTTCCTCTTTGCGACCCGCAGCGGCCACCGCGTGTGACACCTCGCCCCGAGGACGATGCGCAGTTTTTTCAGGGGCTACTGGAGGGGATCGCCCACATCGAGCGGGCCGGTTACGAGCGGCTGGCAGAGCTGGGGGCCCCCTACCCCACCTCGGTACGCAGCAACGGCGCAGGGGCCGCCAATGCCGCCTGGACGGCGATCCGCGCCCTCATGCTCGGCGTGCCACTGCTCCCCGCGACGCACACCGAGGCGGCCTACGGCAGTGCGCTGCTGGCACGGGAGGGTTACTCTGCGGTATAAAACGGCAATACAACAGAAGGAGCAGCTGATGCTGGAAAAACCCCTTATCGGTGCAAGCGGGCTGCTGCAGGGAGCGGCCCTGCTTACCGCCCCCGGTCTGCGCCGCTACGTCGCCATGCCACTTTTAATCAATATCGTGCTCTTCGTCGGCTCCATCTGGGTGCTGGCGGCGCAGTTCAGTGGCCTGGTCGAGGGCTGGCTTGCCTCTCTGCCAGAGTGGCTGCTCTGGCTGGAGTGGCTCTTCTGGGCCATCTTCGCGCTGACCGCGCTGCTGCTGGTCTTCTACACCTTCTCCATCCTCGCCAACATCCTCGCCGCCCCCTTCAACAGCCTGCTGGCCGAGGCGGTGGAGCGCCATCTCACCGGGCAAGCCCCCCCACCCGGCGGCAGTCTCGCCCAGGCGCTCAAGACAGCACCACAGGCCATCTTTGATGAGCTGCGCAAACTGGGCTACATGGCGCTGCTGGCGATCCCGCTGCTTCTCCTCTCACTCCTTGCCCTGATGCTCCCCCTCTTCGCGCCGCTCATTCCCCTTCTGTGGATGCTGTTCAGCGCCTGGATGCTGGCGCTGGAGTACGCCGACTACCCGCTCGGCAACCAGCAGATGCGCTTCGGCCAACAGCGCCAGCTGCTGCGCCGCAACAAGCTGCTGGCGCTCGGCTTTGGCGGTGCCATCCTGGTCGCCACCATGATCCCGATTGTCAATTTCCTGGTGATGCCGGCGGCGGTGGCCGGGGCGACCAAATTATGGGTAACGCAACTCAAGGGGTGACATGGAGTGAGTGAAGGACACGACCTGGAGCTGCTGCTCAAATCGCACCTGCCGTTAATCATCGTCGAGAGCCGCGAGGAGACACGGCTGCTGCAACTGCTCACGGCCCAGGCGGTGAAGCAGTACCGCCCGCTCTATCGCTGGAGCATTACCGACGGCCTGCAGCGCATCGACATCGACCTTGCCGCAGCACAGATGCGCGTCGCGCCGGAGGAGCTGCTGTGGCAAATTCGCCGCTCGCCGGACGGCGGGATCTATATCCTCTGCGACTTTCACCCCTACCTGGATGAACCGCTGCATGTGCGCCTGCTCAAGGACATCGCACTGGCCCATGCACAGAGTGGCAACACCGTGATCCTGCTCAGCCACCGCATCGAACTGCCGGCGGAGTTAACGGGATTTGCCGCCGCCGCCCAGCTCACCCTGCCGGGCCAGGGCGAGCTGGAGAAGATCGTGCGCGAGACGGCACACGAGTGGCGGCGCAAACACAAAAAACCGGTGGTCACCGACAACGAAAGCTTTCGCCTGCTGGTGCAGAATCTGGGTGGTCTCACCGAGGACGACGCCCGGCGCCTGGCCCGCACCGCGATCTTCGACGACGGCACCATCGACGCCGCCGACCTGCCCGCCGTGATCAAGGCCAAACACGCCCTGTTGCGCGGCGATGCCGTCCTCAGCTTTGAGTTCGACACCGCCCGCTTTACCGACGTCGGCGGCCTTAGCAAACTCAAGGAGTGGTTAAGCCAGCGCAAACCCATCTTTCGCGGCGAACAGGGCACAACGCCACTCGACCCGCCCAAGGGGCTGTTGCTGCTCGGGGTGCAGGGCAGCGGCAAGAGTCTCGCCGCCAAGGCGACCGCCGGCATGTTCGATGTGCCGCTGCTGCGTCTTGACTTTGCCACCCTCTACAACAAGTTTCATGGCGAGACTGAACGCAACCTGCGCGAGGCCCTCAAGAGCGCCGAGGCGATGGCCCCCTGCGTGTTGTGGATCGACGAGATAGAGAAGGGGATCTCCACCGGCAGCAACGATGGCGGCACCTCGCTGCGGGTGCTCGGCACCCTGCTCACCTGGATGTCCGAGCGCAAGGCCGCCGTCTTTCTGGTCGCCACCGCCAACGACATCGAACGCCTCCCCGCCGAACTGGTGCGCAAGGGACGCTTTGACGAAATCTTCTTTGTCGACCTGCCGCGCAAGGCGGTGCGCGAGGAGATCTTCACCATCCATCTGCGCAAGCGCGGGCTTAATGTTGAGGAGTTTGATCTGGAGCTGCTGGCCACCCAGTCCGAGGGCTTCTCCGGCGCCGAGATTGAACAAGCCGTGGTCTCCGCCCTCTACGCCTGTCACGCCAGCGGGCAGCCGCTACAGACAACACAGCTCCTCAAGGAGCTGCTCATCACCCGTCCCCTCTCGGTGGTGATGGAGGAGAAGGTGGATTACCTGCGCAGCTGGGCCGCCGCGCGCACCGTGCCGAGTGATTAACGGTCGCATCCAGTAACACGGGCACCGCGCCCACCGCATTGCAGGGTTCCCCCCTGCCTGCGAGAGTCAGATAGATGAAGAGATGACGTAACAAGAGGAATAGTTTGCATGAAGACGATGAAGGCGCTGGTGAAAAAGTACCCCAAAGAGGGGATCTGGCTGGAGGATGTCCCGCTGCCCGAGGTGGGCAATAACGACGTCCTGATCAAGATTGAGAAAACCGCGATCTGCGGCACCGACGTGCACATCTACAACTGGGACGCCTGGGCCGAGAAGACCATCCCGGTGCCGATGACCATCGGCCACGAATTTGCCGGCACCATCGTCGACATGGGGGCCAACGTCAGCGGGCTGAACATCGGAGATCTGGTCTCCGGTGAGGGGCATATCGTCTGTGAGCGCTGCCGCAACTGCCTGGCCGGACGGCGCCACCTCTGCCCCAACACCATCGGCGTCGGCGTCAACCGCACCGGCTGCTTCGCCGAGTACCTCGCCATTCCGGCAAAGAATGTCTACCGCCCCAACATCGCCATCCCCGCCGAAGTGCTCGCGGTCTTCGACCCCTACGGTAACGCGGTGCACACTGCCCTCTCCTTCAATATGGTGGGCGAGGATGTGCTGATCACTGGCGCCGGCCCCATCGGCATCATGGCGGCGATGGTGGCAAGCCACGCCGGGGCGCGCAACATCGTCATCACCGACATCAACGACTATCGCCTAAATCTGGTCAGGCAGATCGTCCCCAAGGCGATCCCCCACAACGTCGCCACCGAGGGGCCGATCAGTCGCGAATTCATGCGCACCCTCGGCATCCTCGAAGGGTTTGACGTGGGGCTGGAGATGTCGGGCGCCCCCGCCGCCTTCGAGGAGATGATTGCCAAGATGATCAACGGCGGCCACATCGCCCTGCTCGGCATCCTCCCCGACGGCACCGGCATCGACTGGACCCGCGTAGTCTTCAAGGGGCTGACCATCAAGGGCATCTACGGACGCGAGATCTTCGAGACCTGGTACAAGGGGACGATGATGTTCCAGAGCGGCCTGCCGCTGGAGAAGATCATCACCCACCACTTCCACTACAGCGACTTCCAGCAGGGCTTCGATGTAATGCGCTCCGGCGAGTCGGGCAAGGTGATCCTCGACTGGAGCGAGGTGAAGTCATGAGTTTCAAGAGCGCCAAAGAGAGCCTGCAACACGATCTGCAGGAGATTAAAGATGCCGGCCTGTGGAAGAGCGAGCGCATCATCGCCTCGCCGCAGAAGAACGACATCACCCTCGCCGACGGCAGCGAGGTGATCAACATGTGTGCCAACAACTACCTGGGATTGGCCAACCACCCCGAGGTGATCGCCGCGGCGAAGGCGAGTTACGACAGCTGGGGCTTCGGTCTCTCCTCAGTACGCTTTATCTGCGGCACCCAGTCGATTCACAAGGAGCTGGAAGCCAAGGTCAGTGAGTTTCTCGGCATGGAGGAGACGATCCTCTACGCCGCCTGCTTCGATGCCAACACCGGGCTGTTCGAGACTATCCTCGGCAAGGAAGATGCGGTGATCTCCGACGAGCTCAACCACGCCTCGATCATCGACGGGGTGCGCCTCTGCAAGGCCGCACGCTACCGTTACAAAAACAACGACATGGCCGACCTGGAGGCCCGGCTGAAGGAGGCCAAGGCCAACGGCGCACGACGGATCCTCATCACCACCGACGGGGTCTTTTCCATGGACGGCACCATCGCCCAGCTGGACAAGATCTGTGACCTGGCCGATGAGTACGATGCCATGGTGCACCACGACGACTGCCACGCCGTCGGCTTCATGGGCAGGACCGGGCGTGGCGTGCATGAATACTGCGGTGTCATGGAGCGGGTCGACATCATCACCGGCACCTTCGGCAAGGCGCTCGGTGGCGCCTCCGGCGGCTACACCTCCGGGCGCAGGGAGATCATCGAGATGCTACGCCAGCGCTCGCGCCCCTACCTCTTCTCCAACACCCTCGCCCCGGCCATCTGCGCCGCCTCGCTCAAGGTGCTGGAGATGCTTTCGCGCTCTACCGAACTGCGTGATCGGCTGATGGCGAACACCCGCTACTTCCGCGAAGGGATGAGGGAGGCGGGCTTTATCATCAGCGAGGGGGAACACCCCATCGTCCCGGTGATGCTCGGCGATGCGCGGCTCGCGCAGGAGATGTCACGCAAACTGCTGGAGCACGGTATCTATGCCGTTGGCTTCTTCTTCCCGGTGGTGGCGCAGGGCAAGGCGCGCATCCGCACCCAGATCTCCGCCGCCCACACCAGAGAGGATCTCGACCGGGCGATAGCGGCATTTGCCAAGACCTATAACGAACTCACGGCATAGGGAAGATGTTCGCATCCGCACCAGCCGCGCCGTGGCTGCTCCTGGATTGGATGATGTGAGCGGGTGATGCGGGTAGGTCGCCCTGTACTCAGCACCCTGTCTTCGCGCCATAGCGCCTTCCCTACCCCGTTTACGAGTAGCAACCTCAGGCGAGAAAACGGCGCAGCCGCGCTACCCCCTCCTGCAGCTGCGCCATCGAGGTGGTGTAGGCAAAACGCAGGTGAAGGTTCGCCCGATGCGCACCAAAATCGCGCCCCGGAGTCACCGCCACCCCCGCCTCCTCCAGCAGGGTATGGGCAAAGGCGTAACTGTCGTCGCTGAAGCGGCTGCAGTCGGCGTAGAGGTAGAAGGCCCCCTCCGGGGTCAGCGGAATGGTGAAGCCCAGCTCGCGCAGTGCCGGTAACAGGTAGTCGCGGCGGCGCTGAAACTCCCGCCGCAGCTCTTCCAGGATGGCCGTGTTCTCGGGGGTAAAGGCGGCCAGCGCGGCGTATTGCGCCAGGGTAGGCGCGGCGATGAAGAGATTCTGCGCCAGCCGCTCCACCGCGCTCACATAGGCCTCGGGCACCACCAGCCAGCCGAGGCGCCAGCCGGTCATGCAGAAATATTTGGAGAAGCTGTTGATGAGGAAGAGCTCGTCGCTCAGCGCCAGTGCGCTGGGGGTGGAGCCGCCGTAGATCAAACCGTGGTAGATCTCATCGACCAGCAGCCGCCCGCCCCGCTCCCGCGCCAGGGCGTTCATCGCCCGCAGCTCAGCAGCGGGGATCAGGGTGCCGGTGGGGTTGGAGGGGGTGGCAAGCATTGCCGCCACGGTATTCGGCCCCCACTCTGCGGCCAGCTGCGCGGCGGTGAGCTGGTAGTGACTCTCGGCCCCCACCGCCACGGCGCGCGCCCTCCCCTCAAGAAAGCGGACGAAGTGGCGGTTACAGGGGTAGCCGGGGTCGGCCAGCAACACCTCATCACCCGGATTGAGCAACACCCCCAACGCCAGCAACAGGGCACCGGAGGCACCGGGGGTAATAATGATGCGCCGGGGGGGGATCTCGACGCCGTGGTGCCGACGGTAGAAGGCGGCAAGCTCCTGGCGCAAATCGGGGAGTCCCAGCGCCGGGGTATAATGGGTCTTGCCCGCGGCGAGCGCCTGCTGCGCCGCCTCGATGATCGGTTGCGGGGTGGTAAAATCGGGCTCGCCGATCTCCATGTGGACGATGGAGCGCCCCGCCGCCTCCAGCTCGCGGGCACGTCCCAGCAGCTCCATCACATAAAAGGGGGCGATCTCGCCCATGCGCCGGGCGAGGTGGTCGGCAAGTAGCCCGTCAGCCGCCATGCAGCCGCTTTACCAGCGCCAGGTCCAGATAGCTGGCACCGGCAGCGTCACCCGCCAGCACGCAAAAGGGTTGCCCCGGCTCGCCCCACTGGTCGAGGACGATGGCGGCGCCGTCGAACTCCTCATCCTTCGTGTAGCCGTTGACCGCGACGATGGTAGTCAACCCCGCTCCCCGCGAGGAACGGATACCGTTGTGGGAGTCCTCGAAGGCGATGCACTCGGCGGGGGTAAGACCCATCTGCGCCATCGCCCATGTGTAGATGTCGGGGGCGGGTTTCTTTGCCGGGACGATATCACCGGCGGCGATCACCTCGAACCACGACATGGCATCCGGGTCCATCGCGTTCTGCAGCAGGGCGGCAACATTCTCCGGGGTGGTGGTGGTGGCCACCGCCAGGCGCAACCCCGCGGCGCGTGCCTCGGCAATCAGGCGCTTCACCCCGGGACGCAGCGGGATCAGCCCCGCGGAGAGCATCTGCACGTAGTGCCTGGTCTTCGCCTTGTGCAGCCCGACGATAAAGTCGTCGAGCCCGGCAGGACGCGCAAACTTGGTATTGAAATTGTCGAGGTAGTAGCGGATGCGCTCCTTGCCGCCGGTCACCGCCAGCAGCTTGCCATAGAGCTCTTCCGACCACACCCAGTCAAGTTCCGCCTCGGCAAAGGCGCGGTTAAAGGCCACGCGGTGGCCGTCACGCTCGGTATCGGCAAGGGTGCCGTCCACATCAAATATCAGGGCTTTGAGTCTGTTCATGGGCAACTTGGTCCATGGCTAAAAAGGTCCTAGCCTACCCGACTGTCAGATGAAATGCATCCGCGGCCAGGGCGCGCGCCAGACAGATACAGGGCACGCTCAGCCACCCGCGCAAATGGCCGCGCAAGTTGCGCCCCCTGCCGACATCTGGTATAGATGCGCGCTTGATTTTTTTACGCTTCGCAGGAGACCCAAGCGTATGCCAGCAAAAAAAGCGGCGGCCCCGAAAAAGGCCGCGACTAAAAAGGCCACCGTCAAGGCCACTGAGACCACCAGCACAGTAACGAAAGAGAGTGTAAAAAAGGGCGCGGTCACCGGCAAACCACGCAGCGGAAAATCCATTCTTGAGGGTACCGGCAACTTCGCCCCCTATGTGGAGAAGAAGGGCGAGGAGTACATGAGCCACGAGATGGCGGAGCACTTTCGCGCCATCCTCAACGACTGGAAAAAGGAGTTGATGGAAGAGGTGGATCGCACCATGCATCACATGCAGGATGAGGCGGCCAACTTTCCCGACCCCAACGACCGCGCCAGCCAGGAGTCGGAATTTGCGATGGAGCTGCGGGCCCGTGATCGCGAGCGCAAACTGCTGAAAAAGATCGCCGAGGCACTCGACCTCATTGACGAGGGTGAATACGGCTACTGCGAGGGTTGTGGCGTGGAGATTGGCATTCGCCGCCTGGAGGCACGCCCCACTGCCACCCTCTGCATCGACTGCAAGACCCTGGATGAGATTCGGGAGAAACAGCGGGTATAGCCGACCGCCATTTTACGCAAATGAGGGGGGCCGCTGGCCCCCCTCTTGCGTTGCCGTACTTCCTCCGCCCGCCACCACTTCACTCTACAGCCGGGCTCTTTTATAGTGGCCACCGTGCAACCCGACCAGCAACAGGCCATGCCCGCCACCACGCCCCGCTACCGCGGACGCTTCGCCCCCTCGCCCACCGGGCCGCTGCACTTCGGCTCGCTGATCGCTGCCATCGGCAGCTATCTGCAGGCACGCAGTCAAAGGGGGGAGTGGCTGGTGCGCATGGAGGATCTCGACCCGCCGCGCGAGCAGCCCGGTGCTGCCGCCACCATTCTGCGCACCCTGGAACGTTATGGTTTTGAGTGGGATGGCGCGGTGCTCTACCAGAGCCGCCGCCACGAGGCCTATCTCGATACCCTGGAGCAGCTGCGCCGCGAGGGTTACAGTTACCGCTGCAACTGCTCGCGCAAGCAGATCGGCGAGGAGGCGCGACGATGCGGCCTGCCACCCGGCGTCTACCCCGGCAGCTGCCGCACCGCCGCCATCGGCGAGCACCAGCGCCACACCATCCGCCTGCTCGCCCCCGAGACGGTGATCGGCTTCGACGACGGGGTGCAGGGGCACTTTTCACAACAGCTGGCGCGTGAGGTGGGCGACTTTGTGCTGCGCCGGGCCGACGGGCTGTTCGCCTACCAGCTGGCGGTGGTGGTGGATGATGCCTTTCAGGGGATCACCGAGGTGGTGCGCGGCAGCGACCTGCTCGACAACACGCCGCGCCAGATCGCACTGCAGCGGTCGTTGGGGTTGCGAACCCCCGGTTATCTCCACCTGCCGGTGGTGCTCAATGCCCGGGGCGAGAAGTTGAGCAAGCAGACCTTCGCCCCGGCACTGGATGAGACCCGGCCCCTGCCCGCCCTGTGGCAGGGGCTGGCCTTTCTCGGCCAGCGGCCGATACCGGAACTGCTGCAGGGGGATATCTCCTCGTTCTGGCGCTGGGCGGTGGAGCACTGGCACCGCGACCTCATCCCCCGTAAACTGGACAGCCCGCTGAAAGGAGCTCATGGAAACCCCGACTAACCAACCGTTGAGATATGCCGTATGACCATGCCGACCGATCCCTTTCTCATGCGCTACAGGGGCTACCTGAGCAACCTCCTCAAGTGGGAGGATCTGGACACCCTGTGGCAGACACTGCGCGCCCAGAGCGATCGCGACTGGTATATCTACGCCGTCGGCGAGGCACCACCGCAACACCCCTCCACCGCCGGGCAGCTGGCAACCTTCATCAGCGAAATCGACAAACTGCTGCACCAGGAACACGATGAGGAGTACTGCGGCATCGTCTATGTGGATGACCGCACCTCACCCTCGCTGGTGAAGGTCTTCGATCCCAACCACCTTGGCAGCTCTTGTGGCCCCGGTTTTGGCGAGGTGCTGCCCGGCTGGGTGCTCTCCACCATGGCACCGGTAGATCTGCAGGCCACCGTCCCCCCCCCAAAAAACCGCCGCCACTGGTGGCAGAAACTCTTTAACTGACAGCACTCCACCCCGACACCAACAGATGTCCGCGCCCAGCCACAACCCGTTGCTCGATCTCACAGCCCTCCCGGATCGGGAGAAGTACCTGCTCACATCGCGTGCCGCCGTGATCACGGCTCTTAACGACTTGAACCGAAAACCCGAGCTCATCACCGCCTACTACGACCACGGCGACAAAAGCATCATCACCACCATCGTCAAGGTGCTGCCGGAGCGCGATCTGGTGCTCCTGGAACGCAGCCCCAGCGCCCGGAATAATGAGCAGCTGCTGGCCGGCGGCAACACCACTTGCCTGGGCAGGCACCACGACATCAACATCCGCTTTCAGCTCCACGATCTGCGCGACGCCCGCTACCAGGGAGAGCAGGTATTCGCCGCCCCCATTCCCGATAGCCTGCTGCGGCTGCAACGACGCGAGTTCTTCCGGGTACATGTGCCGCTGATGAACCCCATCACCTGCCGCTTCAGCGACAGTGACGGAGAGGAGCTCCTGCTGCCGCTGGCCGACCTCAGTCTGGGCGGACTCGGCATGACCGATACCGATCGGCGCTTTACCGGTGAGGTCGGCATGCGTCTGGAATCGGGCATCCTTACCTTTCCCGACAATGACGAACTCATGGAGGTTACACTGCAGGTACGTGGCATCTTTACACAGGGTGACCACCAGACGCCGCCGATACAGCGCATCGGTTGCGCCTACACCGACCTCAGCACCGAGCGGTTGAATTTTCTTCAACGCTATATCCACCAGCTGCAGATCCTGCAGAAGAACCTGACACGCGATTAATAACGCAAAGAGGCCGGGGAGTACCCGGCCTCTTGAGACAGCGCGTTTCAGCGACGATCAGGCGACTGCGACAAAGCCGAAACCATGCTGTGCCCAGCCGATCACACCGCCGCGCAGGTTATAAACGTTTTCAAAGCCGTTTTGCGCCAGATAGGCACAAACCTGACCCGACCGCGCGCCGCTGCGGCAGATGAAGACCACCTGTTCCTCTTTATCGATCTCGTGCAGACGACTCCCCAGTACCGACATCGGCATCGGCTCCGCACCGGGAATGGAGCCCTGTGCGATCTCACGCGGCTCCCGCACATCGATAATACGAAACTGTTTCGACTCGTCGCCGGCCCACTGCGCCAGCTCCTGCGCGTCGATCTCCTTAACATTTGAGAAGAACATAACCAGACCTTTTTACTCAATTATTGAATTAGCTAACAGTATATTAGCTTCGCCTAATATTTCAAGGGGCGCTACGACATCACCCCCATTGGTGCGGCTCCCATCCCCCCCACCCGGACACTGCAACACGCCGAGCCATGGAGGTGCCACAAAGCTGGAATTACCGGTTAGCTGTGGTATGTTTCATGGCACCATGAACCAGCAGGCTGTTGACGTTCTACTCAGGCGAATTTCAACAGTCAGTCAGAGTCCCCTTAAGGAGAGCAGGTATGTCGCAACAATCCAGAGTCTATCCGGTTCCGGCGGAATTTTCCGCCCTGGCCCACATCAACGAGGCGCGCTACCACGAGATGTACCAGCGCTCGGTGAGTGATCCGGCGGGGTTCTGGGGCGAACAGGCCGGCGAATTTCTCGACTGGTACCGGCCGTGGGACAAGGTGCTCGACTGGAGCTTCGAGGGCGATGTGCATATCAAGTGGTTCGAGGGGGGCAAACTGAACGTTGCCTACAACTGCATCGACCGCCATCTGGAGAGCCGTGGCGAGCAAACCGCCATCATCTGGGAGGGGGACGACCCCAGCGTCGACAACAGGATCACCTACCTGCAGCTCCACGCCGAGGTCTCCAAGTTCGCCAACCTGCTCAAATCACGCGGGGTGAAGAAGGGTGATCGGGTCTGCATCTACATGCCGATGATCCCCGAGGCGGCCTACGCCATGCTCGCCTGCGCCCGCATCGGCGCGGTGCACTCGGTGGTGTTCGGCGGCTTCTCGCCCGAGTCACTCAAGGATCGCATCCTCGACTCCGACTGCCAGGTAGTGATCACCGCCGATGAGGGGCTGCGCGGCGGCCGTCCGGTGCCGCTCAAGGCCAACACCGACAAGGCGCTGCAGAAGTGCCCCAATGTCCACAGCGTGATCACCGTTCGCCATACCGGCGGCGATGTGGCGTGGCAGCCGGAGCGCGACCTCTGGTACCACGAGGCGATGTCCCACATGGCAGACGAGTGCCCCTGCGAGGAGATGGACGCCGAGGACCCGCTCTTTATCCTCTACACCTCCGGCTCCACCGGCAAACCGAAGGGGGTACTGCACACCACCGGCGGCTATCTGCTCTACGCGGCAATGACCACCCGCTACACCTTCGACCTGCGCGAGGGGGATATCTTCTGGTGCACCGCCGATGTGGGCTGGGTCACCGGCCACTCCTACCTGGTCTACGGACCGCTGGCCATCGGTACCACCACCCTCGCCTTCGAGGGCATCCCCACCTACCCCGACGCCTCGCGCTTCTGGCAGGTAGTGGACAAGCACCAGGTCTCGGTCTTCTACACCGCGCCGACGGCGATCCGCGCCCTGATGCGCGAGGGTGACGAGCCGGTCACCGCCACCTCCAGAAAGAGCCTGCGCCTGCTCGGCACCGTGGGCGAGCCGATCAACCCCGAGGCGTGGGAGTGGTACTACCGCGTGGTGGGCGAGGGGCGCTGCCCCATCGTCGATACCTGGTGGCAGACCGAGACCGGTGGCCACATGCTCACCCCGCTGCCGGGTGCCACACCGCTCAAACCCGGCTCGGCCAGCCGTCCCTTCTTCGGCGTGCAGCCAGCCATCGTCGATGCACAGAACGGTGAGGTTCTTGAGGGCGAGGCCGAAGGGGCGCTGGTAATGACCCACCCCTGGCCGGGGATGATGCGCACCGTCTACGGCGATCACCAGCGTTTTATCGACACCTACTTTGCCACCTACAAGGGGAGCTACTTCTCCGGTGACGGCGCGCGACGCGATGGCGACGGCTACTACTGGATCACCGGGCGGATGGACGATGTGCTCAACGTCTCGGGCCACCGCATGGGCACCGCCGAGGTGGAGAGCGCACTGGTGCTGCACGAGGCGGTGGCCGAGGCGGCGGTGGTCGGTTTTCCACACGAGATCAAGGGCGAGGGGATCTACGCCTACGTCACCCTGGTAAAGGGGGTGGAGCCGAGCGAGGAGCTCAGAAAGGCGCTGGTGCAACAGGTGAGGAACGAGATCGGCCCCATCGCCTCTCCCGATGTCATTCAGTGGGCGCCGGGGCTGCCGAAGACCCGCTCGGGCAAGATCATGCGCCGCATCCTGCGCAAGATCGCCGCCAACCAGCAGGACTCCATCGGCGACACCTCCACCCTCGCCGACCCGGCGGTAGTGGAAGATCTGATCGCCAACCGGGCCAACCGCGACACCTGAAGATGAGCGCAGGGGGTAGCCACTCGCTACCCCTTTTCAACTGCGGTGTGACTGACCACACCAATCACTCATTGTGCCTCTGGCAAACTTGAAGAGACTCACCCCTCCCCAATAGTGGACAGGCACCATGGCAGAACAGCGTAGCTTCCGATTGATTTTGCTCAGCGGCATGGTCGGTCGCCAGGCGCTGCGCCTGCCCCGCTACCTCCTCGACCTCACCCTGTTCACCCTGCGCGCACTGCGTGAGTGGCGCGAACAGAGCAGTCTGCGCAACCGCGCCACCTACTCCAGTTTCGTCAGCCAAATCATCTTTACCGGCATCGACGCCCTGCCGCCAATCATCCTGCTCGCGCTCGCCTCCGGGGTGAGCATCACCAGTATGCTGCTCAAGAATGTGCAGGTATTCGGCAGCACGGCCGATATCGTCAACATCCTCAGCGAGGTGGTGGCCCTGGAGTTGGGCTGTCTGCTCACCGCCATTATCCTGGTGGGGCGCTCCGGCTCGGCGATCACCATCGACCTTGCCAATATGAAACTGAACCGCGAAATCGAGGGGCTGGAGCTGCTGGGGATCAGTGTCAACCATCTCTTCATCACCCCGCGCCTGCTCGGCACCGCGATCTCGCAACTGGTGCTGGCGATCTTTTTCTCCTCCCTCTCTGTGGTGAGCGCCATCGCCTTCAATGCCACCCTCTACTCCAGCGGCTACTGGAACTATCTGGGCGAGATCCCGCTCGCCTTCAACCCCGCCGATCTGCTGCTGTTCGTATTTAAGAACCTGCTGTTTGGCCTGATCATCGGTGTCACCGCCTGCTACCACGGACTGCAGGTACGACACTCGATCACCGAGGTGCCACAGCAGACCCAGCGTGCCATCGTCAACAGCCTGAGCATCATCTTCCTGCTCGATGGCCTCTTCGCCATACTCTTCCGCCAATGAACACTTCCGCCGCCACACCCCTTATCGAGGCCCGTCAGGTCATCCCGGCGGGCGCGAACTCCGCCTTCACCCTGCGCCTGCAACAACACGACGCCCTCTGCCTCATCGGACCCGACTCGACACGTCTCTGCGCCTACCTGCGCACCCTGGCCGGGGTGGAACCGCCACAACGGGGAGAGCTGCTGCTGTTCGGCCAACCATTGACCACGCTGGGCAAACGGCGCTGGGCAAACAGCGCCAGCAAATCGGTTTTGTCGCCCGCAACGCCCCTCTGCTCTCGGTACTGCGTGGCCTGGATAACGTCATGCTGCCCGCGCTCTACCACAAACGCCTGTCACCCGCCGAGGCGCGCGCCAAGGCCGCGACGCTGCTGGCACAGACCGGTTGCCACGGCGATATTCACCAGCTGTCAGCCTATCTGAGCCAGCAGCAGCGCCTGCAACTGGCCATCGCCCGTGCCACCATCCTCGACCCGCTGGTGCTGTTTATCGAAGAGCCCTTTGCCGGGCTGTCACTTGCCGAACAGGAGCCGATCCACCACTATCTACTCGACAGCCGCAAGACGCGCGCACAGGTGCTCGCCACCCACAGCCTGCGTCTGGTGCAGGAACTGGCGACACAGATGCTCTTCATCGGCACACACCAGGTACATCACTTCACCCGCTGGCACGACCTGGTTGCATGCACCCAACCAGAGGTGATGCAATACCTACAGAACTATCAGCAGCAATATCAAGCAGTGCAGCCCCATGTCTGAACAGCAGCAACCTGTCCACTACATCCATCGCATGGAGTACAGCGTGCAGGAGCGGCTGGTGGGAGTTTTCCTGCTCGGCGCCCTGGCGATTCTCTTTGTGCTGATGTTCATCAACAGCAAGACCGCCCATCTGTTCGAGGATCGCATTATCCTCAACACCTACCTCACCAAGGCCGAGGGGATCAGCACCGACACCCCGGTAAAGATCTCCGGGATCGAGGTGGGCAAGGTCGCCTCGCTCGATATCGCCGCCGACCACCGCATCCACCTCCGGCTCATCATCTACCAGCGCTACCAGCCGCTGGTGCGCAGCGACTCCACGGCGGCGGTGAGCAAGCTGTCGGTACTGGGCAAACCGGTGATCAATATCACCGCCGGCACCACCACCGAGGCGATACTGGAGGATGAGGCCACCATCGAGGTGGAGGAGCCGCTCTCGGTGGATGAGCTGCTGGCCGAACTGACGCCGGTGATCCAGGGGGTGGAGTCCTCGGTGAAACGCTTTGCCGAGATCATGCAACAGATCGAGCCGCAACAGGTGGGCAACATCATCACCCGTCTCGACAGCTCGGCACGGCATATCGAGCAGATCTCCGCGCGTCTCAACAGCACGCAGGGCACCCTCGGCATGGCGATCAATGACCCCGCCTTCCAGCAGCGCTTCTCCAGCGCCGTCACCTCCATCGACCACGCCTTCGTGCAGATGGAGCAACGGCTGCAGGAGCTGGAGCGGCTCAGCCTCAATCTCGGCGAGAGCTCCAGTGAGTTTCCCGCGCTCACCAGCGAATTCAAGACGGTGCTGAACAACACCAACGCCCTGCTCACCAGCGTCAATGTCGAGATGAAACAGCTGCCCGATCTGGTCACCCGCATGAACGTGCTGATGGAGCAGACTGACCGCCTGCTGGAGGGGATCAACAACTCCTGGCTCTTCTCCAGTGACGAGGGAAAACTGCAGCGCAAACTGATCGGGGTACAGCCCTACCATGAATAGCCTGCGCCCGCTCATCCCCCTGTTCCTGCTGCTGCAGGCGGCTTGCAGTGGGGTCAGCGATACCCGTCCCGAGCCGGTGCGCAAGAGCGAATACTATCTGGAGCATGGGGTCAGCGCCTTTGAAAACAGCGACTATGTCGCCGCCGCCGACTTCCTGCGCAAGGCACTGGCCCACTACCGCAGCATCGACGATACGACCGGGGTTCTGCTAAGTCGTATCAACCTGGCGGAGACCGCCCTCGCCGCCGGCAACTTCAAGGCCGCACTAGAGCAGATCGAGGAGGCGGAGAGGATTGCGGATGGCGAGCCCTATCATGAATATCGGCCCCGCCTCGCCCTGCTGCGGGCGCAAACCCACTGGCGGGCCGAAGAAGGGGAGAAGGCCCTCGCCCTGCTGCAACCCCTGTTGCCAAACTTCGAGAGCGATGGGCGCAGCAGCGAACGACCAACACTGCTGCAGCTGGGCGCCGTCACGCTGCGCACCGCCATCGCCTTTGCCCGCGACGATGATGAACGGCAGGAGGCGCGCCTCTGGCTACAACGCCTCGCCCTGATGTTGCCAAGAACCGAGGGGAGAACCGCCCTGCACCACGCCCGCCTGTTGCGCTTTGAGGCCCAGCTGGCCGCCCATGAAGAGGCACCGCAAACTGCCCTGGAGAAATTTGATCAGGCACTGCAACTCTACCGCGAGGGGGCGGCACGCCCCGCCATTGCCGCTACCCTCACCGAGAGCGGCAAGCTGCTCATGCAACTTGGACGCTGGGAGGAGGCGGCGGAGCAACTCCAGCGCGCGCTCTACATCCGCCTCTGGATCATGGATCGCCCGGGCGCGGCCGAACTGCTGCAACCATTACAGATCGTCTACCGCCAACTGGGCGATGAAGAGCGGCTTGAACAGATCAACAGCGAGGCGAACCGACTCACCCACGGCCGTTAGCCCGGCGATCTGCTTCAGCCGGCTGCACCGTTTCTGTTAGGATGGGCCCATGCTCAACCCCTCGCCCACAGCACCCGCACCACAACGCGACATCTACTCGGTCTCCCGCCTCAACCGCGAGGCGCGCGCCCTGCTGGAGGGCAACTTCCCGCTGCTGTGGCTGGAGGGGGAGCTCTCCAATCTGACCCGCCCCCGCTCCGGTCACCTCTACTTCACCCTGAAGGATGAGTTCGCCCAGGTACGCGGCGCCATGTTCCGCATGCGTGCCGGCCACCTCGCCTTCACCCCACGTGATGGCCTGCAGGTACTGGCACGGGTGCGGGTCAGCCTCTACGAGCCGCGCGGCGACTACCAGCTGGTGGTCGACCACATGGAGGAGGCGGGTGACGGTGCCCTGCGCCGCGCCTTCGATACGCTGAAGCAACGGCTGCTGCAGGAGGGGCTGTTCGAGGAGGGTCGCAAGCGCCCCCTCCCCCCGTTGCCCCGTACTATCGGCGTCGTTACCTCCCCCAGCGGGGCGGCGATCCATGACATCCTTACCGTCCTGCAGCGCCGCTTTCCCGCCACTCGGGTGGTGATCTACCCGGTGGCGGTACAGGGCGAGGGGGCGTGGCGCGAGATTGCCGAGGCCATTCGTCTCGCCGGCAGGCGCCAGGAGTGCGAGGTGCTCATCGTCGGGCGAGGCGGCGGCTCGCTGGAGGATCTGTGGGCCTTCAATGAAGAGGTCGTCGCGCGCGCTATCTACGACTCGCCCATCCCGGTGGTGAGCGCCGTCGGTCATGAGGTGGATGTCACCATTGCCGACTTTGTCGCCGATGTACGCGCCGCCACCCCCTCCGCCGCGGCCGAACTGCTGAGTCCCGATGCCGGCCAGCTGCGGCTTGGGGTGGCGGCACTGCAACAGCGCCTGCAACAGGCCGTACGACGGGCACAGCAGCAGCAACGGCGCCGACTGCAGGGGCTGGGCCAGCGGCTGCGCCACCCGGGCCAGCGGCTGCAGCAGATAGCCCAGCGACTCGATGAGCTGGAGTGGCGCCTGAACCACGCCCGGCGCCACCAGCTGCGCCACCACCAGACACGGCTGGCAGGGCTGCACTCACGCCTGCAACACCACACCCCTCAGCACCGCCTGGCGGGCCTGCAGGCCCGCCACCAGTCACTGCAGGCCCGCCTGCAACACGCCCTGCAGGAGCGGCTGCAAGAGGGACGCGGCCGCCTCGCCCTGCAGGCGCGTACCCTGGAGGCAGTCAGCCCCCTCGCCACCCTGCAGCGCGGCTACGCCATCGTCACCCGCGAGGTCGACGGGGCAGTGCTGGAGCGCAGTACACAGGTGGAGACCGGTGCGCGGGTTCGGGTCCGGCTGGCCTCGGGTGAACTGCTCTGCCGCGTCGAGGAGAGAGTGGATGAATAGCGCCAGAAAACTTCTTTTTGTCCTGCTGCTCGGCCTGCTGTTTCCGCTCTGGACAGCAGCGCAGGAGCTGCCCCGTGCCCTCGCCGTTCCCGGCGGCATCGCCATCGTTAACCTCGGCGCGGCGGCCCAAAAACCCGAGGCACACTACAAGGGAAAGCGGGTGCTGGTAAGTCAGCACCAGGAGGAGTGGCTGGCCCTGGTCGGACTTAATCTCGCCACCAAACCCGGCCGCCATACCCTGCGCACCTATATAGACGGCAGGGAGGGAGAGCAACACTTTACCGTCAGCGACAAGCAGTACGAGGAGCAACACATCACCCTTAAGAACAAGCGCATGGTCGACCCCTACGCCCAGGATCTGGAACGCATTCGCGCCGACCAGGCACGCAGTCGTGTCGCCTTTGCCAGCTGGGATGGAGCACGCGAGGCCGAGCTGGGCTTCGCCACCCCGGTTACGGGAAGGCTCAGCGGCACCTTCGGCAAGAGACGCTTCTTTAACGGCCAGCCGCGCAACCCCCACAGCGGCCTCGATATTGCCGCCCCCACCGGCACCCCGATCCTTGCCCCGGCGGCCGGCATTATCACCGAGAGCGGCGACTACTTCTTTAACGGCAACACCCTCTTCATCGACCACGGCGAGGGGCTGATCACCATGTTCTGCCACATGGACAGCATCGCGGTGAAGGTGGGGCAGCGGGTAGCGCGCGGCGAAACGGTTGGCACCGTCGGCATGACCGGACGGGTCACCGGCCCCCACCTGCACTGGACCATCAGCCTCAATAATAATCGGATCGACCCGGGGCTGTTCCTCAGCCGCGAGACGATGGCGGCACTGGATGCACCGAACCATAAATAGCCATGCAGGCGCGCAGGGCTATAAATTCACAACCGCCACGAGTAAAATCACCCACTCATTGCACCACCATAACAACGAGAAAACCATGCGACGCCTCACCGCCCAGCTGTTTCTGTTACTACTGGCACCCCTTAACGTCCATGCTTTGGATGCCGCACCCGATTTTTCCCTCGCCGGATTCGACGGTCCGATCACCCTGTCCGCACACCGGGGCAAGGTGGTCTACCTCGACTTCTGGGCCTCCTGGTGCGCCCCGTGCCGTCGCTCCTTTCCCTGGATGAATCAACTGCAGGAGCGCTATGGCGACAAGGGACTGGCGATCATCGCCGTCAATCTCGACAAACAGCGCGAACTTACCAACGACTTTCTCTCGGCCACCCGCCCCACCTTTACCATCGCCTTCGACCCGGAGGGCAGCAGCGCCGAGGCCTATCAGGTGATGGGGATGCCCAGCTCCTACCTCATTGATCGCAATGGCAAGCTGCATACCCGTCACCTCGGCTTTCGCGAACAGGACAAGGCGGCACTCGAACAACAGATAGAAGGACTACTGGCACAATGAAAACCCGCTTGTTACTGCCGGTCACCCTGGGGCTGCTGGCGCTGACACTCACTGGCTGCAGCCTCGGTGAGGTAAAGCCGTGGGACCGCGACCTGCTGGCGCAGGAGAAGATGCAACTGGTGGTCGACCCGCTGGAGAGCTATCTCGACGAACACATCTACTTCAGCAAGGAGGCCTCCTTCGGTGGCCAGGGCATCGGTGGAGGTGGCTGCGGATGCAACTGAACAGGCCCCAATCGATACGGGCGGCACTGGCCGCAGCCACCTGCAGCGTACTGGCACACCCCCTGCCACTGCAGGCGCAGGGCAATGGCGAAGAGCGCGCGTGGGATGTGCGGGGTGGCCTGCTGTTCTACCAGGAGACCGATCGCATCCAGATTGTCGAACCGGTAATCAACGCCAGCAAGACCCTGCAGGACGGTACCCTGCTCACCCTGCGCGGTGTGGCCGACACCATCACCGGCGCCTCACCCAACGGCGCCACACCGACCGCTGTGGCACAGACCTTCACCTCCCCCTCGGGGGGAAGCAGCTACACCACCCCTGCAGGTGAAACACCATTGCGCGACGTTAAGGATCTGCGCCTCTCTCTCAGTGCGGAGTGGGAGAGAGAGCTGTCGCGTATGGTGCGCAACACCCTGGGGGCGGGGATCTCCCATGAGAGCGACTTTCTCTCACTTAGCCTCTCCGACACCCTCAAACGTGACTTCAACAATCGCCAGACCACCCTTGCCGCGGGCCTGGCCCTGACCCTCGACACCATCTCTGCGGAAGGCGGCACACCGACAGAACTGCAACTACTGAGCACCCCGGCGGCGGTACCGCCACCGGACGCAGAGGAGGAGGACGAGGAGGAGGACGAGGAGGAGGACGAGGACGGGGACGATGACGACGACGGCAAGAGCAAAAATAGCGTGGAGCTGCTGCTGGGGGTGACACAAATCCTCAGCCGCCACACCCTGACCCAACTCAACTACACCCTCAGTGTGGGCAGTGGCTACCTTACCGACCCCTACAAGATCCTAAGCGTGGTCGACGGGGTGACGGGGGAGACACTTGATTATCGCTATGAAAAGCGCCCCGATAGCCGTACCAGTCAGAACCTCAACTGGCGCCTCAACCATCAGTTTAACGAGGATGTACTCTATCTTGGCTACCGCTTTTTTTGGGACGACTGGGGGCTCACCTCCCACACCATGGATGTGAAGTATCGCAGTGAGCTGGGCAACGGCCTCTACCTGCAGCCCCACCTGCGACTCTACCAGCAGAGTGGCGCCGACTTTTTCCGCCACTCGCTGGTAGAGGGCGAACCACTGCCCGCCTATGCCAGTGCCGATCTGCGACTGGGCGAGATGCGCAGTACCACCCTGGGAATCAAGCTGGGGATGCCGCTGGGTGGTGGGGAGTTCTCCCTGCGGCTGGAGCAGATGCGCCAGGAGGGGGAGAGTCACCCGTCCGACGCCATCGGCATCCAGCAGCACTACGACCTCTACCCCACGCTGAACGCCAGCATTATTCAGCTGGGCTACCGCTTCACCTTCTGATGCCGGGAGGGAGCCGGTTGTGCGACGTGAGCTAGTCGCGGCCGCCAGTGGCGACTACTGGATTGGCCGCTTCACGGCCATGGCCAGCCCCTGTGAGCTATTGCTGGAGCTGGCGGAGCATCACGAGGCGCAACGCCTGCTCACGATCGCCGCCGACGAGGCACAACGCATCGAGCAAAAGTACAGCCGCTACCGCGATCACAATATCGTCTATCACATCAACCACGCCACCGGCTTGCCGGTGACCGTGGACGAGGAGAGCGGCCGCCTGCTCGACTACGCCGAGCAGCTCTACCGGCTGAGCGGGGGGCTGTTTGACATCACCGCCGGGGTGCTGCGCAAGGTCTGGCGTTTCGAGCCTGGCAGCCCCTTGCCGACACCGGGGCAGGTGGCGCAGCTACTGCGGCATGTCGGCTGGGAGAAGGTACAATGGCACTCCCCCGAGATCACTCTACCGGCGGGAATGGAGCTCGACCTCGGGGGCATCGGCAAGGAGTACGCCGTCGATCGCGCCGCCGCCCTGCTAAGCGCCGAGACCAGCGCCTCTTTCGTCCTCAATTTCGGTGGAGATCTCTTCATCAACAAACCGCGACACAATGGCAAGCCGTGGCAAATTGCCGTCGATGACCCCACCGACACCGGCAAAAAAAGTGCCGGTCTCCTGGCCATTCGCTCCGGGGCACTCGCCACCAGCGGTGACGCCCGCCGCCACCTGCTCCATCAGGGCAAGCGTTACGGTCACATCCTCGATCCGCACACTGGCTGGCCGGTGGTCAACGCCCCCCGCTCCATCACCGTTCACGCCCCCAGCTGCATGGAGGCCGGGATGCTCGCCACCCTCGCCATGCTGCAGGGTGAGGGTGCCGGCGAGTTTTTGCGGGCCCAGGCGGTGCCCCACTGGATCATCGACCACGCCGCATGACCGATCCCACCTTTGGCCCCACCTTTGAAGGCGCCGCCCGGATCGCGTAAACTGCGCCCGTCAATCCAGAAAATCCCAAGGAATTCACATGCAAATTTCAGCCAACATGGTCGTCTCCATCGACTACACCCTCACCGACGATCAAGGCACCGTCATCGACAGTTCCGAGGGTCGCGACCCGCTGGCCTATATCCAGGGCGTCGGCAACATCATCCCCGGCCTGGAGCGCGCCCTGGAGGGCAAGGCCAAGGGCGACTCACTCAAGGTCACCATTCCCCCCAAGGACGGTTACGGCGAGCGCTCCGACGAGCTGACACAGCAGGTGCCGAAACATCTGTTCGAGGGCGACACCGAGATCGAGGCGGGAATGCAGTTTCAGACCATGAGCGAGCACGGCCCGCAGGTCGTCACCGTGGTGGCAGTGGATGACGAGCACGTCACCGTCGATGCCAACCATCCGCTGGCGGGCGAGAACCTCAACTTCGATGTCACCGTGGTGGATATCCGCCCGGCCAGTGAAGAGGAGCTGGAGCACGGCCATGTGCATGGCCCGGAAGGTCACGCGCACTAATTCCGGCGCTTAGCGCGAGAGCGGAATCCGGCCCTGTTCACAGGGCCGGATTTTTTTACGCCCAAACGAAAACGGCCCCCGTACATGCGGGGGCCGTAAGGAACAACGTGTTCGCGCTGGACTAAACGCGGTAGTTGGGCGCCTCTTTGGTGATCTGCACGTCATGCACGTGCGACTCGGAGAGGCCGGAGTTGGTGATACGCACAAACTCCGGCTTGGTGCGCATCTCCTCGATGGTGCGACAGCCAGTGTAACCCATGGAGGAGCGCAGACCGCCGAGCAGCTGGTGGATCACCGGCTGCATCGGCCCCTTGAAGGGGACGCGACCCTCGATCCCCTCCGGCACCAGCTTCTCCGCCTCGGTGCTCTCCTGGAAGTAGCGATCGGAGGAGCCCTGCGAGCCACCCATCGCCCCGAGTGAGCCCATGCCGCGGTAGGACTTGTAGGAGCGCCCCTGGAACAGCTCGACCTCACCCGGTGCCTCCTCGGTGCCGGCCAGCATGGAGCCGACCATGATGGTATGGCCACCGGCGACGATCGCCTTGGCCATGTCACCGGAGAAGCGGATGCCGCCGTCGGCGATGAGCGGTACACCGCTCCCCTCCAGCGCCTCGGCCACATTGGAGATGGCGGAGATCTGCGGTACGCCGACACCGGCGACGATACGGGTGGTGCAGATGGAGCCGGGGCCGATCCCGACCTTGACCGCATCGGCGCCGGCCGCCACCAGCGCCTTGGCGGCGGCGGCGGTGGCGATATTACCGCCAATCACCTGCAGCTCGGGGAAGTGCTTCTTCACCCACGCCACGCGATCCAGTACCCCTTGGGAGTGACCGTGGGCAGTATCGACCACAATCACATCGACACCGGCCTTGTAGAGGGCCTCGACACGCTCATCGGTACCGGCGCCCACGCCCACCGCGGCGCCGACACGCAGGCTGCCGGAGGCGTCCTTGCAGGCGTTGGGCTTGTCGGTCGCCTTCTGGATGTCTTTCACCGTGACCATGCCGCGCAGGCGAAAATCGCCATCGACCACCAATACCTTCTCGATGCGGTGCTCATGCAGCAGGCGCTTGATCTCGCCACGGCCGGTCCCCTCCCGCACCGTCACCAGCTTCGCCTTGGGGGTCATGATGGTGGAGACCGGCTGGTCAAAGCGGGTCTCGAAACGCAGGTCGCGGCTGGTGACGATACCGACCAGCTCCTCACCGTCGACCACCGGCACCCCGGAGATCCCCTCGGCGCGAGTCAGCTTGATCAGCTCGCCGATGGGCATCTTCGGGCCGACGGTAATGGGGTCCTTGATCACGCCGCTTTCGAACTTCTTCACCATCCGCACCTGGCGCGCCTGCTCCTCGGCGGTCATGTTCTTGTGGATAATACCGATCCCCCCCTCTTGCGCCAGGGCGATCGCCAGACGGTGTTCGGTCACGGTATCCATTGCCGCCGAGATAATGGGAATATTGAGGGTGATACCGCGGGTGAGCTTGGTGGTGAGAGTCACATCCTTGGGCAGCACGGTGGAGTGAGCCGGTACCAGCAGTACGTCGTCGAATGTAAGGGCTTCCTGGGCGATTCTCATGATATTGGTATCCGCGCTAAGTTCGATATAAACGGGCAATTATAGGGTTTGCCACCCTCCGGGTAAACTGGCGTGCCGGTAAGATTATTACCCACGGCGTCCCGGTACCACGCAGGAGGCCACAAGGCGACGGCGCGACCGGCTGTTCCCTTACTCCTGGCGCAGGCGCTGCACATACCGGTAGAGGGTGCGCTCGCTCACCCCCAGCAACTGCGCTGCACTGGCACGATGACCATCGGTCTGCTCCAGCGCGCGCAGCACCGCCGCCTCGTTGAGGCGGCCGTGACGGCGCTGCAATAAATTGTTGTTGCCCGCGGCCAGCACGGAACGACCAACGGGCATGGCGACCGGGGACGTCTCATCCTCAAAGAGGATATGTTCCGGGCGCAGCATCTCCTCACCATAGGCCAGGATGGCGGCACGCTCGATGATATTGCGCAACTCACGCACATTGCCCGGATAGTCGTAGCCCAGCAGCGCCTCTATCACCTCCGGCGAGAGCGGCACGAAGCGATCGCCCTCTTCCATGCGCGACAGAAAACGCTCAGCCAGTGCCGGAATGTCATCCGGACGCTCACGCAACGAGGGGATATTCACCGGAAAGGCGGAGAGGCGATAGTAGAGATCCTGGCGAAACGCCCCTTTCTCCACCATCTCCTTGAGGTTTTTGTTGGTGGCGGCGATCACCCGCACATTCACCTTGAGATAGGCAGTGCCACCCAGGCGGCGGATGGTGCCGCTCTCCAGTACACGCAACAGCTTGGTCTGCAGCGAGAGCGGCAGCTCGCCAATCTCGTCGATAAAGAGGGTGCCGTCATCCGCCGCCTCGAACAGCCCCTTCTTCAGGTTATTGGCGCCGGTAAAGGCCCCCTTCTCATGACCGAACAGCTCGCTCTCGATGAGGTTCTCGCCAAGGGTACCGCAGTCGACAATGACAAAGGGCATCATCGAACGCGGCGAATACTGGTGCACATACTCGGCCACCTTCTCCTTGCCGACACCGCTCTCGCCAAGCAGCAATACGCTGGTCTGGGTAGGGGCGACGCGCTGCAACAGGCTGGTCAGGCGCAACATCGGACGCGAGCGCCCGGTAAGCATGGTGTCGCCAGCGTCGGGCTTGTGTACCGGGTAGATATACTCCCCCACATACATCACCTCACCCCTGTCATCGAATAGGGGGTTGGAGTAGAGCTGCACATGTTCCTCCTCTCCGTCGTGGTAATGGACGTGCATCACCTGTGTCGGCTGACCGGTCTCGAACACCGTCTCCAGCGGGCAGTGCTCGCCATGTTGGCTGCACGGGGTATCGACATGGTGGGAGACCTCGTAACAGAAGCGCCCCACCACCTCCGCCGGCTCGCGATGACCGTAGTGTTTGAGATAGTTGCGGTTGGCGGCAATGATGCGGTAATCACGATCGATCACCACAAAGGGATCGGGCATCATGTTGATGATCTGCTCGCAGGATGGTGATTTTGAATCTGGCATATTCCCCTCGAAAAGACAAAACTGTCAACTTATGACATGACTTTATATGACAGAAGGAAGTGTGACAGATATTCATGATTTGTCAAAAGATGGATTGCAGGAAAAAAAAGAGGCGGCATCGGTGCCGCCTCTCCACTTACCCGCCAGACAGCGTTATTTCAGTTTATTGATGCCAAGCGCCTTGAGGATATAGCGCTCAAACACCGGTTCGCTGGAGCCCTTCTTCATCTTGCCGATGAAGTACTTCTCGAAGGCGACCTTGGCCATATGCACCCACTTCCCCTTCTTCATCCACGAGACGTTGCGCGGCGGAATTTGCGGCATCGCCACGAAGGCGGCGCCGGTGTCCCCCATATCGGCCAGGCAGATGGCGTTCCAGGTCGCTGTCATGTCAGCGGCCTTGCCGTCGATATCGTTCTTGATGTTGTGGGCGGTGGCCAGCACCATCGATTCGATCATATAGCCGGTCTTGGGCGTGCCGGTGGGAACCGGGGTCGCCTCCACCGGCGGAATGGCGATACCGACACCAACACCGTAGATATTCTTCCACTTCGGGTTCTGCTGGAACTCGTTGACCTTGACGAAACCACGCGGGTTGACCAGATCCTCACCCACCGCATTGACCGCATCTACCCCCTTGAAGGCCGGCAGCATCATCGAGTACTTAAATGGCAGCTCGTGGCTCTTGTGCAGCTCACCCTTGTCGTTCAGCTCTTCGACGAACATCTTGCCCGGTTCGACCCTGGCGATCCTGGCGTTGCAGATCCACTTGATGTGGCGGTCGCGCATCTCCGACTCCATCATCCCCTTGGAGTCGCCGACACCACCGAGACCGAGGTGGCCGATATAAGGCTCGGCGGTGACAAAGGTCATCGGTACCTTGTCGCGGATCTTGCGCTTGCGCAGGTCGGTATCCATGATGAAGGCGAACTCGTAGGCGGGGCCGAAGCAGGAGGCCATTTGCGCCGCGCCGACGACAATATGGCCGGGCTCCTCCACAAACCGCTGCCACTTCTCCCACGCCTCCTCGGCATGGTCGGTGGTACAGACCGAGACGGTATTGCCACCATTCGGGCCCAGCCCCTCGACCTCGTCAAAGGCCAGCTTGGGGCCGGTGGCCAGGATCAGATAGTCGTAATTGACCGTATCGCCATTGGCCAACGCCACGGTGTTCTCATCGGGCTTTATCTCGGTCACCGCCGAGTGTATGAAGTCGATCCCCTTGCGCTTCAGGTAGGGGGCGAGCGGAAAAGAGATATCACTGCGCTTGCGCCAGCCCACCGCCACCCACGGGTTGGAGGGGACAAAGGTGAAGTGGTCGCGGTCGGAGATCACCGTGATACGGTGCTGTTTACCCAGGATCTCCTGGGTATCGTAGGCGGCGGGCAATCCCCCGGTACTTGCACCAACTATTACAACGTGTGCCATGACATAACTCCTCTTTATTATTTTCACCAAAATAGGGTGAATGACTATCTCGATTCTGTGTGTGCAAAATTCGCGCCAGCATTAACTTCTCTTGTCCTGCCAGCCACCCTCCGCCCGAAAGGGAGAGCTGCCGCGCCAGCCCTAACTGTAGCAGAGATGGTCACGGGCAAGGCGGCAGAAGCAAGCCTGCCCGCCACACACCTGGCCTGCGCCTTTGATTCATCGTTGGCACAGGCCTACAATGAGCGGCCTTTTCACTGCTGACCCGATCGCCCCACCGCCCCATGGACAACCACCTGCAAACCGCCCTTGCCCCACCGCTCGCCATCAGGGCGGGCGAGCGCGTCCAGTTCGGCCAGCTCTACGGCAGCAGTTTCGGCCTGCTCATCAGCGCCGCCGCCAGGGCGCATCCGGGAATAGTGCTGGTCGCCACCCCCGACACCCCGAACGCCAGCCGCCTGGAGGAGGAGCTGCGTTTCTACAACCGTGGCGACGACGCCATCCCCATCCTCAACTTTCCCGACTGGGAGACCCTGCCCTACGACACCTTCTCCCCCTATCAGGACATCATCTCCGAGCGCCTGGCCACCCTCTACCGCCTGCCACAGCTGGAGCGCGGCATCCTCATCCTGCCAATCGCCACCCTGATGCACCGCCTCGCGCCACGTGGCTACATCGAGGGGGGGAGCCTGATGCTGGACGTGGGCGACACCCTGCCGCTGGAGGCGATGCGTCGCCGGCTGGAACAGAACGGCTACCAGTGCGTCTCGCAGGTGATGGAGCACGGCGACTTTGCGGTGCGCGGCAGCCTGCTCGACCTCTACCCGATGGGCAGCAAGAGTCCTTACCGCATCGAGCTGTTCGACGATGAGGTGGAGAGCATTCGCACCTTCGATGTCGAGAGCCAGCGCTCCGAGGAGCAGGTGGCGCAGATCCGCCTGCTGCCGGCGCGCGAATTCCCCCTCAACGAGGAGGCGGTCAAGCACTTTCGCCAGGCCTATCGTGAACAGTTCGAGGGCGACCCGCAGAAGAGCGTGGTTTACCGCGACGTCAGCGAGGGGCTCGCCCCCCCCGGCATCGAATACTACCTGCCACTCTTCTTTGCGCAGACCGCCACCCTCTTCGACTACCTGCCGCGGCAGACCTGGCTCTTTACCCTGGAGGGGTGCGACGAGGCGGCGGAGGCGTTCCATGCCGAATATCTTGAACGCTTCGCCATCGCCCAGTACCACCTCGACCACCCACCGCTGCCGCCGCAGCGCCTCTTTCTTGAGGTGCAGGAGCTGTTTGCCGCCCTCAAGGGCTACCCGCGGGCACAGCTGCAACACTTCGAGCTGCATGAGGTCAGGCATGGGGTCAACTTCGCCACCGCCCGCCCCCCCTCGCTGGCACTGGAAGGACGCAGCAGTGACCCCAGCGCCGCACTGCGCCGCTTTGTTGGCGAGTTTACCGGGCGCATCCTCTTTAGCGCCGAATCGGCGGGGCGCCGCGAGGCGCTGCTGGAGACACTGCGCGGCTGTGACATCCACCCGACCGCCGTAGAGAGCTGGCACGAGTTTATCGGCGGCACGGCAAAGATAGCCGTCACCGTGGCGCCGCTGGAGAGCGGTCTGCTGCTGCGCGAGCCGGCCATCGCCGTGATCGCCGAAAGCCAGCTCTACGGCGAGCAGGTGATGCAGCGCCGCCGCCGGCGCAGCCGCAACCGCCAGCGCGACCCCGATGCGGTGGTGCGCAACCTCGCCGAGCTGCAGCTCGGTGCCCCGGTGGTGCATGAAGATCACGGCGTCGGCCGCTACCTCGGCCTGCAGAAACTCACCCTCGGCGAGGAGGAGACCGAGTTTCTCACCCTGGAGTACGCCGGCGGCGACAAGCTCTACGTGCCGGTGGTCTCGCTGCACCTCATCAGCCGCTACACCGGGGCCGCACCGGAGAGCACCCCGCTGCACAAGCTCGGCAGCGGCCAGTGGGAGAAGGCAAAGCGCAAGGCGAGCGAAAAGATCCGCGATGTCGCCGCCGAACTGCTGGAGATCTACGCCCGGCGCGAGGCGCGCCAGGGCCACAGCTACCCCATCGACCACACCCAGTACGCCGCCTTCGCCGCCGGCTTTCCCTTCGCTCTCTCCAGTCTCGCCTTTGCCTTGTAGTCGGAGACGTCAAGGACCAGAGATATATCCGTTCCTCTCTCTACATAAACTTCAAGCTGTGAACGAAGATAGCTGAGCACCCAAGAGTTCGGATAGTCAAGCG
>JAPHSX010000066.1 GCA_026196575.1 Gammaproteobacteria bacterium | reverse complement strand
GTGCGCTGTCACGACGACATCGGCCTGGGCTTCGACGATGCCGATATCATTCAGGCCGGCTACGAGCCCTATGCCCACCGCCGCTTTCTGGTCGACTATTTCACCGGCACCTACGACGACTCACCCGCCCGCGGGCTGCCCTTCGGCCAAAACGCGAAGACGGGGGATGCGCGCATCTCCGGCGCCCTGGCCTCGCTAGCCGGGCTGGAGGTGGCGTTGCAGCAAGGTGACCCGGCACGCATCCAGCAGTGCATCGACCTCATCCTGCTGCTGCACAGCATGACCATGTCCTTCGGTGGCATCCCGTTGCTCTACTACGGCGATGAGCTCGGCACCATCAACGATTGCGGTTACCTGGAGGACAGCCACAAGGCCCTCGATAACCGCTGGATGCACCGCCCCAAGATCGACTGGGAAACGGCGCAACTGCGCCAGCGGCGTGGCACGGTACAGCAGCGTATCTTCGAGGGACTGCAAAAGATGATCGCGGTGCGTAAGACCCTCCCCGCCTTCGCCGATTACAACAATCGCGAACTGCTGGAGAGCGGCAACCCGCACCTCTTCGCCTTCCTGCGCACCAACCCGTTCCAGATGAACGACAGCGTGCTGGTGGTCGGCAACTTCGACAGCGCCCCCCAGTCCCTCAACCTGAGTGAGCTGGAGAATCGCGGCCACTTCAAATACGGCCCGCTGCAGGACCTCTATTCCGGTGAGACCCCCAGCCACTTCAAGGATCAGCTGGTGATCCCGCCCTACCGCTTTTACTGGCTGTCGCGCCAGGGGTGAGCCGGGGTTACGCCGAATCCGGGCGCTCGCGGTGGCCGGAGCCCGGCTTGCCCTTCATCGCATAGGGCGGAGGCGAGCCGTCGGGGCGGGTCTGAAACAGGCGCATCGACCACATGTATTGCGCCGGCGCCTCGCGGATCATCCACTCCAGCTCACGGTTCATGCGGGCGGTGTCAGCCTCGCTCTTCTCACTGGGAAAATCGGCCAGTGGTTCGCCAATGCGCGCCACATAGTCGCCCTCTTCAGGCCGATATACCGTGGCGAAGGGGAGCACGGCAGCGCCGCTCATCCTGGCCAGGCGGGAGAGGGCGTCGATGGTGGCGGTCGGCACCCCGAAGAAGGGGACGAAGATGGAGTTCTCCGGCCCCAGATCCTCATCGGGCAGATAGTAGAAGGCGTGCCCCTGCTTAATCGCCCTAATCACCGGCCGCATCCCCTCCTCGCGGCGGTAGAGGATCCCCTGAAAGCGGGTGCGTCCGCGCGCCATGTACCAGTCGAAGAGCGGGTTGCGCGCCCTCTTCACCAGACCGACCGAGGGGAAGTGGCGGGTCAGCGCGGCAGCGCCGAAGTCAAGGCCGATAGTGTGGCTGGTGAGGAGGATCACCGGACGGCCCGCATCAACCTGCGCCTGCAGGTACTCGGCCCCCTCCAGTTTGAGCATTTTATCCAGACGGCGACGGCTCGCCCACCACAACACCCCGTAATCGAAAAAGGATTGCGCCATCAGGCGGAAGTAGTCGCGCGCCAACGCCTCGCGTGCTGTCCCATCCAGTTCGGGAAAACACCACTCCAGGTTAGTGGCGACGATAGCGCGGCGCTTGTGGTGATAACGGTAGGCCAGCGCGCCAACAGCCCCCCCCAACCGGCGGCGCACCCCGCCCGGCAGCAGTGCAAGCAGCCCCAACAGCCCCAGCCCCAGCCAGGTGGGCCAGTAGCGTGGCGCAAAAAAGCGCCCGCTAAAAGGGGGCGGGTAACTGCCCTTGCCCGATGTCACGGCTCTCTCGCCCACGCTCAACCCAGCTCCGCCAGCAACCGTCCCATCATCCCCTCGGCCTGGCTGCCATAGCCGCCGCCGAACATGGTGAAGTGGTTGAGGATATGGTAGAGGTTGTAAAGGCTCTTGCGCACCGGGTAGCCGGGGTCGAGGGGCCACGCTTCGTTATAGGCGGCATAGAACTCGCTGCCGAAGCCGCCGAACAGCTCGGTCATCGCCAGCTCCGCCTCACGGTCACCGTAGTAGACCGCAGGGTCGAAGATGACCGGTTCCCCACTGCTTGCGAAGGCATAGTTGCCCGACCAGAGGTCGCCATGCAGCAGCGAGGGCGTCGGGAGATAGCCCCCGAAGAGGCGGTGAAAATCCGCCAACAACCGCTCGCCATCGCTTAGCAGGCCGCGCGGGGCACCATTCTCCCGCGCCAGCGCCAGCTGAAAGCCGAGACGCTCCTCGCGCCAGAAGTCGAGCCAGTCGGGGTGTTGACGGTTGGGCTGATGGGTAGAGCCGATAGTGTTGTCGCGGTACCAACCGAAGCGATCAGCCCGATGACGGTGCAGCACCGCCAGCTGCTCCCCCAGCTGCACCTGCGAGCCGTGGCCGCCGAGCTCCAGCGCCTCCATCACGATAAAGGCCTGCCCCGCAGCCAACCCTGTCGCCAGCGGTTGCGGCACCCGGACAGCCCCGCTCGCCGCCAGCTCCAGCAGGCCGTCGCGCTCCGCCTCGAACATATCGAGCTTGTCACCCGTATTGAGCTTGACGAACCATTGCCGCCCGCCATCGGCCACCCGCCAGGCGCTGTTGATACAGCCGCCCCCCAAGGCGTGGCGCTCGCGCAGCACAAAGGGCTCACCACCATGTTGGCGGATGGTCTCGGCAATCGCTTCCCACGGGGGCATCAGTAAGGGTCGTCTCATCTGGGCGCCATCTTAAACCAGGCCAGCCCTGACTGTCTTGCCGGCAGGTGAGAGACGCACCGCCTGTATCCCGCCGCTGCACCGGATTTTTCCCAGCCTACCCGCCGTTCAATACCCCAGGCAGCCAGGTGGCTAGCCCCGGCCACTGGGCCAGCGCTGCCAGGGCGAGAAGCTGAATCAGGATGAAGGGGGCCACACCGCGGTAGATCTGGGGCGTGGTGACCTCGGCGGGGGCGACGCCACGCAGGTAGAAGAGGGCGAAGCCGAAGGGGGGGGTGAGGAAGGAGGTCTGCAGGTTAATGGCGATCATCACCCCCAGCCACACCGGGTCGAGCCCCATCGCCAGCAGGATGGGGGCGACGATGGGGACGACGACAAAGGTGATCTCGATAAAGTCGAGGATAAAGCCGAGCAGAAACATCAGCGCCATTACCGCCAGCATCGCCCCGAAGACGCCGCCCGGCAGGTCGCTGAGCAGCGTCTTCACCATCTCATCGCCGCCATAGCCGCGAAACACCAGCGAAAAGAGCGAGGCGCCGATAAAGATCAGGAACACCATGGAGGTGATGCGGGTGGTCGCCCGCATCACCTCCTGCAATATCGTCAGAGTAAAGGCGCGCTGCGCCAGCGCCAACCCCATCGCTCCCACCGCACCGACCGAGGCGGCCTCGGTGGGGGTGGCGGCGCCGGCGAGGATGGAACCGAGCACGGCGAGGATGAGCAACAGCGGCGGCAGCAGCACCTTGACCACGCGCGCCAGCAGCTGGCCGTCGAACTGGCCGCGTTCTGCGGCGGGAAGCGCCGGGGAGCTTAGCGGCCTGAGCCAGGCGACGAGGAGAAGATAGAGCAGGTAGAGGCCGACCAGCAGCAGCCCCGGCAGCAGCGCGCCGGCAAAGAGGTCGCCCACCGAGAGCACCTCCGGTGACCAATTGCCCATCTCCAGCTGCGCCTGCTGGTAGGCGGAGGAGAGTACCTCGCCCAGCAGGATGAGGATGATTGAGGGGGGGATGATCTGCCCCAGGGTGCCGGAAGCGCAGACGATACCGCAGGCCAGTGGCGGGCTGTAGCCGCGTTTGAGCATGGTGGGCAGTGAGAGCAGCCCCATGGTGACCACGGTGGCGCCGACGATGCCGGTGCTGGCGGCCAGCAGCATCCCCACCAGGGTGACCGAGATCCCCAGCCCGCCGCGCAGCGAGCCGAACAGGGCGGCCATGGTGTCGAGCAGCTGCTCGGCCACCCGCGAGCGTTCCAGCATCACCCCCATGAAGACGAAGAGCGGCACCGCGATGAGGTTGACGTTGGTCATGATGCCGTAGAGGCGGTTGGGCAGTGCCTCCAGAAAGCTGGCATCGAATACCCCGGCGGCGTCTCCAATAAAGGCGAAGAGCAGCGCCGTGCCCGCCAGCGAGAAGGCGACCGGAAAGCCCGCCAGCAGCACCAGGCAGACCACCGCGAAGAGCAGTAGGGCCATCACCTCAGGCGTCATGCCGCGGCCCCTGTGGCTGGCGTAGCAGTGCGAAGGCACGCCACCCCATGGCGACCCCCTGCAGCAGCAGCAGCAGCGCCATCAACGGGATTGCACTCTTCAGCAGATAGACCCCAGGCAGGCCGCCCGCCTCGCGCGACCCTTCGTGCAGGCGCCAGGAGCTGGCCACATACTCCCAGCTCACCCCGATGATAAAGAGGGTGACCGGTATCAGCAGAAATATGACACCCAGCAGGTCGACCCAGGCGCGGCCGCGCGCGCCAAAGCGGCGGTAGAAGATATCGACCCGTACATGCCCCTCGTGGCGCAGGGTATAGGCCGCCCCCAGCATGAAGAGCAGGGCGTGCATGGCGGTGATCGACTCTTGCAGCGCGATCGACCCCAGGTCAAAGAGGTAGCGCAGCCCCACCACGCCAAAGGTGACGATGACCAGCGCCAGCGTCAGCCAGGCAAGGAGGCGCCCGGTCCACTCGTTCAGCTGCTCAATGAGGTGGGTGATTCGCTCCATGACGGGGTGGTGCTCTTGTGTGGCCGGATAAGGCTGGCATTGTAAGGAAGGGGGCAACGCGGCGGCAAGGTGTCGGTGGATAGAGGGGGGCGGGGTAATTCAGGATTGGCTTATACACAATCGGGAGACGGCGTGATGAGGTTTGCCGTGGTAGTGAATACTAACTTTCACCTGCAACCCTATTTAACTCATAACTCATTGAATTCATTGGGTAAAAATATCTGCGCAGAATATGAACAATTTGTGATGAAGGGCGTCACCATGCGGCCTGGCGCCCCGTGAAGAGGCTATGTCCACAGAGTTATCCACAGTTTCTGTGGATAAACGGCAAAGCCCAGGAGACTCAAGGGGTTAGCCATTTTGGCCGACTGTTCACCCCGATCCCTGCCCCCGTGATACCGGGATCTACTCTCCCTCCCACAACGTCAGCAGCGAGTCACCCCCGGCGCGGCGCTGCAACAGGATATTTTTGAAGACGTCGGGATTTTTGATGTGGGTCAACTCCCCCTCGCGCGGGAAGTGATGGTCCTGCAGCCGCGACAGCCAGAAGCGCAGCGCGGCGGCGCGCAGCATGACCGGCCACGCCGCCAGCTCCGCCGCATCGATGGGACGCCCTTGGCGGTAGGCACCGAGCAGGGCGCGCGCCTTGGCCTCATCGATGGCGCCGTCCGCGCGGCTGCACCAGTCATTGAGGGTCACCGCCACGTCGTAGAGCAGCACATCGTTGCAGGCGTAGTAGAAGTCGATAAGGCCGGTAAGGGTGTCGCCCTCGAACAGGGCGTTGTCGCGGAACAGGTCGGCGTGGATCACCCCGCGCGGCAGGGCATCGAAACGGTGCGCGGCCTGAAAGGCGAGCTCCTCCTCCAGCAGCTGCTGCTCGCCGGCGCCCAGGCGATCGAAGACGGCGTTGCGGGTGGTGTGCCACCAGTGGGGGCCGCGGTCGTTGTCGCGATGACCGCTAAAGGCCTGACCGGCGCGGTGCAGCTGCGCCAGGGCGTGGCCGATGGCGGCGCACTGCTGCGCGTTCGGGGTGTCGATGCAGCGACCGCTGAGGCGCATCACCAGTGCCGCCGGCTTGCCATTGAGGGTGCGCAGGAAATGACCGTTGTTGTCGGCGATGGGGTGGGCGCTGGGCACCTTGTGCTCGGCAAGAAAGGCCATCAGGTCAAGAAAATAGGCCAGCTCCCCGGCACTGTGGTGCTCGAACAGGGTAAGCACCAGCCGCTGTTTGCCTGTAGTAACAAAGTAGTTGGTGTTCTCGATGCCAGCGCTGATCCCCTCGTAGTCGAGGAGTTCGCCGAGCGGGTAGTGTTGCAGGAAGGCCTCCAGCTCATCCCGTGCCACCTGGGTGTAGACAGACATAGCTTCGCATCGTTTGGTGAGTGTGGCGTGATCTTATCCGCACGGATGGCGGAAAGACAGTAACCGGGGTGGAAAGTTACCAGCTAAAGAGGCGCCACTTGACCACCTCCGGGTCATTCAGCGAGTTGCGGCGGGTCTCCAGCGAGCCGTCACCGTCGCTGTCGACCAGGTAGTAGGGCAGCCCCTTGCTAGGGGTGATCTTGATCATGTAGAGCCGGCCGCTCATGCGGTACTCCTCCACCGTCGCCATACGGTGGCGGGTGATGGTGACCTGCGGCTCCAGCCCCTGCTCCACCTCGCTGTAGACCTCCTCGGTGCTCATCGGCGGTGGCGGCGGGGCATCGGCGAGCCCCTCCTCGGCCAGAACCGGGGTGCCAGAGAGGGCGAACAGCAGGACAAAGGCGGGTAGGATGCGCATCGGGATCTCGAATTGATTTGGAAGTTTTTCTGATTATACGATGGAATTCGTCTTCTGTGCGTTAATCGGCCAGCGGGTGAAAGGCGCGATGAATGTAGGCGGCGATCGCCTCGATCTGCGGCGCAGTGAGGACGCTCTTCCAGGCGGGCATCGGGGTACCGGACAGCCCCTCCTCGATGGTCTTCTCCAGTCGTGCCCGGCTCATCTCGCGCATGAACTGTGGATCGGTGAGGTCGCGGGCATGGGGCTCCATGAAGGTGCCAATCCAGTTCTTGCCGCTGCCGTCGGCGGCATGGCAGAAGGCGCAGTTGGCCTGGAACAGGGTCTCCCCCTGACGCTCAAGCGCGTCCAGCCCGTCGAGCCGTGGCGCAATGTCATGCACGGCATAGGGGGTGGCGCCACTCAGGGTGTCGGCGGTGGGGGGG
>JAPHSX010000004.1 GCA_026196575.1 Gammaproteobacteria bacterium | reverse complement strand
TGGAGGATGACCGGCCGGTATCAAGCCACGACCCGTCGACCAACAACCTCATCAACTACTACAAACGGGTGCGGGACGAGGGGGTGTGCGGCTAATGATGGCGGCCTATGAAAGGGCGGAGATCAGTCTGCGCTTGCGGTTGATAATCGTGCGATAGACCCGGTTGCCCCAGGCATCGCACGCATTATCCCTATCGGCGGCGAGCCTGTTCAATTCATTCTGAAAGTGGGCGATCTCCTCATGCAGCTGGCCGATGATCTGCTGGCGGGTGATCTCGATATGGTTTTGGATGGTATCCATCTGATGCATGATTTTTCTCCCTCTGCGATGGCAAGTAAGCTTCAGCCAGCACCCGATCAGGAAGTACGCAGGCCGTGTATAGCTACGGCCTGCCTGCTGGCATTACCCTGGATGGTTCGCGAATCCTCGCGAGGCATCCGGGTTAAAGGGGAGTTTAGGAGAAGAGGATGACCGTTTTATGAAGTGCTGATGAAGAGTTGAAGAACGGTATCCGGCTCAGCCACGGCTCTGTCCGACCTGTACTTCAAGATACTCCAGCATCTGACGCATGGTGCTGTTGATCGCGCTGTAGTGGTCGCTGTTGCCGAGGATCGCCTCGGCACTCTGGATATAGGGGGCGTCCACCAGCTCATCGCCACAGTGCTCAACGATGCTCTGTGCGCTCTCCGGGGTGGTCTCCAGATGAAATTGCAGGGCGATCACCTGATCCCGATAGATAAAGCCCTGGTTGTCGCAGGCGGCACTGGTGGCGATACGCTGCGCCCCGGGCGGCAGGGTAAAGGTCTCGCCATGCCAGTGGAAGACCGTCGGCCGCGGGGCCAGTTGTGCCCCCAGTGGATGGAGGATAAAGCCCTCGTCCAGCACGATGGGGAACCAGCCGATCTCCTTCTGTTTGCCCGGATAGACCTCGCCGCCCAGCACCTCGGCGAGGAGTTGCGCCCCCAGGCAGACCCCCAGCACCGGCCTGCCGCTGTCGATGACCTGCCGTGCAAACCACTTCTCCCCCTTGAGCCAGCTGTAGAGGTGTTCGTCGTGAATGCTCATCGGACCACCCATAATCACCAGCAGGTCGAACGTCGCCAGCGCCGGGAACGGCTCCTGGGCGTAGAAGCGGGTGGTGGTCAGGGTGTGCCCCTGTGCCAGGGCCCACGCCTCGATGCTTCCTGCCCCCTCAAAGGGGACATGCTGCAGGATATGGATATTCATGGCTCGTCTTTTGTCCTTCAGGTGGGTATCGGTTTTTTCATATTGAAGCACTCATCAGCGGGTAGCTGCAAGGGTGCGCCTCTACCCCTCAATCCAGCGCCAGCAACGCCATCCTGTTTCGCCGGCACACACTTTCTGGTAGTTTGCGCGGGATGAAAAAACGTATCCTCACCCCCCTGCTGTTACTCCTGTTGGTCGCCTGCAGCCGCCCCCCGCAGAGCGAGACGGTAGAGCTCTACGTCTTCGGCACCCTGGTTACTATCACGGTCTGGGATGCCGAGCCCGCGGCCCGTGAGGCGGCGGTGACCGAGATCAACCAAACCTTCCAACGGATGCACCACGAGTGGCACGCCTGGAAACCGGGGCCGCTGGTCGAGATCAACCTGGCGATCGCCCGGGGGGAGCAGGCGATCGCGCTCCCCCCCTCGATCGCCTCGCTCATCAGCCGCTCACAACAGCTCTATCGCCAGAGCGAGGGGCTGTTCAATCCCGCCATCGGTGGCCTGCTCGGGCTGTGGGGCTTTCAGGGCGATGGCCGCCCCAACGGGCCGCCGCCCGACAGAGAGGCGATCGCCCGCTGGGTGAGCGCCGCGCCGGGGATGGATGATCTGAGCATTAACGATGGCCTGTTGCGTTGTGCCAATCCCAAGGTGCAGCTCGATTTTGGTGCCTTTGCCAAGGGGGTGGCGGTGGACCACGCCATCGACATTCTGCGTGCCCATGGCATCGATAACGCCATCGTCAATGGTGGGGGGGACCTGCGCGCCATCGGCAGCAAGGGCGGGGCGCCATGGCGCGTCGGGATCCGTCACCCGCAGGGGGAGGGGGTGCTGGCCGCGCTGGAGATAAAGGGGGACGAGAGTGTCTTTACCTCCGGCAATTATGAGCGCTATCGCGAACATGAGGGGGTGCGCTATGCCCATATCCTCGACCCCAGAAGTGGCCTGCCGGTGGAGGGGATCACCTCGGTGACCGTGCTGCATGAAAATGGCGGGATCGCCGATGCCGCCGCCACCGCCCTGGTGGTGGCGGGGGTGGAAGACTGGCACCGCATCGCCCGGCAGATGGGTATTCACTATGTGATGCTGGTGGATGAGGCGGGCACCGTCTACATGAACCCCGCAATGCAGCAGCGCATCGAATTTGCCGCCGAGGCACCTGCTACTATTGTTATCAGCACGCCACTCAAACCGTAACGACTACCTTCACGGGAACAACAAGCCAAAAGGAGAGTGCAGTGACCGAGGCACACAAAGAGAGCATGTCCTTTCTTGAGGGGGTGGATCGCATGGTGGATCGCGCTACCCTGGCCGCGGGACTGGACCCCAATACCGCCTGTATCATCAAGGTTGGCAGCGCGGTGATCCAGGTAAAGTTTCCGATTCGAGTGCGCAGTGGTGTCGAGGTCTTTACCGGCTGGTGGGCGATCCATAGCACCCACCGTCTGCCGGCCAAGGGGGGGCTGCGTTTCGCCCCCCATGTCAATCAGGACGAGACCGAGGCGCTGTCGGCACTGATGAGCTACAAGTGCGCGCTGGCCGATATCCCCTTTGGCGGTGCCAAGGGCGGGTTGATGATTGACCCCGCCAAGTACACGGTGGATGAGCTGCGCAACATCACCCGTGCCTTTGCCATGGAGTTGGCCAGTCGCGGCTTTCTCAACCCCGCCACCAATGTGCCGGCCCCTGATATGGGCACCTCCTCGCGGGAGATGGCGTGGATCGCCGATGCCTACAAGAGCCTCTTCCCCGAGGATATGAATCAGGATGCCTGCGTCACCGGCAAGCCCGTCAACCGTGGCGGTATTCCGGGTCGTGCCGAGGCGACGGGCAAGGGGATTCAGTTTGCGCTGCAGGAGTTTTTTCGCCACCCCGAAGAGCTGGTAAAGAGCGGGTTGGTCGATGGCCTGTCCGGCCAGCGGGTGATCGTCCAGGGATTGGGCAACGTCGGCTACCACGCCGCCAAATTTCTCTCCGAGGAGGACAAGGTCAAGGTTATCGCCATCATCGAGCGGGACGGCGCGCTGCTCAACGAGGAGGGGCTGAATGTCCATGATGTGCGCCAACACCTGGCCGAGAGCGGCGGGGTGCGTGGCTTTGCGGCAGCTGAATATAAAGAGGATGGCAACGCGGTATTGAACATGGAGTGCGATATCCTTATCCCCGCCGCCCTGGAGTCGCAGATCAATGCCAACAATGCGATGCAGATCCAGGCCAAGCTTATCGTCGAGGGGGCCAACGGTGCCGTCACCTACGAGGCTGACGAGATCCTGCGCCGGCGTGGCATCGTTATGCTGCCCGATGTCTGGGTCAACGCCGGCGGCGTCACCGTCTCCTATTTCGAGTGGACCCGCAACCTCTCGCACATGCGCTTCGGCCGCCTGCAGCGCCGCTTTGACGAGCTGCGCGGCAGCACCTACGCCACCGCCATCGAGGAGATGACCGGCAAGGGGATGCCCGGCAAGCTGCGCACCGATATCGTGCGCGGCGCCAGCGAGCTGGACCTGGTGCGTTCCGGACTGGATGACACCATGCGCATGGCCTTTGCCGACATTCGCGACACCATGAAGCGTAACCCGCAGATCAAGGATTACCGCACCGCCGCCTTCGTCATTGCGATCAAAAAACTGGCCCAGTCCTATTACGATCTGGGTCTCGCCGAGAGCGGCGAATAACCACCATGCGCCAACCTGTCGGCCTGTGGTTCGGCCCGCTGCTCTTTGCCGTCGTGCTGTTGCTGCCGACGCCGGAGGGGATGAACCCCGCAGCGCACCGCCTTGCCGCCGTCACCCTGCTGATGGCCACCTGGTGGATCAGCGAGGCACTGCCCATTGCCGCCACCGCGCTGCTGCCCATCGTCCTCTTTCCTCTGCTGGAGATCATGCCCACGGCACAGACCACCAGCGCCTACGCCAACCCGATGATCTACCTCTTCCTTGGGGGTTTTCTCATCGCCATGGCGATGCAGAAGTGGGCGCTGCACCGACGCATTGCCCTCTACACCATCCGGCTGGTCGGTACCTCGCCACGCCGCCTGATCCTCGGCTTCATGCTGGCCACCGCCCTCCTCTCGATGTGGATTAGCAATACCGCCACCACCATGATGCTGCTGCCCATCGGCCTGGCGGTGATCGCCCATCGTCAAAGCAGCAACAAGGGCGACACCGAGGCCGGCAATGGGGTCGATGAGAACGGCAGTTTTGCCACGGCACTGATGCTGGGTATCGCCTACGCCGCCTCCATCGGCGGGGTCGCCACCCTCATCGGCACCCCGCCCAATGCCATCCTGGCCGGGGTGTTGCGCGAGCAGAGCGGCATTACCCTGGGCTTTGCGCAGTGGATGCTCTTTGCCACGCCACTCTCCCTGATAATGCTGTCGATCACCTGGCTCTACCTCACCCGTATCGTCTATCGCGGCACCAATCGGGAGGTGGCATCCGACCGGACCATGCTGCGCCAGCAGTTGCTGGAGCTGGGGCGCATCGGCACCGAGGAGCGCCGGGTGCTGGTGGTCTTTTCCCTGGTCGCCTGCGCCTGGGTAACACGCGGCCTGCTGGATCTTCCCTGGCTGCGGGGGGTGGAAGACGCCGGCATCGCCATTGCCGGTGCCCTATTGCTCTTCATCATCCCCGCTGGGGCCGACAAAGGGGGGCGGCTGCTCGACTGGCCGAGCGCTGTCAAGCTGCCGTGGGAAATCTTATTGCTGTTCGGTGGCGGCTTCAGTCTGGCAGCGGCGTTCGTGCACAGCGGGCTTACCGAGTGGCTGGTAGCGCAACTGGGACTGCTGCAGGGGGTACCGGTGTGGTGGCTGGTGGTAGCGGTGGTGCTGCTCATTATCTTCCTTACCGAGGTCACCTCCAACACTGCCACCGCCACCATCGTGCTACCGTTGATGGGGGCACTGGCCGCGGCGATGGAACTGGCGCCAACGCTGCTGATGATCCCCGTTGCCATCGCCGCCTCCTACGCCTTCATGTTGCCGGTGGCCACCCCGCCCAACGCCATCGTCTTTGGCGGTGGCCATGTCACCATCGCGCAGATGGCGCGGGCGGGGATCTGGATGAATCTTGCCGCCGTGATGCTTATCTCGGCTTTTGTGCTCTGGTTTCCGTTCTAGCATCACTGGATATTGTCGCGGATTGACTATACTCAGGAGTGAGAATTTCTTCTTTTGAACACCACGTTCCGCGTTACCCAGGAGAGGCAAGATGGCAATGAAACCAAAGAGCAAGGCAAGCAAGAAAGAGGAGGGCAATCTGCCGGTGGAAAAGGAGACAGCCACCCCCGCCCGGGCGCTCAGTCCGTTTGAGGAGATGGACCGGATGTTCGAGGACTTTTTCCCCCGGCGCTGGATGCAGCCCTTTCGCTGGGAGATGCCACACTGGCCACAGCTGGCTGAACTGAAGATGCCGAAGGTCGATGTCATCGACCGTGATACCGAGGTAGTAATCAAGGCCGAGTTGCCCGGGGTGGAGAAGGAGAATATCGACCTCTCGGTGAGCGATAACAGCGTCACCATCAAGGGCAGCACCAGCCACGAGGAGAAAGAGGAGAAGGGCAACTATTATCGTCGCGAGATCAGCCGCGGCAGTTTCAGCCGCACCGTCGCACTGCCCGCGGAGATCGACGCCGACAAGGCCAAGGCCAGTTTTAACGATGGCGTTCTGGAGCTAACCCTCCCCAAGGTGGAAAGGTCACACCGCAAGAGTGTTGCCGTCGAGTAATGGTTTGCCGGATCGCGCAGGCCGGTTTTACGCACTAAGCGTTCAGTGCCGGCGCCTCCAGGAGAGAGGCGCTGGCTTACCGGACAACTCCAGAGAAACGACCAATCCCGGATGTTTCACACGGTCGCCTGATGGCCCTCTTGGGCTAAAAACAATTGAATCCCTGATCGCGCAGACAGAGCAGGGCATAGATGGCGCGAAACATCTGCCAGCCTTGGCGTACTGCCTGACGGCCCTCCACATGCGTCCACCCTTCCAGAAGAATGACCCGGACGCGCCCCTTGGGCAGGGCATTACCCAGGGCGATGCTCTGCGTGTAGGGGATGACACTGTCATCCCTGCCGTGAAGCAGTAACACCCTGGCCTGCAGGGTCGAGAGCTCCTTGTTTGCCAGATCGAGTCGCGTGAGCTCACCGCGTAGTGCGTCTGGCAATCGTTGCAGCAACGCCATGGAGAGTGCCGGATCACGATTATCGATATAACGATAGAGACTTAACCCCTCGCTCCCCAGTTGCGAGATGAGCGGCTCCACCAGGGCATCGGCAGAGACCAGGCGCTGCTCGCCAATGCGCCGCAACAGCTCCTGTTGTTGTCTCTCCTCCAGCCAATGCAGATTGCTGAGGATAAATATCCACTTACCGTAGTCGTTGGGCTGGCGATAATCATGCCGGCCATTCACCGTAAAGTAACCGGTGGTCATGTAGTTGAGGGTCTGCGGCAAATCATAATAGGCGCCGACCCCAAGGATGAAATCGATACGTCCCTGCATCTCTGGCTGAAGCGCGGCGTGTAACGCCAGACCTGCCGCCACGCTGAAACCGGCAATGCCAATCGGCCCCCGAAAGCGTCCGGCCCGCCAATGGTGCAGGTAGTCGACGGCACGCAGTAGCACCGGGATCTCCTCGCTGCTGATCTGGAGCGCCCTGGCGCCGGGCATCTCGGGCACCAGCACGGCAAACCGTGCCTGTGCCAGTTGTCCGGCCAGGGCGACCAGTCGCGCATCGTCCTTGCCCTCGGCGGCCGCGCCGTGTTGCAACACAATGGCGGCCAGCACCGGGGCCGCGCCCTGGTAAAGATCGGCCCTGATGGTCTGGCCCCTGTCGGTGAAGGCGACCGCTCGCACCTCTATCTGGGAGAGGGGCGGCGCACGCTCCCCGCCCATTTGCCGCAGCAGTTGCAGCGCCTCGTAGCCGCGATAGAGCGGGGAGAGGAGTGGGGGCAAGGCAAAGAGCAGCAGCAGTAGCACGAATCGTTTAGGCACGGTTCACTCCCCATTGCATGAGATCGATCCTCCCCATTCAGGGAGGCACAGAGGCCATTTCTGGTACACAATCAAATAACTGATCAACATGTTGAAGGGTACCCGATGAAGAGTGAGAGGGCGGCGGATATCGAGCGCATGCTGGCGGATATCCGCCGTGAGGCGGCCTACACCAGTGACTATATCAAGTTGGCTGCCTTCTCGCCGCGGGTGATGGCGGCCATGGCAAGCGTGCCGCGCCACCGCTTTGTGCCCGCCGAGCTGCAGGAGTACGCCTACGACAACGGGCCGCTGCCTATCGGCCATGGCCAGACCATTTCGCAGCCCTATATTGTCGCCCTGATGAGCGAGCTGTTGCAGCTGAATGAGGGGGCCACCGTGCTGGAGATCGGCACCGGCTCCGGTTATCAAACGGCGGTGCTGTCGTGTCTGGCAAGACAGGTCTACAGCATCGAGATCGTCGAGGCGCTGGGGCAACTGGCCCGCAGCCGGTTACAGCAACTCGGATTCCATAATATCGAGACCCGCATAGACGATGGCTATCTGGGGTGGGCGCAGCACGCGCCCTACGACGGCATCATTGTTACCGCGGCGGCCCCGTATGTACCGCCCCCCCTGCTGGAACAGCTAAAAACAGGGGCGCGACTGGTGATCCCGGTCGGTGGTCGTCTCACCGGACAACAGCTGATGGTGCTGGAAAAGAACCACGCCGGCGAGATCCGCGAAACCCAGGTGCTGCCTGTCGCCTTCGTGCCGCTGACGCGCCGGAGTGCGCGGACGCACACGACCAATGAATCCGCCTAGGCGAGGCATGGACAGTGTGGCAGACAGTGCGGCAAATATTGACAAAGTGCAAAGAGGGATTACGTTTAACAGACCAGCGACGAGGTGACGGCCATGAAACTCCCGCTACAAATTACCTTCAGACATATGGAGAAATCGGAGGCACTGGAGGCCGATATTCGCGACAAGGCACATAAGCTTGATCAGTACTGCGATCAAATCATGTCGTGTCATGTCACGGTCGATGCCCCACACCAGCACCACCAGCAGGGCAGCCTCTATCGCATTGGCGTCGACCTGACCGTTCCGGGCGGCAAGATCGTCGCCAGTCGCGAGGCCGATCAGCACCATGCCCATGAAGATCCCTATGTGGCCACCCGCGACGCCTTCAACGCGGTACAGCGCCAGCTGGAGGATTATGTGCGCAAACAGCGGCACAAGGTCAAACGACATGAGCCCCCGCCGCACGGCAAGGTGGTGCGCCTGGTACCCGACAAGGATTACGGCATCATCGAAAGCAGCACGGGAACCGAAGTCTACTTTCATCGCAACAGCCTGCTGCACGGTGACTTTGATACGCTCAGCGTGGGATGTGAGGTGCGTTACGCCGAAGAGGCGGGGGAGCAGGGGCCGCAGGCGAGTAGCGTGACCCCTATCGGCAAACACCATGTAGTGGATTGAGTGCGACGCTGTGGCGCAAGCTGGGCCCGCATTAACGCACCCTGAAGAGCGGTTGGTCAACCATACGGATCGGCACTCCCGGCGCGACCATGATCCGGTGCCACTGGAAACGAGGCGCGAGATGCCGCAATCTCCCACATCTGTTGCCGCCCCCACCCTGGGCGAAGTCGAGTCATCACTGCGCGAGCTGGATGCGGCCATCATCGGCCATACGAAATGGCTGACGGAGTGGAATACACGGATCATTTGCGGTATTCCGGTAGAGGACAGATATATCGCGGAGGGGTCACACCGGGAGTCCTACTTTGGACGATGGTATTACGCCGAGCACGCCAGATTTCTGCACCAGCACCCCAGTTTCGTTGCCATCGGCGAGCGGCACCGCCGGGTACATAACGGCATGAGCACCATCGCGAAAAAGGTAAATGGGGGCACCCCGCCCGCTCTCTCCATCTACCGCGCATTTATTGATGCCGAGGTCTCCCTCTCGGAGTCTGTCATCGCCCTGCGGGATGAGCTCTACCGGCTACTGCTCTCCTTTGACTATCTTACCGGGGCACTCAATCGCCAGGCATTTTTCCATCTGCTAGAACTGGAGTATTCGCGGGTAATACGGCTTAACGAACCGGGTTGCGTGGTGTTTCTGGATATTGATAATTTCAAACAGATTAACGACCGGTACGGTCATGCAGCTGGCGATGCGGCGCTGGCTGCGGTGGCGAGCTTTGTGATGGGTAATATGCGCCTCTATGACTCCGTCTGCCGCTATGGGGGAGAGGAGTTTCTGATCTGCATGCCACAAACGACCAGCGCCACAGCCTATGCCATTATCGACAGGATCCGCGAGGCGTTAAGTCAAAAAAGGATAGCGATCGCGGACAACCACGAGATACAGATATCCGCCTCATTTGGTATCGCCACCATGTCGGCCGCTGAGGCGTTGACGGACACCCTTGAACATGCCGACAACGCGCTCTACCGGGCCAAGGCCGATGGCCGCAACAGGGTGGGGATATGGAAACCACTCCCCTGACCGAGGCAGACGTTGGACTTCCACATAAACCCGATGTCAACCGCCTGTCAGTGGGCCAAGGGCACGCAGATCAAAGATGTCGGCACGCTGCGGTCTGAACACCTGTGCATGCAGCCGTTGGTGAAGGCTAGTCTCCAGATGGTGGCGCGCATTCTCCTCGCCATGGGTCAGGATCACCGGCGGCCGCCCCTTTATCGTCTCGTACCAGTTGAGCAGTCCATCGTGGTCGGCGTGAGCGGAGAAGCCACCGAGGGTATGGATCTTGGCCTCGACCTTTACCGTCTCACCCCACAGGCGGATATGGCGCGCCCCGTCCACCAGGGCGCGGCCTAACGTCCCCTGCACCTGAAAGCCGACGATAATAACGTGGCAGTTGCGCTGCCAGATGTTGTGTTTGAAGTGGTGTTTGATGCGACCGCCATTACACATACCGCTACCGGCGATGACGATGGCGCCACTGCGTATTCTGTTGATCGCCATCGACTCCTCGGCGCGGCGCGAGAGGTGGAGATTGGGCAGCGAGAAGGGGGTGTCGTTGGCGAAGAGATCACGCGTCTGCGCGTCGAACAACTGGATGTGACGCCGATAGACCTCGGTCGCCTCGATCGCCAGCGGGCTGTCGAGAAAGATCGACCATCCCTTCAATCCCCACTCATCAAAGTGGCGGGCAAAGCCGTAGAGCAGATCCTGGGTACGGCCGACGGCAAAGGAGGGGATGAGGATATTGCCGCTATGCGCGGTGGCATCCTCAATGATCCCGGTGAGCTCCTCCCAGGTCTCCTTCCAACCACGGTGCAGGCGATCGCCGTAGGTGCTCTCCATCACCACCAGATCGGCCTCTTCGATGGGTGTGGGGTTGCGCATTACCGGGGCATTGTGGTGGCCCAGATCACCGCTGAAAAGCAGTTTGCGCTGCAGATCCCCCTCACGTAGCCACAACTCGACGATGGAGGCGCCGAGGATATGGCCGGCATCCTGCAGCTGCAGGGTGACACCGGGCAGGAGCTCCTCACGCCGGCCATAGGCGAGGGGGCGAAACTGCGCCATCGTCGCCTCGGCATCCTTCAGGGTATAGAGGGGTTCGATCAGTTTGAGTCCCTTGCGCTCCCGTTTGCGATTCTCCCACTCCACCTCCCGCTCATTGATATAGGCGGCATCGCGCAGCATGATGCGGCAGAGATCGCGGGTCGCCTCGTGGGCGTAGATTGGACCCTGGTAACCGCTCCTCACCAGTAGTGGCAGGCGCCCGGCGTGGTCCAGGTGGGCGTGGGTGAGGATCACCGCATCGATGGCCTTGATGTCGAAGGGGAAGGGGTCGCGGTTGCGCGCCTCGTCCTGCGGGCGCCCCTGGATCAACCCGCAGTCGACCAGCAGCTGCCGCGTGCCCACTGTGATCTGGTAACAGGAGCCGGTGACCTCGCCCCCCGCCGCGCCGTGAAATTGTAACTGCATGGTTGTTCCCCCTCGACTGTGTGCATGTTATGCAGAGGATAGCCGCTCTGGAGTGGTCATGCCTACGCGCACCACCTTGGCCATTGCGGTACAATTCCGCCGCATTGACTGGCATTACCAAAGATCGAAATCGATGAAATTCCATATCCGCACCCTGGGCTGCAAGATGAACTGGCTCGATTCGGCGCGCCTGGCGGCGGCACTGCAGACCGCGGGGCATCAGGCGGTAAACGATGAGGGCGAGGCCGACTATCTCTTCGTTAATACCTGTACCGTCACCTCGGAGGCGGATCGCAAATCAAAACAGACGGTGAACCGGGCGGGTCGCCTCCAGAAGCAGGTGGCGGTGCTGGGGTGTGGCCCGCGGGTCGATAGCAGTGGCTGGCGGCAGCAGGCGGCAAATAGCCTCGTCTTTAGCGACGAGGCCGCCATGCTGGCGCACTTTGGCATCGAGGGGGATGAGCTGCAGCAGCTGCCGCTCAACTCACGCACCCGCCTGCCGGTGGCCATTCAGACCGGCTGCGACAACGCCTGCAGCTTTTGCATCACCCGTGTTGCCCGTGGCGCCCACCGCAGCCTGCCGTTGGAGGTGATCGTCAGCCAGGTGAAACAGGCGGTCGACCACGGTGTCAGAGAGGTGGTGCTCACCGGCATCAATCTTGCCGCCTGGGGTTGCGACAACTCCAACCGGCCAGAGCAGGCGCGGTTACACCAGCTGCTGGAGGCGCTGCTGCAACAGACGGCGATCGCCCGGATTCGCCTCTCCTCGCTGGGGCCGCAATATATTCAGCCCCCCTTCTTCGACCTCTTCGCCGATGAGCGGCTCTGTGACTATCTGCATATCTCGCTGCAGAGCGGCTCGGACACGGTGCTGGAAAGGATGGTTCGCGGCCACGGAACGGCGGAGCTGTTGCGGCTTGTGGAGCGGGCGCGGGCGGTGCGCCCCGCCACCGCCATCGCCGCCGATATCATTGCCGGTTTTCCCGGCGAAGAGGAGGCGGAGCACCAGCAGACGCTGGCGCTGCTAAAGGCGGTGGGCTTTGCCAAGCTGCATGTCTTTCCCTACTCCGAGCGCACGGGCACCCCGGCGGCGACGGCCGGGGCGGTGGTCGAGATGGCCAGCAGAAAGCGGCGTGCGGCGGAGATCCGCGAGCTGGGGCGCGCCATGCGCCAGGCATTTATCCGCACGCAGATGGGACGTGAATTTTCGGTTCTGCTGGAGGGCAACGGCACCGGACTTAGCGGCAACTACATAAGGATGCGGGCAGGGCAGGGCGAGGAGGGGAGCGAGGGAGAGATCATCACCGTGACCCTTGGTGAGCAGACCCTGGTTGGCGGCGAATAGACGCGGCCGAGCGATCAGGGGCGCTCGAAGGTGTAGATAAGGTCACCGCCGCTGTTGTTGCCACTCTCCCCCTCCAGAAACCAGCGTTCACCAAGGCGGTAGCGCACCAGCACCGAGTTGCCCGAGTCGAGCAGGGCGGTGCCGTAGCGGATGTAGAGGCGGGGCGAGAGGTATTTGCCAATCACCAGCCACGGCTGTTCGTCCGCCCCCTCGCTCTGCAGCCGGGCCTCCTCCAGGCCAAACTGCCGTCCCACATAGCCGGCGATATAGTCACCCCCGGCCAGACCGGCGGTGTTGGCGGCGCGCATCATGGTCTGGCCATCGGCCTGCCCGGCGCTGGAGAGGGGGCGGCCCAGGGTGAGGTAGGCGAGGATATCCGCCTCGTCCATCGTGGGCTGCGAGAAGAGGGTGAGCACCGGGTCGCGGGCGGTGCCGTTGACCCGCACCCCGGCCACCACATCCCCCACCTCGCGCTGCGCCACGATGTCGAGAGCGGGGTTGTCTACCGGGCTGTCGGCAAAGATGAGCCTGCCGCGCGGGGTCTGCAGCTTCTGTCCCAGCGCCGTGTAGCTGCTGCCCGCCACCACGCGCAGCTCGCCGCGCCCGCGCGTCAGCCGTCGCGGCTCATCAATCAGCAGCAGCCGCCCGCCGATCCGCCCGTCAAAGCCGTAGCCGATCAGGCGAATGGTGTCTGCCGCCGCCACCTCCAGATGGGTATGAATCTGCCAGCGCTCCTCTCTGGCGGCGGCCTCCTCATCGATGATCACCACATCCCGCGACACCGTGACCGCCTGGCTGATGTCGCGCGGCTCGAGCCGCGCCTCGGGGATCTCCAGCTTGCCGTCGATGCGCACCTGTTGCGGTTCGACCTCAACCGTAAGATGTGGCGAGAGCCGCAGCCGCGCCTCGGGGATGCGCGCTACCTCAAAGTTATCGCCATCGAGTTGCAACCTGAGCGCCCACGCCTGTCCTGGCGCCAGCTGCAGCGTCCCGGTAGCGCCAAGCGTGCCGCCGCCAGAGCGGGCGGCGGCCGAGAGCATAAGCCGTTCGCTATCACGCATCCCCGCCTTGAGCTCCAACCCCTCCAGTTGCAGCCCCAGACGCGGCACGGCGCAACTCCCGCCGTCAAGCCGCAGCTCTCCCGTGGGCAGGGGGGCCGCCAGGGTGCCGTCCAGTTGCAGGAGAAGGTGCAGCGCCCCCTTCGGATCGCGGATCTCGGGTTGCAGCAGCTCGATTAGGGTCAGATCCTGCAGCTTTATCTGCAGCCGCCCGCGCAGCGGCTGCTCCGCCGCCGGTCGCAACCACCCCTGTTGCAGCGGGAGTTGCAGCGAGGCATCGAGATGGTCCCGCTCGCCGAGGGAGAGCCTGGCCACGGCACTGAGCTCCCCCTCCTTGTCCATACCCTCAAGCGTGGCAAGGTGCAGCGTCGCCTCCTGCAGCGGCAACACCCGCTGTTCGGTCCTGCCGTCGGCCTCGAACAGGGTGATGCGCCCCTCGTGCAG
>JAPHSX010000019.1 GCA_026196575.1 Gammaproteobacteria bacterium | reverse complement strand
GGTGGCTCGACGACCGGTGCCGATTGCTGCTCTGCCGGCTCGGGTGTGGGAGCCTCGACGACTGGTGCCGGGTGTTGCTCTACCGGTTCGGGTGCTGGCACCACGATGGCTTGAGGCGGCGTGGTGTCTGGTCTTGCTGTGACTGTAGCCGGTGGCGGGTTCTCTACGGTTGTGGGCCTTGTCTCGCTGGTGCTGGTTGAGGGCATTTGGTTCTCGTTATCGCCGTCTGACCCGCCCGTAGCATATGCCCTTGGCTGACTGACGCTGGTGTCGATTTCGCGCTGCGGGCCACGGCGGCGACCACCGCCACGCCTTCCGCGTCGCGTGCCGCTGCGCTCCTGATCGGGCGTTGTGCTGGTGTCCGTGCTCTCTTCTTGCACAGACTGCAGTTTGTCGATGCTCTTTGGCTCCTGATTCTTTGCTTTTGCCGGCCGCTGTTCGCGCCGTTTTTGCTGCTCCGGTCGCTGTTTCTGATCGCCCTGGCTGGTCTCTTCGCTGCGGTCAACACGGCCACCACTGCTACGGCGTTTGCCGCCACGACTGCGTGGCCGCTTGTCGCCGGGTGAGGGTGTGCGTTCTTCCCTGCCACGAGCTGCCGGGGCTTCTGCCTCTCTTTTCTCCTTTTCGGGCGTGGGCTCGCTGGCAAAGAGGCCGCCAAGCAATCGGCGCAAGAAACCGGTTTGCGGCCGCGGTTTGTCTTCAGTCTTGGACTGTTCCTCGGTGCGTGCAGGTGCAGGTGTTGGTGCCGCGGTTTGCGCCACGCTCTTTACCGCGGGCTCTTCGCGTTTGGCACGGGTCTTCTCCTGCCCACGACTGCCAACCTCTTCCGGCTCTTCGTTGGCAGTGGCCATTTTGTAGCTTGCCTGGGGCTTGAAATCGGTATCGTCACTGCGTACCCGCTGCACATCAAAGTGGGGTGTTTGCAGGTGTGGGTTGGGAACGATGATGATGGCCACGCCTTGGCGTGACTCGATCTCGGCGATGGCACCACGCTTTTCGTTGAGCAGGAAGGTGGCAACCTCGACCGGGAGTTGGGCACGGATCTGGCCGGTCTTATCCTTCATCGCATCCTCTTCGATGATGCGCAGTACCGACAAGCCTAGTGATTCGATGCCACGGATGGTGCCCTGGCCGTTGCAGCGGGGACAGACGATTTGACTCGACTCGCCCAGCGAGGGACGCAGCCGCTGACGCGACATCTCCAGCAGGCCAAAGCGAGAGATGCGCCCGACCTGCACGCGGGCACGATCCATCTTCAGGGCATCACGCAGTTGGTTCTCCACGGCGCGCTGGTTGCGTGCCGGGGTCATGTCGATAAAGTCGATCACCACCAGGCCACCAAGGTCGCGCAGGCGCAGTTGGCGGGCGATCTCGTCGGCCGCCTCGGTATTGGTGTTGAGTGCTGTCTCCTCGATGTCGCTGCCCTTGGTGGCGCGTGCGGAGTTGATGTCGATGGAGATCAGTGCCTCGGTGTGATCGATGACGATGGAGCCACCGGAGGGCAGACGCACCTCACGCTGGAAGGCTGACTCGATCTGCGATTCAATCTGGTAGCGGGTGAAGAGCGGGACGCGATCCTGGTAGAGCTTGAGCTTGCCCAGATTTTGCGGCATCACGCTCTGCATGAACTCCTTGGCCTGGTTGTAGACCGTCTCGTCATCGATGACGATCTCGGCAATATCGGTGCGCAGGTAGTCGCGAATGGCGCGAATGACGACATTCCCTTCCTGATGGATGAGGAGAGGGGCTTTGCGCTCGGCGGCCGCGCCCTCGATGGCGCGCCATACCTGCACCAGGTAGTCGAGGTCCCATTGCAGCTCCTCGGCGCTCTTGCCGACGCCGGCGGTGCGGATGATCACCCCCATATCGGTGGGGATCACCAGCTGGCTCATGGCATCACGCAGTTCGGCGCGATCCTCGCCCTCGATACGGCGTGAGACGCCACCGGCGCGCGGGTTGTTGGGCATCAGCACCAGATAGCGTCCGGCGAGGCTGACGAAAGTGGTGAGGGCCGCGCCTTTATTGCCGCGTTCCTCCTTGTCCACCTGCACGATGACCTCGGTCCCCTCCTTTACCGCCTCCTTGATGTTGATGCGGCCGCTGAGTGACACCTTGGGGTCGAAATAGCTGCGGGAGATCTCTTTTAGCGGAAGGAAGCCATGACGTTCGGCGCCGTAATCGACGAAGGCCGCTTCGAGGCTGGGCTCGACGCGGGTAATACGGCCTTTATAGATATTGGATTTTTTCTGCTCGTGGGTGGAGCTTTCGATATCCAGATCGTACAGACGCTGGCCATCGACCAGCGCCAGACGCAACTCTTCGGGCTGAGTTGCGTTAAACAACATTCTCTTCATTTGTCAGTTCTCTCGGCGCTCAACCACATCCCAATGGGTCTGCGGGTTCGCCAGAGCGGCTGTCACACCAGTGGTGACTCGCTAATCTTTGGCCGCGGAATCGGTAGGGCGGCCGGCAATCACTCTGTAAATTCAGCCCTGCGGTACCGAAATCGGAACGCGGGAGCGCTTTGTGTTTGGGCGTCTCGGCATCAGGCCGGGTTACGCAGTTAACTCATATTGCCTGGCAGAGGTTTCTGTATCAGGCCGGTCTTTCTTGCATATTTCGTTGTTTGGCGGCGCTTTTTCTTGGAATCTTGCGCAGGGCCTTTTACGAAGACATTGAAATATAACAGCACTGCGATGGTACATCAATCTTTGTCGCTGGTATCATGGCAGGATGAATGATACTCAAGCGATAGCCGTCCGTTTGGTCGAGGTGGATGAGGGCGGTGCCGGGCAGCGCATCGACAACTTCCTGTTGAAAACCCTCAAGGGTGTGCCCAAGACCCGTATCTATCGCCTGTTGCGCAAGGGTGAGGTGCGGGTGAACAAGGGGCGTATCAAACCCGATTACCGCCTGCTGCTGGGTGATGTGGTGCGAATACCCCCAATCAGAGTGAGTGAAAAGCCGGAGTTGCTACCCCCAAGTGACCGGGTGCTGCGCCAGATCCGTGACAGTATTCTCTACGAGGATGATGGGTTGCTGGTGTTGAACAAGCCCTCGGGACTGGCGGTCCATGGGGGGAGCGGGCTCTCCTACGGGGTGATCGAGGGGCTGCGGGCGCTGCGCCCCGAGGCGCACTTCCTGGAGCTGGCGCACCGCCTGGATCGCGACACCAGCGGCTGTCTGGTGATCGCCAAAAAGCGCAGCGTGCTCCGTGCCTTCCATACCCTGTTGCGCGAGGGGGGGATGGACAAGTTCTATCTGGCCCTGGTGATGGGGCGCTGGAGGGGGGGGACGAAGGGGATCGATGCACCGTTACGCAAGAATGAGCTGCAGTCGGGCGAGCGGGTGGTACGGGTGAGCGAAGAGGGAAAACCCTCACTGAGTATCTTCACGCCGCTTGCTTTATATAAGGAGTGCAGCCTGATGCGGGTCAAGCTGGTCACCGGACGCACCCATCAGGTGCGGGTGCATGCCCAGCATAGTGGCCACCCCATCGCCGGCGACGACAAATACGGGGATCTCGCCTTTAATCGCGAGATGGCGGGTCGGGGGCTGAAGCGTCTCTTTCTGCACGCGGCGGAGCTCCACTTTACCCTGCCGGAGCACGGCACGGTGCATGTGGAGGCCCCGCTGGAGCCGGGTCTGCAACAACTGTTAAATAATCTGGAAGCCGATTTATGAGTCAACACTTCGACCTGCTGGTCTTCGACTGGGATGGTACCCTGATGGATTCCGAGGCGAGCATTGTGCTCTGCATGCAGGCGGCGATTGCCGACCTGGGGTGCGCCCCGCGTGATGCGGCGAGTATCAAAAATATTATTGGTCTGGGGCTGCGCGAGGCGATCAATACCCTCTACCCGGGAACGGATGATGCCTTTCTCCAGGCGATGGTGGAGCGCTACCGCTACCACTTTCTTGGTGGCAGCGAGCACCACTCCGAACTCTTTCCCGGTGCCGCGCAGACCATTCGCGAGCTGAGTGAGGCGGGTTACCTGCTGGCGGTGGCCACCGGCAAGGGGCGCCGCGGGCTCGACATGGTGCTGGAGACGACCGGACTTGGCCACTATTTTCACGCCACCCGCTGTGCCGATGAGAGCTTCTCCAAGCCTCACCCGCAGATGCTGCAGGAGGTGATGGACGAGCTGGGGGTGGAGCCGGGCAAGACCCTGATGATTGGTGACAGCGAATATGACATGCAGATGGCCAGCAATGCCCGTACCCACTCACTGGCGGTGAGCTACGGGGTGCATGAGCGGGAGCGGTTGCTGCGCCACGGGCCGTTGCACTGTCTGGATGCCATTAACGAGCTCGGCGGCTGGTTGGCCGGGTATCAGCTACTCTCAACGAGTGCAATGAAATAGGGATGGGTCGTATGTTTGGTCGAGAGGGCAAAGAGCCGGTGCATGAGGGCAGCAACGGTTGGGAGCGGGAGCTGCTGGAGCGGCTGAGTACCGCTTCACTGAAGGAGCAGCGCCATGCGCGCCGCTGGAACATTTTTTTCAAGCTGCTGATCTTCAGTTACCTCTTCCTGCTGATCTATCTGGGAATGCAGGGTGCCGAGCTTGGTGATGCCGCCAAGGCCAAAGAGCACACGGCGATGGTCGAGGTGAACGGCATGATCTCCGACGCCACCAGGGCCAATGCCGATACCATTATTGAGGGGCTGCGGGATGCCTTTAAGGATGAGAAGACCAAAGGGGTGGTGTTGCGCATCAATAGCCCCGGCGGCTCACCGGTGCAGTCCGACTATGTCTACCGTGAGATCAGGCGGCTGCGTGAGCTCTATCCGACGATCCCGCTGCATGCGGTGATTGTCGATGTGGGGGCCTCTGGCGCCTACTATATCGCCTCGGCCGCCGATAATATCTATGTCAACCCTGCCAGCATCGTCGGCTCCATCGGCGTGCTGATGAATGGCTTCGGCTTCACCGGGGCGATGGAGAAACTCGGCGTCGAGCGGCGCCTCCTTACCGCCGGCGAGAGCAAGGGGATGCTCGATCCCTTCACCCCGCTGCAGGAGGATGAGGTAACCCACGTCAAGGGATTGCTCGATGAGATCCATCAGCAATTTATTGCCGCGGTGAAGGAGGGGAGGGGGGAACGTCTCAGGGATGAGCCGCAGCTCTTTAGCGGCAAGTTCTGGACCGGTGAGCAGAGTATTTCGCTGGGCCTTGCCGATGCCATTGGCGATGTCGATTTTGTGGCCCGCGAGGTGCTCAAGGTCGAGCAGGTGGTTGACTACACCCCCAAGCCGGATCTCTTCAAGCGCTTTGCCGACCGTCTGGGGGCCGCCATGGCCAATGTGCTGGGTGAGCAGCTTGGCTTGAGCCCTGCTGGTTTGCGCTAATACCTGGGTGACGGGAAAAATATCCCCTGTCACCTTTTCCTAAATAACCCTTACCCCCTCTTTTTCCAACATCCGCACCAGCCGAATCAGCGGCAGGCCGATGAGGGTGTTGGGGTCTTCCCCCTCCAGTCTCTCAAATAGTGCGATCCCCATCGCCTCGGATTTGAAGCTGCCGGCACAGTTGTAGGGCCGTTCGGCCCTGAGGTAGCTGTCGATCATCTCATCGTTCAGCTCGCGAAACACCACATCGAAGGGCACCACCTCGACCTGTGCATGATCGGTGGCGGCGTTATAGAGGCAGAGCCCGGTAAGAAAGCGAACATGCCTGCCGGAGGCGCGGCGCAGCTGCGCCATCGCCTTGTCGTGAGTGTGCGGCTTGCCGAGGATCTCGCCATCGTTTACTGCCACCTGATCCGAACCAATGATCAGCGCCCCGGGGTAGTGGGCGGCGACGGCACGCGCCTTGGCCTCGGCAAGGCGGGCCACCAGCTGCGCGGGTGTCTCCCCCGGCAGTGGGCTTTCATCGGTCTCGGGGGCGGCAGTGTCGAAGGGGAGGCCGAGTTTTTCCAGCAGTTGCCGGCGAAAGGGGGAGGTGGAGCCGAGTACCAGTTGTTGCATTGGATCGTTTTTCCCAAATCAGTTATGGCTTGATGGTGAGCAGGGTCTCGCCCGCCTCTATGTGGTCATCCTTGCGGATGTAAATCTGTTCGATCCTGCCTGCGACGGGGGCAGCGATCTCGCTCTGCATCTTCATCGCCTCGATGACCAGAAGCGGGGAGCCCCTGGCCACCGTCTCTCCCTCCTTGACCAGCAACTCGACGATAAGTCCGGGCATGGTGCTGGTAACATCACCCGGCCCCTGTGGGGCGGGGCGGTTGCCGGTGGCTTGTGTGATCGTGGTACCGCCATCCGTGACGAGCACCTCCTGTTGCTCGCCGTCTATCTCCAGCTCGATGCGTCGTGCGCTGGCTTCGGTTTGGCCGCCGGTGATTTTGATGCGGTAACGCTCGCCATGCAAGTCGCCCGGCAGGGTGACGGTAAATTCCCGGCCGATGTGGTGTGTGAGGGCATCCTCTGAGGCAGCCTCATCCAGCGGTTCCGGTTGCAGCGTGCCGGCGGCGCGGCGCTGCAGAAAGTCGAGGCCGACCTCGTTGAACAGGGCGACGATCAGCTGATCCTCCTCGCACTTGGCCACCCCCCGCGCCTGTGCGGCAGCAAGGGCCATTTCGGGTGGGAGCAGGTCGGCGGGGCGCACGGCGATGGGTGGCTCGTCACCCAGCACCTGGCGTTGCAGCTCCGGGTTGATCGCCCCCGGTGCCCTGCCGTAGTGGCCGCCGAGATAGGCCTTCACCTCACGGGTGGTGCTGGTGTAGCGCGATTGTCCCAGTACGTTGAGCACCGCCTGGGTACCGACGATCTGTGAGCTGGGGGTGACCAGCGGCGGGTAGCCAAGGTCGGCCCTGACCCTGGGGATCTCGGCCAGCACCTCTTTCATCTGCTTCAGCGCCCCCTGCTCGCGTAGCTGGTTGGCCAGGTTGGAGATCATCCCCCCCGGCACCTGGTTGACCTGCACCCGGGTATCCACCCCGGTGTAGTCGCTCTCGAAACGGTGGTATTTGCGCCGCACCTCGCGAAAGTAGAAGCCGATCTCCTGCAGTGCCTCCAGATTGAGGCCGCTGTCGAAGGGGGTGTCGCGTAGCGCCGCTACCATGCTCTCGGTGGGCGGATGGCTGGTGCCACCGGCCAGTGCCGAGATGGCGGTATCGATATGCAGGCAGCCGTTCTCTATCGCCTTGAGCTGGCACATTGCGGCAAGGCCCGCAGTGGCGTGGCTGTGCAGATGCAGGGGAATGGTGAGCGCCTGTTTTAGCGCGTAGACCAGGTCGGTCGTGGCCTGCGGGGTGAGCAGCCCCGCCATATCCTTGATGCAGAGGCTGTCGCAGCCCATCGCCTCCAGCTCCTGTGCCTGCGCCACGAAGCGGGGGATATCATGCACCGGGCTGGTGGTGTAGCAGATCGCCCCCTGGGCGTGACGTCCACTCTCCTTGACCGCCTCGATGGCAACGCGCAGGTTGCGGTTGTCGTTGAGGGCATCGAAGAGGCGAAAGACGTCGATACCGTTATCCGCCGCCTTGCGCACGAAGCTTCTCACCACATCGTCGGCGTAGTGGCGGTAGCCAACCAGGTTCTGGCCGCGCAGCAGCATCTGCAGACGGGTATTGGGCAGGGCCTTGCGCAATGCCCTTAGCCGTTGCCATGGGTCCTCGGCGAGAAAGCGCAGGCAGGCGTCGAAGGTGGCGCCGCCCCACACCTCCAGCGACCAGAAGCCGATCTGATCGAGGCGCTGGCAGATGGGTAGCATGTCGGCGGTGCGCAGACGGGTGGCCAGCAGCGACTGGTGGGCATCGCGCAACACGGTGTCGGTGATCAGTACGCGCTGGGGGCGGGGATCAGTCATGGGCACTCCTTATATTAAGCCGGCAGCAGTGAGGGCGGCGGCGATGGCGGTGACCTTGCGGCGCTGCGCATCATCAGTGTGATAGGCGACAAGTTCGGGGTGGGCCGCGACATAGCCGGTATCGAAATGGCCGCGGCGAAAATCGGTCTCATTCAGCAGTGTCTGGTAGTAGGGGATAGTGCTCTTCACCCCGTCCAGCCGCAGCTCGGCCAGTGCCCGCCGGGCACGGCCAAGCAGCCCAGGCCAGTCGGCGGCGCTGATGATGAGCTTGGCACAGAGCGAGTCGTAGTGGGCGGGGATCTCGTAGCCGCTGTAGAGGGCGCTGTCGGTGCGCACCCCCGGGCCGCCCGGTGTGGTGTAGTGGCGGAGATGGCCGAGGCGCGGGCCGAACTGCGGCGCGAAGTCGTGCTGCGGGTCTTCGGCGTTGATGCGCAGCTCCATGGCGTAGCCGCGTGGGGTAACATCGGCCTGCTGAATGGTCAGCGGCTCACCGGCGGCGATCCGCAGCTGCTGCTGGACGATGTCGATACCGGTGATGGTCTCGGTGACCGGGTGCTCCACCTGCAGCCGGGTGTTCACCTCCATGAAGGTGATGTTGTCGTCGGCATCGAGCAGGAACTCCACCGTGCCGGCGTTGCGGTATCCCACCGCACTGGCGAGTTGCACCGCCCAGCGGCAGAGTTGCGCGCGTTGTGTAGGGGTGATTTGCGGCGAAGGGGCGACCTCGATCAGCTTCTGGTGGCGGCGCTGGATGGAGCAGTCGCGCTCCAGCAGGTGCAGGGTGTGGCCGTGGTGGTCGGCGAGGATCTGCACCTCGATGTGGCGTGCCCGCTCGATATATTTCTCCAGAAAGAGGCCGCTGTGGCCGAAGGCACGATCCGCCTCGGTGGCAACGCGCTGGAAGTTTTGCCGTAGCGCCGCCTCATCGTCACAGCGACGAATGCCACGCCCGCCACCGCCACCGGTGGCCTTGAGGATGACCGGGTAGCCCGTCTGGCGGGCGCAGGCCAGGGCCGCGTCGAGGTTGTCCAGATTGCCCGCCGAGCCGGGGGTGACAGGCACCCCCGCCTCCTGCGCACTGCGCCGTGCCGCCAGCTTGTCCCCCAGATGGCGGATCACCGCCGCGGGGGGGCCAACGTAGCGGATGCCCTGTTGCTCGCACCCCTCGGCCAGTGCCGGACTCTCTGCCAGAAAACCGTAGCCGGGATGCAGGGCATCGCAACCGTGCTCCTGCGCCATCCTTATCAGCCCCGCCGCGTCGAGATAGCCCTGCAGTGGCTCGGCCCCCAGGCTGTGCGCCTCGTCGGCCATCCGCACATGCAGGGCGTTGCGATCCGCCTCGCTGTAGACGGCAACACTATAGATCCCCATCTCTCGGCAGGCGCGGATCAGCCGTACCGCGATCTCGCCGCGGTTGGCTATCAGGAGTTTGTGGATTGCCGCCATCTGTTCCCCTTTCGGTCTCATCCTTCTGGCAGGAGGTGGTTCCCGCCGAAGAGTCTATCAACTAACTAAGAGAGTGACCCTCCCCTGTCAAGTAACGGATGTTGACGGGCGCGGGAAGGGTGTCGGTGTTTCGGCTGGAACAGCACGATTTCATTGAGTTTTTATTTTGACAGCTGTGGGTAGCGGGCGTATTATTGCGCGCTTATGTTTGACGAGCGCCTACCGGTTCACATCGACCCCCTGAGGATGGCCGAGACAGGTCGTCTGCTGGAAGGGCGTTACGCCATTGCGGATCTGGAGCGGTTGCACGACTTGCTGCTGGAGAGCAGTGGCGAGGTGGTGGTCTCCCTGGAGTTTGGTATCGATGCCGAGGGCATTCGATACATGAAGGGGCGGTTGCAGGGTGCGGTGCCGCTGGAGTGTCAGCGCTGCCTGCAGCCGATGCAGGCGCCGATCGATTCGACCTTCGCTCTGGGGCTGGTGCGTAGCATCGAGGCGGCGGAAAAGCTGCCTGCACACTATGAACCGCTGCTGCTGGAGGGGGATACCCTCTTTCTGCGCGATGTTATCGAAGATGAGCTGATACTGGCCTTGCCCCTGGTGGCAAAGCACGATGAGTCGCAGTGCATTGAGGTGAAGCAGCGGGTGGCAGCGGCGGTGAAGCGCAACGATTATGAGCGTGGTGAGGACAAAAAGGCCAACCCCTTTGCTGCCCTGGCTGCGTTGAAAAGTAACAGTAACACCTGACGAGGTTTTAGCAATGGCCGTACAGCAGAACAAAAAATCCCCCTCCCGCCGCGGCATGCGTCGTGCGCACGATTCGCTGACCAGCGCAGCGGTCTCTATCGACGCTACCACCGGTGAGGCCCATCTGCGCCACCATGTGGGTGCCGATGGTTATTACCGTGGCCGCAAGGTGGTAAACGTCAAGGGCGAGTAGCCTTTGCCGCTACCTTGAGAGCATTCGCTACCGGCTCGCGATCCTCTGGATCCCGGGCCGGTGTTGCGTTTAAGGAACACTCATGACACAAACTGTAATCGCCATCGATGCCATGGGTGGTGACCATGGCCCGGTGGTGACCGTGCCTGCGGCATTGATTGCGCTGAAGCGCCACCGGGGGCTGCAGTTGATCCTGGTAGGGGACGAGCCGGCGTTGGCCGCTGAGCTGGCGCGTCATGGCTCGACGGCGGATGAACGACTGCGCCTGCACCACGCCTCACAGGTGGTGGGGATGGATGAGAAGCCGTCGCAGGCGCTGCGCGGCAAGAAAGACTCCTCGATGCGTGTCGCCCTCGACCTGGTCAAGGCGGGGCAGGCGCAGGCCTGTATCAGCGCCGGCAATACCGGCGCCCTGATGGCCACCGCGCGCTTCGTGCTGAAGACGCTTAACGGTATTGATCGCCCCGCCATTATCTCTACCTTGCCGACGATGCGTGGCCACTCTCACATGCTGGATCTCGGTGCCAATGTCGACTCTCCCGCCGAGGTGCTCTACCAGTTTGCGCTGATGGGTTCGGTGCTCTCCAGCGCCATCGATAACATTGCGCGTCCCACGGTGGGTCTGCTCAACATCGGCGAGGAGGAGATGAAGGGGAATGAGCAGGTGAAGGCCGCCGCGGCCCTGCTGGTGACCAGCGGCCTTAACTACGTCGGTTTTGTCGAGGGTGACGATATCTACAAGGGGACGGTGGATGTGGTGGTAGCCGATGGCTTTGTCGGTAACGTGGCGCTGAAGACCAGCGAGGGCTTGGCGAAGATGGTCAGCTACTACATGAGGCAGGAGTTCAAGCGTAACCTCTTCACCCGCCTGGCGGCTCTGGTGGCGCTGCCGGTGCTTAACGCGTTCAAAAATCGTATTGACCCTCGCGTATACAATGGCGCTACACTGGTCGGGCTACGTGGAATTGTGATAAAAAGTCACGGCAGTGCCGACACCTTTTCCTTTAGCAACGCGATTGGTGTGGCGGTGCTGGAGGTGAAGAAGAATGTCCCTGAGATGATTAGCGAAGAGCTGGGAAAACTACTGGAAAAGAGGCAAGCGGTTTGATCTATTCACGTATCAGCGGCACCGGCAGCTATCTGCCACAAAAGGTTCTGACCAATGCCGATATGGAGAAGATTGTCGATACCAGCGATGAGTGGATCTTCAGTCGTACCGGGATCAAGCAACGTCACATTGCCGCCGAGGGTGAAAACACCGTCGATCTGGCCGAACTGGCGGCACGCCATGCGATGGAGGCGGCCGGGGTTGGCGCCGATGAGCTGGATCTGATTATCGTCGCCACCACCACCCCCGATCAGATTTTTCCCAGCACCGCCTGCCTGTTGCAGGCTCGCCTGGGCAACCATGGCGCCACCGCCTTCGATGTGCAGGCGGTCTGCACCGGTTTTGTCTACGCCCTTGGCGTGGCCGACAAATTCATCAAGAGCGGCACCCATAAAACGGCCCTGGTGATAGGGGCGGAGACCATGTCGCGTATCGTCGACTGGTCCGATCGCACCACCTGTGTGCTGTTCGGTGACGGCGCCGGCGCGGTGGTGCTGCAGGCCGCCGATGAGCCCGGCATCCTCTCCACCCACCTCCATGCCGACGGGCAGTACAAGGAGCTGCTGGAGGTGAAGTACGGTGTCTCCAACAATGCGGCGGCGGTACGTGAGCATCACGCCTTTGTCGAGATGAAGGGCAACGAGGTGTTCAAGATGGCGGTCAACACCCTGGGACGTATCGTCGATGAGACCCTGGCGGCGAACCACCTCGAGAAGGGTGATATCGACTGGCTGGTACCGCACCAGGCCAATACCCGCATCATTGGTGCTACCGCCAAGAAGCTAAAGATGGATATGGACCATGTGGTAATGACCGTGGGCGAACACGGCAACACTTCGGGCGCCTCGGTGCCGCTGGCGCTGGATGTCGCGGTGCGCGACGGACGAATTCAGCGCGGTGATACCCTGTTGCTGGAGGCCTTTGGCGGTGGCTTTACCTGGGGCTCGGCGCTGGTCAAATTTTAAGCAGGCCTGCACGATATCAACGTCTCAACGACGTTGCCCATTCGGCACTAATCAAAACAAGAGGGGGATGCGGGATGTCCGTAGCATTTGTCTTTCCGGGACAGGGTTCCCAATCTGTCGGCATGCTGGCCGAGCTGGCCGCCGCCTTTCCGTTAGTTGGCGAAACCTTCGCCGAGGCCTCGACGGTGCTGGGTTACGACTTGTGGCAACTGGTGCAGGAGGGTTCTGTCGAGGAGCTCAACAAGACCCCCATTACCCAACCGGCGATGCTTGCCGCCGGCATTGCGGTGTGGCGTATCCTGCAGGATCAGGGGCGCGCCAACCCGGTGGTGGTTGCTGGCCATAGTCTGGGCGAATATAGCGCGCTGGTGGCCGCCGGGGCGCTCACTTTTGCCGATGCGATAGGGCTGGTGGCCGAGCGGGGACGGTTGATGCAGGAGGCGGTGCCCGCCGGCAAGGGGGCGATGGCGGCGATCCTTGGCCTCGATGATGCCACGGTGATTGGCGTTTGCGAGGCGGCGGCCCAGGGGGATGTCGTCTCGGCCGTGAATTTCAACGCCCCCGGCCAGGTGGTGGTGGCGGGCAGCGCGGCGGCGGTGGAGCGTGCCGTGGAGGCGGCCAAGGAGGCGGGCGCCAAACGTGCGCTGTTGCTGCCGGTGAGTGTGCCATCGCACTGTGCGCTGATGCGACCGGCGGCGGAGCAGTTGGCCCTGCGGTTGGCAACCCTGTCGATCTCCAGCCCCACCATTCCCGTCATCAATAATGTCGATGTGGCTGCCGCCACGGATGCCGATGCGATTCGCGATGCGCTGGTGCGCCAGCTCTACAGCCCGGTCCGCTGGGTGGAGTCGGTGCAGATGATGGCGCGGCAGGGGGTAGATACCCTGGTGGAGTGCGGCCCCGGCAAGGTACTGGTGGGGCTCAACAAGCGGATCGAAAAGTCAATGAATGCGCTGGCAGTGTTCGATGCTGCCACGCTGGAAAAGGCAGTCTCCGAACTGCCGGCATAAAGGAGAGATTGATGTCATTAGCCAATGAAATTGCACTGGTTACCGGTGCCAGCCGCGGCATCGGCAAGGCGACTGCGCTGGCACTGGGCGCGAAGGGTGCCGCGGTGATCGGTACCGCCACCTCCGAGGCGGGGGCCGAGGCGATCACCGCCTATCTCCAGGAGCACGGTATCAACGGCAGGGGGGTGGCCCTGGATGTCACCAGCCAGGAGAATATCGATACGGTGCTCACGATGGTGGGCGAGGCGTTTGGCGCCCCGACCATTCTGGTGAACAATGCCGGTATTACCCGCGACAACCTGCTGGTACGGATGAAGGACGATGAGTGGGATGCGATCATGGAGACCAATCTCAAATCGGTCTTTCGCATGTCCAAGGCGTGCCTGCGCCCGATGACCAAGGCGCGCAAGGGACGCATCATCAGTATCGCCTCAGTGGTCGCGCTGATGGGTAACGCCGGGCAGACCAACTACGCCGCTGCCAAGGCGGGGATGATCGGTTTTACCAAGTCGCTGGCGCGCGAAGTGGGGGCGCGCGGCATTACCGTCAATGCCGTCGCCCCCGGCTTTATCGACACCGATATGACCAAGGCGCTGGCCGATGAGCACAAACAGTTGCTGCTCAACCAGATCCCGTTGAACCGTCTCGGTCAGCCAGAGGAGATCGCCGCGGCGGTCGCCTTTTTGGCCTCAGCGCAGGCGGCCTATATCACCGGCGAGACGATTAACGTCAACGGCGGCATGTATATGGGGTGAGAAACCCCTTGTAAATCAATGTGATATCAGGTGTTCGGGGTGGGGTTTCGGAATGGGGCCAATGTATGGCATCTAGCGGCGCTTTTCTCTACAATACCGCGCAGTAAAACGAATTATTTCTATATCTCCGGGAGGAAACATCCGTCATGAGTAGCATTGAAGAGCGCGTCAAGAAGATTGTAATTGAGCAGTTGGGCGTGAAGGAAGATGAGGTTAGCAACACCTCCTCTTTCGTTGATGACCTGGGCGCTGACTCTCTTGATACCGTAGAGCTGGTCATGGCTCTGGAAGAGGAGTTCGAGACCGAGATCCCCGATGAGGATGCGGAAAATATCACCACGGTGCAGCAGGCAATTGACTACGTCAATGCCCACCAGGGCTGATTGCTGACATCACTCCAGGCCGCAACCACGAGGTGGGCGCGGCCTTTTGTTTGTCTGGTACAAAGTTTTCAAAGAGGGCCGTCTCTTGTCTAAGCGTCGTGTTGTGATCACTGGTATGGGCATGGTTTCGCCCGTGGGGTTGAGTGTCAAGGAGTCGTGGGAGAGTATCCTGGCGGGCAAGAGCGGTATCGCCCCCATTACCCACTTTGACACCACCGGTTTTTCTACCACCTTTGGTGGTTCGGTCAAGAACTTCGATGTCACCGCCTATCTCTCGGCGAAGGATGCCAAGAAGATGGACCCCTTTATCCATTACGGCATCGCCGCCTCGATGGAGGCGATCAAGGACTCCGGGCTGGAGGTAACCGAGGCGAACGCCGAGCGTATCGGTGTCGCCGTCGGCTCGGGGATCGGTGGCCTGCCCGGCATCGAGAAGGGACACGAGGCCTACAGCAGTGGCGGCCCACGCAAGATCTCCCCCTTCTTTGTCCCCAGCAACATCATCAACATGATCTCCGGCCACGTCTCCATTATGTACGGCCTGAAGGGGCCGAACATCGCCCTGGTCACCGCCTGCGCCACTGGCACCCACAGCATTGGTGATGCGGCACGCCTGATTGAATACGGCGATGCCGACGTGATGGTGGCCGGCGGCGCGGAGATGGCGACCTCGCCCTGCGGCCTCGGCGGCTTTGCCTCGGCCCGCGCCCTCTCTACCCGCAACGACGACCCGCAGACCGCCAGCCGTCCCTGGGACAAGGATCGCGACGGCTTCGTCCTGAGTGACGGCGCCGGCGTGGTGGTGTTGGAGGAGTACGAACACGCCAAGGCGCGGGGGGCGAAGATGTATGCCGAGGTGGTGGGTTATGGTATGAGTGGTGACGCCTACCACATGACCCTGCCGGCACCGGGCGGCGAAGGGGCGATGCGCTGCATGAACAACGCCATGCGCAATGCAGGCATCAACCCGGAGCAGATCAACTATATCAATGCCCACGGCACCTCCACCCCGGCCGGGGACAAGGCCGAGACGGAGGCGGCCAAGGGTGCCTTCGGCGACCACGCCTACAAGCTGGCGATGAGTTCGACCAAGTCGATGACCGGTCACCTGTTGGGGGCCGCTGGCGGTGTCGAGGCGATCTTTACCGCTCTGGCGGTGGCCGAGCAGGTGGCGCCGCCTACCATCAATATCTTCAATCCGGATCCGGAGTGCGATCTCGACTATGTGCCAGGTAGCGCGCGGCAGATGGCGATCAACTACGCGCTCTCCAACTCCTTCGGCTTTGGTGGTACCAACGCCACCTTGGTGCTCGCCAAGGTCTGAATCGGCAACCTCCCGGATGGAAACAGCCTCGCCCGGGAGGCCTCATCTCTCCCTACCCTTGTGCAGTTCCCTCCCTCCTTCGTTACAATGGCCGCCAGTAGAGGTGCGCACTTGTGATCATGATTAATGGTGAAATGACGGAGCAACTGGCGGCCACGGACCGCGGTCTGCACTACGGTGACGGGCTGTTCGAGACGGTTGCCATTATCAATGGCCGCCCACGGCTCTGGTCACATCACATGGAGCGGCTGCAACACGGTTGCGCCGTGCTGCAGCTACCACCCCCCGATCCGCAACAGCTCCATGCCGAGGCGCTCACGCTGTGCGGTGATGCCGAGCGTGCGGTGCTCAAGCTGCTGCTCACCCGTGGCAGTGGCGGGCGTGGCTACCGGCCGCCGCCAACGGTCACACCGCAGCGGCTGCTGTTCCGTTACCCCTGGCCCGACTATCCCGACCTCTCTCAGGGTGCCTGTCTGCGCCTCTGCCAGATGCCACTCACCGGCAATCCGCGGCTGGCCGGGGTCAAACACCTCAACCGTCTGGAGCAGGTGATGGCCCGTGCCGAATGGGAAGATCCGGCCATTCATGAGGGGGTGATGTGCGACCTTGAGGGGTGGGTGAGGGAGGGAACCATGAGCAACCTCTTCTGGGTAGAGGGGGAGCGGCTCTATACCCCCGACCTGAGCCGTTGCGGCGTGCATGGGGTAATGCGCGGGCAGGTAATGGCGCTGGCGAAGGAGATGGGGATTGGTGTGGCGAGTGGCGAGATCACGCCACAGGCACTGGCGCAGGTGGATGAGATCTTTCTCACCAACAGTCTCATCGGCATCTGGCCGGTTGGCCATTTTGCCGGTCGTGACTTCTCTCCCGGTGAAGTCACGCGGAACCTGCGCTCGATGCTGCAGATGAGACTGGAGGTCGCGGGGTGAGGGAGCGGCTGTTCAAACTGGTGGGGATAGTGGTGCTGGCGGGCAGTTTTGTCGCCGGCTGGCTGCTGATGTCATACCAGCAGTTTGTCGATATCCCCATGAACCTGGCCGGCGGGGGCACGGTAGTGCTGCAGGTGAACCCCGGTAGTTCGGTCACGGCCGTTGCCCGCGATCTGCAGCGCCGGGGGTTGATAGCGGAGGGGCGCTATTTTGTCTGGATGACACGCCTGCGGGGCAAGACGGGGAGTATTCAGGCGGGAGAGTACCCGATCACAGCAGGCATGACTCCCTCACAGCTTCTGGCAAACATGGTGGCCGGCAAGGTGTACCAGTACGCGATCACTCTGTTGGAGGGGTGGAGTTTTCGCCAGATGATGACGGAGATCGCCGGCAACCCCTACCTGCGCCACCAGCTCAAGGGGCTGACGGCGGAGGCGATCATGGCGCGCCTGGGACATGAGGGCGAACATCCGGAGGGGCGCTTCTTCCCCGACACCTACCATTTTCCGCGTGGCCTCAGCGATGTTGAATTTCTGCAGCGCGCCTACCGGGCGATGGCGCAGCGGCTGGAGCAGGAGTGGCCCATGCGTGAGGCAGGGCTGCCACTGCAGAGCCCCTACGAGGCGCTGATCCTCGCCTCCATCGTGGAGAAGGAGACCGGTCTCCCCGGGGAGCGGGCGCAGATCGCCGGGGTCTTCATCCGCCGCCTGCACAAGGGGATGCGGCTGCAGACCGACCCCACGGTGATCTACGGCATGGGGTTGGAGTATGACGGCAATATTCGCGCCGACGACCTGAAAAAAGATACCCCCTACAACACCTATACCCGCAAGGGGTTGCCACCCACACCCATTGCCATGCCCAGTGGCGAGGCGCTGCATGCCGTGTTGCACCCGGCCGGGGGGGAGAGCCTCTATTTTGTCTCGCGTGGCGACGGCAGCCACCACTTTTCTGCCAGCTACGAAGAGCATGAGTGCGCGGTAAAGAGGTATCAGTTGCGCAGTCGCGACTGCAGCCACCCCAATTTTCGTGCTGAGTAGCTACAGCGACAGTATCAACAGGATCACAAAACCGATCACCAGCAGCAGCGGTATCAGGGCCGCCTTCCACTCGGTACCGCTGCCCTTGCGCCCCTCCTGCATCATGAGGCGGGCGCGTGGCCAGATCATTGCCAGCATCGCCCCAAGCAACAGCGCCGAGCCGATCTTTAACCACATATCTTCACCCATCTTTCGTTCCCCCTTGTCCTGACACAAAAAGCCCCGCGTCAGCGGGGCTCTTGAGTGGCCATGTTTCCTTACGACCTAATCAATCATCGCCAGAGAACGCACCCAGCAGATGCAACAGACTGGTGAAGAGATTGAGGATGTTCAGGAACAGCGACACCGTCATCATCAGGTAGTTGGCGTGGGGGTCGTTGACCATGCGGCTGGTGTCATAGAGGATGAAGCCGCTCATCAGCATCACAATCGCCGCCGACATCGCCAGCGAGAGCGCCGGGATGGCAAGGAAGATGTTGGCAATCATCGCCACCAGCACGACGATGATGCCAGTCATCAGGAAACCGCCCATGAAGCTGAAATCCCTGCGACTGGTCAGGGCATAGCCGGAGAGGGCGAGGAAGATCACCCCGGTGCCGCCTGCGGCGGTGGCTACCAGCTGCGCACCGTTGCTCAGGGCAAGGTAGTTATTGAGCATCGGACCAAGGCCAAAGCCGAGCAGACCGGTAATGGCAAAGACCACCCCGATCCCCGCCCCTGAGTTGGCAAAGCGCGGCAGCACCAGCCACAACATGGCAATGGCGCCAACACTGGAGAGCAGACTGGTCATGGGGCCGACATGCATCATGGTGGAGACCAACGCCATTACGGCACTGAAGATCAGCGTCATGGAGAGCAGACTGTAGGTGTTGCGGATCAGCTTGTTGGTCGTCAAAACCGCTTGCGGTGAGCGGACGATTGTGGCGGTGTTCTGGTTCATTCCATGCTCCTCATGGTTAGCATTACTGTTCGTTGATGAAGGTTACGCGTCATCGGCAAATGAGACAACGAAAACCGTGTTGGGTTCATAGGATAACGGGATGAAGGCCAGGATCAAGCACAATAACGGGTGCAAAATCAGGCTGGAAAAGAGACTATGTTTCCGTTATCCTGCGCCTTCCTTCAGGAGAGGTGGCTGAGCGGCCGAAAGCGACGGTCTTGAAAACCGTTGAAGGGCGACCTTCCGTGGGTTCGAATCCCACCCTCTCCGCCATATTTATGCAAAACATCCTTTATAATCAGTATGTTGTAATTATAAATTAGCTATAGTCCCCCAATTAGTCCCCCAGTTGTTTTTTATGCCGTACTCGGCAAACAGCTCATCTGGTGATTCACCCATCAGAAGTAGGCGATCAGCCAACCCCGCGAGCGACATCTGTACAAAAGCATCATGCTGGGCTGCCAGTCGCTTGAAGCTGTTCCAGTGCATGCCCTTGGGTTTCCAGCCATTGCCGTTGAGGATGCCCGGTTCCCACCCCAGTTTGTCTCGAATCCGATCAGCTCGACGTGCCGCTCGGTCGTAATCGGTTTCGCGTTGGCTTGAGTAGGCTAGCTGGTGGCAGTGACGGCAGGCGAAGATGCTGCCACCGTAAAGGATTGCTACACGCCGACCACAGCCATGAGCTGGACACAGGAACCAGGGGCGCTGCCCACCGAGGTGGCAGTCGGTCCAGTCAAGGTAGACTGGGTAGTTCTCCTCCTTCCAGTCACCACCACCGCTTTGGTAGCGGTAGGTGAGGATCACCCGATCTGGCTCGGTGCGAACGCGTATGGATGCGACAACCTCGCCAGAGCGTGACCACCGCCACCCGAATGATTGGTTGGGTGATAGCAGGTCCTCGCGTTTTAAGCGCCGCACGTCGATGCTACGGTAATCATCTGTGGTGTCTTTTGCATCCGAGTACCACTGCCGACCGCTACCTATGCCGCCCATGCTTACCTCCAACTTTTTACCGAAATCATTTGGAAACTCTGTACAGAGATGTTTCTCCGACTACGGATAGTACATACCCATGGTAGATCTAAGAAGGTGTACGATTATCGGGTCAAAGATACAGACTATTTGACCCGACTATCGGGGCATATGATGCAAATCTCCCCTGTTTCATTCACGTCATCATTAGTTTTGACCCGACTATCGGGGCAATAAATCTTCATAATCGGGTCAAAGAATTAAATTCTGTCTAACTCTCACCGTAGGGAGGCTTCACCTCTTTCCACAGGTTAGAGGCAACTTTCGTTTCAGCCACATCAAGTTTGCCATTGCACTCATCAATAGCCCACCAAGTGATGGCATACAGAGTGCAAATTTTGCGGCCTCCCTGCCGAGTCACTTGGATGAAGCCATAGTGCAATAGCTCATTACGGGCATTATTGAGAGTTTCTTTTGATTTCCAGCCCCTTTCTTCTGACATTATCGACCAAGCAATACAGATGTCTCCGTTATTCTTCGTGCCTCCTTCTTTCAACCGTAGTTGAGAGAGCATATCAAGTAAGAGTTTTACTGCCTTATGGCTGAGTGAGATAAAGTTGGGGTGAGTCAAAACAGCAGCTGGGAGTGGGACGAAGACTCCACTGGTCCTTCGCCCTTTTGCCTTTATGAGCCTGTCTGCCATTATGGTACCTAGCTCAGCCTATGCTGGCCCATGATCTGAGATGACTGTTCAGCTTCGCGCAGTTTTTGTCTGATATAGTCATGCCCATACTGGGCATTAATCTCGGTAATAAACTCGATGATCATATGTTTGAGTTTGGCTTGGGTATCGAGATCGACATGGTTGAAATCGACCAATTGCTTCCCGCCATACAAGTAGAAGCAGACTTGATCACCGGCCATTTGGGTTTGGTACTTCCAGTCAGGGTCCATGGGGCAAACGGGCGCTTCACAAGAATTGGCTTTGGGGCAGTATCGGCGGCGGATCATTTTCCTGCCTCCTTTGCGCGAGTCTCCTCAATGCGCTGCTGCATCCAAATTTCGATGTCTGACTCGTTCCAGCCAACGGCCCTAGCACCCAGAGAAATAGGCTTCGGGAATGTTCCTTCGGATATGCGAAGGTAGAGTGAACTGCGGGAGAGACCCGTTCGGGCCTTAACGGCTGGAAGCCGAAGGAAGGTAGTAGCCATGTTGCGCCTCCTCTAGAAGCTATTGAACATGGGTACCTCATTATCCTGACAGAATTGGGTTAAGCGACGCTTTACGGTTTTCTGTCACTAATAACTGTTGCCTCTGCCCCCCTTCTTTCCAGATTTTGAGTTCTGCCGACTGATTCTGTCGGCCTTCTCACGCCGTTGCTGGAGTTCTTCATCAAGCTCAGCGATGGTGCTGCGGAGTTTGTCGTTCTCAAGCTGCAAGCGCTGACGTTCAGATTCAGCCTTACAATAGGCTTCTCTTAGCTCATTGATATCATTTGGTATGTTTACCCCAAACGCCTCACATTTAAGGGAGGGGAGGGTCATCGTGCATGAGCCTGATACAGGCTCTTTGGGGATGCCTTCAACATCGATAAGCTCAGACCACTGTGTTACGGCCCAGTAGAAGAACTTTTTAGTTTCCAAATATTCCTTTCCATCTGTAGGGGATATTGTGATTTCTTGCTTCTTTGCGCCTTCACGGATCCGCTGACGTACCCGCTTTTTTGAAGCACTTGGCTCATCATCCGGGTAGATCACAGCAGCGAGCCACGCTATTAGCTGGCTGAGTTCGAGCTGCTTGGCTTGGAGGTTGATGGCCATATAGGTGTAACCGATTAGATGTAAAAGTAACTTATTGGATTATATGGGATTGTAGGGTAGATTACAGGGGATTCGCATACGGAAAATTGAGAACCCTAAGTGGAAACAACAAAAACAACCGACAGCATCAACCTTTCGAACTTCATCTGGAAAATCGCCAACGACCTGTGGGGTGACTTCAAGCACACCGACTTTGCCCGCATCGTCATCCCGCTGCTGCTGCTGCGCCGTCTGGAGTGTGTGCTGGAGCCGACCAAGGCGAAGGTGCTGGCCGAGTACGAGAAGGAGAAGGACTCCGGCATTGACCTGAACCTGATCCTGCCCTCCTTCTCCGGCCTGCCGTTCTACAACACCAGCCAGTACAGCTTGGAGACGCTGGGCGGCACCAAGACCGCCCCCAACCTTGAGGAGTACATCAGCAAATTCAGCGCCAATGTGCGGGTGATCTTCGAGGAGTTTGGCTTCGCCAACACCATCCACGAGTTGAGCAAGGCGCGGCTGCTCTACCGCATGACCAGCCAGTTCGCCGCCATCGACCTGCACCCCGATGCGGTCTCCGACCGTGACCTCTCCAACGCCTACGAAGAGCTGATCCGCCAGTTCGCCGCCAGCATCAACGAGAAGGCGGGGGAGTTCATGACCCCCAAGGATGTGGTCCACCTCGCCACCAAGCTGGTGCTGGCCCCCGATGAGGCGATGTTTCAGGAGTCGGGCCTCATCCGCACCGTCTACGACCCGGCCTGCGGCCTGTTGGGCTTTATCACCGACGCCATCGGGGTGATACGGGAGATGGGTTCCACCGCCGAGATCGTCCCCTTTGGCCAGGAGCTGGACCCCCGCACCCACGCCATGGCCCTTACCGCCATGCTGATCCAGGGCTTCAAGTCGGAGAACATCAAGCAGGGCAGCACCCTCTCCAACGACCAGCTGCGCGACCATAAATTCCACTACGGCCTCGCCAACCCCCCCTTCGGCATCAAGTGGGAGAAGGACAAGGCGGCGGTGGAGAAGGAGCAACAGGAGCTGGGCTACGCCGGGCGCTTCGGCCCCGGCCTGCCGCGTGTCAGCGACGGCTCCATGCTCTTTCTGATGACCTTGGTGAGCAAGATGGAACGCCCAGAGAACGGGGGCGGGCGCGTCGGTATCGTCCTCTCCGGCTCCCCCCTCTTTACCGGTGATGCCGGTTCCGGCGAGAGCGAGATCCGCCGCTGGCTGCTGGAGCAGGACTTGGTCGAGGCGATCATCGCCCTGCCCACCGATATGTTCTTCAACACCGGTATCGGCACCTATGTCTGGATCCTCTCCAACCACAAGGAGATGCGGCGCAAGGACAAGGTGCAGCTCATCAATCTGGCCGACACATGGACCTCCATGCGCAAGTCCGAGGGGACCAAGCGCCGCTATCTCACCCATACCCAGATCGATGATGTGGTGCGCCTGTACGAAGGCTTCCGACGCGGCAAACACTGCAAAATCTTCAACACCACCGATTTCGCCTTCCGCAAGGTGGCCATCAAGCGCCCCCTCAAGGCCAAGCTCAGCATCACCAAGGAGCGCATCAAGGCCCTCTACGAGAACAAGGCCTTCCAGAAGCTGGACGAGACCCAGCAGGCCGCGTGGGTGGACTTCTTCCGCGCCAGCCTCGGCGACCACGACTACCACTGGGCCTTTGATGTGGTATCGGCCAACAACAAGCAGGCAGGCTTCGGCAAGACCGGCAAGCCCTTGGCCAACGCCTTTGTCGCTGTCTTTATGGAGCGCGATGAGGAGGCCGAGCCGGTGCTGGATGACAAGGGGCAGGTCGTCCCCGACACCTCCCTCAACGACACCGAGAGCGTCCCCTTCGGCACCAAGGTAGAGGAGTACTTCGCCCAGGAGGTGCTGCCACACGTCCCCGACGCCTTCATCGACTACTCGGTGCGCGACCCCAAGGACGGCGAGGTCGGCCTCGTCGGCTACGAGATCAACTTCAACCGCTACTTCTACAAGTATGTGCCGCCACGCCCGCTGCATGAGATCGACGCCGACCTCAAGGTCTCGGAGGCGCGGATACAGGCGCTGCTAGCGGAGGTGGCGGAGTGAGTGGGGTGCAGCCTTATCCTGAGTACAAGGAGTCGGGAGTTGAGTGGTTGGGCGAGATTCCCGCGCATTGGGGACTTCATGCTTTAAAAAGAAGTGTAACCGGCTGTGTTAACGGTATATGGGGAGAGGAACCTAGCGGGCAAGACGATCTTGTCGTACTGCGGGTAGCTGACTTTGATAGGACAGCGTTGAAAGTCTCTAATGAGAAACTCACTTACCGTTATATCACGCCCAAGGAAAGTGAGAAACGATTACTCAAGAGTGGCGACCTGTTGATCGAGAAGTCGGGAGGAGGAGAAAAGACGTTAGTCGGTTGCGTTGTCTTATTTGAGCATGAGTATGCTGCTGTTTCTTCGAATTTTGTTGCGAAAATGTCGCCTCGTTGTGGCTTTGATAGCCGGTATTTAACCTATGGGTTTAGTCATCTGTATGATCGGAAAGTCAACTTTATGTCCATCAAGCAGACGACAGGCATACAGAACATAGACTCCGATTCATACCTGTCGAATTACTTTTGTTTTCCTGATACGGCAGAACAGCAGAGGATTGCCGACTACCTCGACCGCGAAATCGCCCGTATCGACAACCTGATTGCCGAAAAGCAGAACTTCATCAATCTTCTCAAGGAGAAGCGTCAGGCCCTCATCAGCCACATCGTCACCAAGGGCCTCGACCCCAATGTGAAGATGAAAGACTCAGGGGTTGAGTGGATTGGGGAGGTGCCGGAGCATTGGGGTAGTGGAAAAATTAAATATCTCGCTAGCATCTCAAACGGCGCTACACCTTCAAGGGATAATCCTGAGTATTGGGAAGATGGCAGTATCGGCTGGCTCAACAGCTCGAAGATTAATGATGGTGTTATCACTCAGGCAGACCAGTTTATCACCGAGAAAGCTCTGAAAGAGACTAGTGTTCAGCCAGTAACAGAAGGCGACATACTTATTGCGATCACTGGCGAGGGGCAAACGAGAGGTCGCGTAGCCATTTGTATGATAGAGGCAACAATCAACCAGCATTTAGCCGCAATCAGAATAAATAAATCAGGTGTTGATGTTGAGTATATTCACTTCTGGATGACTTCACAGTATGACCGAATCCGTTATGAGTCATCGGGTGCTGGAAGTACCAAGGGTGCGATTACCTGCGCAGATATTGGTAGTTACCCAGCCCCCATCCCACCGCATGATGAACAGCAAAGAATCGTAGAACACCTGAAAGCTGCTTTGAGAAAGTACGATGCTATTTTGGGTGAGACAGGTATTTCGGTTGAGCTTCTCAAAGAACACCGCACCGCCTTAATCAGCGCCGCCGTGACAGGGAAGATAGATGTCAGAAATGCGTAATTTACCCATCACCGGCAAGGCCGCTCCTGCTCATCCATGTGCTCGCGGCATTCGTGCATCCCTGCACATCATCGACGTTAGAAACCAAGCCTAAAAAAACCACAAAGGGAGTTGTCATGGCCGCACATCACGAAGCCCACCTTGAAAGCTACGTCGTCCAGCAGCTGGTCGAGAACGGCTGGGTGGAGGGCCACAATAGCCATTACGACCCGGTACGGGCGCTCTATCCTGAGGATGTGGTCGCTTGGGTAAAGGCGGCGCAGCCGGATGCGTGGGAGAAGCTGGAGCGGCACAACGGGTCCTCCGCTGAGAATACCCTTCTCGACCGACTGGAGAAGGCGCTGTCGGCCAAGTCCGGCGGCACTATGAAGGTGCTGCGTGAGGGCCTCTCCGTGGCCGGGGTGGGCAAGATTGAGATGAGCCAGTCCGCGCCGGAGGATGAGCGCAACAGCCGAGAGGTGGAGAAGTACCGGCACAACATCCTGCGGGTGGTGCGTCAGTTGAAGTACAACCCCACGCGGGAGTGGGCTATCGACCTCGGCTTCTTCATCAACGGCATCCCCGTGGCGACGGTGGAGTTGAAGACCGACTTTACCCAGGCCATCGATGACGCGATCTGGCAGTACAAGAGAGACCGACTGCCGCAGGACCCCAAGACCAAGCGCCGCGAGCCGTTGCTTACCTTCAAGCGCGGGGCGGTGGTCCACTTCGCCATGAGCGACAGCGCGATTGAAATGACCACCCACCTCAATGGCGAGAAAACCTACTTCCTCCCCTTCAACAAGGGCAACGACGGTCATGCGGGCAACAAGGCCCGCGACGATGGGGAGTACCCGGTGGCCTACTTCTGGGAGGAGATCTGCCAGCCCGACGCGTGGCTGCGCATCTTCCACAGCTTTGTCTATGTGGAGACCAAGGAGAAGGTGGACAAGTTTGGTATGCCCTACACTGACGAGACCCTGATCTTCCCCCGCTATCACCAGTTCGAGGCGGTGAACAAGATGATCTCCGACGCCAAGGAGAAGGGGGCCGGGCAGCAGTACCTGTGCGAACACTCCGCCGGTTCCGGTAAGACCAGCACCATCGCTTGGACCGCCCATGACTTGGTGAAACTGCGTTATCCCGACGGCAAGGCCTACTTCAACTCGGTGATTATCGTCACCGACCGTACCGTGCTGGATGCCCAGTTACAGGATGCGGTGAAGCAGCTCGACCACCAGTTCGGCCTGATCGAGACCATCGACGCCAACCAGAAGGGCGGGGAGTCGAAGAGCAAGCGCTTGGCCGAGGCGTTGCAGAAGGGGGTGCCGATCATCGTCGTCACCATCCAGACCTTCCCCTATGCCATGGAGGCGATCATCACCGAGCAGTCGCTCAAGGAGCGCAGCTTCGCCGTGATCATCGACGAGGCCCACACCTCACAGACCGGCTCTACCGCTCAGGGGCTGCGGGCGGCCCTGTCGCTGGATACCAAGGCGAAGATGGAGGAGATGACACTTGAGGAGGTGCTGCTGGAGGTGCAGAAGTCCCGCGTTCGCCCGGCCAACGTCAGCCACTTCGCCTTCACCGCCACCCCCAAGCACAGTACCCTGACCCTGTTCGGTCGCCCCAAGGACCCGACACAGCCGGTTTCCGATGAGAACAAGCCGGACTCCTTCCACCGCTATACCCAGCGCCAGGCCATCGAGGAGGGCTTCATCCTAGATGTGCTGCGTAACTATACCCCCTACCAGCAGGCGCTGCGGCTGGGGGATGAGGCAATCAACGACAAGCGGGTGGACAAGAAGTTTGCCCGCCGCGCCTTGGCCCGCTGGAAGTCACTGCACCCCACCATCGTCAGCCAGAAGGTGGAGTTCATCATCGAACACTTCCTGCAAAACATCGCGCCGCTGCTGAACGGCGAGGCCAAGGCGATGGTAGTCACCAGCGGCAGGCCGCAGGCGGTAAAATACAAGCTCGCCTTCGACCAGTACATCAACAGGCACTATCAGGGTAAGGGCCTCAAGGCGCTGGTGGCCTTCTCCGGCAAGGTGCCGGGCAGCATATTAGGGGATGAGGACGAGGAGCTGCCGCTGGGTATCGACCCGGAGAAGGAGTACGCCGAGTACAACCTCAACCCCGGTGCCAGCGGTGACCTGCGTAACGAGTTCGAGAAGCACGAGTTTCAGGTGATGATCGTCGCCAACAAGTTCCAGACCGGCTTCAATCAGCCCAAGCTGGTGGCGATGTATCTAGACAAGAAGGTAAGCGGCGTAGAGGCGGTACAAACCCTCTCGCGCCTCAACCGTACCTATCCCGGCAAGGACGAGACCTACGTCATCGACTTCACCAACGAGCCACAGACCATCCTCGACGCCTTCCGCATGTACGACGACGGGGCCGAGATGGAGAGTGTGCAGGACCTTGATGTGGTCTACGACATGCGCAACATTCTCGATGATGCGGGGATCTATCTGCCGGAAGACCTTGAAGCCTTCAAACAGGCGCGGGGCAAGGCATTGCTGGGAAATGCTACCCCCGAGCATATTCACAAAAAGCTCTACAGCGCCACCCAGCGCCCTACCGACGTCTTTAATAGCAAGCTCAATGCCCTAGGCGATGCCATTGAGAAGTGGGACCACGCCATCGACAAGGCCATTAGTGCGAATGACGAGAAGGCCAAGAACTACGCAGAGGCGCAGCGCAGTGAGTTCTCCACCCAGCGCGAGGCCCTGCTGCGCTTCAAGAGCGACCTTGGCCGCTTCGTGCGGGTCTACAACTACATCGCTCAGTTGGTCGAGCTGGCCGACGCCGAGCTGGAGAACTTCGCCGCCTTCGCCAAGCTCTTCTCCAAGCGGTTGAAGGGGGTATCCCCTGAGCAGATCGACCTGACCGGATTGACCTTGGCGTGGACTGCCATCAAGCCGCAGAAGGATATAGAGGAGGAGGGTGAGAAGTATACCCTCAAGCCCATCGGCCCGAATGAGGCCGAGGCAAGTGACAGAGAGAAGGAATTCCTGCACCAGATCATCGCCCGCATGAACGACCTATTTGGTGATGTGGCCAACGACATGGGACAGCGACACTTCACCACCCAGGTAGTCAATATCGCCAGGGACAACTCACGAGTGGTCGAACAGGTGGAGAAGAACACCAAGGCTCAGGCCCTGCAAGGCGACCTGCCGGATGTGGTCAGGCAGGCCACCGTGAGCGCTATGAAGTCACATAACGACCTAGCGCGTACACTCCTAAAAGATGGTCAGCACATGGCGGCGTTCTTTAGCTTGGTATACGACATTATCAAACATGGCGATAGTAGGGAATTGATCGAATAGAGGTCTTGGACGGCGTTAAGGAATAACAGTGATGATGGATGACTTGTTTGATGGGCAGGATGAGAAGCCTCAGGCTAAGCAGGCTTCCGAAGCGTCAGTTGATGAGGAACAGGCACGAAGCCTGCTTGATGGTCTGCTGGAGGAGTCTCGGCTCTATACCAGAAGTAAAGACTATCGCGAGATGCTGAAATTCACCGTGAAACTGCGTAATTTTGCCCCCTTCAATGCCATGCTCCTGCATATTCAGAAGCCAGGCCTGACCTATGCTGCATCAGCGCGAGACTGGCAAGAACGATTTAACCGCTATCCCAAAAGAGACGCGCGCCCTTTGCTGATTCTGTGGCCATTTGGACCTGTTGCACTTGTTTATGATGTGCAAGATACAGAGGGTGAGCCACTACCCGAATCTGCACAGATGTTTCCGGCTAGAGGTGAGATGAGTAAACAGCGTATGTATGAATTTGCCAAAAAGCTGTGGAAGAGGGGTATTGAGTGGGCGGCGTTTGATGGCGGAGATGCCAAGGCTGGTTATGTAGATGATTTCCCCAAGAAAGACCGTAAAGCCAAGCGGAGGTATTTGCTAAGCATCAATCAGAATCATTCCCCTGTCACCCAGTTTGTTACGCTTGCACATGAACTTGGCCATCTATGCCTTGGTCATTGCGGTCGAGACAAGGATCTTAATATCCCCGACCGAAAGGGTGTATCGCATACACAGAGAGAGATTGAAGCGGAGTCTGTAGCTTATATCGTTTGCCACCGACAAGGTATTGAACCAAAGTCGCAAAGCTATCTCTCCAATTTTGTAAAGCCCAAAAGAGGTGAGCATGAAGAAATGGCGGGGATGGATTTCTATCAGGTCATGCGGGCTGCCGGTCAGGTCGAGACCTTTTTAGGGCTTGTGAATCACACACAATTCACCCGCGCTAAGAAAGCCCCGCGTGGATAGCAGGCTGGCGGTGATGAGTTACGACATTATTGGCGATATCCACGGGTGTTCCGGTAGTTTGGTGCGCCTGCTTGAGACTCTGGGCTACGCCAAGGTTGATGGTGTCTATCGTCATCCATCACGTTTAGTCGCGTTTTTAGGAGACTTCATTGATCGTGGGCCGGATCAGCGGGGGGTCATCAATATTGTCCGGCCCATGATAAAGTCTGGGGCTGCTGTCTCCGTTATGGGAAACCATGAATTTAATGCTATTGCCTACTATTCCCAGAGGGGTGACGGCAGAGGTTATTTACGCGAACACTCTGAAAAGAATTATCGGCAACACGAGATGTTTCTCAATGCCTATGAGCCAGACCTCAGTGAGTATGCTGATGTCATTGCGTGGTTTAAAACCTTGCCACTATGGTTGGATTTAGACGGTTTCCGCCTTATCCATGCTTGCTGGGATGAGAGCTGGATCAACCGAATCAAACAACATTACGGCAGTATTCTATTATCTGATGCACTGCTGGATGCAGCTTCGAGACCGGAGACATGGGAGTTCGAGGCTGTAGAAACCCTTCTGAAAGGCAAGGAAATTCCTCTGTCACCAGGGAACAGTTTTCAGGACAAGGATGGGAATGAGAGGCACCATATCCGCATCCGCTGGTGGGATGGGGCTGCGACAACATATCGCCAGGCTTTTTTTGGGCCTGAATCTGCGTCAACACATATTCCAGATGATGAAGTTGACGGTGATCACTTGCTTAACTACTCACATCATGAGCCGCCAGTCTTCATGGGCCACTACTGGTTGGAAGGCCAGCCCCAGGGCTTGGCCGGAAATATCGCCTGCCTTGATTACAGCGTCGCAAAACCGGGCGGCAAACTGGTAGCGTATCGGTGGGATGGTGAATCAACCTTATCAAATGAAAAATTTGTGTGGGTTGATCGCCAAGAAAAATAGTTGAGTCAGCATCGGCATCTGTCGTCTCATGCCCTTTCTTGCTTGAGTGCCATCACAGTGCCAGCTTCTGTACTTACGAGGTAGTCTGACCACGCCTGCATCATCTTGTATCGTTTGGCGAATAGGTCACCACGCCTGTATGCGGCCTCCACCTTGTTTTCGATAACATGGGCCAAGGCCATCTCTGCTACGTCACGCGGGAAATTCGACACCTCCCCAGACCAGTCACGGAAACTTGAGCGGAAGCCGTGGGGGACGTAGCTGCCCCGATCACCTTTTACTCCATATCCCATACCCCTCATTAGTTGAAGTAGTGCCATGTTGGAGAGGGGGCGGCCATTTCGGGCGCCAGGGAACAAGTAGGGATTATCCTCTTCACGGTCTAGCTCCTTCAAAATAGTGATTGCAGCACTGGATAGAGGCACACGATGCTCCTTCTTTGCTTTCATCCGTTCTGCTGGGATAGTCCATACCGCAGCGTCTAGGTCGATCTCTTCCCACTTCGCTTCTAACGCTTCACTGGTACGGGTTGCTGTCAGGATCAGAAAACGAAGGGCCTTTGCCGAAATGCTGTCATTTCCTGACAGTTCAGCCATAAAGCTGGGGACCTCCATGTAAGGCATTGCAGGGTGGTGGCTCGCCTTCTTCACTCGTGAGGGTTTGGGTAGCAGCTTGTCGAGGTGACCACGCCAGCGTGCTGGGTTGAGTGGATCGCGGTATTTGTGGGCAGCCGCATAGTCGAGGACTATTTCAATGCGCCCTTGAAGTCGTTTAGCGGTCTCGGTCTTGCTGTTCCATATGGGGGTGAGAATTTTCAGTATGTCCTCAGTGGTAATGGCATCCACTTTTTTAGCGCCAATCTCAGTACGGGCGTAGGTTTTTAATGTCCTTACCCACTGCCTAGCGTGTTTGCCGCTCTTCCAACCATGGCGGTGCGCTCTAATGTACCGAGCGGCACAGGTGGCAAAGGAGGGGACCTCTTCTGGGACAACCTTTCGAGCCTCGATTGGGTCTACCCCATTCTTAATATCTTTGCGGTATTCGGAGGCCATCTCCCTTGCCTCAGCTAGCCCAACATCAGGGTAGCTACCCAAGCCCATCTCCCTTCGCTTTTTAGTACCGTTATCTCTGTGGAACGTGAACCGCAATACCCACTTTTTTGCACCGGTTTTTGACACTACAAGTCGAAGTCCACCGCCGTCCTCATATTTGCCAGGGCCAGCGGTTTCAACCTTGCGTGGGGAGAGTTTATGAATGGCCATACCACTATCCTTTTAATATATATAGGGCAGGGAGGTAGTCCCCCAATCGGTCCCCCACAAATCAGGGATTCCGTTGCCGCTTACTGGATGGTGGTAGACTATAACTAATTGAATGTATTGTAAAATTTGTGCGTTAATGGACGCCTTTGGAAGCTAAATCAACGGACACCCTCTCCGCCATATATGTTGCTTATCCTCGTGTTTTTCCTTCTGTTTTGTTCTCTTGTCCTAACCAAGCTGTCTAATCCGCTCATCTGCGTGCGTGGCCAACCATTACCGCCATGGCAGTTTGAGCGAGGTGAGGTTATACGTCAGTGGTAGTGGCTGAAACGCCTGCGCTACTCTTCAGTAGGCGTTTTTATTAATGAATCCCTTGATGAAGGTCAGAATGATGATTCTGAAGTCTAACCACAGTGACCAGTTGTCGATGTAGTAAAGGTCGAATTCAATTCTTTTCTCCAAAGAGGTATCACCACGCCAGCCGTGGATCTGCGCCCAGCCAGTGATGCCGGCTTTCACCATATGTTTTTGCATGTAACGGGGGATCTTTTTTCTGAACTCTTCTACGAAGATATCCCGTTCAGGCCGTGGCCCGACAATCGACATATCACCCTTTAGAACATTAAAAAACTGCGGTAGTTCATCTAGACTTGTCTTCCTGATGAAAGCGCCAAACTTTGAAGTGGTTTTGTTTTTCGATCCGCCCCACTGTACCCCTTCTTTTTCTGCATCTATCGGCATGGAGCGGAACTTAAGCATGTTGAAGTTCTTGCCGTTCCAGCCGATGCGCGCCTGTCTATAGAAGACGGGACCCGGGGAAGAGAGTTTTACACCCAGGGAGAGAACCATGAATAGAGGAGAAATTAGTAACAGAATTAACGTGGACAGAATGATGTCTTCCATGCGTTTTTGGATTGCATTACTCATGCTGTTGAGCGGGCTGTCATAGACGCTGACGACAGGGATGCCTCCGATGTCGGTGAGCTGTGAATGCAGCAGGTCAAAGCTGAAAAAATCGGGGATAAATTTTACCGTTATAGAGGAGTCGGCGAGGGCGTTGAGAATGCTTTTGATGCGCTCTTCGGCCCGCATTGGCAGGGAGATGTAGATTTCATCGTACAGCCCATCGAGGGGCGCGCCCTTAAGCAGGTCGTCGATGGTGCCAACGACTGGAATGCCCGCTACTGATCTACCCGCTGTGTTTGGCGCATCATCGTAGAAGGCGACGGGGTTGTAGCCGAACATTTTGGATTGATTGAGTGTCTCCGCAAGGCGTTGACCAAGGTGGCCGGCACCGATAATGGCGATGTTGCGCCGGTTCCACTCTTGTGCACGGAGCCTTGCCAGGATGAGGCGAATAAGAAAACGGTAGGTAAACAGGGCGATAGGGGTGATCAGGGCCCAGAGGGTGACGGTGAGGCGGGAGAAGTTGGCAACATCCTTGAGCATGAAGGCGAGAATAATGAGGAACATCCAGGTTATTCCCCAGGCCTGAAGCACTTTTCTGAAGCCGGCAAAGAGGGAGCGTCCCCGCCATCCGGTATAGACGCCGGTGGCCTGGTTGAAAAAGGTAAACGAGAGACCACCAATGAGTCCCATGATGCTGTAACGATCCTGCCAGGGGATACCGTATCCCACGGCGATTAGATAGAGCAGACCAAAGGGGACGGCAATGTCGAGCGCCCGGTGCAGCCAGACGAAGGAGGAGTCGGTGATGCGGATCTTCATTTCTCCATAACCCGTTGATTTTTAGCGAAATATCCATTTATTTGACGGTGGTTATTCTAGCACTGACGGGTTGCGGTGGATAGGGGTGGCGGGTCGCGCTCCCACCCACTTATCGCTTCTGCGCCGGCAAGCTCACCGGGGCCACTTTCAGCCGGGCTAGACGCAGCAGCGTCTGGACTTGCGTTCCCACGCGGGAGCGTGGGAACGATACCCTTTTGCGATCTCGGGGCGTGGCGCTGCCGGGATACCATGCCGTCAGCCTTGAGACCGTGCCCCTTTATTGCCGTTCCGGTACCATAGGGCGCGTTTTGGCGGCGTGCGTGGTATCGGCCGGAGATCGACGCAACAGACTCAGGAGTGGTGATGAATATTCTCGTTGTTGGGGGCGCCGGGTATATCGGCTCGCATATGGTGAAGTTGCTGGCGGTTGCCGGGCATCGGGTGGTGACGCTGGATAATCTTTGCCAGGGCTATCGTGATGCGGTGCGCTACGGGGAGTTTATTGAGGCGGATCTGGCGGACAGAGCTGCGCTGGAGCGTGTGCTCAAGGGAGGGGCCTTTGATGCGGTGATGCACTTTGCCTCATTCATTCAGGTGGGGGAGTCAGTGGCGGAGCCGGCCAAATACTACACGAACAATGTCACCAATACCCAGAACCTGCTTGATGCCATTGTCGGGTGCGGGGTGAACCATTTTATCTTCTCTTCGACGGCGGCGCTCTTCGGCGAGCCGGAATACACGCCAATCAATGAGGCGCATCCTGCACGGCCTATTAACCCCTATGGGCGCAGCAAGTGGTTTGTGGAGCAGATGCTGGAGGACTATGAGAGGGCCTATGGACTGAAGTCGGTATGTTTGCGTTATTTTAATGCAGCCGGGGCTGATCCAGACGGTGAGCTGGGTGAGCGCCATCTGCCGGAAACGCACCTCATTCCCCTGATCTTGCAGGCAGCCAGTGGCCGGCGTGATGGCATCAAGGTCTTCGGCCGTGACTATGCGACTCCCGATGGCACCTGTATTCGTGATTATGTTCACGTGATGGATCTCTGTGAGGCCCACTTGCTAGCCATTGAAACGCTGCGCTCCACGCAGAAGAGTGCACGCTACAACTTGGGCAACGGCAACGGTTTTTCCGTACAGGAGGTGATTGATTCGGCCTCACGGGTGACGGGGTGTGACATCAAGGTGGTGGATGATGTGCGCCGTGACGGTGATCCGGCGGTACTGGTGGCGGATAGCCGTCTTGCCAGGGAGGCACTGGGTTGGCGCCCTCGGTTTGCCGAGCTGGATACCATCGTTGGACATGCCTGGCAGTGGGAGTGCAGTGCGGGCGAGTGGGCTGGGGTGTAAGGTGGGGCTATTGCCAGCCACGCATCACTTCGATGCAGGCCTGGTTGAGTTGTTGTGCAGTCTCTTCGCTGTCGGCTTCGGTGTAGCAGCGCAGCTCCGGTGCATTACCGGAGGGACGCAGGTGGAAGATGTTGCCGCTGCTGAGTGTTACCCGCAGCCCGTCTGTGGTGTCGAGGTTCTGCATAGTGCCAATCTCTCCGTGATACTGTTCGGCAAGTTGAGCGATAAACTCACGGGCGTTACTTTGCGCTAGCGTTGCAAGCCTTTTAAGGCTGAGTCCTGTCGGTACCCCCTTGATGCGATCACTGTGGCTGAAGCGGGCGGGGAGCTCGTTGACCAGCGATGACACCTTGCACTGTTTTAAGGTGGTTAGATGCAGGATCGCGAGGATGGGGAGCAGGGCATCTCGGGTGGGCAGGGGAGAGAGTGTTTTCCCAAGGAGTGTGGCGTTGCTCTGGGTAAGAAAGCCGCCGTTGGCTTCGTAGCCCACTATCGTATGTGGCTCTTGATCGGCGGCCCGCTGCATGGCATTGATGACATAGGGTGAACCAATGCGGGTTCTGATCACCTGTGTAAACAGCTCTGATTTCTCCACCGCCGTATTGCTGCTGATCGGCGTTACCACGACATCGGCTGAGAGATAACGCGCACAGAGAATGCCTACGATGTCACCGCGCAGCCAGTTGCCGTGCTCATCGCCGATGAGCGGGCGGTCACCATCACCGTCGGTGGAGACAATCGCATCATACAGGAATTCGCCGGCCCACTGTGCGGCCAGGGCGATATCCTCCTGACGCACCGCCTCGGTATCCACCGGGATGAAGCTGGCGGAGTGACCAAGCGGTATTGCGGTGGCGCCGAGTGCGGCAATCACCTCCAGCAAGCTCCGGCTGGCTACCGATGAGTGTTGATAGACGGCCACCGTCATTCCCCGCAGCGCATGGGGTGGAAAAAAATCGGTAAAGCGTTTGACATACTCCCGATGAACGGTGTCGTCGATCGCCGGGACAGGGGTTGGGTGTAACAGACTGCCCTGAAGATCAAACCGCTCAGGGGAGAGGTTGATGCTCTGCTCCCTGATGGACTGCTCATCGGCCTTGAGAATTTCGCCGCCAGGGCGGTAGAACTTGATGCCGTTTCGATCGTCGGGGATATGGCTGCCGGTTACCATCAGGGTGGGGATATTGTGCCGCATGCCGTAGTGGGCGATGGCCGGGGTGGGCACACAGCCGCCATTTAACGGGGTGTATCCGTCGTCGACGATAGCCTGGCAGCAGGCACGCATGATGGCGGGGCTGCTGGGGCGAAAGTCGTGGGCGAGACCGACGGTTTGCCCCGAGGCCAACTCCCCTATCTTCTTCAGATACTGCAGAAAGGCTGCCGTGTAGGCGTAGCAGATGCGGTCGTTCATGTCGCTTACCAGGCCGCGTGCGCCGCTGGTGCCGAACTTCACACCACTGATCTCCATGAGTTCATTGATGCGCACGGTAGCTGGTGTATTAGACATGATGTGGGTACGATCCGGTTGATGATGGGTGTGACAACCCTTGTATTCTCCCGCATTAATACCGTTTTGTTAACCCGGATGTTTGATTTGTGAAACATCCGGATTAATTGTCGCAAGGATGAGTTAGCTATGAGTCATATTCGTAAAGCCGTATTTCCGGTGGCCGGTCTGGGCACCCGTTTTTTACCGGCCACCAAGGCCAATCCCAAGGAGATGCTGCCGGTGGTGGACAAGCCGCTGATCCAGTATGCGGTCGAGGAGGCGGTGGCCGCCGGCATCGAGGAGATGATCTTTGTTACCAGCAGCGCCAAACGGGCGATTGAGGACCATTTCGACAAAAACTACGAGCTGGAAAGTGAGCTGGAGAAGAAGGGAAAGTATGAGCTCCTGGACCTGGTACGTGGCGTGGTACCCAAAGGGGTCTCCTGTGTCTATATCCGCCAGCCTGAGGCACTGGGTCTGGGGCATGCGGTGTTGTGTGCCCGACGGGTGGTGGGCAATGAACCCTTTGCGGTGTTGTTGGCCGATGACATGATCGATGGCGCCAATGGCGGTGTTGTCGCGCAGATGGTGGAGCAGTTTGCGCAGCAGCAGTGCAGTGTGCTGGGGGTTGAAGAGGTGCCAAAATCGCAGACCGACAAGTACGGCATTGTCAGTATCGCCGAGGAGAATGGACGCCTGGCCACCGTCGTCAATATCATCGAGAAGCCGAAGCCGGTGCAAGCGCCGTCCAACCTGGCGGTGGTGGGCCGTTATCTGCTGACGCCGCGTATCTTTGAGCTGCTGGAGAGAACCCAGTCGGGGGCTGGCGGGGAGATCCAGTTAACGGATGCGATCGCCGACTTGCTGCAAGAGGAGCGGGTTCTGGCCTATCGGTTTGAGGGTAAGCGGTATGACTGCGGCAGCAAGTTGGGGTACCTGAAGGCAACGGTCGAGTATGCGATCAAACATCCGGAATTAAAGGAGAGCTTCAGGGAATATCTGCAGGGGCTGGAGTGGTAGCGACACAGTGTTGCGGGGCGGTTGCGCCACAGTGTTCTACAATAGGTTATCCGCACAACCAAAGAGAAGGAGAAGGCCATGGCAAGAACCCCCTCCACCATGCTCCCGCTGGGTACCGCTGCCCCCGGCTTTACCCTGCCGGAACCGTCCACCGGACGCACCGTCTCGTTGACGGATTTCGCCGGTCGACCGCTGGTGGTGATCTTCTGGTGTAACCACTGCCCCTTCGTTAAACATATCGCCGCCAGGGTAGGGGAGCTGGCCGACCGCTACCTGCCGCGGGATGTCGCCTTTGTCGCCATCAGCAGCAACGATGTGGCGTACAAGGCGGAGGATGGCGTGGACCAGATGCCCACCTTCATTGAGCAGTACGGCATCCACTTCCCCTACCTCTACGATGAAAGCCAGCAGATCGCCAAGGCCTACCGTGCCGCCTGTACCCCCGACTTCTACCTTTTCGATGCCGACCACAAACTCGCCTATCGCGGCCAGTTCGATGACTCCCGTCCCGGCAATGATGCCCCGGTTACCGGCGCCGATCTGGAGGATGCCATCAAGGCCCTACTCGCCAACCTGCCGGTACCCGAAGGGCAGAAGGCCAGCCTCGGCTGTAATATCAAGTGGAAACCGGGAAACGAGCCGGATTATTACGGTTGAGTGGAGGTTGGTTGCAAAGAGAGAGGTGGGGTGAGTGGGTTTGAAGGAGGAAAAAAAACGCGTCCGGGGATGGACGCGTAAAAACACCACAGTGTGGAGGGAGAAGCTTGAAGGCGTATCCAGCCTCCAAAACCTGTCACCTGTATTTAGCAAATGGCATGCCAATATATTCTGCTAAAAAAATCAGAGGGTTAGAGGTTTCTTCCTGACATAAGCTGCCGCTTCAATGACGCAGGTTCGCATGTGTCATGTTTCTGTCATGTTGTTGTCATGTCTGTGCCTGCTGGTGACATCACACGTTGGCTTCATTAATGGAGCCGCTGAAAGATACGGCTGCGGGCGATGCGCTTTTCGTAGGCCTCGCGGGCAATGGTCACATCCTCGATGAAAAAGGGCAGTTCGGGCAGGGTCAGTGCCTGCGGACCATCGACCAGGGCGCGCGCCGGGTGGGGGTGAAAGTCGACCAGGATCATGTTGGCCCCAGCGATCACCCCTTGAGCGGTGACGTGCATGACGTCGAGCAGGCCATCGGGGGCCACATCGCGGTTGCCTACCGAATGCGAGGGGTCGATGCAGACCGGCATGCGGGTGAGTCGTTTGACCACCGGCACATGGGCGAAGTCGACAAAGTTGCGGTGCGGATCGGCCATGTTGGTCTTCATTCCGCGCAGGCCGAACACCACCTTGCTGTTGCCCTCGCTGGCGAGATATTCGGCGGCGTTGAGCGACTCCTCAAGGGTGATGCCGAAGCCGCGCTTGAGCAGCACCGGGTGGTGATGTTGGCGCCCTACCGCCTTTAGCAGCTCGAAGTTCTGGGTGTTGCGGGTGCCGATCTGCAGCATCACCCCGGTGGGGTTGCCGCTCTGGTGCAGCGCCTCGTTGATCTCGGCCAGGTGCGACTCATGGGTGATCTCCATAGCGATCACCTTGATGCCGTATTTGCCCGCCAGCTCAAAGACATAGGGCAGGCAGTTCTTGCCATGGCCCTGAAAGGCGTAGGGGCTGGTGCGCGGCTTGTAGGCCCCCATGCGGGTGCAGACCTGGCCGTTGGTTTGTAGCGCCTGCATCATTGTCTCTACATCCTCGGGGGTGTTCACCGCGCACAGGCCTGCGAAGATGTTGAGGTTGTCCTGACCGAAATGCACCCCGTTGTACTCAAAGCCGGTGGGGCGGTGCTCATCCTTGTGGCGGCCGAGGATGCGGTACTCCTGGGAGATGCGCACCACCCGCTCCACGCCGGGCAGGGTGGCGATCTCCTCCTCGCTGAGACTTGCCGTATCGCCAATCAGATAGAGCTCGGTCAGCACCTGCAGGCTGCCGTGCTCCTCATGCACCCGCACGGAGAGCCCCGGCTTGTTGGCGATGTACTCCATCAGCCGGTCGAACTCTTCGCTGCTGCGGTTAACGTGGGGTTGCAGGATGACGATCATGGGGCACCTTCTGTTGTGATTTCTCCCGCAACTATAGTGGCACCGTCGATGACTGCCTAGACATGATGTTTTATAATATTCAGAAGAGACCCTTGCGCGCATTCATGAAATATCCGGGATATGCTTTATCGGATTGGGCCAGCCGTGGGAGCGGCTCGGCCGTTCATTGCGTCAAGGCGATTTGATGGATGGTGTATTCCCACGCAGGGAATGAAGAAGAGGCGGCTGCTTCTCACTCGAAGGAATTTATTATTTACAGGGATGCCAACAACTGATGTGTGTAGCGGTGTTGCGCCCCGACACCTTCTGGTATACTCTGGCGCGCTCTCTCGACCAGGATGGTTTGCAGGGAGCTGTATTGGAGAAGTGTCCGAGTGGCTGAAGGAGCACGCCTGGAAAGTGTGTATACGGCAACGTATCAAGGGTTCGAATCCCTTCTTCTCCGCCAATTATCTGAAAATCTCTTTATTTCAATAAGTTACACTTTAGTTTTGCTCCCGGTTCAGCGGTTTTCTCCCTTGTCGAAGCTCTTTCCATACACCGTGCGCTCGTGCAGCGCTGTCACGGGCGATACGGCTTGTTGTAACCTCCAGCGCGTGAGGGTTGGCGGGGGTAGGCCGTTTCGATGGCGATCATTTGCTACCATTTGTGTGGGTGGCGCGCTACATTGAACCGGGGCGTGGGCGGGCTGTAGGACGGTCGAAATAAGGGAGAGGCAATGTTCTTTCGCAAGAAAAAGCCGGTGAAAGAGGCCGCGCGGGGCGGTGCTGGCGGGGATGGCGGCTTTGATGCGGAGTTGCTGCATGATCTGAGTAGCCACTTTGCCATCGGCGAGCAGATCCTGTTGCGCCCGGAGTATATCCGGGAGCTGGAGGTCAAGTCGATCGTGGTTGGCATGCTGGTCAACCAGCGGGTGATCTATGCCAACGAGGATCTCAGTTGGGATGAGGCGAGCCGGACGATGCTCTTTCATAGCCGCGATGATGTCGCGAGCATTTCGCGCGTCGAGACCTTTGCCCTGTTGCTGCCGCTGGAGAACAGTGATGATCGCAAGATGTCCTATCAGCGCAAGGAGGAGTTGAGCCGGGTGGGGCTGTTCAAGCGCGGCAATACGATCACTGCCATGTCGGCCGGTGGCGGGCATAGCAGCTATACCATTGATGGGCTGGTCACCGGCTATATGCGGCTCAGGCAGGGGCTGTTCGTCAATCATGAGGTGGCGGTGTTGGACTTTGACGCCGATAGCTTCAAGGTGAGTGAGCGGCGTAAGTACCAGCGCCTGCTGACCGCGGTTCCGGCCACCGTCAGGGCGCTCAAGGGGGAACGGGTATTCGATGCGCTGCTGGTCGATTTTGTTGAGGATGCGGGACGTTTTCTCATTGATGACCCGGCGGCCTCAGCCGTTCTGCTGGAGGGCAAACCCGTCGGCGTGAGTGTCGAGATGAGCGAGCTGGATCGCCGCTATCGGCTGGAAGGGGCGGTGCGCAAGGTGGAGGGGAATCAGGTGGTGGTGAGGTTTCGCAACATCTTCAAGGAGGGCGCCTTCACCCCCTTTACTACCCTTGACGGCATTGAGATTAAGGCGATGTTGCAGAAGCTGCCGCAATCGCGGCCCGCTTGAGGGTGTCGCGCAGGCCGCGCCACAGCGGCCATGGTAATGGTGCGGCCACTCCTCTATAATCCGCGGCGGCGGCCCGCATCGGTCCCCTCGCGACGATACACCGTGAACCCGGTCAGGCCCGGAAGGGAGCAGCCGCAGCGGTAGACTCGGGCGCCGGGGTGCGGCTGGTGCGGGTCGCCACTTTTTCTATTCCCCATCTCTTTTCCCTCTGCGTTATACTGCCGCCTTTACGAATCCTCCGGAGCGCGAAGGCATGAGCTATCAGGTGCTGGCCCGTAAGTGGCGTCCCCGCAACTTCACCGAAATGGTGGGACAGGAGCATGTGCTGCGCGCCCTGATCAATGCGCTGGACAACGACCGTCTGCACCACGCCTTTCTCTTTACCGGCACCCGCGGCGTGGGCAAGACCACGGTGGCGCGCATCCTCGCCAAGTCGCTCAACTGCGAGCAGGGGATGGGCTCCACCCCGTGCGGGGTTTGCTCCGCCTGCCGCGAGATCGACGAGGGGCGCTTTGTCGACCTCATCGAGGTGGATGCCGCCTCGCGCACCAAGGTGGAGGATACCCGCGACCTGCTCGACAACGTGCAGTACGCCCCCAGCCGCGGCCGCTACAAGGTCTACCTCATCGACGAGGTGCACATGCTCTCCAACCACAGCTTCAACGCCCTGTTGAAGACACTGGAAGAGCCGCCGCCGCATGTGAAATTCCTGCTCGCCACTACCGACCCGCAGAAACTGCCGGTGACCATCCTCTCGCGCTGTCTGCAGTTCAATCTCAAACGGTTGCCGCTGGATCTTATTCGCGACCATCTGGGCGCCATCCTCGGCAGGGAGGGGGTGGCAGCGGAACCGGCGGCGCTCAACGAGATCGCCCGTGCCGCCGACGGCTCGATGCGCGATGCACTGAGCCTGCTCGATCAGGCGATCGCCTACGGCGGCGGCCGTGTGGAGACGGCCGAGGTGCGGGAGATGCTCGGCACCATCGATCGCGACCGCGTGGCGGCGCTGCTGCAGGCGCTGGCTGGTGGCGAGGGCGCGGCGCTGCTGGCGCGCATCGAGTCGCTGGCCGAGCAGTCGCCCGATTTTGCCGGGGTGCTGGCGGAGCTCAACAGCCTGCTGCACCGCATTGCCCTGGTGCAGCAGATCCCGGCTGCGCTGGACGAGAGCCTGGGTGACGGCGAGGTGGTGCGGGCACTAGCCACCCAGCTCAGCCCCGAGGCGGTGCAGCTCTACTACCAGATCGGCATCCTCGGGCGGCGCGACCTGCCGCTGGCACCCGAACCGCGCAGCGGCTTCGAGATGGTGTTGTTACGCATGCTCGCCTTTTGTCCGACCAGCCCCGCCGGCGCGGTTACGGGAAAAAAGGAGGGTGCCCCCGTTGCCGTGACGCCAGGGGCGGAGACGCAGAGGAGGGCGGCGCCGGGCACCGGCGCCACCAGGTCACCCGCGGCCACGCCACCCCCCGGCACGGCGCGGATCGGCGAACCCCCCGCCCCGCAAATGGCCACCGAGCCCGTGGTGGCGGGTCAGATGCCCGCCCCGGGTGATGCCGCCGGCTGGGCCTCGCTGGTCGCCAGGCTGCCGCTCACCGGGATGACCCGCCAGATGGCGGAGCACTGCGCACTGGCCAGTTTTGCCGGGGGCAAGCTTGCCCTGGAGCTCGACCCCGCCTTTGAGAATATGCGCAACCCCAAGTATGAGGAGGGGCTGCGCCAGGCACTGGGGCACTATCTTGGTGGCGAGGTGCGGCTGGTGGTCGGTAGCGGCGCGAGTGCGGCCGCCACCCCGGTGCAACTGCGCAAGGAGCAGCAGGCGTCGGGGCAGGCGACGGCGGAGGAGGCGATTGCGGGCGACACCGTTCTGCAGTCGCTCCTTGAACATTTTGATGGCACCATTCAGCCCGGTTCGGTGAGACCGCTCGGGCAGGGGTAGGCAGATAGACGAGGTCGACACGGTGGCGATCTCATTCACAGATAGAGGAGGTTAGGAGCATGAAGGGCGGATTGGGCAATTTGATGAAGCAGGCGCAGAAGATGCAGGCCGATATGGCGCGCGTGCAGGAGGAGTTGGCCAACATGGAGGTGACCGGTCAGGCCGGTGGCGGGATGGTGACGGTGGTGATGACCGGGCGCCACGACCTGAAGCGCGTCAGCATCGATGACACTGTGATGCGCGACGACAAGGAGATGCTGGAAGACCTTATCGCTGCCGCCGTCAATGATGCGGTGCGCCAGCTGGAGAAGAGCTCGCAGGAGAAGATGGGGGGCGTTACCGCCGGCCTCAATCTGCCGGGCGGGATGAAGCTCCCCTTCTGATTTGTGCGAAATGATGTGTGGGAGCGGCGTCCCGTCGCGAATCAGGGCTTACCAATCTCATCGCGGCGGGACGCCGCTCCCACAGGTGAATGCTTTTTTCAATGTCTACGCCATTAATTAATCGCCTCGTCGAGGCGTTGCGCTGTCTGCCCGGCGTAGGCCCCAAGTCGGCGCAGCGCATGGCCTACCACCTGCTGGAGCGTAACCGCGGCGGCGCCCTCCATCTTGCCGCCGCCCTCAGCGAGGCGATGGAGCGGGTCGGCCACTGCCGCCGCTGTCGCACCCTCAGCGAGAGTGAACTCTGCCCCATCTGTAGTAGTGAGCGGCGTGACGCCACCACCCTCTGCATCGTCGAATCGCCCACCGATGTGGAGGCGCTGGAGAGCTCCACCGGCTATCAGGGGCGCTACTTCGTGCTGATGGGCCACCTCTCGCCGCTTGACGGCATCGGCCCGGACGACATTGGTCTGGATCGGCTGGCCCGGCTGCTCGACGAGGGCAATATCGCCGAGGTGATCCTGGCCACCAACCCCACCGTCGAGGGGGAGGCCACTGCCCATTACATCAGCGACATGGTGCACCGGCGCGGGGTGAAGGTGACGCGTATCGCCCATGGCGTGCCGCTGGGTGGCGAGCTGGAGTATGTGGATGGGGGAACCCTGTCGCACGCCTTTCACGGCCGGCGCGAGGTGTAACAGGCCGCTACCCCTGAGGGCGCAACAACCGCTCGAACTCTTCCAGTGGCAGTGGCGGGCCGGTAAGTTCTCCCTGACAGGCAAGGCAGCCGTGGTCGCGCAAAAAGGTGCGCTGCTCCTCTCTCTCCACCCCCTCGGCGATGAGCTCCAGCCCGAAGTTGTTGCCGATGGTGATGATGGTTCGCACGATTAGCGCGCTGTTGTGATCCTCGGGCAGGTGGTGAATCAATTCGCGGTCGATCTTGAGTTGGTCCAGCGGCAGGTGGGCCAGCTGGGAGATGGAGGAGTAGCCGGTGCCGAAATTGTCCAGTGCGAAACGGATCCCCTGCGCCCGGAGGGTGCGCATCGCCTCCAGTGTGGTGGGGAGCGCGTCGAGCAGCAGGTTTTCGCTCAGCTCCAGGGTCAGCCGTCCCGGATCGATGCCGCTCTGCGCCAGCTCCTGCTGCAGCGCCTCGATGAGGTTTGTCTGGCATTGGCGCGTACTGAGATTGATGGCCAGTCTCAGCCCACGGGTCACTTCATCTGCTGCCCACGCCTTGAGCCGGGCGCAGGCGCTCGCCACCACCCAGCGGCCAATGTCGAGGCTCAGGCCGCTCTCCTCGGCAAGCGGCATAAATGCCTCGGGCAGCAGGATGCCGCGCCGGGGGTGGTTCCAGCGCAACAGCGCCTCGGCGCCGGTGATGTGGCTGCCCCCCTCTTGCTGCGTTACCTGCGGCTGGTAGTAGAGTTGCAGCTCTCCGCGCGAGCCGGCCTCGCGCAGTTCGTGGAACAGCGCGTTGCGCTGGTCCTGCATCAACTGCATCGCCGGGTCGAAAAAACGCAGGGTGTTGCGGCCGGCGCTTTTGGACTGATACATCGCCAGGTCGGCGTTGTGCAGCAACTCCTCGACTGTCGCCTCGTTATTAGGAAACAGGCAGATGCCGATACTGGTGGTGCAGTGATAGTCGCCACTAGTGAGCAGAAACGGCCGGGCCATGGCCTCCTGCACCTTGTCTCCCAGCTGGCGTGCCCTGGTGGCGGCCTCGGCCTGTCCCTGATCCAGTCCCTCCAGCAGTAGCACAAACTCATCGCCCGCCAGCCGGGCCACGGTGTCGTCGGCGCGCACGCAGGCGCTGAGGCGCCGCGCCACCTCGATCAGCAGGTGGTCACCGGCGTCATGGCCGTACAGGTCGTTGAGCTCCTTGAAGCGATCCAGATCCAGAAACAGGATCGCGCCGTAAAGACCATTGCGGCCACTGGCCGCCAGCGCCTGTTTCAGACGCTCCTGAAACAGGCGCCGATTGGGCAGCTGGGTCAGCGGGTCATAGTAGGCGAGGCGGTGGATTTCGGCCTCCGCCTCGCGATCCCTGGCGATCTCGGAAAAGAGTCCCACATAGTGGGTGACCGCCCCGTCCGGTGCATGGACGGCGGTGATGCTAAGCAGTTCGGCGTAGATTTTGCCGTTTTTGCGCCGGTTCCAGATCTCGCCCTGCCAGTGCCCCTGCTCTTTCAGCGTCTGCCACAGCCGCTGGTAGAACTGTTTGTCATGGCGCCCGGAGCGCAGTAGCGCCGGGGTTTGCCCCAGCGCCTCCTCCGCACTGTAGCCGGTGAGCCGGGTAAAGGCCTGATTGACCCGCAGGATCATCCCGTTGGGGTCGGTCACTATCACCCCCTCCTGGGATTCGAAGGCGACGGCGACGATGCGCAACTCCTCCTCGATGCGTTTGCGCGCGCTGATGTCGGTCAGGGCGATACGCACTGTTGGCTCTTCGCCGGCCCGCTCCTGGCGCAGGCAATCCAGCTGCGCCGTAAAGCGGCTGCCATCGGCACGCTGGAGCACGCCCTCGTAGCAGAGTCTCTCTTCGTGCTGCACGAGGCGCAGGAAGTGGAGGTACCAGCGGTCACCCTCCCCGGCGCTGACAAAGCGGGTAAAACGGCGCTGCAGCAGCTTGCCGCGCTCCACCCCCAGCATGGTGGCGGCGGTGAGGTTGGCCTCCGTGATGAGAGCCTTGCTGGTGAGGGTGAGGTAACCGAGTGGTGCAAAATCGTAGAGGTCCAGATAGCGGTCACGGGACTCCTCCAGCGCGAGCTGCGTCTGGCGCAGCGTCTCGTTCTGCATCTCCAGCTCAATTTGGTGAACCTGCAGCTCATACAGCAGCTCGCCGGCGGCGTGTGCCGCGTCCTCGTTCTCCAGCGGCGTCCCGCGCGCCAACCGCGCCTCCGCCACCATTCGCAGCAGCTCCTCTTCTGTCATGTTGTTACGCATGGTACCTCGTCTGCATTACGCCCCCGAGGCGGTGGGCCGGGTGCACTCGGCGGGTTGGCTGCAGGATGACGACAAGATGGCGGAAAGTTCAACATCGCCACTCTTGCCGTCACCATCAGCCGTACATTTACAGGATAGCGGGTGCGGAAGATTATTCCTCTATGACCAGCAGGATCAGGCGCGGCTGACCCGCCGGGGTATTGATGCGGCGGGCATTGAGCCGCATCCTCTGGTGGCCGATGGCGGGGAAGTCATGCTCTACCAGATAATCCTCGAACGGCTCATCGCGCAGCAGCAGGGAGTGCAGCAGTTCGCGCAGCATCGGGATATCCCACTGGCAATCGCCCAGTTCATACACCGGCCGCCCCAGCGTCACCTCCGGGGTAACCTGAAAATGGTGATAAAACGAGCGGCTGGCGGTGACCACCCTCAGCTGGCTGTCCAGCACCAGCAGCGGCTCCCGTATCGTGTTGACGATCCCCTCGGCCAGTTGCCGCGCCTCCTGGTGTGCCGCCTCGATGGCGATGCGCTGGCTGATGTCGGTGAAGGTGAGCACCACGCCATCGATCACGTTGTCCAGCGTGCGGTAGGGCTGGATACGCGCCAGGTAGTGGGTGTCGTGGCTGGTATGCACCTCGCGTTCGCACGGCACCAGGGTTTCGAGCACCTTCTGGGCGTCGGGCAGCAGCTCCTCCTCGATATCCGATTTGATATCGGCCAGCGGCCGCCCCATGTCGGTGGCGACCAGACGGTAGATGTGCGTGGCATCGCGGGTGAAGCGGCGGATCAATAGATGCTCATCGAGAAATAGGGTGCCGATATTGATATTGTCGAGCAGATTTTTCATGTCGTTCTGCATCACCGTCAACTGCTCGATCTTGGCCTGAAATTCGGCATTGACCGTGCTCAGCTCCTCATTGGAGGTCTGCTGCTGCTCCACGGTGACCTGGAGATTCTCCTTGGTATAGGCCAGTTCGTGTTCCAGCTCCTCGATGCGCCGCGCCTCCTCTGCGCCCGTGTGGCGACATCCTGAAAGCTCACCAGCAACAGCCCTTGGCCGATTTGCGGATCGGCCAGGGGGCGGATGCTGAGGCTCACGGTATAGCACTCACCGCTGGCCGTGACCATCACCTCGCGGTTCAGTAACTCCTTGCCCTGAGCGGCGTGTTGCAACGCCCGACGCAGTTCAAATTGCAGGCCGTTACGCGCCATCTCCACCACGTTCAGCGTGGCCTGGCCGGGGGCCGGCCGCAGGTATTTGCCGGTCCAGCCATGCACATAGATGATAGTGCCCTTCAGGTCGGTGACCACCGATGCGGGGGCGTAGGACTGGAGCAGCAGCTGCCGGGTCAATTCGGCAAAATTCGGTGACTGCGCCTTCTTCAGTACCTCCTCGGGCGGCTTGGTTTTGCTCTCCGCCTCCCAGGACAACACCCGGTTGATCACCGAGCGGGCGGAGGCCGCGGATGGGTTGGCGCGGTAGAACTTCCACTTGCGGCTGAGGGGGGTGAACAGTTCGGGATGGCCACCGATACTCTCGGCGGAGGAGAGAAACAGCACCCCGCCCGGTCTGAGGGCGTAGTGAAAAACGGGTATCAGGCGGTTCTGCAGCTCGGTCTCCAGGTAGATCATCAGGTTGCGGCAACTGAGCAGGTCGAGACGGGTGAAGGGCGGATCCTTAATCGCGTTCTGCACCGCGAACACCACCATGTCGCGGATCTCCTTCTTTATGCGGTAGCCCGCATCGCTCTTGACAAAATAGCGGCGTAGCCGTTCGGCCGGGAGATCCTGCAGGATGTTCGGCGGATAGAGGCCGGCACGGGCCACCGCGATGGCGTCAGCGTCAAGATCGGTGGCGTAGAGCTGAACCTTCAACTCCCGCCGGTGGGTATCCATATACTCGCGCAACAGAATGGCGATGGAGTAGGCCTCCTCGCCGGTGGCGCAGCCGGCCACCCAGACCCGAAAGGTGTCATCGTCACCCTTCTCCGCGAACAGTTGCGGCAGGATCTCCCTCTCCATGACGATGAAGGCCTCCGGGTCACGAAAGAAGCTGGTGACATTGATCAACAGCTCCTTGAACAGGGCGTGTACCTCATCGGGATTCTCCTTGAGGTAGCGGGCGTAGCCCTCCAGATCGTCGATAGTGTGTTGCGACATGCGCCGCTCGATGCGCCGGCCGATGGTGTTTTTTTTGTAGAGGGAGAAGTCGTGGCCGGTGGCGGTGCGCAGCAGCAGGATGCGGTTCATGCCGCTTGTAACCTCCGGGGTCGACGGGGTTTGCGGATGGGCCGCCAGGGCGCGATTGGTGCGTTGCAGCGCCTCCGGCATTTTGTCCGCGGGCAGGATGTGGGTGGCGTAGCCGGCGCGAATGGCGCTGGTGGGCATGCCGTCGTAGGCCGCGCTGGCCGGCTCCTGCACCAGGGTGATGCCACCGGCGCCGATAATGGCGCGCAGTCCCAGGGTGCCATCGGTGCCGGTGCCGGAGAGGATGACGCCGATGGCCCGCTCACCCTGATCATCGGCCAGCGAGCGCAGGAAGGTGTCGATCGGCATGCGGTGGCCTCGTGGTTGCTCCGGCACACTCAGTTGCAGTGTGCCGTGAAAGATTGCCATGTCGCGATTGGGCGGGATCACATAGACATGGTCAGGGGCCACCTTGAGTTGATCCCCCGCCTCGACCACCGGCATGCCGGTGGCGCGTTGCAGGATCTCGCTCAGGATGCTGTCATGGCCGGGGTCGAGGTGCGGCACCAGCACGAAGGCCATGCCGCTATCGGGCACGATGTGGCGGAAGAACTGCTCGAATGCCTCCAGACCGCCGGCGGAGGCGCCAATGCCGACGATGGGAAAGTCGCCGTGCCGTCTCTCGGCGCTATCTTTCGCTGTAGTGGGGGTGTTGTGCTCCCCTTTGCCGCTTTTTTGCCTGCCATGCGCTTCATCCCCGTACCCTCGGCTTCGGAGCCCCTATAGTAGTCGCCATGCGACCGCTTCCCCCGCCCGGAGCGGCACCACTACCTCGTCAGCGAAGGGGTAGCTGGCTGGCACCTGCCACGCCCTTCTCTCCAGGGTGATGGTATCAGCGTTGCGCGGCAGGCCGTAAAAGTCGGCGCCGTGATGGCTGGCGAAGCCCTGCAGCCTCTCCAGGGCGCCGGCCTGCTCGAAGGCCTCGGCGTAAAGCTCGATGGCGGCGTGGGCGGAGTAGATCCCGGCGCAGCCGCAGGCGCTCTCCTTGGCACTCCGGGCGTGGGGGGCGGAGTCGGTGCCGAGGAAGAATTTGGGGTTACCGGAGGTGGCGACCTCCAGCAGGACCTCGCGGTGGCTCTCGCGCTTGAGCACCGGCAGGCAGTAGTGGTGCGGGCGGATGCCGCCCACCAGCAGCGCGTTGCGGTTGAGCAGCAGGTGTTGCGGGGTGAGGGTGGCGGCGACCTTGTCGCCGGCGTGCAGCACGAAGTCGGCCATCTCGCGGGTGGTGATGTGTTCGGCCACCACCTTGAGGTCGGGGATATGATCCAGCAGCGGCTTGAGCACGGTGTCGAGAAAGACCGACTCGCGATCGAAGATGTCGACGTGGGGCTCGGTCACCTCGCCGTGTACCAGCAGCGGCATCCCCACCTCGGCCATCGCCCGCAGCGCTGCCTCCGGCTTGTAGATGTGGCTCACCCCGGCGTCGGAGTTGGTGGTGGCGCCGGCGGGATAGAGCTTGACCGCCTTTACCACACCACTCTCCCAGGCCCGCTGGATCTCCTGCGGTGAGGTGTTGTCGGTAAGATAGAGGGTCATCAGGGGCTCAAACCCGCTGCCAGTGGGCAGGGCGGAGAGGATGCGCTCGCGATAGGCCAGGGCCTGTGCCGTGGTGGTGAGCGGTGGCCGCAGGTTGGGCATCACGATGGCACGGTGAAACTGTCGGGCCGTGTGACCCACCACCGCCTTGAGGCCGTCGCCATCGCGCAGGTGCAGGTGCCAATCGTCGGGGCGGGTGAGGGTGATTCTCTCTGTCGTCATGGCACAGGTGTCCGGTTGTGGGGTGGCCAGGCCAGGGCCAGATGTCAGTTGGCACTGTCGCAACCCGATGGCCTCCCTGGGTAGGAGCGGTCTGTGACCGCGAATAAATCTGCCACCGTGGTTCGCGACTGAAGTCGCTCCTGCGGTGCTGACACCCTCCGTGCCAACACTCGTAGAGGAACTTGTTATCATTATGACCCCTATCGTCCAATTATTGGAGTAGCCGTGGAAGCTCTTTTGCTGATCATCGTGGTTGCGCTGGCCTGGTTCTGGTATGTCGGTAGTCGTGCGCGGGAGCAGGCGGTGCAGGTGGCCAGGCGTGCCTGTGAGCGCCACGGCCAGCAGTTGCTGGATGAGACGGTGCTGCTGGAGCGGTTACGGCCGCGCCGTGGCCGCGATGGCCGGGTGCGGCTGCGTCGTGAGTACAGCTTTGAGTTCAGTGATGAGGGGGCGTGGCGCCATCGCGGGACGCTGGTGATCTTTGGCGGACGTCTGGTTGAGCTGCAACTGGCCCTGCCGAGTGGCACCGTGTATGACAGCCACTAATCAGTCATGGCGGTGGCAGTTGTCGTTGCGCAGTATTATAAAGTATCCTTGCCCATCATAAATATTACATATAGCTCCGTGGAGGGAGAGTGTAGTCATGGCCGATAGACGACTACAGGTATTCCATACCGTGGCACGCCAGCTCAGCTTCACCAAGGCGGCGGAGTCACTGCACATGACGCAGCCGGCGGTCACCTTTCAGGTGCGTCAGCTCGAAGAGTATTTCAATACCCGCCTGTTCGATCGCACCCATAACCGCATCAGCCTGACCGATGCGGGGCAGCGCGTCTATGAGTACGCGGATCGCATCTTTTCGCTCTACGCCGAGATGGAGAATGCGGTGCGCGACCTCACCGGCGAGGTGAGCGGGGTGCTGATGCTCGGCGCCAGCACCACCATCGCCGAGTACATGTTGCCGGCGCTGCTGGGTGACTTCAAGGCGAAGTACCCCGAGGTCTCCATCCGTCTGCAGGTGGCCAATACCGATGGCATCGTCTCGATGGTGGAGAACAACAGTATCGATCTGGGAGTGGTCGAGGCCCCGGTGAGCAACAAGAATCTGGTGGTCGAGACCTGTCGCATGGATCAGATGGTGCTGGTGGTGCCGCCCAGCCACGAGCTGGCAAAGAGGAAAAGTGTGCCGATCACCGAGCTGTGCAACCACCCCTACATCTGCCGCGAGGAGGGTTCCGGCACCCGCGAGGTGATGCTGGAGGCGATGAGCGCCGCCGGCGGTAACGGCTCCGACCTCGATATCGTGATGGAGCTGGGTAGCCCCGAGGCGGTGAAGGGGGCGGTGGAGGCGGGCATGGGGATCTCCATCCTTTCGCGCGCCACCATCGACAAGGAGCTGAAGCTCGGTTGCCTGGTGGCGATAAATCTGGAGGAGCCGATCGAGCGCCCCTTCTCCTTTGTGCACCAGAAGCAGAAGTTTCGGCTGCGGGCGATGGAGAAGCTGCTCGATTTTGCCAAGGGTTACTGCAAAGAGCACCAATAGGAGTTTTCTGCCGTGTTCCCCGTTCAAAATAGCAAATCCCGGCCCGAGAAGCGGCTGCTGGCCCTCTATCACGGCCTGCCCGAAGCCGAGCGCCAGAGTCTGCTCGATTTCGCCGAGTTTCTGGCCGCGCGGGCCGTGCCGTCGGCGCCTGCGGTGGCGCAGACGCCGCTCGATATCCCACGCCCCGCCGAGGAGAGCGTGGTTGCGGCGATGAAGCGGCTGCGTGCCAGTTACCCGATGATCGATCACTCCAAAATGCTGCACGAGGCCTCCGGGCTGATGGCCGAACATATGATGCAGGGGCGTCCCGCCGGTGAGGTGATTGACGAATTGGAGGCGATGTTTTTGCGCTACTATGAGAAACAGACGGGCAACAGCGACGCTATCTGATCACCATGAACCTGATCACACAGTGGTTTCAGCGCAACTTCTCCGATCCGCAGGCGGTGTTGCTGGCGGTGTTGCTGGTGATCGGCACCTCGGTGGTACTCTTCATGGGACAGATGCTCGCCCCGGTGTTGGCCAGCATCGTTATTGCCTATCTGCTGGAGGGGCTGGTGCAGCTCATCCAGCGGCGCGGTGCACCGCGCACCCGTGTGGTGATCCTGGTGTTCCTCATCTTCATGACCTTTATCCTCTTCCTGCTGTTTGCCGTGGTGCCGTTGTTGTGGGGCCAGGCACTCGACTTTATCCGCGAACTGCCCAAATTTCTTAGCCGTGGTCAGGAGGCGCTGTTGCAGCTGCCGCAGCACTACCCGGTGATCAGTGAGGCGCAGATCACCGATGTGATGTCGTTAATTCAAAAGGAGATCACCCTGCAGGGACAGCGCATCCTTACGCTCTCCCTTTCCTCGATCCCCGGTATGATCACGGTGCTGGTCTACCTCATTCTGGTGCCGCTGCTGGTCTTTTTCTTTCTCAAGGACAAGGGGCTCATCGTCCGCTGGTTTACCGGCTTTCTGCCCAGTGAGCGCGCCCTCTCCACCCATGTCTGGCATGAAGTGGATGTGCAACTGGGCAACTATGTGCGCGGCAAGTTTTGGGAGATCCTGATCGTCGGCGTCACCAGTTTCATCGTCTTCACCCTGCTGGAACTGAAGTACGCCATCCTGCTGGCGGTGCTGGTGGGGCTCTCGGTGGTGGTGCCCTACATCGGTGCCGCAGTGGTGACCGTGCCGGTGGCGCTGGTGGCCTGGTTTCAGTGGGGGTGGGG
>JAPHSX010000047.1 GCA_026196575.1 Gammaproteobacteria bacterium | reverse complement strand
CGATGCAGCGGGCGGTGGCGGGTCTTTCACCCCAGGCGGAGCATGCGCTGATCGACGGCAACCGCTGCCCGCAACTGCCGTGCAGCTGCGAGTTTGTGATCAAGGGTGATAGCAAGGTGGCGGCGATCAGCGCCGCCTCCATCCTCGCCAAGGTGACGCGCGATCGGGAGATGGTGGCACTGGATCGCCTCTACCCCGGCTACGGCCTCGCCGGCCACAAGGGCTATCCCACCAAGTCCCATGTAGCGGCGTTGCTGGAGCTGGGGGTGACGCCAATCCACCGGCGCAGCTTCGCCCCGGTACGGCGCGTGCTGGAGGGAAAATAGCCCCCTGCCGGCTTGCGGCGGCCCTGCCGCTGGGCTAGCTTCGAGAGTGGGGGCACCTTATGAGAGGGAGCACCGCTATCGGGGGAGAGAGTGATGGACAATCTGCTTGGCGACCGCCTCAAACAGCAGGGCGTTACCGAGGGGCAGCTGCAACAGGCGCTGGAGCGACAGCGCCTGCATGGCGGGCGCCTCGGCGCCAATCTGGCCGCCCTCGGTTTCATCAGTGAGGCGGCCTTGAGCGTCGCGCTGCACCGCGACCCCCCGGCGCCACGCACCCTGCAGGAGAGCGGTCTTAGCCTCCCCTTTATCGTTGACCTCATTATGAAACACCTGCTCTTTTTGGGCAGTTTCAACTCGCAGGAGATCGCCGGGCGGATCTGGCTGCCGCTCTCCCTGGTCGAGATGGCGATGGAGGAGATCCGCCGCGCCCACCTTGTCGATATCAAGGGGGCGGAGGGGCTGACCAGCATGTCCTACCGTTACACCCTGACCGAGCGCGGCAAGGCGCGAGCCGCCGAACTGATGGGGGTGTCGCGCTATTTGGGCCCCGCGCCGGTAACGCTGGAGAGTTACCGCCACATGGTGGAGGTGCAGACGGTCAAGAACATCCTGGTCGGCGAGGCGGAGGTGAAACAGGCCTTCTCCCAGCTCATTGTCAGCGAGCAGATGCTGCGCCGCCTGGGACCGGCGATCAGCTCCGGTCGGGCGATGTTCCTCTACGGCCCGCCCGGCAACGGCAAGACCACCATCGCCGAGACCATCAGCAAGGTGCTGCCTGAGCACATCTATATCCCCCATGCGATCCTTGTCGGCGACGACATCATCACCCTGTTCGATCCGGTCAACCACCGCGAGGCCGATGCCAGCCTGCGCCCGGCGGGTACCGACCTGCGTTGGGCCTATATTCGGCGTCCCATCGTGATGGCAGGGGGTGAACTGACGCTGAAGATGCTCGACCTGGAGTACAACCCCATCTCCCGTTTCTACCAAGCGCCGCTGCAACTCAAGGCCAATAACGGGCTCTTTATCATTGATGACTTCGGGCGGCAGCAGGTCGACCCGCAGCAGCTGCTCAACCGCTGGATCGTGCCGCTGGAGCGGCGCACCGACTTTCTTGCGCTGCAGAGCGGCATGAAGTTCGAGATCCCCTTCGATCAGCTGAGCATTTTCTCCACCAACATCGAACCGAAGAAGCTGGTGGATGAGGCCTTCCTGCGCCGCATCCGCTACAAGGTGCTGATCGACCACCCCACCGCCGCCGAGTTCGAGGAGATCTTCCGCCGCGTCGCCGCCTCCAACGGTATCGCCTTTAATCAGGAGACCTTCGACTTTCTAGTGGAGAATTTCTACAAGGGGTTGGGGGTCAAGTTCAACGCCTGCCACCCGCGCGACCTTATCGATCAGATTATCGATGCCGCCCACTACCACGGCAACCCGCCAGCGATGGACCGGGAGAGCATGACCACCGCCTGGAAGAACTACTTCGTCGATATTTGAGGGTGGTCTACCGCAGTGACTGGGGTGGGTAGGTACCAATCATCCTGCTCCGTCCGCTCACACCAATCCAAGAACTACCGCCCTGGCGATTAACTGGTCTCGATTTCTCACCTGCAGTTTCTGTTTAGCCTCTTTGATATAGAGGTTGATACTTTCTACGGACTTAAACATCTTTTTGTCAGCAATTTCACTAATAGTGAGGCCGTGGCATAACCAGCGGATGGTTTCCTGCTCCAGGGGGCGTAGCGGCTGCAGTGCTGAGTGTGTGGCTCTATCCAGCATCTGGTAGGGCTCAAATTGGGATAGATGCATTTCAAGTATGTGGCTCAGGGATAAGGCCAGGTCAAAATTGCGTATCACATCACGCTCATATTCGCGTTGACTTGAGTCGGTGGCGCTCAAACCTAGATAACTACTACTCCTGGTGTATCGTGTCTTTAGTTGGATGGTGGCGCCGTTACAGACATTGAAATCCTGTGATAACTCTTCCAGAGGAAGGTATTCTTTCTTATCTAATGATCTATGTGTTGGGTTTAGCCAGTGGCAGACCTCTCCCGTCGTTTGTGCCCATTCTATGGTGTCATCGCTGTGAGTGCCGCCAATCGCCATATATGAGGCAACAAACTCGGCATTGTAATTTGAGAGTATGATCTCACAGTTAGACTCGTGGTCAGCTATATAGCCATAGGTGTTTTGGGTATAGCCAAGATCTGAAATAGCCCTGGTATAAAGGCGCCATGAAGATTCGCGATCGTTGCAACTTTGCAATCTTGTCAGGAACTCGATGAGCAGGCTGTCATTAGTCATATGTATTTCATTGCTCAGCTCACACCAAACCCAGCAGCACCGCCCTGGCAATCAATTGATCGCGTGTTCTTACCTGCAGTTTCTGTTTGGCCTTTTTGATGTAGAGATTGATGCTTTCAATAGATTTAAACATTTTTTTGTCGGCGACCTCTTTGATAGAGTAACCATTGCTGAGCCAGCGAATCGTTTCCTGCTCCAGCGGGTGAAGTGGTTGCATCTCGGAATATGCCGCTTCGTCCTCCAACATTTGGTGTAGCTCAAATTGGTAAAGATGCATCTCCAATAGTCGGCTCATCGCTATGGCCAGATCGAGATTCCGTTTCACATCACGCTCATACTCATTTTTTCTTGAGTCTGTGGCGCTTAGGCCAATGCAGTGGATACTGCCACTGTACCTGGTTTTAAGGGGAAAGCTGGCACCATTAAGTATATTGAAGTCCTGTGACAACTCTTCAATCGGGAGGTGTTTTTTCCTGACTAGTGTCAGGTTTTCTGGGTCACTCCAGTACAAAATTTGATCTGTCGAGGTAATCCATTGCAGCGTACTATCGTTTTGTAGACCGCCTTGTTCCTCATACGCAGCAACGAAGTCGGGATGGTAATTCGTAAGAACAATATTGGCTGACTCATCAAGTATTTCGCCAGGTATGAAGAGGCAGAGGGCATTCTGTGTAAAGCCCAATTCCGCAACGACCTGGGTAAACAGGCGCCACGAAGAATCATAGTCACCACAACCCTGCAAGCGGGTCAGGAACTCAATGAGGTGATCGTCCTTAGTCATTCAGGCATTTATTTGTTATTAACGTCCACGATGAAGCATAATCACTTCGGATGTAGCCCGCATTAAAAAAACAAAACAGGTAGATTTGCAAGGGAGTGTATGACAAATGTTAAGTTTTGTGCTGTTAAGCACCTTTTCCATTCAAATTTTAACCATCTTGCCCCTCTTTGTCGGCGTTTTTGCAGAGACCCACGGCTTTAATGAAGCGCAGCTTGGTATATTAGCTGCCGCTGATTTAGTGGGAGCCAGTTTGGCCTGCGTCGCCATTTTTATCTATGTGGATAAGCTCTCGTGGCGCACGGTTATCCTTATTTCCACACTGCTCTCCGCCGCCGCGAACCTCCTGTGTGGCTGGTCTGAACAATATGGCGTACTGGTGCTGCTGCGTTTGATCGCCGGGGCCTCCGCCGGGGCCATCTACGCGCTGGCCATGGTAGCAATTGCCCGCAGTCAGCAGGTGACCCGTGATTATGGCTGGGCCGTGGCCGGTCAGGCCCTGCTCGCCTCATTCTACTACGTCACACTCCCTTCCCTGATTGAAGGTCAGGGTCTTCCGAGCCTGTTTATCGTCATGGCCGCCAACATGCTGGTTTGCGGTTTACTGTTACCCACGGCTAATACAGTCGGTCAGAGCAGCGCCGTGAGTGATGAACCTGCGGCGGCGAATTCTGGACACAGTCAAAGCACCGTTGTGCCAGCGCTGGCGGGCATACTGTTGCTCTATATTGCCCAGGGCGGCATCTGGGCCTTTGTCGAGCGCATAGGCCATGCCGCAGGGCATAGCCCAGAGACCATTGGCTACGCCTTGGCCGTGGCCGCCTTGCTGGGTATTGCCGCCGGTGCGACCGCCGCGCTACAGGGCGAGCGACTGGGCTTTAGCCTACCTCTGTGGTTGGTCTTTGTCGGGCAGACGCTCGCCATGCTGCTGCTCTGGCAGGTCAACACCTATCTGGGCTACCTGCTGGCCATCACACTGTACAACTTCTGTTGGACCTACGTCGTCCCCTTCCACATGGGCATCATCGCGCAATGTCACGCCAGCGGTAGGGTGGTGGCCCTTGCCCCGGCGATTCAGGGCCTTGGACTGGCTGCCGGGGCCGCCATCGCAGGCGCTACCCTGGAGGCTAACAACAGCTATCTGGTGCTCTACCAGCTGGCAACGATGCTGGGGGGTGTGAGTTTGTTGCTGATGTTGGCGGTGGTTAAAGGCAACCGACGGAGTCAGGTATTGATACTTGAGGAAGAGGTGGGGTAGGGCTGTGAAGTGAGAATTACAGATTTGTGTAATTGCGGTGTTAAAAGGCATTCACGGATAATCGCTTGCGTGTGATTATAAACGGGTAGCACACTCAAAAATGGATCATTTTTAGGAGAAAATACGAATGAAGAAGATGATTATTGTGGCTGCTGCGCTTGGTATTGCGGCCGCTTCTGCTTATGCAGGTGTGCGCAATATTCGAAGCAATGGCAACGTAAGTGGGGTTCCTTCATACCTCGTTGAATGTTCGTCTGGATCAGATTATGTCATTTACAAGAAAAATGGCACATGGTATCGGGGCGGCAGCGGCCATATGGGAAATAAATATGACTCTTGGTCTACAGACGAAGTTGCAAATTACCTTTGCAATTAACCCGGTAATGGAAATCGCCTAACAAGAAAGATTCAACCGACACGCGGCGGCGGCGGGCGGTTTAGCTTAAGCGCTAGGCATGAGGAATGCCCTGTCTTGCCTGGCTTTTATAAACAGAGGGTATTAAAGGAGTAAGTGAAAATGAAAAATATGATGGTAATAGGATGTTTGTCGATGTTCCTGCTCGCACCTGTGACCCACGCAAATGACATTATTTCTGCAGAAAATCCTGATGCTATTCTTGACATAGCAAAGGGTTTTGGGAGTGCAATACTTAAAAAAGATTCCTCTGGCGATCCATTTATTACAGGGAGGATAGATGGCACTCAATACGGTATTATCTTTTCTGGTTGCTCCGATGGCAAAGAATGTGACGATATATTATTTGCCTCGGCATGGGGTGGTGTGAAGGTATCGATGAATGACATAAATGCCTGGAATAGAACTAAGAAGTTCGGGAGAGCCATCCTAGATAAAGACGAGGACCCAAGGTTGGAGATGGCCGTTAACCTTGACTATGGGGTCACGCGGAGAAATTTTGAAGACACATTTAATTGGTGGACTAAAGCTTTATCTGGATTTAAGAAGGATGTATTGAAGAAATAGTCTAACGAGCGCATTCAGCGGACGCGCCAAAGGCGCGCCGCTGATGTTTGACGTAGCATAAAAAACAATAGGAGGTGGCTTGATGGTGGTCTGGAAAGGTTGGGGAATATTGGCGCTAATTATTCCACTGGTAATATCATTAGCTACAGGCTCGACACTAGGCTCTTACTATGGCGAAAATTTTTATAAGGACAGCACATGGGCTATGCCTTTGGTGCTGTGTGTTTCATCCGTAATAGTATTTATGGTTGGCTATAAAATTAATAGTAAGCTAGGGAAAATTGTTATTGACCCAGAAAATAACGAGCAAATTGAACTGAAGACTACGCATTCAATGTTCTGGATACCTCTTCAATATTGGAGTTTAATCATACTGGCTATGGCGATTTGGATGTATGTTGCAAATATCGGGCTTATCTATAAAGGATAAGGGATTAATTAACCCCGTACTTCCCATAGCCTAAGAGCTATCTCAATTTTGCGTCAACGGACACACCCACGCGATCTCATCGATCAGATTATCGACGCCGCTCACTACCACGGTCATCCGCCAACGATGGATCGCGCCAGCCTCGCCACCGCCTGGGAGAACTACTTTGTTGATATGTGAGCCTCACTCCGCAGCCTGATAGGCATGTGCCTGACGGCCCCGCTGTCAAGTCTTGTCCTGCACGGTAGAGCGGGTACACTTCCCCGCATGTCCTGTAACTTTATTCACCTTCGCGTTCACTCCGAGTTCTCCCTGGTCGACGGCCTGGTGCGCATCAAGCCGCTGGTGGCGGCGGCGCGCGCGGCGGGGATGCCGGCGGTGGCGATCACTGACCAGAACAACCTTTTCGCCATGGTCAAGTTCTACAGCGCGGCGCTGGCGGCGGGGATCAAGCCCATTATTGGCGTCGATATCTGGCTGGAGAACCCGGAGGATGCCAACAAGCCGAGCCGCATGGTGCTGCTGTGCAAGAACCAGCAGGGCTACAAGAATCTGGCGCGGCTGATCTCGATGGGCTATCAGCTCAATCAGCACCGCGGGATGCCGCTCATCAAGCGCGAGTGGCTGCGCGAGCAGCGCGGCGGGCTGATTGTCCTCTCCGGCGGGCGCGAGGGGGATGTGGGGCAGGCGCTGCTGGCTGGTAATCTCGATGCGGCGGCGGGGCTGATCACCGAGTGGCTGCGTCTCTATGCCGATAACTACTATCTGGAGCTGCAGCGTACCGGCCGTGAGGGGGAGGAGGAGTATATCCATGCCGCGGTCAAGCTGGCCACGGCGATGAATGTGCCGGTGGTGGCGACCAATGATGTGCGCTTTCTTGAACGGCAGGATTTTGAGGCGCACGAGGTGCGGGTCTGCATTCACGATGGCCGCGCCCTGGATGACCCGCGCCGCGCCCGCAGCTACTCCGAGCAGCAGTACCTCAAGACCCCCGAGGAGATGGCCGAGCTCTTTGCCGATATTCCAGAGGCGCTGGCCAATACGGTGGAGATCGCCCGGCGCTGCAGCCTGGAGCTGCAGTTGGGCACCTACTACCTGCCGACCAGTCCGATCCCCGCGGGCTTTACTGAGGCGGAGTACTTCCGCCAGGCGTCGCGCGAGGGGCTGGAGCAGCGCCTCGCTACCCTGCTTGATACCGGCGCCCCCGACTTTGCCGAGAGGCGCAAGCCCTACGACGAACGGCTGGAGATCGAGCTCGATGTGATCCTGCAGATGGGGTTTCCCGGCTACTTCCTTATCGTTGCCGAGTTCATCAAGTGGGCCAAGGAAAATGGTATCCCGGTGGGGCCGGGGCGCGGCTCCGGGGCGGGCTCGCTGGTGGCCTACGCGCTCCTTATCACCGACCTCGACCCGCTGGAGTATGACCTGCTGTTCGAGCGCTTCTTGAACCCCGAACGGGTCTCGATGCCCGACTTCGATATCGACTTCTGCATGGAGGGGCGCGACCGGGTGATCGACCATGTGGCCGAGACCTACGGCCGCAACCAGGTTTCGCAGATCATCACCTATGGCACCCTGGCGGCGAAGGCGGTGGTGCGCGACGTGGGGCGTGTCTTCGGCCACCCTTACGGCTTTGTCGACACCATCTCCAAGCTCATCCCCTTTGAGGTCGGCATCACCCTTGCCCAGGCACTGGAGCAGGAGCCGGAGCTCAAGGAGCGTTACGAGCGCGAGGAGGAGGTGACCCACCTTATCGACATGGCGATGAAGCTGGAGGGGCTTACCCGTAACGCCGGCAAGCATGCCGGGGGGGTGGTGATCGCCCCCTCCGACCTTACCGATTTCTCGCCCCTCTACTGCGAGGAGGGGAGCGACAGCGTGGTCACCCAGTTTGATAAAAACGATGTGGAGGCGGTGGGGCTGGTGAAGTTCGACTTTCTCGGCCTGCGCACCCTTACCATCATCGACTGGGCGCTGGAGAACATCCGCCACAGCATGAGGATGCGTGGCGAGGACCCCGCCACCTGCCCGCAGATCGAATTCATCCCGCTGCAGGACCCCGCCTGTTTCGACAACCTCAAGGCGGCGAAGACCACCGCGGTATTCCAGCTCGAATCGCGCGGTATGAAGGACCTCATCACCCGCCTGCAGCCCGACTGCTTCGAGGACATCATCGCCCTGGTGGCGCTGTTTCGCCCCGGCCCGCTGCAGTCGGGGATGGTGGACAACTTCATCAATCGCAAGCATGGGCGGGAGAAGGTGAGCTACCCCGACGCCCAGTGGCAGCATGAATCGCTCAAGCCGATCCTGGAGCCGACCTACGGCATTATCCTCTACCAGGAGCAGGTGATGCAGATCGCCCAGGTGCTCTCCGGCTACACCCTGGGCGGCGCCGATATGCTGCGCCGTGCCATGGGCAAGAAGAAGCCCGAGGAGATGGCCAAGCAGCGCGCGGCGTTTGAGCAGGGGGCAAGGGATAACGGCATCGACGGCGAACTGGCGATGAAGATCTTCGATCTGGTAGAGAAATTCGCCGGTTACGGCTTCAACAAGTCGCACTCCGCCGCCTATGCCCTGGTCTCCTACCAGACGCTGTGGCTGAAGACCCACTACCCGGCGGAGTTCATGGCCGCGGTGCTCTCCGCCGACATGGACAACACCGACAAGGTGGTGACCCTCATCGAGGAGTGTCACCAGATGGGGCTCAAGGTGGTTCCCCCCTCGGTCAACAACAGCAGCTACAAGTTTACCGTCGATGAGGCAGGCGCCGTGGTCTACGGCCTGGGCGCCATCAAGGGGGTGGGCGAGGGGGCGATCGAGGGGATCGTCAGCGAACTGGCCGGTCATGGCCCGTTTGCGGATCTCTTCGACTTCTGCCGCCGTATCGACACGCGCAAGGCCAACCGTCGGGTGCAGGAGTCGCTGATTCGCGCCGGGGCGCTGGATCGGCTGGGGCCCAATCGCGCCACTCTGATGGCGGCGCTGCCACAGGCGCTGAAGATGGCCGAGCAGGACTCGCGCAACCGTGATGCCGGTATGGAGGATCTATTTGGCTTTGACAGTGGCGGGTTGCAGCCGGGGCGCACCAGTTATGAAGAGGTGCCGGAGTGGGAGGAGGAGCTGCGCCTCTCCGGCGAGAAGGAGACCCTGGGGCTCTACCTCACCGGCCATCCCATCAACCGCTACCTGCCGGAGCTCGCCACCTTCACCTCCTGCCGCATCGCCGATCTGAGCGAGGGGCGGGCGAAGACGGTCACCATCGCCGGGCTCATCATCGGCATCCGCACCCGTTCTACCAAAAAGGGGGACAAGATCGCCTTTGTCACCATTGATGACCGCTCCGGGCGCATCGATGTCAACTTCTTCACCAAGGAGTATGCCCGCTTCCACGAACTACTGGGCAAGGATCGCATCCTCGTCTGCAGTGGCGAGGTCAGGCACGACGACTATGCCGGGGGGCTGGTGATGGGGGTACAGGAGGCCTACGATATGGAGCGCGCGCGCGAGGTCTACGCTAAATATCTGCATCTGAAGCTGCCACAAGAGCGGCTGCTCAATGGTTTTGTCAGCGAGCTTGAGCGGGTGCTGGCACCGTTTCGCGAGGGGGGCACCCCGATCCTGCTCGACTATCACAATGAGCAGGGGCAGGCGCGGGTGGCGCTGGGGGAGCGCTGGCGGGTGCGTCCCAGTGATGAGCTGCTGAGCCGACTGCGCCAGCTGCTGGGGGAGGAGCAGGTGGCGCTGAGGTACCAGTAACAGTCTCAAACTGTGACCAATTGGGCGCGACAAATTGGCACTATCTCGCGTATAATTTTATCCTCTTAAGAATCAGGACGAAATCGCTGGTACCTATTAGCTATGAATCTCAATTTCCTGGAATTCGAACAGCCGATCGCCGAACTTGAGGCGAAGATCGAAGAGCTGCGCTATGTGGGTGATGATGCCGAGATCAATATCGCGGAGGAGATCAGCCGTCTGCAGGCGAAGAGCAAGAGCCTGACCGAGTCGCTCTTCTCCAGCCTCAATGCCTGGCAGATCTCGCAGATGGCCCGCCATCCGCAGCGCCCCTACACCCTGGACTACATCGAACGGCTGTTCAGTGACTTTGAGGAGCTGCATGGCGATCGCGCCTATGCCGATGACCCATCGATTGTCGGTGGCATCGCCCGTCTCGACGATAAACCGGTGATGGTGATTGGCCAGCAGAAGGGGCGCGATACCAAGGAGAAGGTCTACCGCAACTTCGGTATGCCGCGTCCCGAGGGCTACCGCAAGGCGCTGCGCCTGATGGAGATGGCCGAGCGCTTCAGGCTGCCGGTGGTTACCTTTATCGACACCCCCGGCGCCTACCCCGGTGTTGGCGCCGAGGAGCGCGGCCAGTCCGAGGCGATCGCCCGCAACCTGCGGGTGATGGCACGACTCAGAACCCCCATCGTCTGCACCGTGGTGGGCGAGGGGGGATCCGGCGGCGCCCTGGCCATCGGCGTGGGCGATCGCGTCAACATGCTGCAGTACAGCACCTACTCGGTGATCTCCCCCGAGGGGTGTGCCTCCATCCTGTGGAAGAGCGCGGAGAAGGCATCCGATGCCGCCGAGGCGCTGGGGATCACCTCCTGGCGGCTGAAGGAGCTGGGTCTGATCGACCGCGTTATTACCGAGCCCCTTGGCGGTGCCCACCGTGACATCGACCGGATGGCCGGCAACATCAAGGCGACCCTCAGCGAAGACCTCGATGTCCTCGCGCGACTCGACATGGAGGAGCTGCTGGTGCAGCGCTACCAGCGTCTGATGTCGTTTGGCAACTACGAGGAGAGGTAGCCGCCCCCTCGTGGTGGTGGCCACGATGCGCGGGCCACGGCCATGTTCACCCCCTTTCACCCCGAGCAACTTCTCCCCATCCTGCAGCGCCTGCCCGCGACGGACCGCTACTGGCTCGCCTACAGTGGCGGTCTTGACTCCAGCGTGCTGTTGCATGCCCTGGCGCGGTTGGGCGCGGCGCTTCCCGCGCCACTCTCGGTGCTCCACGTGGATCACGGACTCTCCCTCCACTCCGCCGCCTGGTCGGCCCGCTGCCGTGAACAGTGCGCGGCACTCGGCCTGTCGCTGCACGAGGTCAGGGTAACAGTCGAACGCCGCCAAGGCGGTGTCGAGGCGGCGGCCCGAGCCGCCCGTTATGCGGCCTTTGCCGAGCGGTTGGGGACGGGCGAGACCCTGCTTACCGCCCACCATCAGGACGATCAGGCAGAAACCCTATTGTTGCAGCTGCTGCGCGGCGGCGGGGTGCGCGGACTGGCGGCGATGCCGCCGCAGCGCCCCTTTGCGGCGGGTCTGCTGGCGCGTCCGCTGCTCGGTTTCAGTCGCGAGGCACTCAAGGCGTATGCCGAGGCCGAGGGGCTGGGGTGGGTGGAGGATCCCAGCAATTTCGATACCGTGCTGGAGCGCAACTTCCTGCGCCACAAACTACTGCCCCTGCTGGAGCGGCGGCGTGGCGGGATGAGGCCGCTGCTGGCACGCAGTGCCGACCACTTTGCCGAGGCCGCCGGGCTGCTCGATGAGCTGGCGGCGCAGGATCTGGCGGTGGTGGTGCAGGAGCGTGGGGGGGCGGCGGCGCTGTCAATTGCGGCCCTGCGGGGCCTCTCTGTTGCCCGTCAGCGCAACCTGCTGCGTTACTGGCTGCGCACCCTTGGCCTTGCCCCCCCCGATAGTCGCAATCTGCAGCGCATCCTCGATGAGCTGCTACCTGCCGCCGTGGATGCCATGCCACTGGTGAGCTGGCCCGGGGCCGAGGTACGGCGCTATCGCGACCGCCTTCATGCCATGTCGCCGCTGCCGCTGCCGCCGCCGGTGGCGTGGCCACCACTGCGCTGGGGCGGCGAGGCGGTGACGCGGTTACCCGCCGAACTGGGGGTGCTGCAGATGACCCGTGTGGCGGGCCACGGCATTCGGGAGGCGCTGCTTGCGGGCGAGGTGACCATCGGCTGGCGCCGTGGCGGCGAGGCGCTGGCCCTGCCGGGGCGTGGCGGCCACCATCTGCTGAAAAAACTCTACCAGGAGGCGGCCATCCCGCCGTGGGAGCGGGGACGTCGGCCGCTGCTCTATATCGACGGACAGCTGGCGCAGGTGGCCGGCCTGTGGAGCGATAGCCGTTTTGCCTGTGGGGCAAATGAGCCGGGGATCGTTTTTGAATGGCTCTCTGGAAGTGGAGCCGGGGGCGAAACCGCCATTGAAATGGTGGGCGAAAACAACGACAATTAGCGAGGCCCAGCGCCGGAAAGTAATTTCTTTTATCTCAGCTTGTTAGCGGCGTTCATGACGAAGTACATCTTTATTACCGGCGGTGTTGTCTCCTCTTTGGGCAAGGGCATCGCTTCCGCCTCTCTGGCGGCCATCCTCGAGTCTCGTGGTCTTAAAGTCACCCTGCTCAAACTCGACCCCTATATTAACGTCGATCCGGGCACCATGAGCCCGTTCCAGCACGGCGAGGTCTATGTCACCGAGGACGGTGCCGAGACCGATCTTGACTTGGGGCACTACGAGCGCTTCGTGCGCACCACCATGACCCAGCGCAACAATTTCACCTCCGGGCGCATTTACGAGCGGGTGATCCGCAAGGAGCGCCGCGGCGACTACCTGGGTGGCACGGTGCAGGTGATCCCGCACATCACCGATGAGATCAAGCGTTCGGTGAAGGCCGGTGCCGAGGGCTTCGATGTGGCGATGGTGGAGATCGGCGGCACCGTCGGTGATATCGAGTCGTTGCCGTTCCTGGAGGCGATCCGCCAGATGGGGGTTGAGGAGGGGCGCGACAATGTGCTCTACATGCACCTCACCCTGCTGCCGTGGATCCCCACCGCCGGTGAGCTGAAGACCAAGCCGACCCAGCACTCGGTGAAGGAGCTGCGCTCTATCGGTATCCAGCCCGATGTGCTGATCTGCCGTGCCGACCGGCCCGTGCCGGAGGATGAGAAGCGCAAGATCGCCCTCTTTACCAATGTCGAGGAGCGTGCCGTCATCTCCGCTATCGACGTCGATACCATCTACCGTATCCCCGGTGAGCTGCACAAGCAGAACCTGGATCAGATCGTGGTCGACAAGCTGCGTATTGATGCCAGACCGGCCGACCTTTCCGAGTGGGACGCCGTGCTTGAGGCGCTGGCACATCCCAGCAACGAGGTGACCATCGCCATGGTCGGCAAGTATGTGGACCTGACCGAGGCCTACAAGTCGCTCTCCGAGTCACTGATTCACGCCGGTATCCATACCCGCACCAAGGTGCGGATCGTCTACATCGACTCCGAGGAGATCGAGAAGTCGGGCACCGAGCGTCTCAAGGGGATGGATGCCATCCTGGTTCCCGGCGGCTTCGGTGAGCGCGGCGTGGAGGGGAAGATCGCCACCGTGCGTTATGCCCGCGAGAATGGTGTGCCCTATCTTGGCATCTGCCTCGGTATGCAGGTGGCGGTGATAGAGTATGCCCGCAACGTGGTGGGGCTGGCGGGGGCGCACAGTACCGAATTCAAGGCGAACACACCCTATCCGGTGATCGGTCTCATCACTGAGTGGAAGAATGCGGATGGCAGCGTGGAGAAGCGCGGCGAGGATTCCGACCTGGGTGGCACCATGCGCCTCGGGGGGCAGACCTGCCACCTGCTGGAGGGTACCCATGCCCGTGCGATCTACGGCAAAGAGTCGATTGTTGAGCGCCATCGCCACCGTTATGAGTTTAATAATAATTTCCGTGAGCAGCTGAGCACGGCGGGACTGATCTTCTCCGGTCTCTCCGAGGATAAAAGCCTGGTTGAGATGGTGGAGCTGGCGGATCACCCGTGGTTTGTCGCCTGTCAGTTCCACCCGGAGTTCACCTCCAATCCGCGTGACGGCCACCCGCTCTTTAGCGGCTTTGTCGCCGCGGCGCGCCAGCTCAAGGAGTCTCAAGCCTGATGCAACTGTGCGGTTTTGAGGTGGGATTGGAGCGGCCGCTGTTCCTCATTGCCGGCCCCTGTGTCATCGAGAGTGAGCAGCTGGCTATTGATACTGCCGGTGAGCTGCAGACGATCTGCAGCGAACTGGGCATTCCCTTCATCTACAAATCCTCCTTCGACAAGGCCAACCGTACTTCTGGCGACAGTTATCGTGGCCCCGGCGTGGAGCAGGGGCTGCAGATCCTGGAGCAGGTGAAGCGGCAGATTGGCGTGCCGGTGCTCACCGATGTGCATGAGGATACGCCGCTCGCCGCGGTGGCCGCGGTGGCGGATGTGTTGCAGACCCCCGCCTTTCTCTGCCGCCAGACCAACTTCATTCAGGAGGTGGCGCGTCAGGGCCGCCCGGTGAACATCAAGAAGGGGCAGTTCCTTGCACCTTGGGACATGACTAACGTGGTGGCGAAGGCGCGCGCCGTCGGCAACCAGCAGATCATGGTCTGCGAGCGCGGCGTCTCCTTCGGTTACAACACCCTGATTAGTGACATGCGCGGCCTGGCGCAGATGCGTGCCACCGGCGCCCCGGTGGTGTTCGACGCCACCCACTCGGTGCAGCAGCCAGGCGGCCTCGGTGGCAAGTCGGGCGGGCAGCGTGAGTTTGTACCGGTATTGGCGCGCGCGGCGATCGCCAGCGGTATCGCTGGGCTCTTTATGGAGACTCATCCCAATCCGGATCAGGGACTCTCCGACGGCCCCAATATGTGGCCGCTGGGACGCATTAAAGAATTACTGACCACCCTCAAGGCGCTTGATGATGTGGTCAAGCAGCAAGGTTTTATTGAGCAGTCTCTGCTTAAGTAAATGTGTTTAACGAAAATAGTCGAGTAGTGAAAAAGCAATGAGCGAAAACAAGACCCAAATAGTCAACGTACGTGCCCGTGAAATTATCGACTCCCGCGGCAACCCCACGGTCGAGGCCGATGTGATCCTTGGCGGCGGCGCCTTTGGCCGCGCCGCTGTCCCCTCCGGTGCCTCCACCGGCTCGCGTGAGGCGATCGAGCTGCGCGACAACGATGCCGAGCGTTTTGGTGGCAAGGGGGTGCTGGATGCCGTGAACAACATCACCAGCAAGATTGCCCGCGCCCTCATCGGCATGGAGGCGAGCGACCAGGCAGCCATCGACAAGGCGATGATCGATCTCGATGGTACCGAGAACAAGAGCAACCTCGGCGCCAATGCGATCCTGGCGGTCTCCCTGGCTACCGCCAAGGCCGTCGCCGCCGCCCACGAACTGCCGCTCTACCGCTACCTGGGTGCGGGCAGCAAACAGTTCAGCCTGCCGGTGCCGATGATGAACATCATCAATGGCGGTGAACATGCCGACAACAGCGTCGACCTGCAGGAGTTCATGATTGTGCCGGTGGGTGCCCCCAGCATCAACGAGGCGATCCGTTGGGGCTCCGAGATCTTCCACGCCCTGAAGAAGGTGCTGCATGCCAAGGGGCTGAACACTGCGGTGGGCGACGAGGGCGGTTTTGCCCCCGACCTCTCCTCCAACGAGGAGGCGATTCAGGTGATTCTGGAGGCGATCGAGAAGGCCGGCTACAAGGCGGGCGAAGATATTATGATCGCCATCGATGCGGCCAGCTCCGAGTTCTACAAGGAGGGCAAGTACGTGCTCGCCTCCGAAGACAAGGTGATGAGCTCTGCCGAGTTTGTCGACTTTCTTGCCGATTGGGTCGAGCGCTATCCGATCATCTCCATCGAGGATGGCCTCGACGAGAGCGACTGGGCCGGCTGGAAGCTGCTGACCGAGAAGCTGGGCGACAAGGTGCAGCTGGTGGGTGATGACCTCTTCGTCACCAACCCGAAGATCCTGAAAGAGGGGATCGACAAGGGGATCGCCAACTCCATCCTCATCAAGGTCAACCAGATCGGCACCCTGACCGAGACCCTGGCGGCGATCAGCATGGCGCAGGCCGCCGGCTACACCGCCGTGGTCTCGCACCGCTCCGGTGAGACCGAGGACACCACCATCGCCGATATCGCGGTGGCCACCAACGCTGGGCAGATCAAGACCGGCTCCATGTCCCGCTCCGACCGCGTGGCCAAATACAACCGCCTGCTGCGCATTGCCGAGGCGCTGGGCGGCAAGGCCCGCTATCCCGGACGCGAGGCGTTTACCAGTCTGAAAGGGGAATAGTGGCTCACCACCCTGAGCAGAGGCCCGGTCAACCCCTGGTTGTCCGGGCCTGTTTGTTTTGCTGATGCGATGGCTCACCGGCATATTCCTGTTGCTGTTATTACTGCTGCAATACGCGTTGTGGTTCGGTAACGGCGGCCTGTTGCGCGTCTGGCAGCTGAATCAGGCGGTGGAGGCACAGAGGGTGGAAAATGTCAGGTTGAAGGAACGCAACGATGCCCTGGAGGCGGAGGTGCGCGACCTCAAGCAGGGGCTGGAGGCGATTGAGGAACGTGCCCGCAGTGACCTCGGTATGATTCAGAAGGGAGAGACCTTTTTTCAGGTCATCGAAGAGTAGCCAATTCATTTTCCATGATGCGTGAAAAAAAATACTGGGCGGTGATTCCGGCGGCCGGAGTCGGTCGGCGGATGCAGGCCGATCGCCCCAAACAGTACCTGCCGCTGGGTGCGGGGACGGTGCTGGAGCAGACCATCGCCATCTTCAGCCACCATCCGCGTATCGCCGGGATCGTGGTGATCGTGACCGAAGGTGACCCCTACTGGGCGCAGTTGACCATCGACTCTGCGCGCCCGCTCTATGTGGCGGCGGGTGGGGTAGAACGCTGCCACTCGGTGCTGAATGGCTTGGCGCTGTTGCAGCATCATGCCGCCCCGGACGACTGGGTGCTGGTGCATGACGCGGCGCGCCCCTGCCTGCGTCAGGGGGATATCGACCTGCTTATTGATGCGCTGGAGGGTGATGAGGTGGGCGGTCTGCTTGCCATTCCGGTACGTGACACCATGAAGCGCGACGACGGCACCGGGCGCATTGCCCGCACCGAGGAGCGCCGTGGTATGTGGCATGCGCTGACCCCGCAGATGTTTCCGCTGGGGCTGTTGCGCGAGGCGCTGGCGCAGGCGCTGGCCGACGGGTTCGAGGTGACCGATGAGGCCTCCGCACTCGAACACAGTGGCAGAAGGCCCCGGCTGGTCGAGGGGCACGCGGATAATATCAAGATCACCCGGCCGGAAGACCTGGCACTGGCCCGCTTCTTTTTACAGCAGCTACCGGGGTAAACCATGCGTATCGGACACGGTTACGACGTACACGCCTTCACCGCCGGTGACCACATTGTGCTCGGCGGCGTCACCATTCCCCACAGCCACGCCTTTGCCGCTCACTCCGACGGGGATGTATTGATCCACGCCCTCTGCGATGCCCTGCTGGGGGCGGTGGCGCTGGGTGATATCGGCCGCCACTTTCCCGACACCGCTGCCGAATACCAGGGTATAGACAGCCGTATCCTGCTGCGCCAGGTGGTCGGTTTGGTGAAAGAGAAGGGGTATCGCCTCGGCAACGCCGACATGACCATCATCGCCCAGGCCCCCAGAATGGCGCTGCATATTGAGGATATGCGCGCCAATCTGGCCGCCGATTTGCAGGCGGATAGTGCACAGGTCAACGTCAAGGCGACGACCACCGAAAGGCTCGGTTTTGCCGGGCGCGAGGAGGGGATCGCCGCCCACGCCGTGGTGTTGTTGCTCGCCGATGGTTGAGCTGCCACCTCCCTTTGCCCTCGATTGGGCCTACGCCCATGGTGAACCCGGCTGTCACGGCACCATCCGCACCACCCCCGAGGATTTTCAGGTCGACGAGCGGCTGGGTTATGAGCCGGACGGTGAGGGCAATCATGTCTTGCTCCATCTGCGCAAGCGCAATACCAATACCGAGTGGCTGGCACGTCAGCTGGCCGAGTTCGCCGGGGTTGAGGTGAAGGAGGTGGGTTATGCCGGCCTTAAGGATCGCCACGCCGTGACCTCGCAATATTTCACAGTGCCACTGCCCAGACACAGAGAACTGGACTGGTCACAACTGGAGAGCAGCGAGGTGACGCTGCTGGCGGTGACGCGCCACGGCAAAAAGCTGCAACGCGGCGGGCTGCGTGAAAACGGCTTCACTCTTACGCTACGCGCGCTCCATGGTGATTGCGCCGCACTTGAAGATCGGCTTGGCCGGATTGAGCGTGAAGGGGTACCCAACTACTTCGGCGAACAGCGTTTTGGGCGTGACGGCAACAACCTGCAGCTGGCGGAGCAGATGTTCCGCGGTGTGCTGCAGGAGCGCGACCGCCACAAACGCGGCCTCTACCTCTCCGCCGCGCGCAGCTGGCTCTTTAACCGGGTGTTGTCGAGCCGGGTGGCCGATGGCAGCTGGCTGCAACCGCTGCCGGGTGAGGCGCTGATTCAACCCCACAGCCGCAGCGCCCTCTCGCTGCGCGTGATTAGCGATGAGATCCGCGCGCGCATCGACCAGGGCTTTCTGCAGCCCTCGGCCCCGCTGTGGGGACGGGGGGTGAGCACGGTGCTGGCCGAGGCGGCGCAACGGGAGCACGCGGCGCTGCGCGGGGAGGAGCTGTTTATGCAGGGGCTGGAACAGGCGGGTCTGGAGCAGGAGCGTCGCGCCCTCTGCCTGCGGCCAAAGGGGCTTGCGTGGCAGCGTGTTGCGGCAGATGCCCTGGAGCTGCGTTTTACCCTGCCGCCGGGGAGCTACGCCACGGCGGTGCTGCGCGAGGTAGTGCAGGTGACCGACGCGACACATCACGCCTGGGGTTGAATCGTCAGCGCCGGTGACTAGCCCGGATGTTTCATGAATACGGATGATAATCGCACAGTATATTGATTGCACAGTGGATTTTCGGAAGGAGCGGTGTAGTTATTCATACACCCGACCGAGGAAAATTCGCTGTGCAATCAAGAGACAAGTGAGGGCATGCGTAATTTATGAAACATCCTGGCTACAGCCTGAAGGTTGCCACCAGCCGGGCCAGGCTTTTGGATATGCCGGTGAGGCTGGCATTGGCCTCATCGATGCGCTTGCCCCCCTCGGCGGAGTGTTCGGCGATCTCGGTGATATTGATGATGTTGCGGTTGAGCTCTTCGGCCACCGTGCGTTGTTGTTGTGAGGAGTGGGCAATCTGCGCATTCATCTCGGTGATCTGGCCCACTGCCCGGGTGATCCCCTCCAGCGAGGTACCCGCCTCGGCGGAGCGCTCGGTGGTGTGCTGGGCGTGCTCACGGCTCTGATTCATCACCTCCACTGAGCGCCGGGCATCCTCCTGCAGTCGCGAGATCATGGTCTCGATCTCCTGGGCGGATGACTGGGTACGGGTGGCCAGTGCCCGCACCTCGTCGGCGACCACGGCAAAGCCGCGCCCCTGTTCGCCGGCGCGCGCCGCCTCGATGGCGGCGTTGAGCGCCAGCAGGTTGGTTTGCGCGGAGATCCCCTTGATCACATCGAGTACCTTGCCGATATTCTCGCTCTCCTGCTCCAGGCCGTGGATGGTTCGGGCGGTATTCTGCAGCTCCCTGGAGAGGGTTTCGACATCATCGATGGTGCGGGAGACGATGCGGCGGCCGTTCTGCGCTTCGCCGTCGGCCTGGGTGGCCGACTCGGCAGCGATGGTCGCGTTGGAGGCGACCTCCTGCATGGTGGTGGTCATCTCGTTAATGGCAGCGGCGATCTGCTCGGTCTCGCTCAGCTGCTGCTCCACCCCATGGCGGGTGATCTCGATGATCTCGCTTAGCTCACTCATGGCGTGGTTGAGGCTGCCGCTGGAGCCGCTGATCTCATTGATCACGGTCAACATCGCCTCGCGGATGGTCTCGGCGCTTGCGGCAATATCGCCCAGTTCGTCGCTGGTCTGGCACACCACCTGGCGGCTGAAATCACGTTTTGCCATGCCGTGCAGGGTGGAGGCGAGGCTCTGGGCCGGGCGCACAATCTGTGTCTGCACATAGTAGAGAAAGAGGGCAAAGGCGAAGAGCACGGCAAAGGCCATGAAGATCAGACCGTAACGGATGTTGGTGTAGGCCAGGCCGATGGCGCTATTGGTTTTTTGCGCAGCATGCCCCGCTATCAGGGCGGCCACCTCATCGAGCAGTGTGGCCGGTTCACGGTCGATCCCTGTGACCGCCCTGTCGCCGGCCCTGGGATCAAAGTCGCTGTCGCGCAGCGCCGCCAGCCCCTGGCGGTAGGCAGCCCCCATCTGCTGATGCGCCTGTTTGAATCGGCGCAGCGTCTCCCGCACCTCCTCGTGTTGTACCGTTTGGAGTAGCTGCCCGACCTGCTGTTGCACCCTCGCCTCCTGCCGCTCGAACTTGCCCCAGTATTTCTCCAGCTGTTTGGGGTCGGCGCCGCGCAGCAGCACGTTCTTCCACTCCTGCACCTGGGTCTTGAAGTCGCTCAGGGTTTGCAGGGTGAGGCGCTCACTGATGATCTCGTGGGTGAGCACATCCTCAAAACGGTTGAGACTCTGGTTGGCCCCCCAAAAACCGAAGAGGGCGGAGAGCAGCACCAACGTGGTACCGCTACCGGTGATCAATAACAGTTTGTTGCGGATACTGTTGAGAAGCAGGGCCATTGACGCATCCTCTTTGGTTGCCAGTACAGCATGTTACCTGAAATGAGGGGCCTGGGGTGGTGGGGTGGTGGCGACTATCGACAGGTACAGTTGAATTAAATCCGTATGTAACGGTTCACCCCTCACAGTGGGGGGGCCAGAACTGTAGGGTGTGCACTGCCCACCGCTATACCGCCACCGCAAACCCCCGTTTTGGTGGGCACTGCCCACCCTACATAAAAACACAATCTGGGGGTGGTTTTGGGCTTGCTGTGCTTCACCACTGTTATTTCCGTAAGTAAGGGGCGAGTCATAGTTACATCCGTGCAAAGATCGCGCAGGACGGTGTCATGAAATCCTGAATCCGGACTATTTGCGTCGCAGCAATACATAGACGGCACCGGTGCCGCCATCGGCGGGGCGGGCGGAGCAGAAGGCCAGCACCTCGTCGCGCTGGCGCAGCCAGTGGTTCACCTTGACCTTGAGTACCGGCAGGTTTTGCTGCGAGCTGTGCCCCTTGCCGTGGATGATGCGCACGCACTGCCTCTTTTCCTCAAGGCTGCGGTGCAGAAAGTGGCTGAGCGCCTGGCGCGCCTCCTCTACCCGCAGGCCGTGCAGATCCAGTTCGGCGCCGATGCGGTAGTGGCCGCGCCGCAGCTTGCGCAGTACGCTGTGCTGCAGGCCGTTGCGGCTGAACAGCAGCTCCTCGCCACCCTCCAGTTGTGCCGGGGCGAGAGCGTCGGAGAGCATATCGTCGCGTAACGGCGCTGTCTCTTCCTCCTGTTGGCGCGGGCGGGGTGGCGGTGCGGGCGGTGCGTGAGGGGCGGGCTGGCGTGGCGGCAGCGGCGTGACCCCCTCCATGCTGGCACGGAACAGGGCATACTCCTCGGCGGAGATGTCTCTCTTTTTTGCCATTCCGCTGTTCTGTCCCTGGCACTGTCCGATAGAAAATAGGAAGAAGCGTCGATTCTAACACACTGTTTTCCCGGAGAGACTTCATGGCCTAGCGCACTGCTGGTATAGTAGACGCTAAATCTAAAGCTACTCTCCCTGGTGCACCGCCTGGGCGAAGAGAACGATAACTCCATGAAGATTCTTCTTAGCAACGATGACGGTTACCTCGCCCCGGGGATCCGCACGTTGGCCCGCCATCTGCAAACCGTTGCCGAGATCACGGTGGTGGCCCCGGAGCGCGATCGCAGCGGCGCCAGCAACTCCCTCACCCTCGACCTGCCGCTTCGTGTGAATCGTGCCGATGATGGCTTCTTTCGCGTCGATGGCACCCCGACCGACTGCGTGCATCTGGCCATTACCGGGATGCTGGAGCAGGAGCCGGATATGGTGGTCTCCGGCATCAATGCCGGGGCGAACATGGGGGACGATGTGCTCTACTCCGGCACCGTGGCGGCGGCGATGGAGGGGCGATTTCTCGGTTATCCGGCGATGGCGATCTCGCTGGCGTCGCGCGGCGGCCATCACTTTGAACATTTCGAGACCGCTGCCAGGGTGGCGATTGAGTTGCTGGATCGCATCTGTTGTCACCCCTTGCCGAGTGACACCATTATCAATGTAAATGTGCCGGATCTGCCGTGGGAGGCGCTGCAGGGCTTTGAGGCGACGCGCCTTGGCCATCGTCACAAGGCGGAGCAGGTGATTAAGGGCAGTGACCCGCGCGGACGGCCTATCTACTGGGTGGGGCCGGCCGGCGCGGAGCAGGATGCGGGGCCGGGTACCGATTTTTATGCGGTGCGTCAGGGGCGGGTGTCGGTGACCCCGCTCAAGGTCGATCTGACACGTCACGACCTGGTCAGTGAGGTGGCCCAGTGGCTGCTCGAAGCGCGTTAATCTGATGCTCACCCAGGCCCGTCAGGGGATTGGCATGACCTCGCCACGCACCCGCGAGCGGTTGGTGAGCCGGTTGCTGGCAAAGGGGATCAGCGACGAGCGGGTACTCGCGGCGATGCGCACCGTGCCGCGACACCTCTTTGTCGATGAGGCGCTCGCCTCGCGTGCCTATGAGGATACCGCCCTGCCTATCGGCAGCGGCCAGACCATCTCCCAGCCCTATGTGGTGGCGCGCATGACGGCCGCGCTGCTGGCGGGTGCGCCGCGCAAGGTGCTGGAGGTGGGGAGCGGCTGCGGCTACCAGACGGCACTTCTCGCGCTGCTGGTGCCCGAGGTCTACACCATCGAGCGTCTTGCCGCCCTTCATCAGAAGGCGCGGCGCCATCTCGCCGAGCTGCGTATTGGCAACGTGCGGCTGCGCCACGGCGATGGCTATCGCGGCTGGCCTGCAGCCGCCCCCTTCGATGCCATCCTGGTAACGGCGGCCCCGCCGGAGGTTCCCGCGACACTGCTTGCGCAGCTGGCCGATAGCGGGCGTCTGATCATCCCGGTGGGCGCGGGCAGTGAACAGGAGTTGCGGGTGATCACCCGCACCGGCAAGCAGTTTCATCACGAGGTGCTGGAGCGGGTTGTCTTTGTGCCGATGCTTGGCGGTGCTGATAGTTGAGGTGGCAATGAATTTTTTCTCCAAACTGTATGACAAGGTGCTGGGCTGGTCGCGGCACCGCCATGCGCAGTGGTACCTGGGGGGGTTGAGTTTCGCCGAGTCCTCCTTTTTCCCCATTCCGCCCGATGTGATGCTGGCCCCGATGTCGCTGGCGCGCCCGGAGCGCGCCTGGCACTTTGCGCTGCTCACCACCTTGAGCTCGGTGGCGGGTGGGGTGTTTGGCTATCTTATCGGCCTCTTCGCCTTTGAGCTGATCGAGCCGCTGCTGCACCGCGCCGGCTACTGGCCTACCTACGAGCGGGCGGTGGCGTGGTTTGGACAGTGGGGCTTCTGGGCCATCTTTCTTGCCGGTTTTTCGCCCATTCCCTACAAGGTCTTCACCATCAGTGCCGGGGTGGTGGGGATGGCCTTTCTCCCCTTTGTCGTTGCCTCGGCGGTGGGGCGTGGCGCGCGCTTCTACCTGGTGGCCGGGTTGATGCGCTGGGGCGGGGTGCGGATGGAGCAGACCTTGCGTCTCTATATCGATCGTATCGGCTGGCTTCTGATCATGGCAGTGATCATCGCCTATTTTGTCTTCAACTCGGTCGGTAATGGTTAAGAGGCGGGTTACGCGCTGGGTGATCGGCGGGCTGTTGCTTGGCCTGTTGGGCGGATGTGGCCGCATGTTGCCGGTGGGCGGGCGCGATGAGTTGCTCAAGTACACCGTGAGCCCTGGCGACACCCTCTACTCCATCTCCTGGCGCCACGGTTATGACCATCGCGAGGTGGCGGCCTGGAACCGGATCCGCCCCCCCTACAGCATCTATCCGGGCCAGCAACTTCTGCTCATCGCCCCGCACCAGATGAATGCCAGGCCCGCCCAACCCGCCGCAGCCGCGGCCAACGATTCGGCACCATCAACCGGCGCCGCCAGCGAGCCGGTATCACGGCCGGCCGTGGTCACCGCCGCTCCCATCGCAACCAGAGCGAAGGGCACACCGCCCGCAATGCGGATTGAAAAATCCCCCGTCAGCCACCAGCAAAAGGGTATCTCCTGGCGCTGGCCAAGCGAGGGGGTGATCGTCAGCGGCTTTGCCCCCGCTAACGGCAAAAAGGGGCTCGATATTCGCGGTCAGCTGGGACAGGACGTGGTCGCGGCGGCAGCCGGGAATGTGGTATACAGTGGGAGCGGGCTTATTGGTTACGGCAATCTGTTGATTATCAAACACAACGATACCTATCTCAGTGCGTATGGTCACAACCGGCGGCTGCTGGTAAAGGAGGGGGCGGAGGTCAAGCGGGGCGAGAAGATCGCCGAGATGGGCGACAGCGGCAAGGAGGGTGTCATCCTCCATTTTGAAATCCGCCGTGACGGCAAACCGGTCAATCCGTTGACCTACCTGCCAAAGAGACGGAACTGAATCTAAATAAAGCTAGCCAAAGAGAGAGCAAATGGAAGCAGATAATATCCATCAGAACGACGATAGCCTAGTGGACGAAATAGATACGGCAGAGGAGGAAGAGGAGACCGTATTCAAGGCCGGCAAGGTGCCGGATTCGCAGATGGACGCCACCCGTCTCTATTTGAGCGAGATCGGCTTCTCCCCCCTGCTCTCCGCCGAGGAGGAGGTCTACTATTCGCGCCTCGCGCTGAAGGGTGACGAGGCGGGGCGCAAGCGCATGATTGAAAGTAACCTGCGGCTGGTGGTGAAGATCGCCCGCCGCTATCTCAATCGCGGTCTGGCGCTGCTGGATCTCATCGAAGAGGGCAACCTTGGCCTGATTCGCGCGGTGGAGAAGTTTGACCCGGAGCGCGGTTTTCGTTTCTCCACCTATGCCACCTGGTGGATCCGCCAGACCATCGAGCGCGGCATCATGAACCAGACCCGCACCATCCGCCTGCCGATTCATGTGGTCAAGGAGATCAACGTCTACCTGCGTGCTGCCCGGCACCTCACCCAGGTTCTGGATCACGAGCCCAGCTGTGAGGAGATCGCGGAGATGCTCGACAAGCCGGTCGAGGATATCAAGAGGATGATGGGGCTGAACGAGCGCGTCACCTCGGTGGATATACCGATGGGTCGCGAGGGTGAGAAGTCGCTGCTCGATGCGATCCCGGACGAGAATAACATCGACCCTTCAGAGCTGCTCCAGGATGAGGATGTGCGCGGCAACATCGACGCCTGGCTGGCCAAGCTCACCGACAAACAGCGTGAGGTGGTGGAGCGCCGCTTTGGCCTGCACGGTTACGACACCTCCACCCTGGAGCAGGTGGGCGCGCAGATTGGCGTGACCCGTGAGCGGGTGCGGCAGATCCAGATCGAGGCGCTCAAACGGCTGCGGGAGATCATGGAGAGCCAGGGCTACAGTGGTGATGTGATTTAACCCGAATCGCGCCCCGAGGGCCACGGATGGTCGGGCCGGGTGCAAAAATCCATTTCAATGTATTTCCTGCGGGGTCAAAAAAATAGCGATCAAGATTATTGATCGCTATTTGCCTCTTGCCGGTTACGGCTTGGCGAACTTGATCTCCGCCTTCTCCTTGAGTGATTGAATGTAGTCGTTCACCTTTTGCTGTTGCACTATCTGCGCCAGCCGCGGCTTGATCTGCTCGAAGCTGGGTGGCGGCACGTCGCGGATCTCCTCCACCTTGATCACGTGCCAGCCTACCGGACTTTGCACCGGTGCCTGGGTATATTTGTCCTTTTCCAGTTGCAGCACGGCGCGCGAGAATTCAGGCAGGGAGGGCTGCGGGGTGAACCAGCCGATGTCGCCGCCCTTTTTATTACTGTTGTTGTCGCCGGAGTGTTTTTCCGCCAGCTTGGCAAAGTCGCCGCCCAGATCCAGTTCGGTGATGATCTGCTCGGCCAGACTCTTCTCCTTCACCAGAATGTGGCGGGTCTTGAACTCCCTGGGTTTCAGATTCTTGACCTCTTTGTCATAGAGCGTCTGCAGCTCCTTGTCGGTGGTGGGGTGTTTTTTTACCACCTCTTCCAGGGCGACAGTCACTAGCAGTCTGTAGCGCAGGCGCTCCACCTCGGCGATGAGCTCCTGGCGCTTGTCGAGTCCCTGCTTGAGGGCGTCCTGGTGGATAAGCTCGCGGGCGAGCAGCTCACTGAGCACCTCTTGCTGGTCGATCTGGGGGGTGCCCTTGACCCCTTGGGTGGCCTCGAAGACGAAGCGCTGGAAATCCTCCTGGGTGATGGCGTTGCCGTTGACGGTGGCAATCACCTCCTCTTCGGCGCCGAGGGGGCCGCCGAGGGTAAGGGCGCTGGCGGCAAGCAGGGGGAAGAGCAGGCGGTGGCGTAATGTCATGGCGTAGTCCTTTGTGAGGGTGTTATTTCGGGGTATCGGCCTGAATGCTCAGGGCATGCACCTCGGAGTGCATCAAATCGCCCATCGCCTCAAAGACCATGCGATGGCGCTGTACCGGGCTTTTGCCCGCGAAGGCGTTGGACACGATCTGGATGATAAAGTGCCCGCCGCCCTTGGCGCTGGCGTGGCCGGCGTGTTTGTGGCTCTCGTCGATGATCTCCAGGCTTACGGGGGCAAAGGCGGCCTCCAGCCGTTCTCGGATCACGGTTATGCGCTCATCACGGGGGTTCATGGCAGTACCTTTTTGAACGGTTTGACGGTGACGCGGGCGTAGACCCCCGCCGCCAGATAGGGGTCGGCATCGGCCCAGGCCTCTGCCTCCTGCAGCGAGGGGAACTCGGCGACTACCAGACTGCCGCTAAAGCCCGCCTCTCCCGGCTCCTCGCAGTCGATGGCCGGATGGGGGCCTGCCAGCAGCAGACGGCCCTCGTGTTTGAGCTGTTGCAGCCGTTGCAGATGGGCTGGGCGTGCCTGCCGGCGCCGTGGCAGTGAATTGGCGCAATCGTCGCTGATGATGGCGTAGAACATCTTACCCCTCGTTTTCCTCGTTGGCCGGCGGCGGCACGCTTTGCGTCATGTAGCGCGCCAGGTAGAAGGCCTGGCCGATCACAAAGAGAAAGGTCAGTCCCATCATGCCGAACAGTTTGAAATCGACCCAGTTCTCCTCCATCAGCTTGGCGTGCTGGCAGAGCTGCAATAGCTGGCCGCCAAGGGCGTCGCACTGATCAACATCCGTTGCGCCACCAGCAGCCTGATCCAGCGCGCTCTGGGCCTGGAAGAAGAGGTTGGCGACATAGAGATTGGCCAGGCCCATCGCGGTAAAGAAGAGAACCCAGCTGAGGTTGAGGCGACTCCAGACCCGCTGCGGCGCCTCGATGGCGTGAGCCATCATGCGCTCGACGATGGGGCGCTTGCCGAGAAACTGGCTGCCGAGGAAGACCACGGCAAAGAGCCAGTTGACGGCGGTCGGCTTCCACATGAAGAAGGCCTTGTCCTGCAACAGCAGGGTGGCGCCGCCCAGCACCACGATGAGACCGAGGGTGATGAGGTGCATGTTTTCAAAGCGGCGGTTCTTCAGCCAGAAGAGCGCCACCTGCAAAAAGGAGGCGCCGATGGCCACCGCGGTGGCGGGGTAGATGCCGTAGAGTTTGTAGGCGATAAAAAAGAGGAGGATGGGAAAGAAGTCGAAGAGAAATTTCATCGGTGTCTGGCGGTGCCCTGGCGGCTCTCTTGCTGTGTGGCGAAAAGTCCGCACAATCTAGCACATTCAATGCTGGATGGGCAGCGCAGCGGCGGCGCGGATCGGCTACAATGTGCGGCCTATGTCCCGATATTACGACCTTCACAGCCACTCCCTCGCCTCGGACGGAACCCTGAGCCCCACAGCGCTGGTACAACGTGCCGCCGCAGCGGGGGTGGATGTGCTGGCGCTGACCGATCACGACGACACCAGTGGCATTGTCGAGGCACGGCAGGCCGCGGCGCAGGCGGGGATCACCCTGGTGGCGGGGGTCGAGGTCTCCGTTACCTGGGGTAGGCAGACGATCCATCTGGTGGGCCTCAATATCGATATCGATTACGCCCCACTGCAGGCGGGGCTGGCCCGCTCGCGCGACTACCGCAACTGGCGCGCCGGGGAGATGGGAAGGCGTCTGGCCAAACACGGTATTGAGGGGGCCTATGCGGGGGCAATGGCCCGTGCCCACGGGCGTATCATCAGCCGCACCCACTTTGCCCAGTTTCTTGCCGAGAACGGTCATGCCGAGTCGGTACGCGCCGTCTTTCACTCCTTTCTCAAGCCCAACAAGCCGGGTTATGTGCCGGGTGAGTGGGCCACGCTGGAGGAGGCGGTGAGCTGGATCAACGGTGCCGGTGGGCAGGCGGTTATCGCCCACCCGGCCCGCTACACCATGACCGCCAGCAAGCGGCGCAAGCTGCTGCAGGAGTTTGTGGCGCTGGGCGGTGCGGGGCTGGAGGTGGTCTCCGGCAGCCACAGTCGCGGCGATAATTTCAGCATGGCGCAACTGGCGAAAAATTTCGGACTGCTCGCCTCGGCGGGCTCCGATTTCCACGGCCCGGAGAACCCCTGGGTGGAGCTGGGGCGTCTGCAAACGCTGCCGGATGGCTGTAACGCCATCTGGCAGGATTGGCAATTTGATGCGTGTGGTACGCGTCGTGCCGCCTCCTGAACAGGGTCCTGTAATGAGTCAGTTCTTCCAGCTTCACCCCGACAATCCGCAAAAACGCCTCATCGACCAGGCGGTGGAGATGGTGCGCAAGGGGGCGGTGATCGTCTATCCCACCGACTCCGGTTACGCCCTGGGGTGCCACATTGGCGACAAGGAGGCGCTGGACCGTATCCGTCTCATCCGCCGCCTTGATGATCGGCACAATTTTACCCTGGTCTGCCGTGACCTCTCGCAGATCAGTAGCTACGCCAAGGTGGACAACACCCAGTACCGTCTGCTCAAGGCGGTCACCCCCGGCCCCTACACCTTCATCATGCAGGCCACCCGCGAGGTGCCGCGGCGCATCCAGAGCCGGCGCAAGACCATCGGTATGCGGGTGCCCGATAATGCCATTGTTCGCGCCCTGCTGGAGGCGCTGGGCGAGCCGCTGATGAGCACCACCCTGATCCTGCCCGGCGAGACCCACCCCGAGACCGACCCCTACGAGATGCGCCAGTCCCTGGAGCACGCGGTGGACCTCATCATTGACGGCGGCTACGGCAGCCTGGAGCCAAGCACGGTGATCGACCTGAGTGAAGAGCTGCCGCAGGTGGTGCGCCGTGGCCTCGGCGACCCCGCCCCCTTCGAGTCGTAGTGTTAGCGCTGCCCATTACCCATAAGTCGCCCCTCAGAACCCCGCAACTGACCCAAGGCAAGGCGCGGCCCGCAGGGAATGGCCAGCCCTTTTCAAGGGGCGCAACGCGGCATTGGGTCAGTTGCCGGGTTCCCTTCGGGCGAGCCGCTGGACAGCCATCTGCGGCGTTGCGCCCTCTTGGAAGGGAACAACCCTTCCTGCGAGGGCGCGCCTTGCAT
>JAPHSX010000021.1 GCA_026196575.1 Gammaproteobacteria bacterium | reverse complement strand
GCGTCGCGATGGGAGTAGTGGCGGCGCGGAAAGGAGATCGCGCGCTTGCCCCAAATCTCCCCCTCGTCGTTGACCCGCGCGCGGTCGTGGCAGCTGATGCAGCTGGTAAGAAACAGCCGCTTGCCGCGCCGTTGTGCCGCATCCAGCTCACTATCTGCGGTGTCAAGTGCCAGGGTGCCGAGGGCGAAGGGGTAGGCAAGCTGGTAGCGCTGGTGGTCGGGCCAGCCATTTTCCGCCGTGTGGTAACGGGTGTTCGGCGCTCCCTGCTCCATGAACTCGCGGCGGACAAAGTCGACCACACTCTCCTCCTCTTGCGGCGTCAACATGGCGCTGAACGACTTCATCGCCGTGCCGGGACGCCCCTCGCGCACCGCCCGCAGCATCTGCTCACGGCTCAGCGCATCGGGTGGCGTAAGTATGAAATTACGCGGTGGCGGGGTGAGAAAGCTGGTGGCGAGTGTCTGGGCATCGCCGGAGTAGCCGTGACAATAGTAGCAGCGGAAGTTGTAGATACGGCGTCCCTCTTCGTGACGGGACACCAGCGGCGGCTCAGTGGCTAGGGAGTTTTTTTTTCCACTGCCCCCACTATCCCGTCACCCCCACCCTGGATGAAGGCGCGGAAGACAAATTCGGCCAGGTCGGCGATCTGCTGTGCGCTGAGTACCTTGCCCCAGGCCGGCATCTCGGTCCCCAGCTTGCCGTCGCGGATCGCCGTGAACAGCGCCGCACGATTGAAGCCCTGCTGGTACTTTGCATCAAAGAAATTGGCCGGTTTGGGGCGGATAAAGTAGGCGCGCGGCCCCTGGCCGTCACCCGCGGTACCGTGACAGGTAAAGCAGTTGCCCATGTAGAAGTCGCGCCCGGCGTCCGGATTGCCGCTCAGCCCCTGCGGCATCGGGGCTTGCATGTCGACGGCGACCGGCTCGGGGCTACTAACCGGCGCTGGCGGCGTCTGCCTGCCGTGGGCGTAGGTGCCGGAGAGCCCCTCGATCTCCTCCGGCAACGCCATGAAGGCGAGACGGATGTAGTCAACCACCTCGGCGATCTGCTGCTCCTGCAGCTGGCCGGCAAAGGCCGCCATGGCGGTACCGGGGCGTCCACGGCTGACCGCATCGATCATCGCCTCGCGGCCCAGGGCACGCCCACGCTCCGAGGTAAAGTCGCGCGGCGGAACACTCATGCCGGAGGTCCAGCGTCCGCCATCCCCCTTGTCACCGTGGCAAACGGCACAATTTTTCTCATAGAGTGACTTGCCGGGGTGTTTGGCGATACCCGCCTGCGGCTGGATGAAGCGGTTGAGCAGGTAGTCGGCAAGGGCGGCGATCTCCTCCTCATTGAGCTGCGCACTCCAGCCGATCATGGTGGTGTTGGGGCGACCCTGGGAGATGGAGGCGATGATGCGCTCGCGCACCAGCTCACGCCTTGCCGCCGGATGGGTAAAATCGCGCGGTGGCGGGTTCATCCCCTCCTTGCCGCGACTGTTGCCATCGCCCTTGTCGCCATGACAGACCGAGCAGTAGTTGTGATAGAGCAGGGCAGCGTTCGGGGGGGTGGCCGTGGCGGCCTGCAACAGGCTTGTGCCGCTTAACAACGAGAGGCTGAGCAGCACCCCGAATACGGTATGAGGTAGTGAGATCATGGGCATCTTCGACCGATAGTTGGCAAATGGTATTATTATTAGTGTTGGTATAGTATACCAGACTGGATGGAGTCTAAAACGATAAAACCCGATAGTAGAAGAGATCCGGCGAGACCAGGAGGTTCATGTCCGCATCACACTTACGGGTAAGAGGTATCCCCATTTGCAGAGAACAATAATGGTCTGGCCAGGGCTGCGACGTGCTGTCGGCGTGTCGGGCATCCTGTTGTGCCTGACGGGGGCCGCGGCGGCGGCGGGCGTGCAACAGCCCGCCCCCTGGAATGCCAATGACATCCTTGGCTCCAAACATGACCTCACCTCACTCAACCAGCGGGCAGGGGTCGAGGCGATGGCCGGGATGGCCTTTAACGACTATGAAAACCCCTGCATCTACTGTCATGTGCCGGCGGAAGAGTCGACGGATGAGGCCGAGACAGGGGGCGCTATCGCGGGGTGGAACCGTATCCGCCCCGTGGCGAAGCAGTATGAGGTCTACAACAGCCCCTCTCTGCAGGGAATGGCCAAACGCCCCAGTGATATCAGCATGCTCTGCCTCTCCTGTCACGACGGTACGGTGGCGGTCGATCGCATCGTCTTTAAGCCAATAGGCTGGAGCAGTGATAAACAGACAACACTGCACATGCAACTCGGCGCCAGCAGCAACATCCAGCAGTGCGGCAAGTGCCATGATGGCGATGTCGCCCATGACATCAGTGTCAAAACCATCGGCACCAGCCTGCGCGACGACCACCCCATCTCCATTCGCTATGCCGGCTTCGCCATTGACAACCCCAACTTCAGGACGGTCGATGGGCCAGGGGGGTTCGACAACGGCGTCCGACTCTATGACGGCATGGTCGAGTGCGCCAGCTGCCATGACATTCACAACCCACAGGCCAAGATGTTGTTGCGCGTTGAGGCGCCGACGCTGTGTGCCACCTGTCATATCAAATAACAAAGAGGACGTTGAACGATGTTTAAGCGGCATTTACTGGTGGTTGGCGTGACCCTGGCCCTACTGGCGGGGTGCGCCTCCGCGCCGGATAAGGAGTTTGTCGCCCCCGTCTTCCCGCTGCCGCCGGACGAGCCGCGTTTCATCTACGAACGCACCCTGATCAGCAGCGCCGATGTCGAGACATTGAGCAGCGAAGAGAAATTCAAGATGTTTGCCACCGGTGTCGGCAGGGATGCACGTGGTCTCTCCAAGCCCTTCGGCATTGCGGCGCATCGCGGGCGTATCTATGTCACCGATACCATTCAGAATGCCGTGGTGTTGTTCGATATCCCCGGCAAGAAGTACAGCATCTTTGGCAACGCCGGTGCAGGCATTCTGGGCAAACCGCTTGGCATCGATGTTTCCGAGAATGGCGAGGTCTATGTAGTCGACAGTCTGGGCAAACGCGTGGTGGTCTACACCCCGGAGGGCAACTTTTTGCGTGCAGTTGGCGGCAGGGAGTTTCTGGAACGTCCATCGGGGGTGGCGGTTAATCGCGAGGGGACACGCCTCTATGTGGTGGATACCGGCGGCGTCTCTACCGACAAACATCGCGTGCAGGTGTTCGATGCCCTTACCGGGGAGTTTGTCCGCACCATCGGCGAACGGGGCAAGGAGCCAGGACAATTCAACCTGCCGCTGCTCGCCTCGGTCGACGGGCAGGGCAATTTCTATGTCATGGACAGCAGTAACTTTCGCGTGCAGCGCTTCGGCCCTGAGGGGGAGTTTCAGCACACCTTTGGCAAGGTGGGGCGGAACCTGGGGGACTTCGCCCGCCCCAAGGGGATCGATGTGGATGGCGAGGGCAACATCTATGTGGTCGATACCTCGTTTGGCAACTTCCAGATCTTCAATAACGACGGCCAGTTGCTGATGTTTATCGGTGACCGCGCCGAGGGTAACGAGCCGGCCAAGTATGTGCTGCCCGCCGACATCGAGGTGGATGAGGACGGCCGCATCTATGTGGTCGAGCAGTTCTTCCGCCGAATTGACGTCTTTCGCCCCTATGGCATGAAGGCGGATGAGGGTTACGCCGGGGTGAAGGCGGGGAAGTAGTCGCCCACGGGCTCTCTCGGCCCACATAAAAAAGGCCGCGAAGCGCATGCTCCGCGGCCTTTTTTATCTACTACTGGCTCCCTATTCCAGCGAAACGATGCGGGCGACACCGCCATAGCTGCCGATCCAGCGGCTGTCGTCGCTGCCTTCCGCCATAGAGAAGACGTTGTCGGAGAAGAGACCGTTGCTGGTGGTATAGACCCTGGGGCTCTCCTCACTGAAGGCGACCAGGCCGCCACTGGTGCCGACCCAGAGCTGTCCGGCTGCATCCTCATGCAGCATAAAGATGTGGTTGGCGGGCAGGCCGTCCTGCACCGTGAAGTTGCGCCAGCTGCTGCCATCGAAGCGGGCGAGCCCACCACCCCAGGTGCCACACCACACTATGCCATCCTTATCCACCACCATCGAGATGATGTAGTTGGGGTTGTAGGCGATATCGACATTCTCCAGCCCCTGCTCGCTCTTCTGCCGGGCGTGGTGGCTGGAGGCCTTGCCCGGGTCGTTGGTGAACTTGATATCGCCCTTCACCAGCTCGTAATCGGCACCCAGCCCGTGTGCATGCTGCCAGTTCTGCCACTGGTTATCCTTGAAGCGGGCCAGCCCCCCCTCGGTACCGAGCCAGATGGTACCGTCCAGCCCCTCGTCCAGGCCGTAGACCCAGTCGTTGGGCAGGCCACCCCCGGTATTCTCCACGGTAAAGGTATCCCAGGCGCTGCGCTCATCCAGCTTGCCGCCGCGAATGCGGTTGGCACCGGACCAGGTGGCGATCCAGACATCGCCGTTGCGCGCCTCCAGCACCTCGTAGACGAAGGCGTCGGCCAGGCCGTTGGGCACGTTGTAGTTGCTCCACTGCCCGGTGGCCGGGTCGAGCAGCGAGAGGCCACCACCATAGGTGCCGATAGCAATACGGTCGCCGAGCTTGCCGACATAGAAGACGCCGTTGGAGAGCAGGCCGTTCTTGTTGTCGTAGAGCTTGTACTCGTCGGTTTTGGTGTCGTAGCGAATGACACCACCCGAGGTACCCACCCACATCAGCTCGCCATCGGCGAGGATGCTCTTGACGTTACGGTTACCGACGCGAAAGTGGGTGAATTTGGCATTGGGATCGGCCCCGGCGGTAGGGGTGGGATGGCCGCCGGGCAGGGCAGGCGTCACCGCTGGTGCAACAACTGGGGCGCTGGGCGCCGGTGCGGCGGCCACTGGCGAGCCTTCCGTTTTCTGTCCCTGCCTGCTGCCCAGGGTGTAGGCGCCGGCGGCGATGCCGATGGCGGCGACGGCCAATATGGCCGCCCCTTTCATGTCGATACTCATGGACTCCCCCTCTTTACTTATGAATTATTGCCTGCCCAGGCGCGAGACACCGCCCTGCGTGGCCGCCCAGATTTCACCCGAAGGGGTGAGCCGGATGGCGTAGACATGGTTGCCGGCGAGCCCCTCGGCGGTGGTGAAGGTCTGCCAGTTGACCCCGTCGTAGCGGGAGAGACCGCCGTCGGTGCCGAACCAGTAGGCCCCCTCGCCATCCTGTTCGATGCTGTAGACGATGTTACCGGCCAGGCCATCACCGGTGGTGAGGTTGTGCCACTGTTTACCGTCATAGCGGGCAACCCCGCCGCCCCAGGTGCCGGCCCACACCTGCCCCTTATCGTCCACCTTGATGGCGAAGACGTAGTTGGGATTGTAGGTGGTGCTGCCCAGCCGCAGGGTGCTGAGATCATGGCGTGAGCGGGTGCCAAGACCGGTATTGGTGCTGGCCGGCAGCGCCTCGCTGTTGGCGGCGCCCAGGCCGTCGTCGTGGCTCCACTCCTGCCACTGGCTGCCATCGAACATCGAGACCCCCCCCTCGGTACCGAACCAGACCCGTTGCTGCGCATCGACGTCCAGGCCGTAGACCCACTCGTTAATCAGCTCCTTCAGATAGGTGGTGAACTGCTCGGTTTTGGGGTCGTAGCGGTTGGCCCCGGCCCAGGTGCCGATCCAGAGGGTGCCGTCGGCCTGCTCGGCAAAGGTGTAGATCCAGTAGTCGGCCAGGCCGTGCATCGGGAAGAAGGTCTTCCAGACGCCATCCTTGAAGCGCGAGACGCCGCCGCCGTTGGTGCCGAACCACTTGTTGCCCCGGGAGTCGACGAAGATGCCGAAGACATACTCATTGGCCAAGCCGTGGTCGCGGGTGTAGGTGTTGCGCGGCTGTTGCGTGGCAAGATCGATCTCCATCACCCCGCCCGAGGTGCCGACCCACAGGGTGTTGCTGGCCGCCTCCAGCGCCAGGGAGCGCGCCACCAGGGTATCACCGATGTTAAAGGTGTCGAGCAGTTTATAGCGCGCCGGGGCAGGCGGAGGGCTGGCGGCGGTCTTAGCCGATTTTTGTGCTGGCGGCAATTCACTAACCTCGCTGCCGCAACCAGCCAGAAACAGGGCAAGTAAGAGTGATGCCAGAGTGGTAAGCGCTAACTTCATGGTGGTGCCCCTTGTGCCCTATTGCAGGGTTCTGGTGTAGGTGATGAGATCGGCCAGCTCATGGTCACTGAGCAGCCCCTGGTAGGCTGGCATCGTCCCCAGCCCCTGCTTGAGGGCCTCCACCAGCATGTGGTCCGGTTTAAACAACCCCTCGCCACGACTCAGATCGGGGATGGCCAGCACGGCGCCGCTGCCATCCTCGCCATGGCACTGCACACAGTGTTTGAGGTAGAGGGTGCGGCCATTGAAGGGATCGCCAGCCTGTGTGACCGTGCTCAAACCGAGCAGAAGCAGCAGCAAACCCAAGGGTGTCGTGCGGCGCCTCACCAGTAGGCCCCCGCCTTGGTGGTAACGCCGCCGTAGGAGTCATTGAGCAGCTGCAACATGGCGGGGCTGTCCCACTCATGCTCCCCCATCATGTGGCGCAACAGCTTGCCGTCGCGGCCGATGATAAAGGTCTCGGGGAAGGCGGTAACGCCAAAGTGCCCCTTGGCCAGCGACATGTCGATGTCGATGAAGCGGGCGAACTGGATGCCGTATTTGAGCTTGAACTCCCGCACCAGATTGCGATCCTCGTCCACCGAGATCCCGATCAGGGCGAACTTATCCGGATCAAGCTTTTGCGCCAGCCGCTCCAGGCTTGGCATCTCCTTGCGACAGGGGGCGCACCAGGTGGCCCAGAAATGCACCACCACCACCCTATCCCCGAGCGTGGCGAGCTCGAGTTGCCCCTCTTCCAGACCAATGAAGGTGGCGTTTTCCACGCTCTCGCCTATCTTCGGCGCCTCCACCGCAGCAGGCTTGCCGCACCCGGCCACCAGCAGGGCAAGCAGCAGCAACAGTAGCGGGGGACGTGGATTGAGTCGCGACATCGTCAATCTACTCCTGGTTAACGGCAATAAAGGTGAGTTGGTGTTCCGGCAGCGCCATCGGGTTGAGGGTGGGATAGTCGCGGAACAGCCAGCCGGCAAAGACCGGCTTACCGTCGCGTTGCCACTCGGCCCAGAGCGCCGGATTCTGTTCCTCCAGCCCGTCGCTGGTAATGGTGTTGCCGTTGATCATGAAGGCGGGCAGATAGTCGCGCACCAGCAGGGTGCCATAGTCGGTCGCTTGCGGCACGCCATTCAGCGGCAGCTCGATGGTGGCCGCCGTGGCCATGCCAGGCAGCTGCACCGTCATCGTCGCCCGGGTGTATTTGCCCCGCAGGGCGGCAGGCACCACCACCTGGCGCGGCCCTTCGGCCTCGGCGGCAGAGGGGGTAGCAAGAGTGTCGTGTTCTGCCGGTTTCTCTGGCGGACCGAGCTCCACCACCTCGGCCTGCTCGCCGCAGGCAAGGAGCAGTGTGGTGGCGAGAGAGAGGGCGAGAAATCTAGCCGATCTGGCCATAGGAGTGCAGCCCCGAGAGGAACATGTTGACACCGAGAAAGCAGAACAGGGTAACGGCAAAGCCAAGAATGGCCCACCATGCCATGCGTGTACCGGCCCACCCCTTGACGAAGCGCAGGTGCAGGTAGATCGCGTAGGTGATCCAGACGATAAGCGACCAGGTCTCCTTCGGGTCCCATGACCAGTAACCGCCCCAGGCATCGTAGGCCCAGGCGGCACCAAGGATGGTGGCGATGGTAAAGGTGACAAAGCCGATGGCGATGGCGCGGTACATCAGGGTATCGGTCTCATCGAGCCCCGGCAATACCCGTATGGCGACCCCTGCGGTGCGCCCCTGCGCCTCGGCACGATGGCGCACCAGATACATCACCCCGCCGCCACAGGCCACGGCAAAGGCGCCGTAGCCGATGAAGTTGGCCAGTACGTGGGCGTGCATCCAGTAGCTCTTCAGCGCCGGTACCAGATTCTGCGGGCCGGCACTGCCCTGGCTCACCAGCCACAGTTCAAAGCCAATCCCTGCCACCACGATCGGCATCACGAAGGCGCCGGCGTGGCGGTTGCGCGAGTAGGACTCCAGGATGAGGTAGATGAGCGTGGTCAGGGCGGTGAAGAAGATGGTGACCTCGTAGAGGTTGCTGATCGGCACATGCCCCTCCTCCAGCACCTGGTGGGTCTCGAACCAGAGGGTGAGCAGCGCCACCAGCAGCCCAACGCCCCCGGCGGTGGCCAGTCCACTGGCCCACTTGCCGACGGCCGGGGCGGTGAACCAGAGGTGGGCGAGATAGACCAGGGTGGCGGCGGCGAGCAGCACATTGGCATAGCCGGTGAGTTTGTAGGAGAGCAGCTGGTCGAAGGGCATGCCGGGGATCAGCCTGTCGGCCTCGGCGGTGATCGCCAGACCGGCCAGCCCCAGCGTGAGGATCAGCAACCCCAGCCAGTAGCCCCAGACACCACCGGGCGGGGCAAGACGAGAGGGTGTTGCAGGGATGGTGTCGTTCACGGTACTACCTCACTTTCCACTTGGGATCGGTGGCGCGGCGGCAAGCTCCCGCCGCAGACGCTCCAGGGTGGTGTTGACGGGGTGCTTGTCCTTGCCGGAAAGCACGGCGCACACCTCCAGTTGTTGCCGCTCCCGGTCGAAGCGGATCCAGACCCGCTTCTCGTGCATGTAGATCATCATGTAGAGGCCGATCACCAGCAGGGCGCAGGCACTCCACACCAGCGGCGAGCCGGGATCGCGCGCCACCTGCAGGCCGGTGTACATCTTCGGCTCAAAGCCGCTGAAGCTGAAGAGCATCGGCAGCTTGTGACGGCGCAACACCTGCTCGGCATTGGCGATGGCGGGGCCGAGTTCGGCGGCACGGCTCAGTGGCAACCCCATGGCCGTCATCGCGGCGGCAAAGGCGGCCCGGTTCTGATCGGGGCCGCGCTCCCCCTCGACCTTGCTCAGCTCATCCAGGTAGGCGGCAAGCAGCTCCATTTTCACGCTATCGGCTGGGTTAAAACCGAGGTCATCATAGGTCATCTCCCGGTCTCCAGTGCGGCCGAAAGCGAGCATATGGGGGTAGGACATATAGATCCGGTAGGTGATATTGCCGCTGCTGGGCGAGGAGAAATGGATATCGAGCGACGGGCCGACGTCGCGCAGCTCGCTCTTTCCCTCCTCCTGCGCCATGTTCATCACGTTGTGCTGGCGCAGTTCCTTGATGGTAAGTTTGAGCCCCATCCCGTCCTCCAGCTCCTTGTGCACCTCACTCTTGATCTTCTGCTCGGGAAAGCCCTTGCTGGTCAGGTCGCGAATGGCGAACTCCACCGCGGAGCCGGCATCACCAAAGGATGCCTGGTAGAAGGTAACGCCCTGATAGCGCAGCGGGTCGTTGACGGTAATGCGCTTGGAGAGAATATCCTGGCCATCGCGGTGCAGGGTGAGCTGACTGCTGTACTCGCTCGGCATGCCGCTCTTGTAGAAGGAGATGTCGAAGTCGTCATTGCGCACCAGAAAGGGGAGCTGCAGGGTACGGTAACTGCTGCCCTCCGAGACGTAGATGCGGTTATCGCTCTCCTGCTCGGGCAGGTTCATCACCCCGCGAAAGCCGAGCTGCGAGGTGATGAGGCCGCCGACGCAGATCAGCACCACCCCGCCATGCACCAGAAAGAAACCGTACTTGCTGAAGCGCCCCTGACGGGCCAACAGCAGCGGCCTGCCGTGCTCTTCGCCACGCTGAAACTCCGAGAAGCCGAGGCGACGCAACAACGCCTTGGTGGCATCCGGGTCGCTGGCCAGCGGTGAGGTAAGGCTAAAGCCGCCATCACTCTTCTTTGGCCAGGGGCGCATCACCCGCAGCGGACGCGACATATGCCAGAAGCGCGGCCCATGGCGCAGCAGCGCGGCGCTGACCGAGAGCACCAGCAGGGTCATGATGGCAAGAAACCACCACGAATCGTACATATTGAAAAAGTCGAGGGCATCGAGAATTTTGTACCAGGTCGGCCCCAGGTTGGCGATGTAGAAATCCTCCTCGCGATTTTGCACCAGGATGGTACCGATCATGCTGGCCAGCGCCACCGTGCAGAGCAGGAATACCGCCACCGGCATCGAGGAGAGCAGGTGGATCAGGCGTGCCAACGGCCCCTGTTGCGGGGTGGCGGGGGGAGTGAGCCTGGAATCGTCTATAGCCATTCTATTTACTAAGGTATTTTATTGTTATTGTTATAGTTTTTAAGAACATCGACTCTAGCACCCCGCGGCGAAAAAGGCCAGATGGCCTCATTGCGGGGCGCCCTCGCCACCCGGTGTGGTGGTAGCGCCGGCTGCCGCTGCCGTGGGTTCCGCCGCACGCCCCTCCTGCCACTCCCACAACGCCGCCCGTGCCTTGGGCAGGAAGGGATCATCCGCCGTGGTGAGGTGGACGAAGGTGCGCATCGCCCCCAGCGCCCCCTCCATATCACCCAGCCCCTCCAACGCCACCGCCATGCCGTAGTAGGCATTCACCTGTTCGGGGCGCAGCGCGGTGGCGCTCTGGAAAAAATCGTGGGCACCCTTGTAATCATTGAGGCCAAGCAGCGCGTAGCCCATGTTGACATGGGCCTCGACCAGGCGCGGCGAGAGCTCCAGCACCCGGTGCAGCGCCTTCACCGCATAGTCGAACTGCCGGGCGTGAAGCATGGTGATCGCCTGCGCAAAGCGCGCCTCCACCTCGGCGGCACGCGCCTCGCGGGCATGCTGATTCGGGGCATCGCGGCCATCGGCCACCGACACGGGTGCCGATGACGTTGCTGGCACCGGTTGCGGTGCGGGCCACAGGGCGAGAAGGCCACCGAGGATACCGACACTGCCAATAGTGATGAAAAGGGCAATGAGGCGCTGATCACGACGAGGTTTCATGCTGTTCTCCGTGACGGCTGGGTGAGGGATTGTGCCTGATCATGGCCTGGAGCTGCAGGAGGACAAAGAGCAGGGTGGCAAGAATGGCAATCAGCCCCCCCAGCCCCATCAGCCCCATTGCCAGCGCCTGCTGCCCCTCGGTGGCCAGCGCCACCTTGCGCGGCACATTGAGCTGGCCGGAGAGCGCCATGCCGCCGACGTAGATCACCATCCCGGCAAAGTAGAGTCGCAGCTGCCGTCCTACCCAAACCCCCGCCACCTCGCCCAGCCCCAACTTCGCGAAGAGGCGGTAGGCGAGCGCCATAAAGGCGAGGGTGATGGCGGCATTGGTAGCGTGATAGTGGGCGGTGACCGAGACATTGTCGCCACTAATCAGCAGACCCAGCAACAGCCCCGCCAGCAACAAGAGTTGCGACATTCTCAGGCCCACCCCCCCCTGCGGCGACCAGAGCAAAATAACCGCGGGCAGCGCCAGTAGCGGCGTACCGTAACGCATCAGCTGGGTAAAACCCTCACGGCAGGCGGCAGAGCCGGGCTCCAGCAACAGTGCCAGTCCCAGGGCAACGGCAAACAGCAGCAGCGTGATGCCGCCAAGGAGCCGCTCCGCCAGGGAGGAGAACCCCTTGCCCTGCAACAGCTGCCAGCAGTTGATCAGTAGCAGCAGGTAGACGAACTGCAGCAGGTGGCCGCCACCCCAAAAGAGCAGCTCAAAGGCGGCCGGGGAGTCCAGCGGTTGCGGCAGCCGCCAAGCGGTCACGGCAAAGAGCAACAGCGCGACAAGCAGCCCCAGCGCCGCCAGCCAACCACTGCGCGCGCCACTCTCGCTACCGACCGGGGCGGCGAGGCGGCGCAGCGCAGAGAGACCGATACCGGCGGCAAAGGCGCAGAGCCCGGTGAGAAAGGCGGGGCTGTGCAGAATGGGAATGTAGTTGCTCATCACCGGTTGTGGCGGCGGTGTGAGCAGCGGCGAGAGGGTGATAAGCAGCGCCCCGGCGATCACCAGCCCGAAGGCAAGAGGGTCAAGCAGCGGATGCAGACGGTCAAGCGCCAGCGACCACAACACCACGCCGAAGGCGAGCAGCCAGATCAGTACCGAGAAGTTGACATGCAACACCAGCACCGTATGGAACAGATCGGCCCCGCCAAACCACTGCTGCAGCAACGGGGTGCGCGCCACCACCAACAGCACGGCGAACAGCGCCGAAAGGCCGATCGCCCCTGTCGCCAGCAGCAGCCAGGGACGGGTGAGCGGGTGGCCATCTGTCAACGGTGTCACCGCCATGCCATTAAACCGCCCCCTGATGCGGCACCGTGGTCACGAACGGCACGCCAAAGAAGGTGAGGAAGGCGAGCACGAAGACCGCCAGGATCATCCACGCGCCACGCACCGCCGACGGTTTGAGAGTGACACGCAAATGCAGGGAGAAAGCGAGCATCAGCCAGGTGATAAATGACCAGGTCTCCAGCGGGTCCCACGCCCAGTAACGGCCCCACGCATCCTGCGCCCAGATCGCCCCGGCAATCAGCATCAGCGTATCGAAGATCAGCCCCAACGCCATGAAGCGGTAGGCGAGGTCATCGAGGCGGCGGTCGTCGGGCAGACGCGCCAGTTTGGCAGTACCAAGGTCAAAGCGGCGAAGCAGAATCACCCCGGCCATCCCCACCGCCACCAGTGCCGCCCCAAGAAACACCTTGCCGAAGAGGATGTGGATCACCAGCCAGGTGGTATCGTAGGTGGGCGGCAGATGCCCCTCACCCGGGTGGGAAAGCACCATCCACCCCATCATGATAAACATTAGCGGCAGCACGATGGCCGCCGTGGGGCGGATCGGCCGGTAGCGCCCGTAGGCGATGGCGTAAAAGAGGAGCAGGCTCCAGATATTACTGGAGAGGATCTCGAACATGGTGAGATAGGGGCCGTGGTCGAGCCGCTCCCAGCGCAGCAGTATCGAGACACCATGCAGCAGCAGGGCGAGCGACAGCAGGGCGAGCACCGTCCGATCCGGACGCTTGCCCAGCACTACGCCAAAGATGGCGACAACACCAGTCAACACATATGTGCTCACCGCCGCCCACAGCAGCAGCATCTCCCGCTCCATCAGTGACATCCTCAGTGTGGTTGAAATGCTTGACCAACAGCCGTGTACGCAAGATAGGAATATTATTATTTCCGCATACTCAAATACGCATGGGATGCGCCTTTTAGCGCCTCAAAAGGATATCAGATTAAAAGATATAAAGGGAATAAAAGCGGCGGAACACGCAGGCGATCAACCATCATGCCACCGCTCACCCCGGCCCCCGGACTCGCCGCCAGCTGCCGGACGGTGTGCTATGATTGCCACATTATCCACCCCGAGACCACCATGACCATCGCCATCTATCCGGGTACCTTCGACCCCATTACCAACGGCCACACCGACCTCATTCAGCGTGCCGCCAGGATCTTCGACCGGGTCATCGTCGCCATCGCCGCCAACCCCAAAAAGGCGCCGCTCTTTACCCTGGCCGAGCGCATCGCGCTGGTCGAAGGGGCGCTCGGTACGCTGCCCAATGTCGAGGTCTGTGGCTTCGACAGCCTGCTCGCCGACTTTGCCGCCGCGCACCGGGCAACGGTGATCCTGCGCGGGCTGCGCGCGGTCTCCGACTTTGAGTACGAATTTCAGCTGGCGGGGATGAATCGCCGTCTGGCCCCCAACGTCGAGACCATGTTTCTCACCCCCGCCGAGACCTACACCTTCCTCTCCTCCAGCCTGGTGAAGGAGGTGGCGGAACTGGGGGGGGATGTCAGCGCCTTCGTCGCTGACAAGGTGATGGCTGCATTACATAACCGATTACGCTAATATACGGCGCCTCAACCGGCCACTTTCGAAAAATTGCAGGAGGAATAGTGCGATGGCACTGATGATTACCGATGAATGTATCAACTGTGACGTCTGTGAGCCCGAGTGCCCCAACGGCGCCATCTCCCAGGGTGACGAGATCTACGAGATCGACCCCAACCTCTGCACCGAGTGCGTCGGCCATTACGATACGCCGCAGTGCGTCGAGGTCTGCCCGGTGGACTGCATCCCCCACGACCCGGATCACGTGGAGAGCAAGGAGGAGCTGCAGGCCAAGTACGAGCGGCTGCAGGCCCAGTAAGCGACACCGCTGCGACACCGGAAAAGGCCCTGCGGGGCCTTTTTTGTCGCCCCCCTGAAAACCACCAACTGGAACTCCCGTCCTTCTCGCCCTACCCTAGGGACAATCCACCACCGGCGAAATACGATCATGACCCAGCTGTCACGCCTGTTCCTGCTACTGCTGCTCCCGACACTGCTGCTGGCGGAGGCGCCCGGCAAGAACGCCATCGCCACCGCCCACCCGCTCGCCACCGCGGCGGGGCAACAGACTCTCGCCGCGGGTGGCAACGCCTTCGATGCCGCCGTCACCGTCAGTGCGGTGCTGGCGGTGGTCGAACCCTACAGCTCGGGTATCGGCGGCGGCGGTTTCTGGTTGCTGCACCGCAAGGATGGCCACGAGGTAGTGGTCGATGGCCGCGAGACCGCACCCGCCAGGGCACACCGAGATATGTATCTGGATCAGCACGGCGAGCCTATCCCCAATCTCTCCATGGATGGCCCGCTCGCCGCCGGGATCCCGGGTGAACCGGCGGCCCTGGCCCATATCGCCGGGAGGTACGGCAAGTTGCCACTCAGTCAGAGCCTGGCCCCGGCGATCCACCTGGCACGCAACGGTTTCAGCGTCACCCCCCACTATCAAAAAATGGCGGGCTGGCGCCTGGAGGCCCTCAACGTCTCTCCCGCGGCGGCGGCGATTTTTCTCCTTCATGGCGAGGTACCGCCACTCGGTCACACCATTCGCCAGCCACAGCTGGCCTCCACCCTCGAACTCCTTGCCCAAAGAGGACATGATGGCTTCTACCGCGGCAAGATCGCACACATGCTCGTCGAGGCGGTTCAGCAGGCGGGCGGGATCTGGACCATGGAGGATCTCGCGGGCTATCAGGTGGTCGAACGGCCACCGCTGAAGGGGCACTACGGTGACTACACCATCACCAGCGTGCCGCCCCCCTCCTCCGGTGGCATCGCCCTCATCCAGATGCTGCAGATGCTTGAGCGGCTCGACTACGCCGCGGCAGAGCCGCCACAGCGCAGCCACCTGCTGGTTGAGGTGATGCGCCGCGCCTACCGCGATCGCGCCCACTATCTGGGTGACAGTGACTATGTCGAGGTGCCGGTAGATCACCTCACCTCGCCGGAATACGTCACACGGCTCGCCGCCGGCATCGACCCCGAGCTTGCCACCCCGAGCACCCTCCTGCCTGGCTACGGCTCCCCCGTGGGGGGCAACGACACCACCCACTTCTCGATCCTCGACCGTGAGGGCAATTACGTCGCCGCCACCCTTAGCATCAACTACCCCTTCGGCTCCGGCTTTGTTGCCGGCATCAGCGGGGTGCTGCTCAATGACGAGATGGATGACTTCTCCGTCAAACCCGGGGTGCCAAACGCCTATGGCCTGGTGGGGGCGGAGGCCAATGCCATCGCTCCGGGCAAACGCATGCTCTCCAGCATGTCACCGAGCTTCGTCAGCGGTCCTGGCGGCACGGCGATCCTCGGCACCCCCGGCGGCAGCCGCATCATCACCATGGTACTGCAGGGAATGCTGGAGTACTTTGATGGCAAGGAGGTAGAGTCATGGGTGAGCCGGCCGCGCATCCACCACCAGTACCTCCCCGATATCCTCTACTTTGAAGCCGCTGCCCTCAGCGAACCGCTGCTCACCGCTCTGCATGGCCGCGGACACATTCTCAGCGAGGCCGCCTCCAGCTGGGGCAACATGCAGGCGGTGCACTGGGATGAGCGCACGGGCAGGGTCACCGCTGCCAGTGACCCACGCGGTGAGGGACGCGCCTCTGTGCGCTAGTGCGTTGACTTGTATCGGATGACACTCTAATGTCGCCATCGATAAAAATGGATACCTCAAATGAGCCACTACGATGTCTTCAACGGCGATGCCGATGGTCTCTGCGCACTGCAACAGCTGCGCCTGCACACCCCTGTCGACAACGCCATTCTGATCACCGGCGTGAAACGCGACATCGCCCTGCTGCAACGGGTAGAGGCGGCGGCCGGTGATACCCTTACCGTGCTTGATATCTCGCTCGACAAGAACCGCGAGGCGCTACGGCGATTGCTCGATCTTGGCTGCCACATTGACTATATCGACCACCACTTCGCCGGCGAGATCCCGAGCCACCCGCACCTCACCACCACCATCGACACCGCCCCCGAGATCTGCACCAGCCTGCTGGTCGATCACCGTCTTGCCGGGGGCTATCGCGGCTGGGCCGTGGCCGGGGCCTTTGGCGACAACTTTCACGAGATGGCGCGCCGCGTCGCTCAACCGCTCGGCCTCAACGACGAGCAACTGGAATCACTCTCCGAGCTGGGCACCTGTCTCAACTACAACGGCTACGGTGTTGCACTCGACGACCTCTTCTTTCACCCGGCGGCGCTGGCCACGGCGATGCGCCCCTACCGCGACCCGCTCGACTTCATCGCCAGTGAGCGGGTCTACCAGACCCTGCGCGAGGGGTACCACGACGACATCGGCCACGCCGAGGCGCTACGTCCCGAACAGGGCAACGATAGGGGCGCACTCTTCATCCTGCCCGATGAGCCGTGGGCGCGGCGCATCAGTGGCGTCTACGGCAACCTGCTGGCGCGGGTCTATCCGGAACGGGCCCACGCCATCCTCACCCGCATGGAGAACGGCAGCTTTCGCGTCAGCGTGCGCGCGCCGCTCACCACCCGCCAGGGGGCCGATCTGTTGTGTCGGGAGTTTACCGGAGGCGGCGGCAGACAAGCGGCGGCGGGGATCAATGAGTTGCCGCCGCAACAGTACGACTACTTCATGAAGCGCTTTTTTACGATCTTCAAATAAACAGCCTGCTAGAGCGTTACCTCGACACTGCCCTGGGCGCGCGCCTCCTCCACCCTTTTCGCGGCGGCCTCCATCAACTGCTCCGCCCGTTCATAGAGGTTGCCCTTGCGGCTGCAGCTCACGGCCATCGTTCCGTTGACGGTAACAAAACCGCGTGAGGTCTTAACCGGCCGCAGATTGATTGACTGCATAATGCGCTTGAAGCTCTTGGCCTTAACATGATCCTCGTCCTGGTAATACATGCCGAGCACAAACTCGCTATCCGAGAGACGCGCCACCAGATCATTGGGACGCACGGCGCGCCGCAGACGGGTGGCAATACTCTTCAGGATCTCGTCATACACCGCCGCACCGTGCTGCGTCCGCAGCGTCTCAATCTGATTGAGACTGAAAAACCCGCAACAGGCCGCCCCCCCGCGTGACTCCACCATGCCGAGTAGCTCGGTGAAACGGCGCTCGGCATCCAGCCGGTTGCCCAGACCGGTGAGCTGATCGATGGTGATGCGCACCTCATAGCCCCGACGCAGCGTCTCCATCGCATCGAGCAGGCCGTTCTGCAGGTTGGCGATACGGCCGGCGGCGTAGACCCGCGCCGCCAGCTCCTGTTTGATCGGGGGTTTGGTAAGGTAGTCATCCACCCCACGATCGAAGGCCTCGATCACCGAGGCGATATCATCGCGCGCGGTGAGCAGCAGGATACAGGTGTAGCGCCCCTGCTCCTCATCAATCTGGCGCACCCGGTCGGTCAGCTCCAGACCATCCATCTCCGGCATCACCCAGTCGGCCAGCAGCACATCGGCGGGGCGCTCCGCCAGCAGAGCGAGCGCCTCGCGAGCGCTGACCGCCACCCGCACATCGTTGTAACCCTCATCCTGCAGACTCTTGCGGATAAAGGCACAGTTAAATTTCATGTCATCCACCACGATGATGGAGAGCTCTTCACGAATCCTGGCCGGGGCACTCATACGCGTCTTTATCTTTTTTCTCTGTCATGGGGTTATCTTCTCGCCAAGAAGCTACCAAAGATTCCCTGAAAACAACAGTGTGGTGGAGACGAATGGCGTCAATAGGGGCGTGAACGCAGATGCCAGCGGTAGAGCAGTGGCGAGAGGGTGATCTCCAGCAGCATGAACAGCAGCGTACCCACCACCACCTGCACGCCATCCAGCCCCAGCGGGGTCGCCAGCAGCCACAGCGGCAGCAGCGCCTCGGGGATCTGATCCAGCCCGAGACAGTGCCCGTGAACCGGGATCGCCAGACGCCGCTTGAGAAAGCTGGCCAGCGCATCACCCAGCAGGCTCAACAGGGCAAACAGCAGCGCCAGCCACCAGGCGATACCCAACAGCGTGCCACCGACGGTGGTGGCCAGCGCCGCGGCCAGCACCCCACGCCAGCTCTTGGCGGCGCCCAACAGGGGGCGGCCATCAATAAAGCAACTCCCCCCATCCAGCGGCAGGGCAAAACGGCTGCCAAGCCAGTAACGAGCCAGCGGCGGCGCGCCATTGGCCAGCAGCAGCAACAGCAGCGGCAACCCTAGCGGGACGAGGGTACTCCAGAGCGGCTCCATCGACTCAGACCTTTGGCAAAGGGGCCATTCTACTGGGTAAATTCACGGCAACCAGCAACCAGCAACCAGCAACCAGCAACCAGCAACCAGCAACCAGCAAAGTGTCAGCGAATGGGAGGAGCCGCAGCTCTTTTCTGAATTAACGGTGGTAGCGACCACTCAGCTCATGCACCGCCTCGACAAAGACCCCGGCACGCTCCGGATCGACGTGCTGGTGGATGCCGTGGCCGAGGTTGAAGACGTGGCCGGAGCCGCTGCCGTAGCTCTCCAGGATGGTGGCAACCTCCTGGCGGATGCGCTCGGGCGAGGCGTAGAGCACCGAGGGATCCATGTTGCCCTGCAGCGCCACCCGGTCGCCGACGCGACGGCGCGCCTCGCCGATATCGGTGGTCCAGTCGAGCCCGAGGCCATCACAGCCGGTGGCGGCCATCGCCTCCAGCCACTGCCCGCCCCCCTTGGTGAAGAGGATCACCGGCACCTTGCGCCCCTCGGCCTCGCGGGTGAGCCCCTCGACGATCTGCTGCATGTAACGCAGCGAGAACTCCTGATAGTCACGCGGGGTGAGCGCACCGCCCCAGGTGTCGAAGATCATCAGCGCCTGGGCGCCGGCGGCAACCTGGGCGTTGAGGTAGCTGATGACCGACTGGGCAGTAGTGTCGAGCAGCTTGTGCATCAGATCGGGGCGGTCGTACATCATCCCCTTCACCTTGGCAAACTCCTTGGAACTCCCCCCCTCCACCATGTAGGTGGCCAGCGTCCAGGGTGAACCGGAGAAACCGATGAGCGGTACCCGACCGTCGAGCTCGCGGCGGATGGTACGCACCGCATCCATCACATACTTCAGGCTCTCCTCCGGGTCGGGCACCGGCAGCTTCTCCACATCGGCCGCGCTGCGCACCGGGTTGTCGAAGATCGGCCCCTCGCCCTCGGCGAAGCGCAACTGCAGACCCATCGCGTCGGGGATGGTGAGGATATCGGAGAAGAGAATGGCGGCATCGAGCGGGTAGCGATCCAGGGGTTGAATCGTCACCTCGCAAGCCAACTCCGGATTCATGCAGAGCTCCATGAAACTGCCGGCGCGGGCACGGGTCGCCTTGTATTCGGGCAGGTAACGGCCCGCCTGGCGCATCATCCAGACCGGGGTGACGTCCACCGGCTCTTTGAGCAGGGCTTTCAGGAAACGATCGTTCTTCAATTCAGACATCTATCCACCGCTGTTCCATCTTCCAATAATTAACCGCAAAGAACGCGAAGGAACGCAAAGTAATTTCTTTGCCCCCTCCGTGCCGTCAGAGCAGCGAAAATATACCAACACGACAATACGCAGTGAGGCGGCACGAAAGGGCTATATCCCTTCGCGTTCCTTCGCGTCCTTTGCGGTTAGTGATTTTATACTTTCAAGTAATCCAGGATCCCCGCGGCGGCCTGGCGCCCCTCCCAGATGGCGGTCACCACCAGGTCGGAGCCGCGCACCATGTCGCCACCGGCGAAGACCTTGGCGTTGCCGGTCTGGTACTTGAACTGGCTGTCAGCGGGGGCGACCACGCGGCCGCGCCCGTCAAGCTCAATGCCGAAGTCGGCAAACCACGGCGCCGGACTGGGGCGGAAGCCGTAGGCGATGATCACCACATCGGCCGGGATCACCTCCTCGGAGCCGATGACCGGTTCGGGGCGGCGGCGACCGCGCTCGTCAGGCTCGCCAAGGGCGGTGGTCACCACCTTGATGCCGCTCACCTTGCCGCTCTCACCCACCACCTCGATGGGCTGGCGGTTGAAGGCGAATTTCACCCCCTCCTCCCTGGCGTTCTGCACCTCCTTCTTCGAGCCGGGCATATTGGCCTCGTCACGGCGGTAGGCGCAGGTGACACTCTTCGCCCCCTGGCGGATCGCGGTGCGGGTACAGTCCATCGCAGTGTCACCACCGCCGAGAACCACCACGCTCTTGCCCGCCATCGAGAGGTAGTCCTCCGGCGACTTTTCGTAACCGTGGCAGTGGTTGACGTTGGAGATGAGGAAATCGAGGGCGGCGTGGACGCCTGCCAAATCCTCACCGGGGATGTCGCCGGTCATGTAGTTGTAGGTACCCATGCCGAGGAAGACCGCATCGAACTGTTCGGTCAGCTGATTGAATTCAACATCCTTGCCGATCTCGGTGTTGAGGGCGAACTCGATCCCCATCCCCTCGAAGATGGCGCGACGGCGCTTCACCACCGACTTTTCCAGCTTGAACTCGGGGATACCGAAGGTAAGGAGGCCGCCGATCTCGGGGTGACGATCGTAGACCGTCACTGTGACCCCGTTGCGCGCCAGCACATCGGCGGCGGCAAGCCCGGCAGGCCCGGCACCGACCACCGCCACCCGCTTGCCGGTCGGCTCCACGGCCGAGAGATCCGGCGCCCAGCCGTGGGCAAAGGCGGTGTCGGAGATGTAACGCTCGACGGTGCCGATGGTGACCGCACCGAGGCCGTCATTCAGGGTGCAGGCCCCCTCGCAGAGGCGATCCTGCGGGCAGACACGCCCGGTGATCTCCGGCAGCGAGTTGGTCTGGTGCGACAGCTCCACCGCCCGTTGCCAGTTGCCCTCGGTGACGAGCTGCAGCCAGTTGGGGATGTAGTTGTGTACCGGACACTTCCACGAGCAGTAGGGGTTGCCGCAGTGCAGGCAGCGGCCCGCCTGGCTGGCCGCCAGCGTCACATCAAAGTCACCGTAAATCTCGGCGTACTCCTTGATGCGCTGCTCGGCCGGCTTTTTTTCCGGGTCGCTGCGCGGAATCTCCAGAAACTGTAAAACGTTCTTTTTACTCACGGTTATCCACCATCAGTCTACCTATTCAATTCACTGCCGCGTGCGCCACGGCAGCGCGTTCATCACGCTTCGCGCTTACAGCATCACTTCCAGCAGGCTCTCCAGCTTGATCGCCTTGGGCTTCACCAGCCAGAACTTGCCAATATAGCCCTCGAACTGGTCGAGAATCTTCCTGCCGTGGGCCGATCCGGTCTCGGCCACGTACTCGGTGATGGTGTCACGCAGGAAGTTACGGTGCGCCTCGGTCGCCTCGGTGTTGATGCGATGGAAATCGACATCGCCGTTGCAGCGCTCGGCAAAGCGGTTCTCCTCATCGAGGACGAAGGCAAAGCCACCGGTCAGACCGGCACCGAAGTTGATGCCGGTGGCACCCAGCACGGTGATCACCCCGCCGGTCATGTACTCGCCGCAGTGGTCACCCGCCCCCTCGATCACCGCGTGGGCGCCGGAGTTGCGCACGCCGAAACGCTCACCGGCCATGCCGGCGGCGAAAAGCTTGCCGCCGGTGGCACCGTAGAGGCAGGTGTTGCCGATGATGGTGTTCTCATTGGTGGCGTAACGGCTCCCCTGCGGCGGGCGGATCACCAGCTTGCCGCCGGCCATCCCCTTACCCACGTAGTCGTTGGCATCCCCCTCCAGAACCATATGCAGGCCACCGGCATTCCACACCCCGAAGGACTGCCCGGCGGTACCGCTCAGGCGCAGGGTAATGGGCGCATCGCTCATGCCCAGGTTGTCCCAGCGTCGGGCGATCTCGCCGGAGAGGCGGGCGCCGACCGAGCGGTTGGTGTTCTGCAGCACATAGCTGAACTCGCCACCGCGCTTCTGCTCGATGGCGTCCAGGGCATCGGCCACCATCTGCTCCGCCAGCCGAGCCTCGTCGAAGGGGACGTTGCGTGGTTCGATACAGCAGTTGGGGCTATCGACGGCGGCGTCAAGGGTCAGCATCGGCTTAAGATCGAGCTTCTGCTGGCGGCGGGTATCGCCGGGGAGGATCTGCAGCAGATCGGTGCGGCCAATGAGCTCCCCCAGGGTGCGCACGCCCAGCCTGGCCAGCCACTCGCGCACCTCGCGGGCGATGAAGCGGAAGTAGGTCTCGACCAGCTCCGGCTTGCCCTTGTAGTGGTTGGCGCGCAGCACCTCGTTCTGTGTCGCCACGCCGGTGGCGCAGTTGTTGAGGTGGCAGATGCGCAGGTACTTGCAGCCCAGCACCACCATTGGCATGGTGCCGAAGCCAAAGGACTCGGCCCCCAGGATTGCCGCCTTCACCACATCGAGGCCGGTCTTCAGGCCGCCGTCGGCCTGCACCCGCACCTTGCCGCGCAGGTTGTTCATCTTCAACACCTGGTGGGTCTCGGAGAGGCCGAGCTCCCAGGGGGAACCGGCGTACTTCACCGAGGCGAGCGGCGAGGCGGCGGTGCCGCCGTCGTAGCCGGAGATGGTGATGAGGTCGGCATAGGCCTTGGCCACGCCGGCGGCGATGGTGCCGACGCCCGGCTCGGAGACCAGCTTGACCGAGACCAGCGCCTCGGGATTGACCTGCTTCAGGTCAAAGATGAGCTGCGCCAGATCCTCAATCGAATAGATGTCATGGTGCGGCGGCGGCGAGATGAGCGGCACGCCGGGGCGGGTGTAGCGCAGGCGGGCGATCTCGGCATTGACCTTGTGGCCAGGCAGCTGCCCCCCCTCGCCGGGCTTGGCCCCCTGCGCCACCTTGATCTGTAGCACCTCGGCATTGACCAGGTAGCCGGGGGTGACGCCAAAGCGCCCCGAGGCGATCTGCTTGATCTTGGAGAAACGCGCCTTGTCGACATAGCGCTTGGGGTCTTCCCCACCCTCACCGGAGTTGGAACGCCCGCCAAGGCGGTTCATTGCCACCGCCAGCGCCTCGTGCGCCTCGGGGCCAAGGGCGCCGAGGGACATGGCGGCGGTGTCGAAGCGCTTGAACAGCTCGTCCTCAGGCTCGACCTCGTCAAGGGCGATGGGGGTAATGTCGTCGCGCAGCTTCAGCAGGTCACGCAGCATCATCGCCGGTCGACCGTTGACGATCGTCGCGAAGGCCTGATAGTCACTCCACTCGCCGGACTGTACCGCCTTGTGGATGGTGCGGATCACATCGGGGTTGTAGGCGTGCGCCTCCCCCCCCTCGACATACTTGAGCAGGCCGCCCTGATCCAGCGGCTGGCGCGGGTTCCAGGCAAGCTTCGCCTGTGCCAGCACGTCACTCTCCAGATCACTGAAGTCGGCGCCCTGAATACGCGAGGTGGTGCCGCTGAAGCACATCGCCACCACCTCATCGCCAAGGCCGACGATCTCAAAGAGCTGCGAGCCGCGGTAGGAGGCAACGGCGGAGATCCCCATCTTCGACATCACCTTGTAGAGCCCCTTGTTGATACCGCTGCGGTAGTTGTAGCCGAGCTTGTCGAGATCCTGCTCGACGATCTCGCCACTGCGCACCATGTCATGGATCGCCTCGTAGGCGAGGTAGGGGTAGATGGCGGTGGCGCCGTAACCGAGCAGCACGGCGAAGTGGTGCGGGTCACGGGTGGTGCCGGTCTGCACCACGATGTTGGCGTTACAGCGCAGCCCCTCGGCAATCAGGCGGTGGTGCAGGGCGCCGGTGGCCAGCGCGGCGTGCACCGGCACCGTGTTTTTGGCGATGTTGCGATCGGAGAGGATGAGGATGGTCTTGCCACCGCGCACCGCGGCGATCGCCTGGTCACAGAGGTCACCGACCGCCCGCTTGAGGCCAAAGTCAGCCGGGTAATTGAGGTCGATCACCGCGTGGGCGAAGTCGCCCTCGTTGTGCGCCAGCAGCTGGCGGAACTTCCCCTCGGAGAGCACCGGCGAGTCGGCGATGAGACGGTTGGCGTGCTCGGGGGTCTCGTCGAAGAGATTCTTCTCGCTGCCGAAGAGGGTCTCCAGCGACATCACCACCTGCTCGCGAATCGGGTCGATCGGCGGATTGGTGACCTGGGCAAACATCTGGCGGAAGTTGTCGTAGACCGAACGCAGCTTGTGCGACATCACCGGATAGGGGGCGTCGTCGCCCATGGAGCCTATCGCCTCGGCGCCGCCCTCGGCCAGTTCGCGCAGGATCTGGTCACGCTCTTCAAACGAGAGCTGGAACAGCTTTTGGTAGACCATCAGCTCCCCGGCCTCCATCGGCGTCGCGCTGAGCGGGTCGCCGCTCAATGTCGACTCCAGCCGTAGCGCCTGCTTCATCCACTCCTGGTAGGGGTGGGCCTGTTGCAGCCGCTCGTTCACCTCCTCGGGGAGGATGAGGCGCGCGGTGGCGGTATCGGCGGCCAGCATTTGGCCCGGCTTGAGGCGCCCCTTCTTGATCACGGTGCTGTTGTCGTAGTCGTAGACGCCGATCTCGGAGGCGAGGGTGATGACGCAGCCGCTGTAGTCGCCATCGACCACCTCACCGCCAGCCGGCTTGGTGATCACATAGCGCGCCGGGCGCAGGCCGTTGCGATCCAGGGTACAGGCGGCGTAACGGCCATCGGTGAGCACAATGCCGGCGGGGCCGTCCCACGGCTCCATGTGCATCGAATTGTATTCGTAGAAGGCGCGCAGATCCGGGTTCATGTCGGTGACGTTTTGCCACGCCGGCGGGATCAGCAGGCGCATCGCGCGGAAGATATCGACACCACCGGCCATCAGCGCCTCCAGCATGTTATCCATGCTGGAGGAGTCGGAGCCCTCCATCGAGACCCAGGGACGCACCGCATCCATATCGGGGATCTTGTCGGTGGAGAAGGTGTAGGAGCGGGCGCGCGCCCAGTTGCGATTGCCGCGCACGGTGTTGATCTCGCCATTGTGGGCCAGATAGCGGAACGGCTGCGCCAGACGCCACTGCGGCTGGGTGTTGGTGGCAAAGCGCTGGTGGAAGACACAGATCGCCGTCTCCATCCGTGCATCGCCCAGGTCGGGATAGAAGGCCGGCAGGAACTCCGGCATCACCATCCCCTTGTAGGAGAGCACCTTGGTGGAGAGGGTCGGCAGGTAGAACATCTTGTCGCCGGCCTGCTCGCGCGCCTTCTCGGCACGGCGCCGGGCGACGTAGAGGCGCACCTCGAACTCCTCCTCCCCCATGCCGGCGGGTCGGTTGACGAAGAGCTGCTCGATACGCGGCTGGGTGGCCTTTGCCGACTCACCGCAGGCGCTGCTGTCGGTGGGCACCACGCGCCAACCGGCAGGCGCCAGCCCCTCGGCCTGGAGCCCCGCCGTTATCGCCTGACGCCCCGCCTCGGCCTCGCTATCCCGCTGCGAGAGGAAGAGCGCGCCGACGCCAAAGCCCTCATCAAGCGCAATGCCGCACTCGCCCGCCACCGCCCGCAGGAAGCCCTCGGGCTTTTTGATCAACAGTCCGCAACCGTCACCGCTCTTACCGTCGGCGGCAATGGCGCCACGATGGGTCATGCGGCAGAGTGCCTCGATGGCGGTCTGCACCAGCCAGTGGCTGGGGGCTCCATCCATATGGGCCATCAGGCCAAAACCGCAGTTATCCTTCTCGAAAGAGGGATGATATACACCTTGATATTCTTGCTTCGTGTCGCTCACGGATTGCTAACCATTTGGTGGTGTTAACAAAAATGCCAAAAATTCGGGCAACTGCCCGGGGTTCACACAGGCAAAACGGCCAAGCAGTATACTGCCGGGGGGATGTCTGTTCAATTGCCGTGCGCGATGTGTGGCCCATCTGCCGGTGCGGCACCACTCCACTTTGGGGCGTGGCTTACTTGGTGAGTGACATAAAGAGTTGCGGCAACCGCTCCGGCAGCCGCTCCACCCGATCGATGACGGCGTACTGCTTGCCGAAGATATCCTGTACATACTCATCGGCGTGGGGGTCAAGGTTGATGCAGTAGGTGTAGATCCCCTCTTGATCGAGCTCCTGCACCGCCTTGCGGGCATCCTGAATCAGCAGCTGTGGATCGTGCACGTCAATATCCGAGGGCTCACCATCGGTGAGCACCAGCAGCAGTTTCTTGTCGGACTTGCGTGACCCCAAATAGTGGGCGGCGTGACGCAGTGCCGCCCCCATGCGGGTGGAGTAGCCCGCCTCCATCGCCGCCAGCCGCCCCTTTACCGTCTCGTTCCACTCCTCGGAGAAGCCCTTGATGTGCTGGTAGTGCACCTCATGGCGGGTGTTGGAGGAGAAGCCGGCGATGGCAAAGTCATCCCCCAGCCCGTCGATGGCCAGACCGAGCAGGGAGACCGCCTCCTGCGACAGTTCGAGGATGGTCTGCTCGCACCCCTCCGGAATATCGGCCAGCGAGGCGGAGAGGTCGAGCAGCAGCAGCACGGCGATGTCGCGCCCGTCGTGGCGGTGACTCATGTTGATGCGCGGGTCGGGCTGGGTGCCCGCCCTGAAGTCGATGAGGGAGCGAATCGCCACATCGAGGTCGAGCTCGCTCCCCTCCTCCTGATAGCGGATGCGCACGAACTGCTGCGGTTTGAGCAGGTCGAGGATGCGCTTGAGCTGCTTGGCCAGTGCCTCGTGCTTGGCCAGCAGCCTGTCGATCCTGGCCGCGTCCCCCGAGGGGTGGAGCGTCTCGTAGAGGCTGACCCAGTCGGGGCGATAGGTCTTGGTATTGTAGTCCCACTCGCGATAGTGGCGCGGCGGCAGCCCCTGCTGCTCCTCGTCGGAGATCTGGCGCTTCGCCTTCTCCTCGAACATCTCCTCCTCGTCTCCCTCCTCGATGAAGCGCCACATGTGGCGGTTATCGTCGCGGTAATCGACCTCGGTATCCTTGAAGTAGATCTTCGGTGATTGATCCTCCTGGCGGCGGGTACGCGCGATGTAGGAGACCGCCAGCCCGGCCACCTCTTTGGTGGAGTGTTCACCACCGGCCAGCAGCTCGTTGAAACGGCCGAGAAACTCCAGCAAATCGGGATTTTCATAACCGTGTTGTGAGTTGAGCACCGCGTAAGAGAACATCGCCAGACGATGACGGATGCACGACTCCCGCTCCGCATCACAGTCGTGCTCATCGGGGCGCGGGTGCAGCGCCAGCAGCAGTGGCCGTAGTCCGGGATAGCGGGCCATCAGCAGGCGGTCGATACGCGCATCCTCGAAGTGCTCGATAGCCAGCCGCTGGAAGGGGCTGTAGTTGTCGGCGAAGATCGGCTGGGTCCAGCGCCGGTGACCGGCGATATGGGCCAGCAGCACGCGGTAGCGGTCGAGGCCGCGGATGCCGTCTTTGTCGTCATAGACATCGGGAACACGAATGCCGTAGCCGTCGTAGTAGGGCATCGGCTTGCGCAGCTCATCAAAGGCGGAGGAGTAGGGCACCAGGTGGTCGTGATCATTCCACAGGGCGCGCAGGTAAAGGCCGAGGCTGCGCTCGTGATCCATAAAGAGGGTGCCGTGGCGCTCGCGCTGCAACACCGCGCGGGAATCGGCTGACTGCAGGCTGAAATAGTCGCGCTGCCGCTCCGGGTGGTTGCCGTAATTGCGGATGCCATACTCGATCCAGTTCTTCACCCCCGCGCAGCTCAGCGCGCGCAGCAGGGCTGGCGCCTGTTCGAGAAAATCGGGCAGGCCGGGGCTGGGAATGGTCTTCTGAAAGCCGTGAATCGAGCCGGTGGTGCGCTCCATCAGTTCGAATACGGTATCGATATAACCGCGCAACAGCTCCTCGCTACCAAGGCGCCGCGCCACCTCGCCGATGCTCTGCAGGAAGGGGGGGATGGCAGCCCCATTGGGGGTGCGCGACATGCGCCACACCGCCTGCGAGACCAGCGCGAGGGTCGGCTCGCCCAGCCTGGCCGCCAGGGCCGGCATCTCCTCCAGATAACTCAACACCGGGCCGACACCACGGCCAATCATGCAGATGAGTGAGGCGCCGTCGAGATACTCCTTGACCCCCTGCGGTGAGAGGAGCTGTGTCGCCTCCTCCATACAGTGGGGGAAGAACTCGTCGATATCCTTGAAGCCGCAGCTCAACTGCCCGCGGTAGGTCTGCAGTTCGTCGTCAGTTAACGCCATTTAGTTACCCCTGTGAAATTGCCACAGCGTCACAGAGAACACAGAGAACGTCTTTACTTACTGCTGGCGAAGGAGGTGCGCCGTCTGGGGGAATACCGCTATCAACAATAGCCTTACCCATCCCGGCAAACATCCCCCTCACTGTTCTCTGTGGCTCCGTGGCCCCTATCTCACGCGAAGATGGCGTCGATGGCATGGTCAAGGGTGCCGCGGATATCGGCATCGTCGGTGATCGGCCGCACCAGCGCCATGCGGCACGCCTGGGTCGGGGCGATCCCCTGGTTGATAAGGTTGGCCGCGTAGACCAACAGACGGGTGGAGATCCCCTCATCGAGGCCGTGCCCCTTGAGGTTGCGGGCGGTCTCGCCGATGCGCACCAGCTTCATCGCACGCTCCACATCGATACCGGCCTCTTTGGCGACAATTCCCGCCTCCACCTCGGCCGGGGCGTAGTCGAAATCGAGACCGACAAAGCGCTGCTTGGTCGATTGCTTCAGATCCTTCATCAGCGACTGGTAGCCGGGGTTGTAGGAGATCACCAGCTGGAAGTCGGGGTGCGCCGCCACCAGTTCACCCTTCTTGTCGAGCGGCAGGGTGCGGCGATGGTCGGTCAGCGGATGGATCACCACGGTGGTGTCCTGACGCGCCTCCACCACCTCATCGAGGTAACAGATGGCGCCGATGCGCGCCGCGGTGGTGAGCGGGCCGTCGAGCCAGCGGGTGCCGCTGGCGTCCAGCAGATAGCGCCCCACCAGGTCAGAGGCGGTCATATCCTCGTTACAGGCCACCGTGATCAGCGGTCGCCCCAGCTTCCACGCCATGTGCTCGATAAAGCGCGACTTGCCACAGCCGGTCGGCCCCTTCACCATCATCGGCAGGCGACTGTTATAGGCCGCCTCGTAGAGTGCCACCTCATCGCCCTGCGCCTGGTAGAAGGGCTCCTCCTGGATGAGGTACTGCTCGATATCGTTGCTCATCGTCATCTCTCCGCAGGGCATCGCCCCTGATAGCTCAAACTAAACAGAGGCCCGACTGCATCGGGCCATTTCCAACCAGTATAATAAGGTTTTGCATAAATACTACTAAGGGTTTTTGATTGGAAGCATAAGTAATGTATTATCATTTACCCACCTGAGAGCCATCCGCACGCCGCTATTTAAAGCAAAAAAGCCCCGCCAGGGCGGGGCTTTTCTGTTCCGGCACGCAGGCCGGAAAGACCGGGGTCACAATTACTTGTGAACGCCCAGCTTGTCGCGCCAGCCGGGGAAGATCTTGTCGGCATCGCCCGGGAAGGACTCGAAGGCACGAGCGAACTCCTTGTGCTCCTTCGCGAACTCGATGGGGTCGGCACCGGACTTCCAGCACTCGTAGGACTGACGCAGGGAGATGGCGCCGGCGGCCGGGGAGTCGATGTGGCCGTAAGAACCACCACCAGAGGTGTTGATCACGTTGCCGTGGCCCAGGTTCTCGAAGAAGCCGGGCAGACGCAGGGCGTTCATACCACCGGAGATGATCGGGGTG
>JAPHSX010000048.1 GCA_026196575.1 Gammaproteobacteria bacterium | reverse complement strand
GAGAGGGTCGAGGTGCAGAGTGGAATGGCGCTCTGCCGTGCCGTGGCCAGCAGCTCGGCGGGGGGCTGTTCGCCATCGGCGATAATCACCAGTTGCGAGGCGCCATCGAATAGTTGTGTCAGGGCATCGTGCAGCGAGTTCTTGCCCAGCTCTGCCAGGTAGCGCAGCTCGGAGCGCCCCAGCAGCTGAATGCGGTGCGGGTGGATGAAGTTGAGGTGGCCGACGAGCGAGACATCGCCATCATCCCCGGCGAGGGGGGCGAGCAGGCTCTCCCCCCCGTGATGACCGGTTAGCCACTGCAGGCCAAGGCGCTGCCGGTAGCTCTCGATAAACCGCTGCAGGGTGACGCCGCCGGTGCGCATTAGTGCTGCCTCTGCCACTCCTGAATGGTGGCGAGCAGGCTCTGCGCATCGGGGGCGGTGCGCAGTTGTTGCACCAGTGCCTCGTCGCTGAACATGCGAGCCAGCTGTGCCAGCAGCTGCAGATGTTCGTCGGTGGCCTCCTCCGGTACCAACAGGGCAAACAGCAGGTCGACCGGCTGGTTGTCGCTGGCATCAAAATCGATACCCTCCTGCAACTTTATGAATGCAGCGAGGGTGGTGTTGCTCTCTTTGAGACGACCATGGGGGATCGCCACCCCATGGCCCAGACCCGTGCTGCCGAGCCGCTCGCGGGAGATGAGGCTGTCAAAAACCTGGTTCTGTGTCAGCGTCTCCTGATTGGCGGCCAGCAGTTGGCTCAGTTGTTCCAGTACCCGCTTCTTGCTGGCGGAGTGGTTGTCGCAGCTGATGCGATCAAGGTCGAGTAGTTCTGCTACCTGCATGTCTGTTTCGCTACGGGTTGGTTGGTGGAGTCGGGGTTACTCGATGTCAACGGGCTGGTCTTTCAGGCCGCCTTCGGCACGGTGGTGGTTGGTGACCTTCTCCTTGTGTTTTTTTACCTGACGGTCGAGTTTGTCGATCATGGCATCAATGGCGGCATACATATCCTCGTTCTCGCTGTCGGCGAAGATGGTGTTGCCGGTGATCTGAATGGTCGCCTCGGCCTTCTGCCGTAGCTTCTCCACACTGAGAATGACATGCACGTTGGTGACGTGGTCGAAGTGGCGCTCCAGACGCTGCAGTTTTTCGGTGACGTAGTCACGCATGGAGGTGGTGATGTCGACGTGATGACCGGTGAGATTTAATTGCATTATCGGCTCCTGATGGTTGGTAGGTAATGCCTGGATCAGACCAGGCGTTTGCGCTCGTTTGATGGCGGGATGGCCATCGCCTCACGGTATTTGGCTACCGTGCGGCGGGCAACGTTAATGCCCTTCTCCGAGAGGATCTGTGCCAGCTTGTTATCGCTTAGCGGTTTTTTGGGTGACTCTGCGGCAATAAGGCTCTTCAGCATGGAGCGAATGGCGGTGGAGGAGGCCTCGCCGCCACTGGCGGTGCTCACATGGCTGGAGAAGAAATATTTCAGTTCGAAGATGCCGCGCGGGGTGTGCATATACTTACGGGTGGTGGTGCGGGAGATGGTCGATTCGTGCATCCCCAGCTCCTCCGAGATGTCGTGCAGCACCATCGGTTTCATGGCTACCTCACCCTGTTCAAGAAAGTCACGTTGATGCGTGATGATGCTGCTGGCGACCTTGAGCAGGGTGTCGTTACGGCTCTGCAGGCTTTTGATGAACCAGCGTGCCTCTTGCAGGTGATTTTTCATGGTGGCGGCGTCGTTGCCATTGGTCTGTTTGATCAGTCCCGCGTAGTAGTTGTTGACGCGAATGCTCGGCACATTATCGCTGTTGAGCTCCACGCGCCACCCCTTTGGTGTCCTGCTGACGATCACATCGGGGACGATATATTCGGTCTTGTCGCTGGCGATGTGGCCGCCGGGACGCGGATTGAGGCTCTGAATCAGTTGGATCACCTCGGTGAGTTGCTGCTCATTGAGTGTTGTCACCCTCTTGAGTTGAGTGTAGTCGCGGGCGGCCAGCAGTTCAAAGTGTTCACTGAGCAGGGCGATGGCCTCGGCGTGCCACGGTACATCTGCGGGGAGGGCGTTAAGTTGCAGTAGCAGGCACTCGCGCAGGTCGCGTGCGGCCACCCCGGGGGGATCGCACTGCTGTACGCGATGTAGTACCGCCACCACTTCGTCGAGTTCAAGTTCGGGTAGCTGCCGGCGCAGGCTTTCGAGGAGATCCTCCAGTGTGAGGGAGAGGAGGCCATCGTCGTTAATCGCATCAATGATGGACTCGGCGATCACCATATCCTCCTCGCTGATGGGACTCATGCGCAGCTGCCAGAGCAGGTAGTCACGCAGATCCTCGGGAGTGCTGTTGCCGTGTTCGAAGTCGCGCTCCTCATCGCCGCTGGGGGCGGCGGAGGGGGTGCTGACCATGGAGTCGTAGATGTCATCCCAGACACTGTCGATCACCAGCTCGTCAGGCATGACCTCCTGCTGCATCTCCTCGCTCAGCTCGGCCTCCTCCTCGTACTCTTCGGCCTCGCCGGTATCCGCCTCCTCCGGAAACTCGGACTCGAACTCTTCTCCCTCTTCAAGCATCAGGTTGGATTCCAGTGCCTGGCGGATCTCCAGTTGCAACTCCAGCGTCGATAGCTGCAGCATGCGGATCGCCTGCTGTAACTGCGGCGTCATGGTGAGCTGTTGCCCGAGACGGAGCTGTAGGGATTGCTTCATTCAGGTTCTGGTTGTGAAAAATGCCATTTCCACGTCATTCTAGCGTATTTAATTGGTGAATGGCACAGATTTTGGATGGCATTCAGAGGCGGAAATTTTGCCCCAGATAGACGTCCTTAACCCGTTGATTTTCAAGAAGTGATTCGGGTTTTCCCTCGGCAATGACATGCCCCTCGCCGATGATGTAGGCGCGCTCGCAGATCCCCAGGGTCTCACGCACATTGTGATCGGTGATCAGCACCCCGATGCCCCGCTCCTTGAGGTGACGGATGATCCCCTGAATGTCGATCACCGAGATCGGGTCCACCCCGGCGAAGGGCTCATCGAGCAGGATGAAACGCGGCTCGGTGGCCAGGGCGCGGGCGATCTCGACGCGCCGCCGCTCGCCGCCGGAGAGACTCATCCCCAGGCTGTCGCGGATGTGGGTGATGTGGAACTCCTCCAGCAGCGATTCGAGGATCTGTTCGCGCTGCTGATGGCTCAGCCCGGTGCGGATCTCGAGGATCGCCATGATGTTCTGCGCCACGCTGAGCTTGCGGAACACCGAGGCCTCCTGTGGCAGGTAGCCAATGCCCCGGCGCGCACGCTGGTGCATCGGCTCGCGGGTGATCTCCTGCTCGCCCAGCTGGATGGTTCCCTTGTCGTTGGGAATGAGGCCGACAATCATGTAGAAGCAGGTGGTCTTGCCGGCGCCGTTGGGGCCGAGCAGGCCGACCACCTCGCCGGGTTCGACCCGCAGCGAGACGTCACTCACCACGGCGCGTGCCTTGTAGCGCTTGGCGAGGTGGCTGGCGGTGAGGTTCATGGCGTCTCCTGTTGTGGCGGGTTGTTATCCTCGGGCTGCAGCAGCACCCGTACCCGACCACCTCCCTGTCCACTATCCTGGCCACTCTCTTGGGGGGCACCGCTGGCCGTTACCAGTTGCTGTTCCAGGTTGTAGTTGATCTGCTCGCCGCTGAACTCATCGCCACCACGCCACAGCCGGGCCTGGCCGCTGAGCGCTATCGTCCTCGCTAGTGGCCGGTACTCCATGTGTGCCGCCTCGCCACGGATAGGTCCCGTCTTATCGTCGCCCTGTTGCAGCAGTGTGGCGGGGCCGCCCTCGGCAACCGCCCGTCGCAGTTTTTTCTCCACGCTGTAGAGGGTGATTGCCTCGGCCTCAATGCGCAGCGCCCCTTGTACCATGATCACCCGCCCCTGGTAGTGGCTGGTGCCCAGTTTCTGATCGAGCTCCATGCGGTCGGCCTCGATGGTGACCGGTGCAGTCTTGTCCGTAGCTGCCGGCTGCTCGGCGGCCAGTGGCAGTGGCAGTGGCAACAGCAGCAGGAGACTAAGGAGCCGGTGCTTCATAACGCCCCCGTACCTGTGAGAGCAGCAGCAGGCGCTGTTCTGGTTGTTCAAGCTGCATGCCGACCGCCCGCACCCGGCTGTTTCCCTGGGTCAGGGTGACCGGCTGATCGGTCTCGGCGCGCCCCCGTTTTGGCTGGATACGCAGCGCCGGGGTGGTGAGGCGGAGCGGTGCCTGCACACCGCTCTGGGTCAGCCGCACCTTGCCCTGCAACAGCACCTCGTCGTGCAGCTGGTCGAGTCTGCCGTGGTCGGCCATCACATGCCAGATCACTTTATTTTTTTCAAAGATCTCCAGATCGGGTTGTTGCAGCTCGGTCTGTTCGGTGGCGCTGAAGTGGTTGAGCTGTCGGGCCTGCAGGCGGTGTTGTGGCTGCCCCTGTTCGTCCAGCTCGGTAATGGTTACATCATTGAGATAGTAGTCCCGCTGCACCAGCGGCTCTGGCGCCAGCGCCTTGTCGACCCGCTTGACCCCCTGCTCGGCAAGCCAGTTGCCAAGCAGCACCAGCAGCAGGGCAAAGGCGGCGATGAGCAGGTTCTTACGGTTCATTGCAGGTAGTGGTTGAGCTGGCCATCGAGGGTGCCCTGGGCCTGCATGATGAATTCACAGAGCTCCCGTGCCGCGTGGCGGCCGCCGGGACTCGGGGTGATCCAGTGGCTGTGCTGCTTGACCAGCGGGTGGGCGTCCTGCACGACAACCGCCAGGCCGACGCGCACCAGAATGGGCAGATCGACCACATCATCGCCGATGTAGGCAACTTGCGCGGGGGTGACGCCGAGTTTGGCGGCCAGCTCCTCGAAGGCGGGAAGCTTGTCGAGCTGCCCCTGATAGACGTGCTGGATGCCGAGACTCTCCATGCGGTGGCGTACCACCGCAGAGGTGCGTCCGGTGATAATGCCAATGTCGACGCCGCTTTGTTGCAGCATCTTCATGCCGTGGCCGTCGCGTGAGTTGAAGGCCTTGTACTCCTCGCCGCCATCGCCGATGAAGAGGCTGCCGTCGGTGAGCACACCGTCCACATCGAAGATCACCAGGCGGATATCGCGTGCTTTTTCGAGAATGTCTTGCATCGGGGCAGGCTCCTGAATGCTGTTTGGCTAGACCACGCCCGCGCGCAGCAGGTCGTGCATATTGAGGGCACCGATGAGGGTACCGCTGGCATCGACCACCGGCAGGGCGTTGATGCGCTTCTCATCCATAATGCGCAGCGCCTCGGCGGCTAACAACCCCCCCTCGATGGTGGTGATGTGGCGCTGCATCACCTCGCCGATCCGCAGCTGCCGCACCGCCACCTCGCCGTGGTCGAGCAGGCGGCGCAGGTCACCATCGGTAAAGAGGCCGAGCAGCTTGTCGTCGTCGTCCACCACGGTGGTCATGCCGAGCCCCTTGCGGCTCATCTCCAGCAGTGCCTCGCTCAGTGTCGCACTGGCCCCCACTTTGGGCAGGGCGGCACCGCTGTGCATCAGCTCTTCGATGCGCAGCAGCAGGCGGCGCCCGAGGCTGCCCGCCGGGTGGGAACGGGCAAAGTCCTCTTCGGTAAAACCGCGTGCCTCCAGCAGTGCCACCGCCAGCGCATCACCCATCGCCAGGGCCGCGGTGGTGCTGGCGGTGGGGGCGAGCCCCAGCGGGCACGCCTCGCGGGCGACGTTGACATCGATATTCGCCTCGGCGGCGCGTGCCAGGCGGGAGTCGGGGCTGCCGGTAAGGGTGATGAGCGGGATGCCGAGACGCTTGATAATGGGCAGGATGGTGAGGAGCTCGTCGGTCTCGCCGGAGTTGGAGAGGGCGAGTACCACATCTTTGGCGGTGATCATGCCCAGATCGCCGTGGCTCGCCTCGCCGGGGTGGACGAAGAAGGCGGGGCTGCCGGTGCTGGCCAGGGTGGCGGCGATCTTGGCACCGATGTGGCCCGACTTGCCCATGCCGGTGACCACGATGCGTCCCTCGCAGTGAAGCAGGTGGCGGCAGGCGGTGACAAACTCTTCGCCCAGGCGCTGGGTGAGGGCGGTGATCGCCGCCGCCTCGGTCTCAAGTACCGCACGTCCCAGTTCGATGAGGCGTTTTGGGTCGAGGTCACGCGTCATGCCGCTACGCCTCGGGGTAGCCCAGCGTCGCCAGTTTCTGCGCCAGCTGCGCACGCTCCAGGGCATCACCACTCACTACCACCAGACCGCTCTCGATGGTGACGCTGACCGCGCTCACCCCCGGCAACGACTTGAGGCCGGTTTCAATGTTGCTGATGCAGCCGCCACACTTGACGTTTTTCACGGTGAATTGCTCAGTTTGCATCGTTGGTTCCTCGTTCAGGCCGTAGCGGCATGATACAGCAAGCCCATATAGATGAGATAACCCACCAGCAGTACCCCCCCTTCGGCACGGGTGATACGGCCCGGCCGCCGAAAGCCGTAACCCATAATAAGCAGCGCAATGGTCAGGCCGAACATTGCCGGGTAGTCGCGGCTCAACAGTTCGGGGGGGGTAGCCGTGGGCATGATCAGCCCTGGCATGCCGAGCACTGCCAGCAGGTTGAACATGTTGGAGCCGAGCACGTTGCCGATGGCGATGTCGTGCTCACCCTTAAGCGCACTCATCACCGAGGCGGCCAGCTCCGGCAGGCTGGTGCCGATGGCGACGATGGTGAGGCCGATGATAAGGTCGCTAATGCCAAACCACTCCGCCACATTCACCGCGCCCCAGACCAGCAGGCGTGAGCTGCCGAGCAAAATCACCATCCCCACCACCAGCCAGAGGAGCGCTATCTTCATCGGCATATGGGCGGGGATCTCATCGATAAATTCGCTCTCCATCGGGTCGCCGTTACGACGCTCGCGCAGCCCCAGCCGCACCATCCAGTAGATCATTGCTCCCAGACCGGCGAGCAGAATAATGCCATCGAGGCGCCCCATCGCACTGTCCAGCAGCAACAGCAGGGTTAACAGCATGATGAGGAACAGTACGGGAAATTCGCGCTTCAGGGTTTCGGAGCGCACCGCCAGCGGGGTGACCAGCGCGGTGATCCCCAGCACCAGGCCAATATTGGTGATATTGGAGCCGATGGCGTTGCCAATACCCATGTTGGGATTGCCCGCCGCGGCAGCGATGGCCGAGACCAGCATCTCCGGGGCCGAGGTGCCGAAGCCGACGATGGTGAGGCCGATGATGAGGGGGGAGACACCGAGGTTGCGGGCGGTGGCGGAGGCGCCGATGACGAAACGGTCGGCGCCCCAGACCAGCAGGGCAAAGCCGCCGGCGATGGCAATAAACGAGGGCCAAAGCGTGGAGAACATAGGGTGCGGTTATCCGTTCGGGTTGCGGGAGAGGGGCATTAAATCGGCTGCCAGCGGACAATGCAAGCCCCGGATTACGCCGAATTACTCGGCGGGACCGGTGCTGCCGGCTTCGTCAGGATCCTCGGCGAAGGGGTCGAACTCATCCATTTCGAGATCGGGCGGGTTGCCATCGTAAACCAGGTTGTTGCGCCGTTGCAGGTAGGCGTCACGCAGAAAGACGTAGGGATCCAGCGCCGCGGTGTCGAGGATGCGGCTGGCCCGCAGCAGCCCGGCGCGGGTATCGACCGCCTTCAGGCCGATGGTGCCCCAGCGCGCGGGGGTGCCTTCGATGCGGGCGATGGGGTCGAGCTGCCAGTCGGCCAACAGGCCGGTGCCGTCACGCACGGTGCTGGGACCGAGCAGCGGCAGCACCAGATAGGGGCCGCTGCCCACCCCCCAGCGGCCCAGAGTCTGGCCGAAGTCCTCGTTGTGCTTCGGCAGCTCCATGTGGCTTGCCACGTCGAACAGGCCGAGCAGGCCGAAGGTGGTGTTGAAGGTGAAGCGGCCGAGATCCTGGAGGGCCTGTTCGGGCTTCAGCTGCAGCAGATCGTTAAGGATCACCACCACATCATCGAGGTGACTGAAGAGGTTGGAGATACTGTTGCTGACCGGTGCGGGCACCACCGCCTCGTAGCCCTCGGCCACCGGTTTGAATACATGGCGATCAAAGCCGTCGTTAAATTCGAAGACCGCCCGGTTGAAGCTCTCCAGGGGATCCTTCTCCTCGGTCGGCCCCTGCAGCGTGGCGCAGCCGCTGGCCAGCAGGCAGGTGAGGGCGAGGAGGGTGGCAATGGGGGGGCGCTTCCGTAGCTGTGGCACGCGTGATCCTTGGCTGGATGGGAAAAGTGGAGGGCGATTATCGGTAACCGGTGGGCAGAAGATCAAGTCTGCCCCGTGGTGCGGATTAGCGCGCCTCGGTGCGGGTGGCGCCGCAACGTGGGCAGCGGTAGCGGGTGACCAGCTTGCCGCTCTTCACATCGAACGGGGTGCCCGCGGTCACCTCCCATTTGTGAAAGCCGCTGTTGCAGAGGGTGCGGCCCTTGTGCGCCGCCTTGGGGCGCGGGCGTTTGAAGGCGATGATCTCTCCCACCAGGCACTCCTTGGTTTGTTGGTGTGACGCACTTATGTGGCGTGACTTCGACTATAATAGCGCGCCCAAGGTCAGACGAGAATCAGTGCCGATGCAGATAGTGATCGCCGCCCGCGGCTGGCAGGGGCCTGAGTGGGATCACTTCTATCCCCTCGATCTCCCTGCCGAGTGGCGTCTGGCGTATTACGCCAATGAGTTTTTTGCCGTGGTGGTTCCCTATCAAGAGTGGGCGGCGGCGGGCGACGAAGCGCTGCTGGCGTGGTTGCGGGAGGTGAAGGCGGAGTTTCGTTTTTACTGGGAGCTGCCGCTGCGGGACGCGGCCGCCCGCGCCCGTCTGCAGCGGCTGCGGGAGACGGCGGAGTTTGCCGCCCACTGGGGCGGGGTGGTGGACGATGTGGCGTTCCGGTCCCTCTCCGAATCCCCCTTCAGCCAGCAGCGGCTTGCCCTGTTGTGGCTGTTGGAGCCGCTGGCGCTGCGACCGCTGGGCCAGGCGATGCAGGGGGCAGTGACGTCGGCGCGGCAAGAGGGGGCGGACTCCCTGCTGCTGGTGGTGGCGGCCCCGGCCGCCGCCAGCCTGCGCCCGGCGCGCGATCTGGCGTGGTTGCTGGCGGGTGGTGCGGGCGGCGGTTGATCTTGTCTCTCCTTTCGCCGACACTTGCGGCACCCAGACGGGGCCTGAACGGTATGTAACAAAATAAACGGAATGGTAATGTCCCAACACGACGCCTCACCGCTGGTGGAGATCCGCGGCCTGCGCTTCGCGCGCGGTAACCGTCTCATCTTCGACGGTATTGACCTCGATATCCCGCGCGGCAAGATCACGGCCATCATGGGCCCCAGCGGCACCGGCAAGACCACCCTGCTCAAGCTCATTGGCGGTCAGCTGCGACCGCTGGAGGGAACCATTCGCGTCGATGGCGAGGAGGTGCCCCGGCTCTCGCGCGTGCAGCTCTATGAACTGCGCAAGCGCATGGGGTTTCTGTTTCAAAGCGGCGCCCTGCTCACCGACCTTGATGTCTATGAAAATGTCGCCTTTCCGCTGCGCGAACACACCAACCTGCCCGAGCCGATGCTGCGTGACCTGGTGTTGATGAAGCTGCAGGCGGTGGGCTTGCGCGGTGCGCGCCACCTGATGCCGAGCGAGCTCTCCGGCGGCATGGCGCGGCGGGTGGCGCTGGCACGCGCCATCGCCCTCGACCCGATGATGATGATGTATGACGAACCCTTTACCGGACAGGACCCGATCTCCATGGGGGTGCTGGTGAAGCTCATTCGTACCCTCAACGATGCCCTTGGCCTCTCCAGCATCGTGGTCTCGCACGATGTCGGCGAGACGGTGGCGATCTCCGACTACATCTACCTGCTCTCCGGTGGCAAGGTGGTGGGGCAGGGCACGCCCGATGAGCTGGGACGCTCCGACTCGGCGTGGGCCCAGCAGTTTTTGCGGGGTCTGCCCGACGGGCCGGTACCCTTTCACTATAGCGCCGATGATTATGCCGAGGACCTGTTACTGGGCACCGAGGCGGGGAGGGGGTGATGCTCAATGCCTTGCAGCAGCTTGGCCGTACCGCCCTGGGCTTCTTCGAGCGGCTGGGGCGCGGCCATATCCTCTTCTACTACCTTCTGCTTGGCATCCCCAGCGTGCTGGTGCGCCCGCGCCTGCTGCTGCAGCAACTCTTCTCGGTGGGGGTGCTGTCGCTGCTGATTATCCTGGTCTCCGGCTTCTTTGTCGGCATGGTGCTGGGGCTGCAGGGCTACAATACATTGGTCGATTTTGGTGCCGAGGAGTCGCTCGGCACGGTGGTGGCTCTGACCCTGGTGCGCGAGCTGGGGCCGGTGGTTACCGCGCTGCTCTTTGCCGGGCGCGCCGGATCGGCGCTCACCGCCGAGATTGGCCTGATGAAGGCGACCGAGCAGCTATCGGGGATGGAGATGATGGCGGTCGACCCGATCAAGCGGGTGATGGCGCCACGCTTTCTTGCCGGTTTTATCTCGATGCCGCTGCTTGCCGCCATCTTCAGCGCGGTGGGGGTGATCGGCGGCTACTTTGTCGGCGTCGGTCTGCTCGGTGTCGATGAGGGGGCCTACTGGTCGCAGATGCAGGCCAAGGTCGATCTGCACGACGATATCTACAATGGGGTGATCAAGAGCCTGGTGTTTGGTGTGGTGGTGACCTGGATCGCCATCTTCGAGGGCAACGATGCGGTTCCCACCTCCGAGGGGGTGAGCCGTGCCACCACCCGCACCGTGGTGCACAGCTCGCTGGCCGTGCTGGGGCTCGATTTTATCCTTACCGCTTTGATGTTTGGAGACAACTAAGATGATGCATTCACGCAGTGTCGAAATCTGGGTCGGCCTGTTTGTGGCCGCTGGCCTCGCCGCCCTCTTCATGCTGGCGATGCAGGTGAGCAATCTCAGTATGCTCAATGACGACGCCGGCTACGATGTCACCGCCCGCTTTGAGAATATCGGCGGGCTGAAGGTGCGCTCGCCGGTGACCATGGCCGGGGTGCGGGTGGGGCGGGTCAGCCACATCGGTTTTGACCCGCAGAGCTTCGAGGCGGTGGTGACGCTGCACATCAGCAGTGCCTATGACGGCCTGCCGGGCGATACCAGCGCCAACATCTTCACCGCCGGCCTGCTTGGTGAGCAGTATGTGGGGCTGGAGCCGGGCGGCGAGGAGGAGGTGTTGCGCCAGGGGAGCGAGATTATGTTGACCCAGAGCGCACTGGTGCTGGAGCAGTTGATCGGCCAGTTTCTCTTCAGCAAGGGCGCGGAGGGGGAGGCAAAATGATGCGGCGCCTCGCCCTCTTCTGGCCGCTGGCCACGGCGCTGCTGCTGACCGCGCTGATGCGCCCGGCCCTTGCCGCCCACCCGGCGGAGCAGCTGGTGATCGACACCACCGACAGGGTGCTGGCACGCCTCAAGGCCGACAGCGAACGGCTCAAGGGTGATGCCAGTCTGATCTATCCGCTGGTGGAGGATCTGGTGCTGCCCCACTTCGATTTTGAGCGCATGTCGATTTGGGTGCTGGGCAAGAACTGGCGCGGCGCCGACAAGGCGCAACAGCAGCAGTTCACCACCGAGTTTCGCACCCTGCTGGTGCGCACCTACGCCAAGGCGCTGCTGGAGTATACCGATCAGCAGCTGCGCTACCTGCCGTTTCACGCCGAGGAGGGGGCCGACAGGGTCACCGTCAAGACCGAGATCGAGCAGTCGGGCGGCCCCAGCATCCCGCTGCACTACAGCATGTATCTGAACAAGGGAGGGGAGTGGAAGGTCTACGACATCAAGGTTGATGGCATCAGCCTGGTGAGCAACTACCGCAGCTCCTTTGCCACCGAGATCCGCAACGGCGGTATCCCCAGGCTGCTCGACAAGCTGGTGCGGATGAATCAGGGCGGTGACCCGGTCGAGGGTGGCCCGCAGTGAGCCGCTACGCCATACAGGGTCAGGGTGAGAGCGGCGCGTTTCAGGTGAGCGGCGAGCTGAGTTTTGCTACCGTTAACGACGTGCTCGCGCAGAGCCGGGAGACCCTCTTTGCCCACCCTGCCGGTCAGCTGGATTTGGATCTGGGCGGTGTCAACCGCGCCGACAGCGCCGGGCTGGCGCTGCTGATCCAGTGGATGCGCATGGCCCGTGCCGCCCACTGCGAGATCCGTTTTCACCATCTGCCGGAGCAGCTGCTGGCGATCGCCCGTGCCGGTGAGCTGGAGGGGTTGCTGCCGGTGGCCGGCTAGCGGCTGCCGAGGGTGGCAGCCTCTCCCCCCAGGCGGTATCATGCGCGATTCCTTTCCATTCACCGGGTGAGTATCGATGCAGCCAGAAGAGATCAAACAGTTGATTGAGGCCGGGATCCCCGGTAGCGAGGCGACCGTCAAGAGCGACGGCAGCCACTACGAGGCGGTGGTGGTGAGCAGCGCCTTTGAGGGGCAGAGCACCCTTAACGAGCAGCGTATGGTCTACGCCACGCTGGGCGATGCGGTCACCTCCGGCGCGATCCACGCTATCAATATCAAGACCTACACCCCGCAAGAGTGGAAGATAACCGGCAAGATGCAGGTTTCCTGAGGATTTTTGGTGCGGGCCGACCCATGATGAGGTGGCCCAACCGCGCAATACGAAGACTATGGATAAACTGATTATTACCGGTGGTGGCCCCCTGAGCGGCGAGATCCGCATCTCCGGGGCGAAGAATGCGGCGCTGCCGATCCTGGCGGCAACCCTGCTGGCCGAAGAGCCGGTGACGATCTGCAACGTCCCCCATCTGCACGATATCACCACCACCATGGAGCTGCTCGGCAACATGGGGGTGGAGCTGGTGGTTGATGAAAAGCTCAACATCGAGGTGCACGCCTCCACTATCCAGCAGTTTTACGCCCTCTATGAGCTGGTGCGCACCATGCGCGCCTCGATCCTGGTGCTGGGGCCGCTGCTGGCACGTCACGGCAAGGCCGAGGTGTCGTTGCCGGGTGGCTGTGCCATCGGCTCGCGTCCGGTGAATATCCATATCGAGGGGATGCGCGCGATGGGGGCCGACATCAAGGTGGAGAACGGCTACATCAAGGCGACCACCCACGGCAAGCGTCTGCAGGGGGCCGTTCTGAATCCCGAGGTGGTGACCGTGACCGGCACCGAGAACCTGATGATCGCCGCCACCCTGGCCGAGGGCACCACCGTGATCAACAACGCGGCCCGTGAACCCGAGGTGGTGGACCTGGCCAACTTTCTCAACAGCATGGGGGCGCGCATTGGCGGCGCAGGCAGCTCGACCCTTACCATCGAGGGGGTCGAGCGCCTTGGCGGCGGGCGCTACAGCGTGTTGCCGGATCGCATCGAGACCGGTACCTACCTGATTGCCGCGGCGATCACCGGCGGGCGCATCAAGGTGAAGGACACCAATCCGGTGCTGCTGGTCAACGTGCTCGACAAGCTGCGCGAGGCGGGGGCGGAGATTGCCTGCGGCGAGGACTGGATCACCCTCGATATGCACGGCAGGCGGCCGAAGGCGGTGAGTCTGGAGACCGCCCCCTACCCCGAGTTTCCCACCGACATGCAGGCGCAGTTCACCGCCCTGAACTGTATCGCCGAGGGGGAGGGGACCATTGTCGAGACGGTGTTTGAGAACCGCTTCATGCATGTGCAGGAGATGCAGCGCATGGGCGCCGATATCCGGCTGGAGGGCAATACCGCCTACACCCGTGGGGTGAAACGCCTGACCGGCGCCCCGGTGATGGCCACCGACCTGCGCGCCTCCGCCTCGCTGGTGCTGGTCGGACTGGTGGCCGAGGGCGAGACGGTGGTGGACCGCATCTACCATATCGATCGCGGTTACGAGTGTATCGAGGAGAAGCTGCAACAGCTGGGGGCCAGGATTCAGCGCCTGCCGGAGAACCATTTCCACGGCGCGGTGATGATGGAGGTGATGCCATGAGTAAGAGCCTGACCATTGCCCTCTCCAAGGGGCGCATATTCAAGGAGACGCTGCCGTTGCTGGCGCACGCCGGTATCGTCCCCCGGGACGACCCGGAGACCAGCCGTAAGCTCATTCTCGACACCAATATCGATGATGTAAAACTGGTGATCATCCGCGCCTCCGACGTCCCCACCTATGTGGAGTATGGCGCCGCCGATATTGGCGTGGCGGGCAAGGATGTGCTGCTGGAGCACGGCGGCGAGGGGCTCTATGAGCCGCTGGACCTCAATATCGCCCGCTGCCGCCTGATGGTGGCCGGGCCGGTGGGGCAACCGGAACCGGCGGGACGGATGAAGATCGCCACCAAATTCGTCAACTCTACCCGCCGATACTACGCGGGGCTGGGCAAGCAGGTGGAGATCATCAAGCTCTACGGATCGATGGAGCTGGCGCCGCTGGTGGGGCTGGCCGATCGCATCGTCGACCTGGTCGACACCGGCAATACCCTGCGGGCCAACGGTCTGGAGCCGCTGGAGCACATCGTCGATGTCAGCTCGCGGCTGGTGGTGAACAAGGCCTCGATGAAGATGAAGCATGTGCGGGTCAAGGCCTTTATCGCGCAGATCGCCGAGGCGGTGGCGCAGCGGCAGCCGCGCTAAAGTTGTCGCCCCGCGCCATTCGGCCCCCCTCTTTTGGTTACAACTTCTGGGATTTGAGCAATGGTTGATATTACCCGACTCGACAGTGCAAACGACGATTTCTGGCCCGCGCTGGAGCGGCTTCTCGCCTGGGACGGGGTCAGCGACGAGCAGGTCAACGCCACGGTGCGTGACATCCTGGCGAATGTGAAGCGCCGGGGTGATGCCGCGGTGCTGGAGTATACCAACCGTTTCGATCGCATGAGCGCCACCGCCATGGCGGAACTCATCATCCCGCAGGAGCGGTTGGTTCGGGCGCTGGCGGCCATCCCCGCCGCGCAGCGCGAGGCACTGGAGTTCTCGGCGGCACGGGTGCGTGGCTACCACGAGCATCAGAGACAGGAGTCCTGGTCCTATACCGAGGCCGACGGCACCCTCCTTGGCCAGCAGGTGACCCCGCTGGAGCGCGCCGGCCTCTATGTGCCGGGTGGCAAGGCCGCCTACCCCTCTTCGGTGCTGATGAACGCCATCCCCGCCAAGGTGGCCGGGGTGGCAGAGCTTATCATGGTGGTGCCCACCCCCGATGGCGAGGTGAATGAGCTGGTACTGGCCGCCGCCGCCGTCGCCGGTGTCGACAGGGTCTTCGCCATCGGCGGGGCACAGGCGGTGGCGGCACTGGCCTACGGCACCGAGAGTGTGCCACAGGTCGACAAGATCGTCGGTCCCGGCAACATCTATGTGGCTACCGCCAAGGGGATGGTCTTTGGCACGGTCGGCATCGACATGATCGCCGGTCCCTCCGAGATCCTGGTGGTGTGCGACGGCAAGACCGACCCGGACTGGATCGCCATGGACCTCTTCTCCCAGGCCGAGCACGACGAGGATGCGCAGTCGATCCTGGTCTCGCCTGATGGCGCCTTCCTCGACCAGGTGGCCGCGAGCATCGAGCGGCTGCTGCCGACCATGGAGCGGCGCGAGATGATCACCACTTCGCTGCGCGAGCGCGGCGCCCTCGTCAAGGTCAGGGACATGGAGGAGGCGATCGCGGTGGCCAACTTCATCGCCCCCGAGCACCTGGAGCTCTCGGTGGAGGATCCGCTCGCCATGGCACCACAGATCAAGCACGCCGGGGCGATCTTCATGGGGCGCTACACCGCCGAGGCGCTGGGTGACTATTGTGCCGGCCCCAACCATGTGCTGCCCACCTCGCGCACCGCGCGCTTCTCCTCGCCGCTCGGCGTCTATGATTTCCAGAAGCGCTCCAGCCTCATTATGTGTTCCGCCGAGGGGGCCTCCGGTCTGGGCAAGAGCGCCTCGGTGCTGGCGCGCGGCGAGGGGCTTACCGCCCACGCCCGCTCCGCCGAGTTTCGTATCAAGTAGCATACCCGCTGCGGCGCGCCGCAGCGGTAACGGCTGGCACACAGGGTCGTGTGCGCAGCCAAAAGGACGATTGATTGACATATTGAAGTTGCCAATAAAAAAATGATCTTGTATCGGCATAACTTGCAGTTACCTCTCTTTGCCCTGCAGTGGGGAGCGCTGGCGCAGCGGTTGGTGCCGTGGTGCAATCTGCTGTTGGTGCTGCTGCTGGCCTACACGATGGCCGGTATTGGCTGGCGGATCTGGCCACAATTGCCTCATACCACCGTTCTTCCCCTGCCGGTAGCGAGTCCGACCACGACGACGACACCCGGTCTGTCGGCGCTCGCCGCGCTGCACCTCTTCGGTGAGGTGGAGGTTGCCGCCACCGCGCCGCCAACACCTGTTATCGATGCCCCGGAGACGCGCCTGAGTCTGACCCTGCGCGGCATTGTCGCGGTCTCGGACGGTGGCGTGGGGCGTGCCCTCATCGCCGAGGGGACGCAGGAGGATCGGCTCTACAAGGTAGGGGATGCCCTCATTGGTGGGGCGGTGTTGCATGAGGTGTTGACCGATAAGGTGATCCTCAAGCGGGGTGAGCGCCTGGAGACCCTGACCCTGCCGCGTGAGCGGGTCGGTGTTGCGGACGGCGTGCCGGCCATTGCTGCCAATGCTCAGGGGGGCGCGGGCGGTGCGCTTAGCCAGCAGTTGCGCACCCTGCGCCAGAGCGTCATTAACGACCCGCAGCTCGCCTTTAGCCTGGTTAAGATGCAACCGGTGATGGAGGGCGGGGCAATAAAGGGGTACCGTGTCACTCCGGGTAAGGAGCGCAAGCTGTTCCATGATGCCGGGTTGCGGGCCGGCGATGTGGTGACCCGTGTCAATGGCGTGGCGCTGAGTGACACCTCGCAACTGGCCGCGCTCTATAGCCAGTTCCAGTCGGCAAGCCGGTTTGACCTGGTGGTGCAGCGTGGTGGACGGACGACCAGCCTGACTATCGATTTGGAAAAATAATGGGCAATAGTGTGATGCAAGGACTCTCTATCGTGAAGCGGTTTTTGGCTGCCCGTTTTGGGCGAGGTGGAGAAATGCTGGGGTGCCTCTCCCTCGCCCTGACGCTGGCCTGTAACGTGGCCTGGGCCGAGTCGATGACCCTCAACCTCAAGGATGCCGATATCAATACGGTGATCGCCACCGTCTCCGAGATGACCGGCCGGAACTTTATCGTCGACCCGCGGGTGAAGGGGAAGGTGACGGTGGTCTCCTCGCTGCCGATGGAGGCGGAGGATATCTATCAGGTCTTTCTGGCGATCCTCAATGTGCATGGTTTTGCCGCGGTTCCCGGCAAGAATGTGATCAAGATCGTCCCCGAGGTCAACGCCAAGCAGGACGCCATTCCCACGGTGAGCGGACGCAGCGCCGTTGAGGATGGACAGTTTGTCACCCGGGTCATTGCGGTGAACAATGTGGCGGCGGCGCAGCTGGTGCCGATCCTCCGTCCGCTGTTGCCGCAGGAGGCGCATCTGGCCGCCTATGCCCCCACCAATGCCCTGATCGCCTCGGCCACCGCGGCCAATATCGAGCGCATCGCTGAGCTGGTGAGCCGTATCGACCTCTCCAGTGAGACCGAGGCGGAGCTGATAGCGCTGCAGCACGCCTCGGCCAGCGAGGTGGAGCGGATCCTCAACTCCCTGCAGCAGGGGGCGGCGGGCAAGGGGGCGGCGGCCATCCCGGGCGAAGAGATCAAGATCATCGCCGATAGCCGCACCAACAGCGTGATCCTTAGCGGTGATAAGTCCAAACGCCACCATTTGAAGAAGATCATTAAAGAGCTGGATACCCCGCTGCAGACCAGCGGCAATACCCGCGTCATCTACCTGCGTTACGCCAAGGCCGCCGATCTGGTCACGGTACTGGGTGGCGTGGGCAAGGAGATCATCGAGGAGAAGACGGCCGGTGGGCAGGCCAAGGGGGCGGCCGGGGCGGCGCGGCTCAACATTCAGGCCGATGAGGCGACCAATGCCCTGGTGATTAACGCCCCCCCGGATGTGATTCGTGACCTGGAGGCGGTGATCCGTCAGCTCGACGTGCGCCGTGCGCAGGTGATGGTGCAGGCGGTGATCGCCGAGGTGGGCGCCGACAAGGCGATGGAGCTGGGTGTGCTGTGGGGCTTCGATGGCTCAAGTGAAAACAACCCGGTGGGGTTGATCGACTTTAACAATACCCTGGTGGATAGCTATCAGGCGGCGGCGGGGCTGGCCACGCCGCCCAGCCTTAACGGCCTGACGGTCGCGGCGGGGGATTTTACCGGTGGCGCCTTTAACTTTGCCGGCCTGTTGCGTGCCCTTGGTGGTAACTCCAACAACAACATCCTCTCCACCCCCTCGTTGATGACCCTGGACAATCAGGAGGCGGAGATCGTGGTGGGGCAGACCGTCCCCTTTATCACCGGCTCCTACACCTCGACCGGCGGCAGCACCACCCCGACCAACCCGTTCCAGACCATTCAGCGTGAGGATGTGGGACTGTCGCTCAAGATCAAGCCGCAGATCAACGAGGGCAATGCCATTCGCATGGAGATCACCCAGGAGGTCTCCAGCATCAGCGGCAGCACGGCCAGCTCCTTCGATCTTATTACCAACAAGCGTTCGGTAAAGACCACGGTAATGGTCGATGACGGTCAGGTGGTGGTGCTGGGCGGCCTGATTGAGGATCAGCTGGTAGAGTCGGAACAGAAGGTGCCGCTGCTGGGGGATATCCCGTTGCTGGGCTGGTTGTTCCGCTACCAGTCAAACAAAAAGATGAAGAAGGACCTGATGGTCTTTATCCACCCGCGCATTATGCGCGACCAGCAGCAGAGTTCGCAGCTCTCCAGCGAGAAGTACAACTACATGCGCGCGCTGCAACTGAATATTCGCGAGGATGGGCTGCGGCTGATGGCCGATGAGAGTTCGCCGCTGCTGCCCGAGATGGAGGAGTTCCTGCAGTTGCCGCCGCCCTTTGACGAGACGGCGACCCTGCCCTCACTGCCCGTTACGGAGCGTGGTGATGTCGTCACCCCTTGAGGCCGGGCCGGGCGCAGTAGAGACGGTGGCGGGCGTTGAGGCCGCGCCGCGCCGCCTGCCCTTCGCCTTTGTGCGCCGTCATGGTGTGCTGCTGTTGTGGGAGGATGGCCCCCGGCTCGTCTGTCGCGAGGGCGTGGCACTGGCGAGTATCGCCGAGGTGCGGCGCCTGCTGCAGCGGGATTTCGCCATCACCCCGGTCAGTGCCGAGCGCTTTGATGCCCTGCTGCAGCAGAGCTACGAGCAGGGTGGCAGTGACTCGATGCAGGCGATGGATGAGCTCGACGGCGGCCTCGACCTTAATGACGTGGCGTTGCAGCTGGCCGAGCCGGAAGACCTGATGGAGAGTGAGGACGACGCCCCCATCATCCGCCTGATTAACGCCCTGCTCACCGAGGCGATCCGCGAGGAGGCCTCGGACATCCACATTGAATCGTTCGAGAGCAGCATGGTGGTGCGTTTTCGTGTCGACGGGGTGCTGCGCGAGGTGCTGCGCCCGCAGCGCGCCCTGGCGCCGCTCCTCACCTCGCGTATCAAGGTGATGGCCAAACTCGATATCGCCGAGAAGCGGCTGCCGCAGGACGGGCGCATCTCGCTCAAGGTGGCGGGGCGCGCGGTCGATGTGCGGGTCTCCACCCTCCCCTCGGGCCACGGCGAGCGGGTGGTGCTGCGCCTGCTCGACAAGCAGGCGGGGCGCCTCGATCTGGACCATCTGGGGATGGCCGCCCGCGACCAGCAGGAGATGGATCGCCTCATTCACCAGCCGCACGGCATCATCCTCGTTACCGGCCCCACCGGCTCGGGCAAGACCACCACCCTCTACGCCGCGTTGAGCCGCCTCAACAATGCCAAGCGCAATATTCTCAGCGTCGAAGACCCTATCGAATACGACCTGGAGGGGATCGGCCAGACCCAGGTCAACACCAAGGTCGATATGACCTTTGCCCGGGGCCTGCGTGCCATCCTGCGGCAGGACCCGGACGTGGTGATGGTGGGGGAGATCCGTGACCTGGAGACGGTGGAGATCGCCGTGCAGGCCTCGCTCACCGGCCACCTGGTGCTCTCCACGCTGCACACCAACACCGCCGTCGGCGCGGTGACCCGCCTGCGCGACATGGGGGTTGAACCCTATCTGCTCTCCTCCAGCCTCATCGGCATGCTGGCGCAGCGGCTGGTACGGCTGCTGTGTGGCAAGTGCCGCGTCAGCTACACACCCAACCAGAAGGAGTGCGAGCTGCTGGGGGTCGATGCCGCGCACCCCCCCACCCTCTATCGGGTGGGGGAGGGGTGCCCCCACTGCAATCATATGGGTTACCGCGGCCGTACCGGCATCTACGAGGTGGTCACCATTAACGAGACCCTGCGTGGCATGATTCACGACGGCAGCGGTGAACATGAGCTGGAGCTGGAGGCGCGCCGCCACTCCAGCGGTATTCGCAGCGACGGCATGCGCCGGGTGCTGGCCGGTGAGACCTCGCTGGATGAGGTGTTGCGCGTGAGTCAGGCGCAGTAGGTTCGCGGGAATGGGCGCCTTTGAATACAGAGCACTCGATCCGCGCGGCCGCGAAAAGGCGGGGGTGCTGGAGGGGGAGAACGCCCGCCAGATCCGCCAGCAGCTGCGCGAGCAGGGGCTTTCGCCACTCTCGGTGGAGGAGGTGGCGCAGCGCGAGACGCGCGAGCGACAGGGCTTTTCGCTGCGTCGCGGCATCAGTGCGACGGATCTCGCCCTCATCACCCGCCAGCTCGCCACCCTGGTGCGTGCCGCGTTGCCGCTGGAGGAGTGTCTGCAGACGGTAGCCAGACAGAGCGAGCAGCCGCGCCTCAAGAGCATGATGCTGGCGGTTCGCTCCAGGGTGATGGAGGGGCACACCCTGGCCGACGGCCTGGGCGATTTCCCCCACGTCTTTCCCGAGCTCTACCGGACCACGGTGGCCGCCGGCGAGCAGTCGGACCACCTGGAGGTGGTGCTGGAGCGCCTCGCCGATTACACCGAGAAACGCCAGCAGATGCGCCAGAAGATCATGCTGGCGCTGTTCTACCCGGTGATCCTCACCGTGGTGGCACTGCTGGTGACCGGCGGGCTCCTTACCTATGTGGTGCCGCAGGTGGTGCAGGTGTTCGATAATATCGGGCAGGAGCTGCCATGGCTCACGGTAACCCTCATCGCCCTCAGTGACTTTCTGCGCAGCTACGGACTGTGGCTTATTCTGCTGCTGGGTCTGCTGCTGGGGGTCTTTATCTCATTGCTGCACCGTGAGACGGTGCGCTTTCGCTGGCACCGGCTGTTGCTCCATCTGCCGCTCATCGGGCGGCTGGGGCGCGGACTCAATACCGCCCGTTTTGCCCGCACCTTCAGTATCCTTACCGCCAGCGGCGTGCCGGTGCTGGAGGCGATGCGCCTCTCCTCCGAGGTCATTGGCAACCTGCCGATGCGTGGTGCGGTGGGTGAGGCCTCGCATCGGGTGCGCGAGGGGAGCGGTATCGCCCGCGCCCTGGAGAAGAGCCGTTACTTTCCGCCGATGACGCTGCAACTTATTGCCAGCGGCGAGGCCAGCGGCAAACTTGAATCGATGCTGGAGCGTGCCGCCGATAACCAGGAGCGGGAGCTGGAGACGGTGATCGCGATGGTGATGGGGATGTTCGAGCCGATACTGATTCTGGTGATGGGGGGCGTGGTACTTGTGATTGTGCTGGCCATTCTGTTGCCCATATTTGACCTCAATCAACTGGTTCATTAACTATTTTTGACGATAGGACAAGGATCGATCATGCAACAGAACAGACAGCGCCGCGCCCAGCGCGGCTTCACCCTTATCGAGATCATGGTGGTGGTGGTGATCCTCGGTATCCTCGCCTCGGTGGTGGTGCCGAAGATCATGGACAACCCGGATAAGGCGCGCATCGTCAAGGCGAAGAGCGATGTGCAGGCGATGAAGGGTGCCCTCGACCTCTACAAGCTCGACAACTTCAGCTACCCCAGCACCGATCAGGGGCTGCAGGCGCTGGTGCAGCAGCCAGCCGGTTCACCCGAGGCGCGCAACTGGAAGCAGGGTGGTTATCTTGATCGTCTGCCCAAGGACCCCTGGGGCAATGAGTATCAGTACCTCAACCCCGGGGTGAATGGCGAGATCGACGTCTTCAGTTACGGCGCCGATGGCCGCCCCTCCGGTGAGGGGGTGAGTGCCGACATCGGCAACTGGAACGACTGAGTCCGCGGTGGCACGACCCGCGCGGCAGCAAGGCTTCACCCTGCTGGAGCTGATGGTGGTGGTGGTGCTTATCGGCATTATCCTCACCTTCGTGGTGCGCGCGGTGGGGGATGGCGGGCGGCGCGATCTGATCCAGCGCGAGGCGCAGCGCCTGACCTCACTGGTGGAGCTGGTGGGAGAGGAGGCGGTGCTGCAGTCGTCGCTAATCGGGCTGCGTTTTATGGAGAACGGCTACGAGTTCATGCGTTATCAGATGGACGATGGCGAACCGCAGTGGCAGGGGGTGAGTGGTGACGGCATGCTGAAGCCGCGCCAGCTCGATAACGCCATGCAGATGCAGTTGCTGGTGGAGGGGTTCAGTGTCGCGCTGGGTGAGCAGGCTGCATTGACGGAGGGGGAAGGGGAGCTGAAACCACAGGTGATCTTCCTGCCCAGTGGCGAGCGCACCCCCTTTGAACTGTCGCTCCTGTACGCGGATGATCACTCCGGATTTCTGCTTACCGCCCCCCTTTTCGGTGCGGTGGAACAACGTCGTCAGGAGGCGCGGTACTAAATGTGGCATGTGGCCTCCCGCCTACGCGGCTTTACCCTGCTGGAGATGATGGTGGCGCTGGCGGTGCTGTCGATTGCCCTGGCGGCGATGATCAAGGGGGTTGCCGCCAACGCCAGTAATGCCACCTATCTGCGTGACCGCACCCTGGCCCACTGGGTGGGGATGAATGTGGTGGCCGAGCAGCGCCTGTTGGGACGCTGGAGCGAGCTTGAAATCCAGCGCGGCGAGGAGGAGATGGGGCGGCACACCTGGTACTGGAGCGCCAGGCTCTCCAAGACCTTTGACGAGGATGTGCGCCGTCTCGATGTGGAGGTGCGCGGCAGCGAGGAGCATGACGCCACGCCGTTGGCGACACTCATCGCCTTTGTGCCGCCGCCGCAGGTGTCGCCGTGAGGGGCGGCCAGCAACACGGGTTCACCCTGCTGGAGATGCTGGTGGCGATCACCATCTTTGCCCTGGTCTCGGCGCTGGTCTACGGCGGTCAGGTGGCGATCCTCAAGGCCAAGGAGGGGACCGAGCGGCAGGCGTACCACCTCAAACAGCTGCAAAGCGCGATGCTGCTGTTTGAGCGCGACATCGGTCAGCATCTGCTGCGCCCGGTGCGTGATGAGTTTGGAGACAGCAGGCTGCCGCTGGAGTCGGCCGGGTTCGGGGTTGTGCGTCTCGCCCTCACCCGTGCCGGTTGGCAGAATCCGTTGCACCAGCCGCGCAGCACCCTGCAGCGGGTCGCCTACGGCCTGGAGGATGGGAGGTTGCAGCGTTACAGCTGGTCGCGGCTCGATCGGGTGCAGGGGGACGAACCGTACAAGGTGGTGCTGCTGGAGTCGGTGAGGGGCTTTACGGTGCGGTTTCTCGATCAGGGGCGGGAGTGGCAGGAGCAGTGGCCTGTGCAGGGCACAACGTCACCGGTGATGCCGCTGGCGGTGGAGCTCACCCTGGAGCTGGAGGAGTGGGGCACCTTTCGCCGTCTTATCCCCACCGCCGGCCATGGGCCGACACCGTGAGTGGCCGGCGACAGGGTGGCGTTGCCCTGATCAATGCGTTGCTGGTGGTGGCGTTGGCCACCAGCGTGGCGGTCGCCATGGTTTCGCGCCAGCAGTTCGATATCCGTCGCACCGGCAACCTGTTGCAGGCGGGGCAGGCGGGACTCTACGCCGACGGGGTGGAGGTATGGGCCTCGCAGGTGTTGCGTCGCGATCGGCAGGAGAACCGGCGCGATCACCGCGAGGAGACGTGGGCCACTATCCTGCCGCCGATGCCGGTGGCGGGGGGCAGCATCGCCGGTTACATTGACGACCTGCAGGGGCGCTTTAACCTTAACTCACTGGTGGTGGCGGGCCAGCCGGATCCCGAGGCGGTGGCGCAGTTTCAGCGGCTGCTGGCGGTATTACGGGAGGGGAATCCTGCACAGGCGCCGAGGCTCAGTCTGGAGCTGGCGGCGGTGGTGATCGACTGGATCGATGCCGATCAGGAGATCACCTTTCCCGGCGGTGCCGAGGATGAGACCTATATGCGGCACGAGCAGCCCTACCGTACCGCCAACGGCCCGCTGCACAGCCCCACGGAGCTGCTGCTGCTGGAGGGGGTGGATGCGCAGCTCTACCAGTTGTTGCGCCCCCACGTCACGGCGCTGCCAGTGGAGGGGGCGCCGGGTACCAGGATTAATGTGAATACCGCCACCCCTGAGGTGCTGAGGAGTCTGGTCGAGGGGATGAGCCCCGGCGATGCCGAGGCCCTGATCGAGGGGCGCGGCGCGGAGGGCTACGCCGACGTAGCCGCCTTTCTCGCCCAGGAGGCGCTGGCGGGCCGTGCGTTGCAGGCGGAGCGCCTTACGGTGGCGAGTGAGTACTTTCTGGTCGTCGGCCAGGTACAATTCGGGGCGCTGTCGCAGCAGCGCCATAGCGTGTTACAGCGTGATGCGACGGGGGCAAGCCGCACCCTGATGCGGGCGCAGGGAACCTACTGATTTTATGCAGACAACTCTCTATATCCGTTTGGGAAACCGACCCATGAACGAGGTGTGCTGGTTGCACCGCTCGAAACGGGATGGCGATCAGGTGCATTGCGGCGAGCTCAAGGAGGCGGCTGTGCGCAGTCAGGGCGAGCGGGTGGTGGTGTTGCTGCCGGCCACCTCGCTGCTGACCCTGCGGACTACGCTGCCGCCGCTGCCGGGACAGAAGTTGCGCCACGCCGTGCCCTACGCGGTGGAGGAGCAGTTGGCCGAGGAGGTCGAGGCTTACCACTTTGCCTTGGGCAAACGTCTGGCGGACGGCACGCTACCTCTGCTGGCCGTCAATCGGGGACAGATGGAGACATGGGGGCGGGAATTTACCGAGGCCGAGATCAGGCCCCACGCCTGTTTTAACGAGGCACAGCTGCTGCCGTGGCAACCGGGCGAGGCGAGCCTGCTGCTGGAGTGCGACGGCGCGCTGCTGCGCCTCTCTGCCCACGAGGCCTACAGTCTGCCGCTGGCCACTCTGGAGACGCTGCTGCAGCTGGCCCTGTTCCCATTACCTCAGGGTGAGGGGGCGGTGACGGCACTGCGCATCTATGACGCCCGTGGCGAGGGGGCCGCGGCGCCGGCCTGGGCGGGCGTCCTGGGCGAGCTGGAGCAGCATTACACAGTGATTGATGATCCCCTGCCGCTGCTGCTCTCGGGCCACGACAACCATGCCATTGACCTGTTGCAGGGCGAGTTTGGGCGTAAGGAGCAGTTGGGGCGGATCTGGCGACCGTGGCGCGCCACCGCAGCACTGCTGGCTGGCTGGCTGCTGCTTGGCGCCGGCGAGGCGATCTATGACTACCAGCGGCTGGCGGGCGAGGAGAGGCGCCTCTACCAGGCGGTGGAACAGCTCTACCGTGACACCTTTCCCGAGGCGAAAAATGTGGTTAACCCGAAGGTGCAGATGGAGCGCAAGCTGGCCGAACTGCAGATGGGCGGCGGTGGCGGCGCCTTTGTCACCCTGTTGGGGGCCAGCGGCCCGGTGTTGAGCGAGGCCAAGGGGGTGCGGCTGCAGAACCTGCGCTATCGGCAGGGTGAGCTGGAGCTGGAGCTGGAACTGGTGGATCTGCCGACGCTCGACTCCCTCAAGGCGAGCTTGCGGCAGCGGGGGCTGGAGGTGGAGATCCGCAACGCCTCCAGCCGCGATAACCGGGTGGAGGGTCGGGTGGCGATTCGGGAGATGGGACGATGAGGCACTATTGGCACAACCTGCAGGCGCGGGAGCAGCGCACTCTGCTGCTCGGTGGCGTGGTGACACTGCTGTTGCTTCTCTATGGCACGGTGCTCGACCCCTTCGCTCAGGAGATGCAGCGCCTGGAGCAGCGTGTGGCCGAGGATCGTGAGCTGCTGGCGTGGATGGAGCAGGCCGCGGTGCAGGTGAAACAGTTGCGTGGCAGCGGCGCTGCGAGGCGCGCCGATGGCCAGTCGCTGCTCAGCCTGCTTGACGCCAGCGCCAAACAGAGCGGGCTGGGCGCGGCGCTCAAACAGGTCAAGCCGGAGGGGGTCGGGGTGCGCCTGCGCTTCGAGACGGCAGGCTTTGATGCCCTGGTGGGCTGGCTGGGGCGGCTCGCTGCCGAGCAGGGGGTAGGGGTGACCACCCTCACCCTGGAGCGGCTGGCGCAACCCGGACGGGTCAACGCCACGGTGGTGCTGGAGGGCGGACAGTGATGCGGCGCTGGTGGCACTATCTGCTGGTCGGGGTTGTTGCCTGGGTGTTGTTTATGGCGTGGCGGTTCCCGGCGCCGGTGGCCTACGGCATGGTGGTCGAGAGGCTGGGGGCGGCGGGGGCAGCGGTGCGGCTGGCCGGTATCGAGGGCACCCTGTGGCGTGGCGAGGCGCAGCAACTGCAGTACCGCCAGCGCCTGGTCGGTCATCTCGACTGGCAGCTCTCGCCCTGGGGGCTGTTGCTGGGGCGTCTGGGGGGGGAGCTCCGGGTGACGCAGGATAACGGCTACCTGCTGGCGCGGGGCCATGCGCCATTTGGCAGCGGTGAGCCGGTGCTGACGCAGCTGGAGGGGCGGCTGCCACTGACCACACTTCAACCCTATCTGACGATGGTGCCGCTGCCGCTGGCGGGGGTGCTGTCACTCAAACTGGAGGGGGTGCGACTGAGCCCGGAAGGACGGCTGCAGCAGGCCGAGGGGCGGCTGGTGTGGCACCAGGCCGGAGTCACTGCGCCGCAACCGCTCCTCTTTGGCGATCTGCAGATGACCCTGCAAAATCGTGATGAGGGGGGCATCAAGGGGGAGATCAGCGACAGCGGCGGCCCGCTGTGGCTGCGCGCCACCCTTACCCTCGGGGCCGACGGCGCCTACCAGCTGACAGGAGAGGCGAGGGCCGCCGAGCCGTCACTGCGCCAGTCACTGGCGTTGCTGGGGCGTGCCGACGGCCAGGGCAAACACCTCATCAATCTGCAGGGCAGGCTGTAGCCTGCCCGACGCTACATCCCACACTATATCTCTATCGGATACCTTCAGATGAGTGCAATCAAGCAACAGGTCGAACAGTGGATTCGCGCCGAGATTCGTGACATCGCCGCCTATCACGTCCCCGCGGCGGGTGAGCTGATCAAACTCGATGCGATGGAGAATCCCTACACGTGGCCCGAGGCGATGCTGGAGGAGTGGCAGCGGCGGGTGGGTGAGATCCCGGTCAACCGTTACCCCGATCCGGCGGCAACGGCGCTTACCGTCGAGCTGCGCCGCGCGATGGGGGTGCCCGATGAGATGGGGGTGATGCTGGGCAACGGCTCCGATGAGATCATCCAGATCCTCGCCCTGGCACTGGGAGGGCCGAAGCGGGTGGTGCTGGCACCTGAACCGAGTTTCGTGATGTACCGGATGATCGCCGCCTTCAGCTCGCTGGAGTATGTGGGGGTGCCACTTAATGCTGACTTTTCCCTCGACCTGGCGGCGATGGAGCAGGCCATTCAGCAGTACGACCCGGCGGTGATCTACCTCGCCTACCCCAATAACCCCACCGGCAACCTCTTCGCCGAGGCAGATATCGAGGCGATCATTCGCGCCGCCAACGGCCTGGTGGTGGTGGACGAGGCCTATCACGCCTTTGCCGACAGGAGCTTTATGTCGCGCCTCGGTGAGTTCGATAACCTGCTGGTGATGCGCACCGTCTCCAAGCTGGGGCTGGCCGGGCTGCGCCTGGGGCTGCTCGCCGGCCCCAGTGAGTGGCTCAACGAGTTCGACAAGGTGCGCCTGCCCTATAACATCAATGTACTGACCCAGGCCGCCGCCACCTTTGCCCTGCAACATATCGACGTCCTGAACGGGCAGACCCGCCTTATTCGCGAGGAGCGCAGACGCCTCTTCAGCGAGATGGCGAGGGTTGACGGGCTTACCCTCTACCCCTCTGCCGCCAACTTCATCCTCTTTCGGGTACCCGCCGGACGTGCCAATGCCATCTTCGACGGTATCAAGGAGCGTGGCGTGCTGATCAAGAATATGCGGGCCAGTGAGGGGCCGCTGGCCGACTGCCTGCGGGTGACGGTGGGGACCCCGGCGGAGAATGACGCCTTCCTCGCCGCGTTAAGGGCGGTGCTGTGATCGGGTGACGGGTAGCAGGTAACAGCCGTAGGATGGGCAAAGCGCAGCGTGCCCATCAAGGCCACGACCGCACACGGCCTGCAGAGGTACGGTTGCAGGTAACAGGCAACAGGTAGCAGGTAGCAGGTAGCAGGTAGCAGGTAGCAGGTAGCAGGTAGCAGGTAGCAGGTAGCAGGTAGCAGGTAGCGGAGTGCGATTTTAGGTTTAGCCTGTCACCTGTCACCTGTCACCTGTCACCTGTCACCTGTCACCTCTCCTGCTTAGGCCGTTCCCCCACCACTATCTTCAGCTCCAGCCCTTTGCCATCACGCTGCCCCTCGATGCGGATCTGCTCGCCGGGTGGGGTCTGGGCGATGACGTTGAGGGCATCGTGGGAGCTCTCTATCACCTTGTCGTTAAGCTTGAGGATGATGTCACCCGGTCTGAGGCCGCCCCTGTCGGCGGGGCCCTCCTTTAGCACCCCGGCGATGATGATCCCCTTCCCCTCTTTCAGGCCGAACGACTCGGCCAGTTGCGGGGTGAGCTCCTGGATTTCCACCCCCATCCAGCCGCGGCTGACATACCCCTTTTCCACGATCTGCGCCATCGAGTTCTTCGCCAGGCTCATCGGAATGGCAAAACCGATCCCCTGCGAGCCTCCTGATTTGGAGAAGATGGCAGTGTTGATGCCGATGAGCTCGCCGCGCGCGCTAATGAGGGCGCCGCCGGAGTTGCCGGGGTTGATTGCCGCATCGGTCTGGATGAAGTTCTCGAAGGTGTTGATGCCGAGCGAGCTGCGCCCGGTGGCGCTGACGATGCCGAGGGTCACCGTCTGACCGACGCCGAACGGGTTGCCGATGGCCAGCACCACATCGCCCACACGCAGGGCGTCGGCATTGCCTATGGTGAGGATGGGGAGATTTTCTTGCTCCACCTTGAGTACCGCCAGATCTGCCTCCGGATCGCTGCCGACCAGCTTCGCCGCCAGGGTGCGGCCGTCGCGCAGGGTCACCTGAATCGCATCGGCCCCAGCGATCACATGGTTATTGGTGAGGATGTAGCCCTTGGCGTTGACGATGACCCCGGAGCCAAGCGAGGTCTCCTCGCGCTTGCTCGGGCCGATACCGAACTGTTCGCCGAAAAATCGGCGAAAGAAGGGGTCGTCAAACAGTGGACTGCGCTGCTGCACCACTGTCTTGCGGGTGTGGATGTTGACCACCGCTGGGGCAGCAATGGCTACCGCGTCGGCATAGGAGACAGGGCCGGAGGAGAGGGCGGTAACGGGGAGTTGGGGGGTGCTGCTCTCGATAAACTCCACCACCTTCTTGCCGTTATCCAGCAGCTGCGGCTGCCACACCAGCACCAGAAAGGCGATGGCCAGACCGATGGTGATCGACTGAAAGAGGAAAACAACCGGCTTGTATGGCTTCATATCTTTTATACTCTGTGCTTTTGGCAATAGCGGCAATCTTACCGCAAGGAGTAGAGGAGCGCATGGCCAGTCTGCAGCAGCTAGTTGAGTACTGTGACACCCTTCTTGGTGTAGCCGACTACCAGGATTATGCCCCCAATGGACTGCAGGTTGAGGGGCGGGGGGAGGTGCGGCGTATCGTTAGCGGGGTGACCGCCTCGCAGGCGCTGATCGAGGCGGCCATCGAGCGCCAGGCCGACCTGCTGCTGGTACACCATGGCTACTTCTGGAAGGGGGAGTCGCCGGTTATCACCGGCATCAAACAGCGGCGTATCAGGGCGCTGCTGGCGCACAATATCTCGCTGCTGGCCTACCACCTGCCGCTGGACGGCCACGCCGCGCTGGGCAATAACGCGCAGCTAGGGCGGTTGTTGGGGATCACCGTTGAGGGTCGCTTTGGTAGCGGCCCCGGCGGCGGTATCGCCATGTGGGGGACCTTTTCGCAGCCCCTCTCTCCGGCGGATCTGGCGGCACGGCTGGGCGAGCGGCTGGGGCGTGAACCGTTGCTGCTTGAGGGGGACGGGCGGCCGGTGCGGCGGATTGGCTGGTGCAGCGGCGGGGCCGAGGGTTACCTGGAACAGGCCGCAGCGCTGGGGCTGGATGCCTATATCAGTGGCGAGCTTGCCGAGCCCACCATGCATATTGCCCGCGAACTGGGTATTCACTACCTTGCCGCCGGTCATCACGCCACCGAGCGTTACGGCGTACAGGCGCTGGGTGACCACCTGGCTGACCATTTTGCCGTGGAAAATTATTTTGTCGATCTCCCCAATCCGGCTTGATGCGACGTGGTAGGGGGGAGCATTGGCTTGACCTGCACGCCCCCTTTAGATGAAAATGTGCGGCTATTATCGCAGGAAAATAATAACTTCCTAATCTACTGAATCTTTTTATGTCGGATCTCCAGCCCGGATGTTTGAACATCCGGGCTGGGGGTGCGGCAACGGTGGCAGAGATGCCACGCAGGTTTTTTTTCAAGTCCTTTAAAGTGGGAGAGGCTTAATGAGCGCAGAAGGCGTAGATAAGGGTCGACGCCGCTTCCTGACCGCGGCCACCAGTGTGGTGGGTGCGGCAGGCGCAGCGGCTGTTGTTGTCCCGTTCGTGTTGTCAATGCAGCCCAGTGAGCGTGCCAAGGCCGCCGGTGCGCCGGTGGAAGCGGACATCAGCAAGCTGGAATCGGGTCAGATGATGACCGTCGAGTGGCGTGGCAAACCGGTGTGGATCGTGCGCCGTACCGGGCAGAACCTCAAGGACATGGCCTCCCTGGAGGCGAAGTTGCTGGACCCGGCCTCTGACAATGTCGCGCAGCAGCCCGCGTGGGCCAAAAATCCCGCGCGCTCGCAAAAAGAGGAGTTGTTGGTGCTGGTCGGGATCTGTACCCACCTCGGCTGCTCGCCGACCTATCGCCCCGATATCGCCCCTGCCGATCTGGGCGCCGACTGGAAGGGTGGCTTCTTCTGCCCCTGCCACGGTTCCAAATTCGACCTAGCCGGACGCGTTTACTCCGGTGTTCCCGCCCCCTCGAATATGGTCGTTCCACCCTACAAGTTCCTGACCGATACAACCATTTTGGTGGGTGATGACGAAGGAGTGGCTGCCTGATGAATAACATGATGATGCAACTTCTGGGTTGGGTGGATGCCCGTTTCCCCCTGAGCAAAATGTGGAAAGAGCACCTTTCCGAATACTACGCACCGAAGAACTTCAATTTCTGGTACTTCTTCGGCTCCCTGGCACTGCTGGTGCTGGTTATCCAGATCGTCACCGGTATCTTCCTTACCATGAGCTACAAGCCCGATGCCGGCATGGCCTTCGGTTCGGTCGAGTACATCATGCGTGACGTCGACTGGGGGTGGCTCATTCGCTACGCCCACTCCACCGGCGCCTCGGCCTTCTTTGCCGTGGTCTATCTGCACATGTTCCGTGGCCTGATGTATGGCTCCTACAAGCCACCGCGCGAGCTGCTCTGGATCTTTGGCTGCCTCATCTATCTGGCGCTGATGGCCGAGGCCTTCCTCGGTTACCTGTTGCCGTGGGGGCAGATGTCCTATTGGGGTGCTCAGGTTATCGTTAACCTGTTTTCCGCCGTGCCGTTTGTCGGTGAGGAGCTCTCGATCTGGATTCGCGGTGACTACGTCATCTCCGATGTCACCCTGAACCGCTTCTTCGCCTTTCACGTCATTGCCGTGCCGCTGGTGCTGCTCGGCCTGGTGGTGGCACACATCATCGCCCTGCACGAGGTCGGCTCCAACAATCCCGATGGTGTCGAGATCAAGAAGACCAAGGGGCCGGACGGCAAGCCGCTCGATGGCATCCCCTTCCACCCCTACTACACGGTGAAGGATATCGTGGGCGTGGTGGGTTTCCTCATTGTCTTCTGCGCGATCCTCTTCTTCGCCCCGGAGATGGGTGGCTACTTCATCGAGCACCCCAACTTTGAGCCGGCCAACTCGATGAAGACCCCGCCGCATATCGCCCCGGTCTGGTACTTCACCCCGTTCTACGCAATGCTGCGCGCGGTGCCGTCGATTGCCGGTTCCGCCTTCCCCGGCGTGGTGGTGATGGGTGCCGCAGTGGTGATTCTGTTCTTCCTGCCGTGGCTCGATCGCAGTCCGGTCAAGTCCATTCGTTACCGTGGTCTCTGCTTCAAGCTGCTGCTGGCGCTGTTCGTGCTCGACTTTATCCTGTTGGGCTATCTCGGAATGCAGCCGTCGACCGCGCTGCTGACCATGATTGCGCAGATCGGCACGATCTACTACTTCGTATTCTTCTTCGCCTTGGCCATTATTCCCAAGTTCGAGAAGACCAAGCCGGTACCGGAGAGGGTGACAGGATGAAAAAGCTAATCGTTGCATGTGTATTTGCCGTGCTGCCGGTACTCGGCATGGCGGCGGGTGGCGGTGTCCACCTGGAGAAGGCGAACATTGACCTGCGCGACAATGCCTCGCTGCAGCGCGGTGCCAAGTTGTTCGTCAACTACTGCCTGAGTTGCCACTCCGCCGCCTACCAGCGCTATAACCGCATGGGTCGCGATATCGGTTTGAGCGATGAGCAGGTAAAAGAGCACCTGATGCTGGCCTCCGACAAGCTGGGCGAAACGATGACCATCGCCATGCCCACCGCCGATGCGAAAAAGTGGTTCGGTAATCCGCCGCCGGATCTCAGCGTGATCGCCCGGGCCCGGGGTGTTGACTGGCTCTATACCTACTTCAAGACCTTCTACATCGACGAGAGCCGCCCCTTCGGTGTCAACAACAAGGTCTTCCCCGACGTGGGCATGCCTCATGTGCTGTGGGAGCTGGAGGGGATGAAGAAGGCGGTAACGAGAACCGATACCGATGCCGAGGGCAATGAGCACACCGTGATCACCGGCTATGAGATGGTGAAGCCGGGCAGCATGAACGAGGCCGAGTATGACCAGGCGGCCCGTGACCTGACCGCCTTTCTCGCCTACACCGGCGAGCCGATTCAACTCAAGCGCCAGCAGATCGGCGTCTATGTGTTGATCTTTCTCCTCTTCTTCTTTGTCGTGGCCTACCTGCTGAAGAAAGAGTACTGGAAAGATGTGCATTAATCATGGTGGCGGCCGGATGTGCTAGTATAGGCGCCTGGTCCAGTGCCGCGGCGTGAACACCGCCACGGCAACATGATGTGAAAGAGGGGGCTGCGAGGCCCCTTCTTTTTTCGAGCAAGATCTTAGGAGAGCTTAATATGGGTGCCGTCGCTAACCGACGCTCAGTAATGACACTGTTTTCGGGTGATACCGATGTTTATAGCCATCGTGCCCGCCTGGTGCTGGCCGAGAAGGGGATCAACGTCGACATCGTCAGTGTCGAGGCAGGAAACATGCCCGAGGATCTGATTGAGCTAAATCCCTACGGCACACTGCCGACCCTGGTTGATCGTGAGTTGGTGCTCTACAGTTCACAGGTCATTATGGAGTATCTGGATGAGCGCTTTCCCCATCCGCCGTTAATGCCGGTAGACCCGGTGTCGCGCGCCAACAACCGCCTGATGGTCTACCGCATCGAACTGGATCTCTACAATCAGCTGGATCTCATCCTCAACGGCGGCGAAAAGGCGGCCACCAAGGCGCGCAAGGTGATTCGCGACAACCTCATCGCCGTCAGTCCGGTGTTTGAGCACAAACCGTTCTTTATGAGCGACGAGTTCTCACTGGTTGACTGCTATCTGGCACCGCTGCTGTGGCGCCTGCCTAGCCTCAGTGTCACCCTGCCCAAGCAGGCGACGCCACTGCTGGAGTACGCGGATAGGATATTCGCCCGCGACTCGTTCAAGGAGAGCCTCACCGAACTGGAGCGGGAGATGCGCGGCTGATGTTGCGTAACCCAGGCGATAATCCTTCGCGTAAATAGCAGACCATGACCCCTAGCCGCCCCTACCTCATTCGTGCCCTCTATGAGTGGATCCTCGATAACGGCCTCACCCCCTACCTGCTGGTCGATGTGGCCGGACAGGGTGTGGTGGTGCCACAGCAGTATGTGGAGAACGGGCGCATTGTGCTCAACATTACCCCCTCGGCGGTACAGAACCTGCAGTTGGGGAATGAACTGGTGGAGCTCGATGCCCGCTTCAGCGGACAGCCGATGCATGTCTCGGTGCCGGTGATGTCGGTGATGGCCATCTATGCCCGTGAAAATGGCAAGGGGATGGTCTTTACCGAAGAGGATGGTGGGGGGGATGAGCCACCGCCGGAGCCGGTGGAGGAGAAGAGCAAGCGACCTGCGTTGCGGGTGGTAAAGTAGCCAATAACATACTGTTTTACCTGATAAATTGCAGCCGGCTCTGTACGGGTGATGGGCCTTCCAGCAGTGCAGTGGGTTGCCCTCCCATCGAGTGGGCCGCAAAAAAGGTGTTGAGTTGCCGGCTGGACCGGACGCGGGAGGAGCCGCGGGGTGACGGCCTTTGTTATGTGTGCCGCGTCGGCCCTATCGTGACCTGTGAGGATGGTATGACGACCGCGAGATCCCCGGGTATCCTTACCCTGTTCGGACATCCACGGCTGATGTTCGCCCCCCTCTGTGAACCCCGCACGGGTCTTGAACCGGAGCCCCAGTCAAGGGGCTTTGCGCGGGTTATCGGCCGTGATCCAGACGGTGATTCCATACCGGCATGCTGATATCCATTCTGTTGCTCCTGTTGTTGGTGCTGCTCCTCGGGGCGGCTTATCTGCGGCTGACGCGCCAGCGGCTCGCCCGGTCTGCGCTGGGGCAAGAGACAGCGACAACGGCAACGGCAGCGGCGGGGGACGAGGAGCGGTTGCGTATTGCCGCTGTGGTCTTCGAGACCAGCAGCGAGGGTATTATGGTCACTGACCGTGACAATCGGATCACGGCGGTCAATCCCGGCTTTACCCGCATTACCGGCTACCGGAGCGAGGAGGTGTTGGGACAGTCACCGAATATTCTCTCCTCGGGGCGCCAGGATGCCGATTTTTACCGTGAGATGTGGCGTTCCCTCTATGCCCAGGACCACTGGGAGGGGGAGATCTGGAACCGCACCAAGCAGGGGATGATCTACCCCGAGTGGCTGTCGATCTCTCTGGTGCGCGACGCGAGTGGCGCGGTGCTCGAACATGTTGCGGTCTTCAGCGACATCTCGCGGCGCAAGCGGGACGAGGAGCGGATCCGCCGCCAGGCCAATTACGATACGGTCACCGGTCTGCCCAACCGTACCCTGTTCCAGGAGCGTCTCAGCGCCAGCATCAGCAGTTCGCATCGCGAAGGGTGGACCACCGCGCTGCTGTTCATTGACCTCGACCACTTCAAGGCGGTGAATGACAGTCGTGGCCATGAGGTGGGTGACTGGCTGTTGCGGGAGGTGGCGGGCAGACTCGTCGCCGCGATTCGCGAGGCCGATACGGTGGCGCGTCTGGGAGGCGATGAGTTCACGGTGATCCTGCAGGATGTGCACAGTGCCGATGATGCGGCGATGGTGGCGCAGCAGATCGTCACCTCCCTTGGTGAGCCGTTTGTGGCCGCCGGGGGCGATATCTTTATCGGTGCCAGTGTTGGCATCACCCTCTATCCGCACGATGCACAGGAGATCACGACCCTGCTGCGCAATGCCGATCTGGCGATGTATCGGGCCAAGGAGGCGGGACGCAACGGCTACAGCTTCTTTACCCAGGGGATGAATGAGCAGATTCAGGAGCATACGCGGCTGAAAAATGCGATGCGTCACGCGCTGCAGCGGGATGAGTTTTTTCTGGAGTTTCAGCCGATTGTCGACGTGCGCACCGGCGAGACAGTGCGCGCCGAGGCGCAGCTGTGCTGGCACCACCCCGAAGGGGAGGCGGTCTCGCTGGAGGCGCTTATCCCACTGGCCGAGGAGTCGGGGCTGATCGCCCATCTGGGGTGGTGGATACTGGAGCAGGCGTGCCGTGCCGCGGCGCGGTGGTGGCAGGGTGGCCATGAGATTGGCGTTGCGGTCAATGTCTCCGCCCGGCAGATTCAGCTGGGGTTGAATGTGGAGGATATCGTCAGCCTGCTGGAAGATCTCTCGCTGCCGCCGCAGAGCCTGACACTGGAGATCAGCGAGACCCTGTTGCTGGAGGATACGCAGAAGAGGTTGGCGTGGTTCAAGCAGGTCTGCGGGGCGGGGGTCAACCTTTCGGTGGATGACTTTGGCAGCGGTACCTCCTCCCTTGGTCACCTCAAACTGTTCCCGGCCAGCAACCTGAAAATTGCGCGTGGGCTGGTGCAGGATAGTGTCGGCGATACCGAAAGCGCCACCCTGGTTCGCGCCGTCATCAAGCTGGCCGAGGTGCTTGGGCTGGAGGTGGTCGCCGATGGGGTGGAGGAGGCGTCGCAGCTCGCCCTGCTGCAACAGCACGGCTGCCACCTGATTCAGGGTGGCTACGCCAGTCGTCCGTTGCGGTATGAGGCCCTGATGGATTTTCTCAAGGCAGTGCCGTAGGGCCATTCCTGGTGCGATGTGAGGGGAAATTTGCCACGCAAGAGCGTCCTGCAGCGGGTATGATGCGCGCCATGGATGTGATTGAACTGAGCCTGTTTGCCAGCCGTATCGAGGCGGTATGCGAGGAGATGGGAGCGGTGCTGCGCCGCACCGCCCTCTCGCCCAACATCAAGGATCGCCTCGACTTCTCCTGCGCGGTGTTCGACGCGGCGGGGGCGCTCTGTGCGCAGGCCGCCCACATCCCGGTACACCTGGGCAGCATGGCCTTTGCGATGCGCGACATCGTCGGCGGCATCGCCAGCGACATCGAATGGCACGAGGGGGACATGGTAGTGCTCAACGACCCCTTCCTTGGCGGTACCCACCTGCCCGATGTCACCCTTATCGCCCCATTTTTTGTCCACGGAGAGCTGCTCGGCTTCGTCGCCAACCGTGCCCACCACGCCGACATCGGCGGCCATGCCCCAGGCTCGATGCCGCTCTCCAGGAGTCTGGAGGAGGAGGGGATCGTTATTCCCCCCTCCCATCTCATTCGCGGCGGCAAGCTGAATGAGACGGTGCTGGCCCGCCTCCCTGGCGGCGGCAAAGACCATACGCTGCACGGCGACTTTGCCGCGCAGGTGAGCGCCAATCGCAGCGGCGTGGCGCGGTTGGCTGAACTGATTCAGGGGATGGGGGTTGCCGTCTATCGCACGGCGCTGGCTGAACTCAATGATTATGCGGAGCGGCTGGCACGCTCGGCGCTGGCCACCATCCCCGATGGGGTCTACCGCTTTGCCGACTGCCTCGATGATGACGGCCTGGGGAATCAGGATTTGATTATTGCGGTGCGGCTGGTGGTGGAACACGACACTATCGAGGTCGATTTTGCCGGCACCGCGGCGCAGACCGCCGGTAACGTCAACTGCCCGCTGTCGGTGGCGGCCGCCGGGGTCTATTACCTCTTTCGCTGCCTGATGCCGGAGCATACTCCCGCCTGCGCCGGGGCCTTTCGTGCCATCACCCTTAGCGCCCCCGAGGGGTCTCTGCTCAATGCACAGCGTCCGGCGGCGGTGGCGGCGGGCAATGTCGAGACCTCGACCCGCGTGGTCGATGTGCTCTGCGGTGCCCTGGCGCAGGCGATCCCCGACCAGATCCCGGCGGCGAGCCACGGCTCGATGAACAACCTGGCCATGGGTTACAGGGGGAGCAATGGCGAGCGCAAGTGGGACTACTACGAGACCATCGGTGGCGGTATGGGGGCGGGGGCGCACGGTGGCGGATTGTCAGGCTTGCAGACCCACATGACCAATACCCTCAACACCCCCATCGAGGTGCTGGAGATGAACTATCCGCTGCGTCTGCGCCGCTATGGCGTGCGGCGCGGTTCCGGCGGCGCGGGGCAGCGCCGGGGTGGCGATGGGCTGATTCGCGAGTTCGAGTTTCTTGCCCCCGCCGAGGTGACCCTGCTCACCGAGCGGCGCATCCATGCGCCGTGGGGGCTGGCAGGTGGCGCCGCAGGGGCTGTGGGGAAGAATGATGTGAACGGGGTGCCGTTGCCGGGAAAGGTGATGGTATCGGTGGCAACAGGCGATCGCCTCACCATCGCCACCCCCGGTGGCGGTGGCTGGGGCAGCAGGGGGAGTAAGTAATGCGTCTATTCTTGATGGGGCTGTTGCTGCTGTGGCTGGGTGGCTGCGCCTCGGCGCTGAGCAGCGGTTATGGCCAGGGCGGCATGGACAGCAGCGGGCGGAGTTATGAGACGGCGCGGGCGGACAATCGCCTCAGCGCGGCGGTTACCAGCGCGCTGGTGCGCGACCGCGAGGTATCGGCGATGGCGATTCAGGTGACTACCTTTAATGGCGTGGTGACTCTGCGCGGCACCGTTCCCAGTGCGGCCATGGTGCGGCGCGCCGGGCAGCTCGCCGCCGGGATCGCCGGGGTGGCGCGTGTCGACAACCAGCTGCGCGTTGCCCGTTAACTTATTCCAGAGGTAGAGAGAACCATGTGTGGAATCTGTGGTGAACTGCGACTCGATGGCACTACCCCGGTGCTGGCCGATGTCGACCGCATGATGCAGAAGCTGGAGCGGCGCGGCCCCGACCACGGTGGCAGTTATGCCGACGGCCCGCTCGCCTTCGGTCACCGCCGCCTGGCCATCATCGACCTCTCCGAGCGCAGTAGCCAGCCGATGGTCGATGCCGAGCTGGGGCTAGCCATCGTCTTCAACGGCACCATCTACAACTACCCGGAGCTGCGCGAGGAGCTCAAGGGGATGGGCTACCACTTCTTCTCCGGCGGCGATACCGAGGTGATCCTGAAGAGCTACGCCGCCTGGGGCGAGGAGTGCGTGGAGCGGCTGCACGGCATGTTCGCCTTCGCCGTGTGGGAGATGCAGGCGCAGCGCCTGTTTCTTGCCCGCGACCGCCTGGGGATCAAGCCGCTCTACTACAGCCGGGATGCGCAGCGTCTGCTCATCGGCTCCAACATTCAATCCATCCTCGCCGCCGGTGGGGTCGACACCACCATCGACCCGGTGGCGCTGCACCACCAGTTCACCCTGCACGGGGTGATCCCGGCCCCGCGCACCATCTTGAACGGGGTGCGCAAGCTTGAGCCGGGACACACCCTCACTATCGAAAGGGATGGCACCAGCGCCCTGCGCCAGTACTGGACCCTCTATGCGATGCGCCCGGTGATGCCGTTGGGCGAAGAGGAGTGGGTCGCTGCAGTGCATCAGGCGCTGAAAAAGGCGGTGAAACGCCGCCTCGACATCGCCGACGTGCCGGTGGGGGTGCTCCTCTCCGGCGGCCTCGACTCCTCCCTGCTGGTGGGGCTCTTGGCCGAGCAGGGGGTGAAGGAGATCCTCACCTTCTCCATCGGCTTTGAGGACCAGCCCGAGGAGTCGGGCAGCGAGTTTGAGTACTCCGACCAGGTGGTGGCGATGTACCAGACCCGTCACCACAAGTACCAGATCCCCAACGCGCAGGTATTGGCGCGCCTGCCCGAGGCGGTGGCGCAGATGGCCGAGCCGATGGTGGGGCAGGATGCGGTCGCCTTCTACCTCCTCTCCGAGCAGGTGGCGAAGGAGGTGAAGGTGGTGCAGAGCGGGCAGGGGGCCGATGAGGTCTTCGCCGGCTACTTCTGGTATCCGCAGATGGTGGCCGCCGCGGGCAGTGACCTGGAGCGCTTTGCCGATCACTACTTCGACCGTCCCCACCTGGAGTTTCTGCAGACGGTCACCGAGCCCTATCGCGGCGCGGACCACACCTCTGAGCTGATTGCCGCGCGCCTTGCCGAGCCGGGGGCCGAGGAGTACCTGGACAAGGTGCTGCGCCTCGATACCACCACGCTGATTGTCGATGACCCGGTGAAACGGGTCGACAACATGACCATGGCCTGGGGGCTGGAGGCGCGCGTCCCCTTCCTCGACCACGAACTGGTGGAGCTGGCGATGAGTATGCCGCCGTCGATGAAGCTCGGCCCCAATGGCGATGATGCCAAGTATGTACTGAAGCGCATCGCCCGCGGTCTTATCCCCGACAGCGTCATTGACCGCCCCAAGGGCTACTTTCCGATGCCGGCGCTGAAGTATGTGCGCGGCGAGTTCCTGGCCTTCATGCGCGGCATCTTGAACTCCGAGGCGTGCATCAAGCGCGGTCTCTATAACCGCACCTATGTGGAGAGGCTGCTGGCCCGTCCCGATGAGGCGGCCCACTTCACCCGCCTGCGCGGCTCCAAGCTGTGGCACCTGGCGCTGCTGGAGCTGTGGCTGCAGACCCACGTCGATACGCTAACCAAACAGCCATAAAAAAACGGCGCCCGAGGGCGCCGTTTGGGGTGGGTGAGGGCGCGGCCTACTTCAGGTCGATCTCTACCCGACGGTTCTCTGCACGTCCTGCCGCGGTGGCGTTATCCGCAATCGGATTGGCCTCGCCCATGCCCTGGCTGGTGATCTGCAGGCCGCTGAGTCCCTTGCTCGAGAGGTAGTCGGCAACCGACCTGGCACGGCGCTCGGAGAGGGCCTTGTTGTAGCCCGCATCTCCGCGATCATCGCTGTAGCCGGTCACCATCACCTGGCGAATCGCGCGGTCTCCGCTAACACCGGCGGCAACCTTGTCGAGGATCGCCTTTGCCTCGGCAGAGAGCTCCGCGCTGTTGGTGGCAAAATTGAGGTCGCGCACCACAACCTTCTGTGCGCAACCCTTCTCGTCTACGGTCGAGCCACTGGCGGTGTTGGCGCACTGATCAAGGTAATCGGCCACACCGTCACGGTCACTATCGAGGGGACAGCCTGCCGCATCGACTTTTGCATTGGCGGGGGTGTTGGGGCAGCGATCAGCGGCATCGGCGACACCGTCCCGATCCGCATCCATCACCATGGCGCAGCCGGTGGCATCGACGTGGGTACCGGCCGGGGTCGCGGGACACTGGTCATTGGCGTCACTGATACCGTCACCATCGCTATCGATCTCTTTTTTAATCTCGCCGCGACAGGCGGGAATATCGGCACCGTGATAGAGGGCGCCGATACAGTTGTTGGCGCCGTCGCGCACGGCCTCGCCGTTACTATCCACCCAGTAGTAGGGGGTGGCGGCGAGTACCGTCAGTGGCAGCAGGGAGGCGAGGGCAAGCAGGGAGAAAGCTTTGCTATTTTTCATAATTTGATCCTTGTCGTTATGGATAGCGGGGGTGTGGGAAACAAGTTTAGGTCAGAGGTCGGGTAATTCAAGGGTGGCGGCGACTCTTCGTGGCGTCTGATGCGAGTTCTCGCCGTGCAGCCCTGTCTCTGACCTCTTGAGATCGGTACAATGGCCACCATATAGCTGTAACCCCCCCCTTTATGTAGTGAATTGATGAGGTAAGAGAGATGGATGTACTAGAGCGTATCGACCAGCAGGTAAAGAGCAACCCTATCGTGATCTACATGAAGGGTACCCCGCAGATGCCGATGTGCGGCTACTCCAGCCGTGCCTCCCAGGCGTTGCAGTCCTACGGCGTCGAGTTTGCCTACGTCAATGTCCTGGCCGATCCGGAGATCTTCGAGAACCTGCCGCGCTACCAGAATTGGCCCACCTTTCCGCAAATCTACGTCAACGGCGAGCTCATCGGCGGCCACGATATCCTGATGGAGATGCATCAAAAGGGTGAGCTTGGCGACGTGCTGCAGGCCGCCGCGGGCAAGGAGGAGAGCGCCGGCTGAAGAGGTCGCTGCCCTGTCGTAAAGAACCGGCCCTGAGCCGGTTTTTTGTCGCCTGTCGTACCGTCTGTTAAGGAGGGCTTCAGCTTTCTCCGCTATAACATCGCCATACCCTCAATGCAAAAGGTGATGGCGATGAATAGCGAAACTGAAATCAAGGTCTGGGATCCGCTGCTGCGGCTCTTTCACTGGTCGCTGGTGGCGGCCTTTACCATTGCCTATGTCACTGAGGATGAGTGGCAGAACCTCCACGTCTGGGCCGGTTATGCCGTCGCCGCCCTTATCGCCTTCCGGCTGGTGTGGGGCTTTGTCGGCCCGCAACACGCCCGTTTCAGCGACTTTCTCTTTAGCCACGCCACCATCATCGCCTATCTCAAGGATATGGTCGCCCTGCGCGCCAAACGCTATATCGGCCACAACCCGGCCGGTGGGGCGATGGTGCTGGCGCTGTTGTTGTCACTCTCTGCCACCACCCTGAGCGGCATGCAGCTCTACGCGCTGGAGGAGAATGCCGGTCCCTTTGCCCGGATTGAGCTCAATCTTGCCCCCGTCGCCATGGCACGGGCCGATGATGATGAGGATGAGCACGGGGGCGAGGGTCACAAGGAGGGGGGCGTGTGGGAGGAGATCCACGAGTTCTTCGCCAACTTCACCCTGCTGCTGGTGGTGCTGCATATCGCCGGCGTGGTGGTGAGCTCGCTGGCGCACAACGAGAACCTGCCCCGTGCCATGGTGACCGGGAAGAAGCGCCGGGAGCTGTAAGGTGACACTGATCCGCGTATGGGATCTGCCGACACGGATGTTTCACTGGCTCTTCGCCGCCGCCTGCACCGTCGCCTGGGTGACGGGCGATGACGCCCGCTATACCGAGTGGCACCTCTTCAGCGGTTACAGCGCACTGGGGCTGTTGGGGTTTCGCCTGGTGTGGGGGGTGGTCGGCGGGCGTTACGCCCGTTTTACCCAGTTTGTTAGGGGCCCGGCCGCGCTGGCGGCCCACCTGCGTACCCTCTTCACCCCACGGCGTCACCGTCACCTCGGCCACAATCCGGCCGGCGGCTGGGCGGTGCTGCTGTTGCTCGCCCTGGTGGGCCTGCTTGGTCTCTCCGGTATCGCGGTACTGGGGGGCGAAGAGGGGTTCGGCCCGCTGGCCGGTACCCTCTCCATTGCCCAGGGGGTTGCCTTCCACCGTCTTCATGAGGGGCTCGCCTGGGCCCTGTTGGGGATGGTCGGATTGCATCTGAGCGGGGTGGCGCTGGAGAGTCTGCTGCAGCGCGAGAGCCTGCCGCTGGCGATGGTCAGTGGCAACAAGCGTGGCGAGGCGGGCGCTGGTGTGGCGGTGTCGGGGCGCAACTACCCGCTGCCGGCCCTCATCATGCTGCTGGTGATAATCCTCTTTGCTGCCAGCTATCTATGGCCCCATCTGGGCGCCAGCGAGGAGCAGCCCTACTACCCCTTCCCCGCGCCGTCGCTGTCGCAGTCGGCGTTGTGGCAGCAGAGCTGTGGCGAGTGTCACCTTGCCTACCACCCCAGCCTGTTGCCGCAGCGCAGCTGGGAGCAGATGTTCGCCACACAGCAGGATCACTTCGATGAGGAGCTGGGGCTGGGCGAGGAGGAGGTGGCGACGCTGCTCGCCCATGCCCGCGCCAACAGTGCCGAACAGGTGGTGCGCGAGCTCTCCTGGCGCACCCTGCGCTCACTTGATGTGGGCGAGACGCCACTGCGTATCACCGAAACCGGATATTGGAAACAGGCCCACGCCGAACTTGGCGAGGCGGTCTGGCGGCACGACAAGGTACGGGGGCAGCTCAACTGCGCCGCCTGCCACCGCGATGCCGAGCAGGGTGGCTTTATGAATGGCGCGATGCGCCTCCCCCGGTAGTTTTGTTGAGGAGAGAGTAATGAGACGAGCGATCAGGATACTAACGGGCACCGCCCTGGCGGTGCTATCAGCTATCGTCGCCCCACAGGTGGGCGCCGACACCATCGACGAGCGGCTGGCTGCCTACCAGGCCGAAGGGGCCGCCAACTTCAGCGCCGAACGGGGCAAGGAGATGTGGTTCAGGGAGTTTACCGCCTCCGAGGATGGCAAGGGGCGCCGTTGCACCAGTTGCCATGGCGACAATGCGCGGGTGAGTGGCAAGCACGCCAAGACCGGCAAGCCGATCGAGCCGATGGCCCCCTCCATCAACCCCGAGCGGTTTGGCGATGCGGCAAAGATTGAGAAGTGGTTCAAGCGTAACTGCAAGTGGACCCTGGAGCGGGAGTGTACGGCGCAGGAGAAGGGGGACTTTCTCAGCTATCTGCGTCAACTGTAACGACAGATTGTAATGACTGAACGAGGTGAGAGAGATGAATAAGCTACGGTTTTCCCTGCTGGCCCTGGCCGCTATCGCGCTGGGTACGGTCGTGCTGGGCGGTGTGGTGCTGGCCGATGATGATGACGATAAGAGGGGTGGTCGCCGCGCCCCGGATGTAATGCCGGTGGAGTTTGCCCTCTACCAGAGCGAGTGTGGCAGCTGTCACTTTGCCTTCCAGCCCGGCTTTCTCCCCGCCCGCTCATGGCGGCAGCTGATGGGCGGGTTGGCCGACCACTTCGGGGACAGCGCCGAGCTGGCGGCGGACGATCGCCAGGCGATTGAGGCCTATCTGGTGACCAATGCCGCTGATCGCGTTGCGGGGCGGCGTTCGGCCAAGTTTATGCAATCCATTGGACGGGACACGCCGCTACGTATCACCGAGGTGCGCTATTTTCGCAGCAAGCATGATGAGGTGCCGGCACGGCTGCTTAAACACGAGCAGATTGGCAGCTTCAGCAACTGTATCGCCTGCCATACCCGTGCCGAGCAGGGCTCCTACGCCGAGCGTGAGATTCGCATACCGGGGATTGGACGCTGGGAGGATTGAGGGGATTAGAGCAACGGACAGCCGCCCAGCTCGCGCCAGCGGTTGACGATGGTACAGAAGAGATCGGCGGTGCGTTCGGTGTCGTAGATGGCCGAGTGGGCCTGTCCGCCGTCAAACTCGATGCCCGCCGCGGCGCACGCCTTGGCCAGCACCGTCTGGCCGTAGGCGAGGCCACCGAGGGTGGCGGTATCGAAGCTGCTGAAGCTGTGGAAGGGGCTCTTCTTGTTGCCGGTGCGTGCCACTGCGGCATTCAGAAATCCCAGGTCGAAGAAGGGGTTGTGCCCCACCAGAATGGCACGGGTGCAACCTTGAGCCTTTACTTCCTCGCGGATGGGGGCAAAAATGTGCTCCAGCGCCTCCGCCTCCCTTTTTGCCATGCGAAAGGGGTTGAAGGGGTCGATGCCGGTGAACTCTAGGGCGCGCTTCTCCAGGTTGGCGCCGGGAAAGGGCTCGACATGGCAGGAGACGGTCTGGCTGCGGCGCAGGCGACCATCCTCGTCCATGCGCAGGGTCACGGCGGCGATCTCCAGCAGGGCGTCGGTCTGGGCGTTGAAGCCGCCGGTCTCCACATCGACCACCACCGGCAGGAAACCGCGAAAGCGTTGTGCAATTTTACTTTGATTTGTTTCTGACATGGGGCGCAGCTTACCGGATTGGCGCTGAATGATCTAAGGGGAGTGGGTAATGAAGGTCTGTAGTTCGATGGTGGTAAAGCTGTTACTGCTCTGGTCACTGCTGGTTTCGGCGGCGGTGGCCGGCGAGCAGGGGCGGTTGTGGCAGATCAGCGGCAAGGGTGCCGAAGGCTACCTCTTTGGCACCATGCACAGTGAGGATCCCAGGGTGACCCGGCTGCCGCTGCAGGTGGAGCAGCGCTTCGCCGCCGCCAACACCCTGGTGCTGGAGGTGTTGCTGGACGAGCGCAACGAGATGGCCGCCGCGGTGCAGATGCGCTTGCCGGCACAGAGTTCGCTCACGCAGTTGGTGGGTGAGGCGATGGCCGCCGAGGTAAAAGAGGCGATGCGCACACGCGGCGTGCCGCCAGAGGCGAGCGAGCGGCTGCAGCTCTGGGCCACGGCGCTCACCCTCAGTCTGCCCGCGCAGCGCAGCGGGCAGTATCTCGACAAACTGCTCTACCAGCGGGCCGTGGCACAGGGCAAAAAGCGCAAGCCGCTGGAGAGCGTCAACGAGCAGCTTGCCATCTTCACCGCCTTTACCCTTGAGGAGCAGCGGCTGATGTTGCGTAATGTGCTTGCCAGCTACCAGCACTATCCGGCGCTGTTTGAGCAGATGACCGAGGCCTATCTGGCCGGCGATCTTGACCTGCTGATGCAGCTTGGTGAGGAGAATCCGATGAGCGACGACCCGGTCCTGCAGCAAAGGCTGAAGGCCCGCCTGCTGACACAGCGTAACCGGCGCATGGCGGAGCGCATGGAGCCGCTGCTGACCCAGCCGGGACTCTTTATCGCCATCGGCGCGTTGCACCTGCCGGGTGATGATGGGGTGATCGCCCTGCTGCGCCAGCGCGGCTATCAGCTGCAACCGGTGGATTAAGGGTGTGCCTGTCCGCCCCTTTCCCGACCAACATGGCGGGGTGATATGAGAGGTCGTCACCACCTGCCATTTCTGTTGGTGCTCTGTGCGCTCTCTCCGGCCCGTGCGGCCGAGGGTGACCGTCTGAACCATTTTCTCTCGCTCAGTCTGGAGGAGTTGATGGCGCAGGAGATCACCATCTCCACCCACGCGCGACAAACCCTTACCGAGGCACCGGCGGTGGTGTCGATCATCACGGCGGATGAGATCAAGGCGACCGGCGCCACCAACCTGATGGAGATGCTGGAGGGGGTGCCGGGGCTGCATGTCAGGGCCAACCAGTTCGCCTTCCGCCCGCTGCCCCAGTTCCGCGGCGCCAACGCCACGCAGACCCTGGCGATGGTGAACGGCGTGCCGATGCGTGACCTGATGTGGGGCTTTGGTATCTTCTGGAAGGGGCTGCCGGTGAGCGTGGTCGAGCGGGTCGAGATCATTCGCGGCCCCGGCTCCGCCATGTATGGTGCCGACGCCTCGGCCGGGGTGATCAACGTCATCACCAAGACCGCGGGCCGGATCGAGGGCTCCGAGGTAGGAGGGCGTGTCGGCAGCTTTAACAGCAACACCGCCTGGGCGCAGCATGGCGGCAGTTGGCGCGGTTACGAGGTCGGTTTTACGGCGGAGCTCTCCAGTAGCGATGGCCACGACCCCTATATTGTTGCCGATCGGCAGACGGCGGATGACCCGGCGAGCTCGCTGGCGCCCGCCAGCGCCGGTTACGGCTGGCGCAGCGAGGATCTGCGCCTTTCGCTGGCCAAGGATGACTGGCGGCTGCTGGCCGACTATGTGCGCCACAGCGAGCTGGAGGTGGGGCTGACCGGTGGTGGGGTGCTGGACCCGCTGACCCGCGCCAGCGATCGCCGCTACAACGTCGATCTGCTCTATGACAATGAGCGCTTCGGCCGAGATTGGGGGGTGAATGCCGAGTTGCGTTACCACCACCTCGACTACACCTCGGGGGAGGGCTTTCAGGAGCGGCCACCGGGTTACGATGATGGCAGTGTCACCTACCCCGACGGGGTGATCAACCGGATGCGCTCGGCCGAGAACCGGCTCGCCCTTGAGGTGAGCGGCCTTTACTCCGGCCTGCCGCGTCATGCGATTCGTCTCGGCGCGGGGGTGACGCAGCAGGATCTCTATTCGGTTGAGCAGTGGCGGACCGATCCGGACAATCCCACGCAGCTTGTCGAGCTTTCTGACACGGCAGCGGCCTTCGCCCCGGAAAATGCCCGCACCATTCAACACCTCTATCTGCAGGATGTCTGGTCGCTCGCCGAAACGCTGGAGCTGACGGCCGGGGCGCGCTACGACCACTACTGCGATTTTGGAGACACCCTCAATCCGCGTCTGGCGCTGGTGTGGCAGAACTCGGCGCGGCTCACCAGCAAACTGATGTATGGCCAGGCCTTTCGCGCCCCCTCCTATCAGGAACTCTATGCCAGCACCTCCTATGCCCAGCCCAACGCGGATCTTGAACCGGAGCGCTCACAGACGGTGGAGCTGGCGTTTGTCTATGCCGCCTCCCGCAAGCTGCAGCTGAACATGAATCTGTTCCACTTCCGGCAGAGTGGGTTGATAAAGCGCGATGTCGTGACCGGGCAGTATGTGAACAGTGGCGATCACGCCATTCGCGGTATCGAGCTGGAGGCGCAGTGGCAGGCGGCGCGAAACCTCAGGGTGTCGGGTAACGTGACCCTGCGCGAGCAGGATGAGAGCAGCTACCGCACCCTGGATGAGGCGGATCGGGATGCCTATGTGCGTCTGGACTGGGGGTTCCGGCCCGGCTGGAACTGGAACCTGCAGGGTAACTGGGTGGGCGAGCGGGAGCGGGCGCTCACCGATACGCGCCCCGCTGCCAGTGACTATCTGTTGACCGACACCACGCTGCGCTACGCCGCGCACCGCTGGGAGCTTGCCGCCTCGGTACGCAATCTGTTCGATGTTGCGGCGACGGCCAGCACCGGCACCTCGCTACCGTATGATCTGCCGCTGCCCGGGCGCACCCTTTACGCCGAGTTGCGCTATCAATTTTAAACAACGGAAAAAATCGAAAATGGCCGCACGGAAGGGAGTCCCACTATGGATGAATTGAGTGATGAAAGGGTGTTGGCGCCGGATTATCCCTTTACGGCGCAGGACCTCTGAGGGCGTGGCCTCGTGATGGATCACCCCCTTTTTTCTTCTGACGGCTACCCGACACAGGGCGTCAGGGGACGGTTCGGCCGGTCGACGGGCGGCTGGCTCTTCGCCATCGCCCTCTGGTTGTCGGCTGTTGCCGCCACCCCCGCGGCGGCCCAGTCTGCGATCCAGGATCAGGAGGAGCGGCTGCTCAAGGCCGCCTTTATCTACAACTTTGCCAAATTCACCCGCTGGCCGCGAGCCGTGCAGGAGGAGTCGCCGCTGACCCTCTGCATCAGCGGTACGGATGCACTGGTCGCCGAGCTGGAGCGGCTCGATGGCAAGCGGGTGGGTGGGGCGCCGCTCGCTATCCGGTTGTTGCAGGAGGGGGGCGATGGCAGCGGTTGTCAGCTCCTCTATGTGGCGGAATCCGAGCGCCATCGCCAGGCGCAGATCCTGGAGTCGCTGCGTGGCGAGCCGGTGCTGACGGTCAGTTGTCTCTCCGGCTTTGCGCCCGCCGGTGGGGTGATCGAGCTCTTTCGCGAGGAGGGACGGGTGCGCTTTATCATCAATCTGCGGACGGCCCGCGAGTCGGGACTGGAGCTCAGCTCCCGCCTGCTGCGTCTTGGCGTGGTACTGGGACAGCAGCCGGCACCATGATCCTTGCCAACGCCTCCATTAAACAGAAACTTGAGGTGATTATCCTGCTCACCGCCGCCGTCGTGCTGCTGCTGAGCCTCTCTGCCTTTATCGCCGTCGAGATGGGATCGGCGCGTGATGAGGCGAACAGCCGGTTGCGAGCGCTGGCGACGGTGCTGGGAGTCAACAGCAGTGCCGCGCTGCTCTTTCAGGATCGCGCCGCCGCGCAGGAGATCGTCGCCTCCCTCGCCTCGCAACGCGACATACTGCAGGCGGCGATCCACAACACCCGGCATGAACTTATCGCCGAATACCGTGCGCCCGGGCGGGCACCGGAGGCGGGGCTGTTTGGCCCGCTGGCGGTCGAGGAGCCGATTGTCTACAACGGGGAGTTGCTGGGCCACTTCCATATTGTCGCGGATATGAGCCGGGCGCGGGATATTCTGTGGCGCCAATCCATGCTGGGACTGGGACTCTTTGCGGTCGCGATGCTGGTGGCTCTGCTGCTCTCCAGCCGTCTGCATCGCGTGGTATCGGTGCCGGTGGAGCGTCTGCTCAAGACCATGAACGAGGTGGCCGCCAGGCGGGATTTCGGTTGTCGTGCCACGCGGGTCAGCAATGACGAGCTGGGCAAGCTGGTGGATGGTTTCAACGGCATGCTGGATCAGTTACAGGGGTATGGCCGCGAGCTGCTCCACTATCGTCAGCATCTGGAGGCGCTGGTGGCGGAGCGCACCCGTGAGCTCGAAGCGGCCAGGGCGCAGGCTGAGGTGGCCAGTCAGGCGAAGAGTGATTTTCTCGCCACCATGAGTCATGAGATCCGCACCCCGATGAACGGCGTGATGGGCTTTAGTTGTCTGCTGAAGAGAAGCGAACTGAATGCCGAGCAGCAGGGCTATGTGCGCAACATCAGCGACTCGGCCGAGAACCTGCTCGCCATTATCGATGACATCCTCGACTTCTCGAAGATGGAGGCGGGCAAACTCAGGCTGCAACAGTCAAACTTTCGCCTGCAGCGGCTGGTGGATGAGGTACGGGTGCTGTTCGAACCGGCGGTGGCGGAGAAGGGGCTGGCGTTTGAGACCGCCATTGCCGCCGATCTCCCTCCGTTGTTGCGGGGCGATCCACTGAGGTTGCGTCAGATCCTCATCAATCTGCTGGGCAACGCCATCAAGTTCACCGCCTGTGGGCGGGTCGTGTTGTCTCTTGAGTGCGCCCCGTCGCGGGGTGAGTCTGTCACGCTGCGCATGGTCGTGCGTGACACCGGTATCGGTATCAGTGCCGAGCAGCAGGCGGTGCTGTTCCAACCCTTCCAGCAGGGGGACGGAACCATCACCCGGCACTATGGCGGTACCGGGCTGGGTTTGGTCATCACCAAGCGGCTGATAGTGATGATGGGTGGGAAGCTCTCGCTGGTCAGCAGCCCCGGTGAGGGCTCGACCTTTACCGTCGAGGTGCCGCTACAGGTGGCGGACGGGCCGCCCCTGGATGAGGCGGAGGCGGAGAGCGACTGTTGCGCGAGAATCGCCGGGTTGGCCCCCGTGCGGGGGAGTGGGCTGATCGATCTTGCCGGTCTTGCCATTCTGGTGGTCGATGACAACGCCCTCAACCTCACTGTGGCCTCTACCCTGTTGAGACAAGAGGGGGTGGCGGTGGTGACAGCGCAGAGTGGTGCCGAGGCACTGCAACAGCTGGAGCGGCAACCCTTTGACCTGGTGCTGATGGATCTGGAGATGCCGGGCATGAGCGGACTGGATGTGACGCGCCAGCTGCGCCAGTCGCAAGGTGCGCAGAGGACGCTGCCCATTATCGCCGTTACCGCCCACGCCCTCCCTGAGATCCGCCAGCAGGTGCTGGCGGCGGGGATGAACGAGCTGCTCACCAAGCCCTACAAACCCGATCAGCTCTATGCGGTGATTGCCCGTTCTCTTGATGGTTGCTGCAACGAGACGCCGGTACCGCCAGTAGAATCACCCGCAGAGTCGCCAGTCGAGTCATCGGCGGAGGAGGTGACCTACAGTCACGCGGCGGCACTGGCCGCGGCGGGCGGGGATGAGGCGATGGTGCAGATGCTGCGGGAGAAGTTTCTGGAACTGCTGGACGAAAGTGTGGCGGCCATTCGCGAGGGTCAGCGCGACGCCGACCCTGCCACCCTCTACGATGCGGTGCACAAGCTGGCGGGTTCCGCCGGTATTGTTGGTGCGGTGGCACTGCATGGCGCGACACGGCGGGTGATGGAGGCATTGAGGCAGGAGCCGCTGCCGCTGGCCCGCATCGATGCCGGTGTGGCCGGGGTGTTGGAGGAGTTGCAGCGCTTTAAGGGATCTTTCGCCTCCCACGGCGTGTGACGCAACTGTTATGAACTTTGCCGTGCCGCCAGGTGATGCGAGGCCATCGTCACCAGCTGTTTAAACCGCTTGTAACTCTCCTCATCCAGGCGACAGTTGCGGCTATGGCGGTCGGCGTAGAAGAGGCCAACCGGTCGGTTGCGCACAAAAAGTGACATCACGAAAAAGCTGTCATTATTAATCAGTTTGTGAAAATTGATGGGGATGAGCGGGAAGAGTTTTTTGCGGTTGTTGTCGTCCAGCCACAGTGATTGTGGCTTTTCCAGCAGCCGCACAAACAGGTTGTGGCCGTTGAGATCGATGGCGAAGCGCTTGAAGCCGGGGTCGTTGTCACCACCCAGCATGTAGCCGGCGCGCAGCTGATCCCTGTTGGGGGTGAGACCGGCGAAGACGGTGCGGTTAAGTCCGAGGCCATCGTGCATTCCCTCAAGTGTCAGCCGCAGCACCTCCTTCAGGGGCAGGGTGCGGTCAGGGTTGTTGAGGGTGCGCAGCACCTGCGCCAGTACGCGCCGTTGCGGGGTGAGGCAGAAGTCGCTCTCCTCCGTGGCGGTGGGCGCGACATTGCTGCTCTGCTCCGCGACGGTTGGCAGCTCCTCTGGTGGCGTTGCGGGCAGTAGCAGCAGGGCGGCGGGGTGGGCGACACCGTAGAGCGCCGATTCATGCGCCGCCTCGACCGCATTGCGATGGAGCAGCGTGGCGGTGGCGCCGGGGTCGCTGAGCATAAGCTCGGCAATATCGTCAATCAGTCTGTTGAGTGTCTTGCTGTACCACCCCTGACGTGCGCAGCGTGCCAGCTGTGTCGCCAGCATGACACTGAGAACGCGGTTGTGTGAGGCGTTCTCCGCCTGCATGCTGTCACAGAGCAGGTTGGGCAGGTGCCAGGCACGGGCGAGTTCCAGTGTCAGTTGAGCGAAGCTGAAGCCAAAGACCACATATTGCGCCTCCTGCGGCTCCATCTCCTTTTGCTGCATTAGCGCGTAGACCTTCTCGACCTCCGTGGCGGCATAAAGGTTGAGCAGCATCTCGCCGAGATTGCTCAGCAGGGCGGCGGTATAGAGCTCGTCCACGTTGAGGTCGCGGCGCAGGCGCCCCCAGTCGCGCGCCTGGTAGGCGGCGTGGAAGGCCTGGCTGAACTGGCCGCGCAGGCGCAGCTGGCTCTCCCGGGGCAGCGCCTCGGCGAGGCTGATCTGCGGCAGCAACAGGCGCAGCTGCTGCAGGCCGAGCATCATCAGGGCGTGGCGCGGGGTGGTGATCTCGCTGCGCAGGTGTTTGTGGCGCAGCTGGTTGATATGGCGCAACAGCATGACGCTGAGGCCGGGGTCGGATTCGATAATCGTGGCAAGGCGCCCCATGTCGGCGTGCTCACTGCCGGAGAGTTGTTGTAACAACTCGTAGTTGGCCGTGAGGGCGGGCAGTGGCTGTTGCTGCAGCTTCCTCGCCCATTTTGCCAACGCGTCGTTCATCACCTCTCCTCCTCGCCAGCGCTGATTTTGCCGGTATGCGCTAAAGACTGCAACGCCGATTGTGGCGCCGCTGGTGGTTCATCCGCGAGGGGGCGGAGGGGGGCTTGCAAGCACCCTGCACCAATGCGACTATTCCCGAGGTGCAGTGTGTGTCGCGGATTTGTGAATGGAGTGTAGATGAAGTTTATCATCGGTATGTTGGTGGTGACCGGCAGCGTGGTTGGCGGCTATGTGCTGTCGCATGGGCACTTGGCGGTTCTCTTTCAGCCCTTTGAATTCCTGATCATCTTTGGCGCCGCCACGGGTGCCTTTATCGCCTCCAATCCCGGGGTGGTCATCAAACAGGTGCTGGGCAGCATTCCCCTGCTGCTCAAGGGCAGCAAGTACAACAAGCAGAGTTATCTTGACCTGCTCGCCCTGATGTATGAGCTCTTCTCCAAGGCGCGCAAGGAGGGGCTGATGGCGCTGGAGAACGACATCGAGGAGCCGAAGGAGAGTGCCATCTTCAGCCGCTACCCGAAGATCCAGGCCGATCACCACGCGGTGGATTTTATCTGCGACTATCTGCGGTTGATGGTGGGTGGCAGCATGAATTCGATGGAGCTGGAGAACCTGATGGATCTCGAGCTGGAGACCCACCATGAGGAGTCGCACCTGCCCAGCCATGCGGTGACCACCATGTCCGACGGTCTGCCGGCCTTTGGTATCGTCGCTGCGGTGCTGGGTGTGGTGATCACCATGGGTTCGCTCAGCGAGCCGCCCGAAGTGTTGGGGATGCACATCGGCGCCGCGTTGGTGGGTACCTTTCTCGGTATCCTGCTGGCCTACGGTTATGTGGGGCCGATTGGCACCTTTCTTGGCCACATCAAGCGCGAGGAGTCGAAGTTTCTGGAGTGCATCAAGATCTGCATCATGGCGACGCTGAACGGTTACACCCCCCAGGTGGCGGTGGAGTTTGGCCGCAAGGCGCTCTACTCGAATGTACGCCCCGGCTTCCTGGAGCTGGAGGAGTATGTCAAGAGCGCCGGCAAGAGTTGAACCGGTAACGAGCGGACGCTATGGCCGTCAACGATAAAAAACAGCCCATCGTCGTCAAGAAGATCAAAAAGGGCGGTGGCGGACATCACGGTGGTGCCTGGAAGGTCGCCTATGCCGATTTTGTGACGGCGATGATGGCTTTCTTCCTCTTGATGTGGCTGCTCGGCTCCACCTCGGAAAATGACCGCGAGATAATCGCCGACATCTTCCAAAACCCCTCGGCCATCCAGGGGCCGGGCGGCGCCAGCACCAGCATGATCAAGCTGGGCGGGGCGATGGAGGTTCCCCGCGGGGAGGGCGATCCGATGACGACGCCGCCCGCAGAGACCATTCCGCCAGAGGATTTGAGCGAGCTCATCGAGGAGGCGGCGCAGCTCGACGAGCTGATGCGCAAGATTAAGGAGCAGATTGAAAACACCCCCTCCCTCATCGACTTCAAGGATCAGCTCAAACTCGATATCACCAGTGAGGGGCTGCGTATCCAGATCGTCGACCGGGAGAACCGTCCGATGTTCGACCTGGGTAGCGCACAGCTCAAGTGGTATACGAAGGAGATCCTGCACGAGCTGGCAAAGACCATCTCCCAGGTCTCGAACCACATCAGCGTGACCGGACACACCGATGCCACGACCTTTTCCGGCGGTCGCGCCAACTACACCAACTGGGAGCTATCGGCGGATCGCGCCAATGCGGCGCGCCGTGAGTTGAAGATTGGCGGGATGAAGCCAGAGCGCTTTGGTCGCGTGGTGGGGCTCGCCTCTTCAGTGTTGTTTGACAAGCAGAATCCCAACGCCCCGGTGAACCGGCGCATCAGCATCGTGGTGCTGAATCGCGCCACCGAGCGGGCGATTGGTCTTGAGACCCCGGAGGCTACCACTGCGGTTGATGAGACGCCGGAGGATGCAATGGGGGTGACGGCCGGGACGCCACCCCCTGCCGCGACCACGATACCCGTCATGAAACCCGTCCCGGCCGCCCCACTACCCGCCACCCCATTGCCGGCAAGTGAGGGGGGTGACGCCGCTACCGATCTGGAACGTGAGTTGTTGCGTGCCCTGGAGAGTCCGTCCGCCCGTTAACCATCTTGAGGGGGCGGCGGCTCAGGGGCGCCCCTGAGCGTCGGCGGCAAACTCCTTTAGCTGCGCGGCGATCTTGTGGTAGCTGCGCAGGCGCTCGGCGCTGATCACCCCCGCCTCCACCGCCCCCTTGAGGGCGCAACCCGGCTCCCTCTGGTGCTTGCAGTCACGAAACTTGCAGTGGCCAAGCAGCGGGTGAAATTCGCGAAAACCCTCCGCCAGTGTCGCCTCGCTCATCGGCCAGAGGCGAAACTCGCGCACCCCCGGCGAGTCGATCACACTTCCCCCCTGCGGCAGGTGGTAGAGGCGGGCGGTGCTGGTGGTGTGTTGCCCCAGCCCGCTTTGCGCCGACAGTGCCTGCACCGCGATATCGACCCCCGGCATCAGGGCGTTGCCGAGGGAGGACTTGCCTACCCCCGACTGGCCGACGAAGACGCTGGTGTGGTCCCTGAGTTCGGCGACGAGCGCATCCAGTCCGTGGCTTAGCCGGGTGCTGGCGGTGAGCACCCGGTAGCCGATGTCGCGGTAGCGTTGCAGCAGCCGCTCCACCCCCTCCCTCTCCCCTTCCCCCTTGCCAATGAGGTCGATCTTGTTAAACAGCAGCAGCGGCGTGATGCCGGTCAGCTCCGCCGCTGCCAGGTACTGGTCAATAAGCTCGGTGCTATAGGCGGGGGCGGGGGCGGCGACCACGATGATCTGGTCGAGGTTGGCGGCCAGCCCCCGCAACGCGCCGTGGCTATCGGGGCGCGCCAGCAGCGAGCGGCGTTCCAGCAACGCGGTGACGACTCCCCCCTCCTGCGTCGTCTGCCACACTACTCGGTCGCCGACCACGATCAGCGGCAGATTCTGGCGCAGCTGACAGCGCAACCGCGCACCGTCTGATGCCTCGACCTCCAGTGAGGCGCCGAAGCTGGCGATCACAAGCCCGGTCTGCTCGGCGCCCAGCCCCCCCTCATCGTGAAGGCGCTGCTCCAGTTGCACCTGTTTGCGCTCCAGGCGGGCGCGCCGCTCATCCTGGATCTTCTCGATACGCCACTGCTGGCGCCGGTTGAGTTTGCGTCCAGCCATCTTCAGCGGTTGGGACGTTGCTGCCGTTGCAGTGGCGTCATCAATTTTGGGGGAAACGGTAGTGGGTGGTGTTGAGGTGGTCGACCACGTCATTGACATCCTCGTCGAACCAGACGATCTGCAGGTTGTTCTTGCAGCGGTTTACCTGTTGTTGCAGCCCGTGTAGGCTCTGCACCCGACGATCGGCGCGGGTGTAGATGTCATTGCCGTGGTTGCCAAAGCGCGCGGCGTGGCAGGTGACGCACTGCTCGCCATGCAGCCTCGCCCCCCGGCTGGCGTCGGCGGCGACGGCATAAGTGTGCGAGGCGCAGAGGCCGCCAAGCAGCAGGGCAACGATTGTGAGGTGTTTCATGGCAGTGCTCCCGAGGATCTATTGCTCTGCATTGTAGAGGAGAGGTGGGCAATACGCACCGGTGCCGGCGGGTGGCTGTCGTGAAACGCCGAGTAGAGGTGATCGGGGGTGAGGGTACTGGCGTTCTCTTGGTAGAGTTTGACCAGGGCAGTGATAAGGTCACTGGCCTGCGCCTGTGCGGCGGCGAAGGCGTCGGCCTCAAACTCGTGCCGGCGCATCGACAGCGCCATTAACGGTTGCAGGAAAAAGGTGAAGACCGGCAGCACCAGCAAAAAGAGCGCCAGCGCGCTGTGAACCGAGGGGGTGGTGACACCGAGTGCGCTGTAGAACCAGGGTTGCTGCATCAGCCAACCGAGCAGGGCGAGGCCGGCGAGGCTCATCGCCATCATCAGTGCGATCCGTTTTTTGATGTGGTTACGGCGAAAGTGCCCCAGTTCGTGGGCCAGCACCGCCTCGATCTCCTCGCTGCTGAGGGTGTCGAGCAGGGTGTCGAAGAAGACGATGCGCTTGTTGCTGCCAAGACCGGAGAAGTAGGCATTGCCGTGGCTGGAGCGGCGCGAGCCGTCCATCACAAAGACCCCGTTGGAGGTGAAGCCGCAGCGTGCCAGCAGCTTCTCGATGCGTGTGCGCAGCGCCTCGTCCGCCAGCGGGGTGAATCTGTTGAAGAGCGGTGCAATCAGCGCCGGATAGGCCCACATCATCAGCAGGGTGAAGCCGCTCCACACCACCCAGACATAGAGCCACCAGTTGTCCCCGGAGGAGTCCATCAGCCACAGCACCAGTGCCGCCATCGGGGCACCGATGAGGAGCATCAGCAGCAGCTGCTTGAGTTGGTCAGTGGCGAAGAGGGCGAGGGTGGCCTTGTTGAAGCCGAAGCGCTGCTCGATGCGAAAGGTGCGATAGAGGGTGAAGGGGAGGTCCAGCAGCGAGGTGAGCAGGGTGAGACTCAGGAGGAAGGCGACGCCGCCCCATAACTCCCCCAGCTGCAGGCCGTGCCACAGCTGGTCCAGTAGCTCCAGGCCACCGCCCAGGGTCAACCCCAGCAGAATAAGGCTACCGTAGAGCAGCTCAAACCGTGATAAGCGCACCTTGGCCACGGTGTAGTCGGCCGCCTTCTGGTGTGCCTGCAGGGTGACCTGCGAGGCAAAGGGGGCCGGCACCGCGCCACGGTGGGCGATTACGTGACGCAGCTGGCGCTGCTCCAGCCACAGCTGCAGGGCAAGCGAGACGGCGAGCATGGCGAGAAAGAGCAGGGTAAAGCTGTGCATGGAGAGACCGTCCTTAAAATCGTTGCGCCGCGGCAGGGTAGCTTTTGCTAGAATGGCGCGCAAGCAAATGCCACGAGCGAGATGAGCGGTATGGAGAGAGACCCCGACAACCTGATCTGGATCGATCTGGAGATGACCGGACTGGATCCCGACCACGATCGCATCATCGAGATCGCCACCATCGTCACCGATGCCGAGCTCAATACCCTGGCCGAGGGGCCGGTCTTCGCCATCCACCAGAGTGAGGCGGTGCTGGGGCGGATGGATGAGTGGAACCAACGCCAGCACGGCGGTTCGGGTCTGCTGGAGAGGGTACGCCAGAGCCGCATGGATGAGGCGGAGGCGCAGGCGCAGACCATCGCCTTTCTCGAACAGTATGTGGAGCGGGGCAAGTCGCCGATGTGCGGCAACAGCATCTGCCAGGATCGCCGTTTTCTCGCCCGCACCATGCCGGTTCTGGAGGCCTTCTTCCACTATCGCAACCTCGATGTGAGCACCCTCAAGGAGCTGGCGCGGCGCTGGCGCCCCGAGGTGCTGGCGGCACTCACCAAGCAGGGCAGCCACCTGGCGCTGGATGATATCCGCGAGTCGATCGGCGAGCTGCGCCACTATCGCGAGCAGCTGCTGCGTTAGCCTGGCGGATTTTTGACGTTACCCTTGTCAGGGGCGCGAAGGGGGCGGTTCGAGGATGCAGTGTTTGAAGTTAACATGCTGAATAATAAAAGAAACTTTATTTCCCACTGCGTCATGGCATACTGCTTGCTGAGTTTGGTGCAGGATTCCGCAGGATAGAGAGAAGAGAGAGATTATGGCTGAGAAAGAAGATCTGGATCTGGACGTCAAGCCAGCCTCCGGTAACAAGAAGAAGATTATCATCATTGCGCTGGTTGGCCTGTTGCTGGTGGCCGCCGGCATCGGCGGCACGCTGATGCTGCTGGGTGGCGGTGAGAAAGATGAGTCCGTTGCTGAGGGAAATGAAAAGGTGCAGGTCCCCAAGGCGCACTATCTCGGGCTGGAAAATATGGTGGTCAACTTCGCGCAAAAGGGGCCGGTCAAGCATCTGCAGGTGGAGATGCAGCTGATGGCACACAACCCGGAGGTGCTGACGGCGGTGGAGGAGCACATGCCGGTGGTGCGTAACGACATTCTGGTGTTGCTCAGCAGTCAGAACCATGAGCAGTTGAGCAGCCGCGAGGGCAAGGAGTTACTGCGCGGTGAGCTGCTGGCGGCGGTGCAGAGGATCGTCAAGGAGAATGCCGGACTGGATGGGCCGCAGGCGGTCTACTTTACCAACTTTGTGATGCAGTGAGTTAACAGCATGGCCGGCGCGGATCTGCTTTCACAAGACGAAATCGATGCCCTGTTACACGGGGTAGGCGGGGGCGATGTCGAGACCGAGGCCGATGAGGGGCTGGAGGCAGGTGAGGCGCGCAATTACGACTTCGCCAGCGAGGATCGCATCATCCGTGGCCGCATGCCGACGCTGGAGATGGTGAATGAGCGTTTTGCGCGCCAGTTTCGTATCAGTCTGTTCAATATGTTGCGCCGCTCCGCCGAGATCTCGGTCGGTGGCGTCGATATGCTCAAATTCTCCGAGTACATCCATACCCTGTTTGTTCCCACCAGCCTCAACCTGATTAAGGTGAAGCCGCTGCGCGGTACCGGCCTGTTGGTGTTTGAACCGCGGCTGGTCTACATCCTGGTGGACAACTTTTTTGGTGGCGGCGGCCGCTATCACGCCAAGATCGAGGGGCGTGAGTTTACCCCCACCGAGACCCGCATTATCCACAAGATGATGGAGTTGGCATTTCACGACATGACCAAGGCGTGGGCGCCGGTAATGGATGTCGATTTTGAATACATCAGTCGCGAGGTCAATCCGCAGTTTGCCAATATCGTCAGCCCCACCGAGGTGGTGGTGGTCTCCAAGATTCATGTTGAACTGGAGGGGGGCGGGGGCGATATCCACATCACCCTGCCCTATTCGATGCTGGAGCCAATTCGCGAGATCCTCGACGCCGGGGTACAGAGCGATCGCACCGATATCGATGATCGCTGGGTCAACTCCCTGCGTGAGGAGGTGAGAAACGCCCGGGTGGAGCTCTCCAGCATGCTCACCGAAGCCACTCTCAGCCTGCGCGATGTGATGAAGATGAAGGCGGGCGATATCATCCCCATTGAGATGCCCGAACATGTGACGTTGCTGGCCGAGGAGATCCCGGTGTTTCGGGGACAGCTTGGCGTCTCCCACGAGCAGATGGCCATCAAGATCCTCTCCCCGATTGAACGCCCGCAAGGGTCCTAACCAGCTACCGGCAGCCGACGAAGTGGAGTGCAGCGATGAACGATGAAACCGATGTGAATCAGGACGCGATGGCCGATGACTGGGCCTCGGCCCTTTCCGAACAGGAGGAGAGTGCAAAGCCTGCGCCGATGAAAGACTTGCAGGACGATGCCAGGCCGCTGGCGGAGAGCGATGTCAATCTGGATGTGATCCTCGATATCCCGGTCACCATCGCGATGGAGATCGGACGCACCAAGATCAATATCCGCAACCTGCTGCAGCTCAATCAGGGCTCGGTGGTGGAGCTGGACCGCCTTGCCGGCGAGCCGCTGGATGTGCTGGTCAACGGCACCCTGATCGCCCACGGTGAGGTGGTGGTGGTGAATGAGAAGTACGGCATCCGCCTTACCGATGTGATTAGCGCCACGGAACGGGTTAAAAAACTCAGGTGATGCGTTACCTTGCCCCCATCCTGCTCTCTTGTGGCCCGGCCCGGCTGTTTGCCGCCGAGTCGGGTGTTGCCACCCCCGCCGCGCCGGTACAGGCGGTGGTCGGGGCGGGGGATCTGCTGCAGGTGGTGCTCTCACTGCTGTTTGTGGTGCTCCTGATTGTGCTTACCGCCTGGTTTATTCGTCGTTTCTCTGGCGCCGCGCTCAGTCGCAATGGTGCGCTGCGGCTGCTGGCCGGGCTTCAGGTGGGGCAGCGTGAGCGTATCGTGCTGGTGCAGGCGGGTGAGGTGCAGCTGTTGCTGGGGGTGGCCCCCGGCGAGGTGCGTACGCTGCATGTCTTCGACAAACCGGTGCTGGTT
>JAPHSX010000071.1 GCA_026196575.1 Gammaproteobacteria bacterium | reverse complement strand
GCGTTCCACGCTGGCTTTGCGCATGGCCTGCTCCTTAGTCAGAAGGTCGCGACCCTTGTAGCAGGAACGATGCCACCGGGCCAAGGGGGAAGCCGCGCCGGGACACAACGCGCCGACGTCCGGTTTCAGGTTTCAGCCAATGGAGCGCCGCCCGCGATTCGATGGCAACAGGGCCGCCAGACCGGACGCCGCCGCGACCATCCCCGCCGAGAGCCACAGGCAGGCCTCCAGCCCGGCCATCTGGTAAACGAGGCCCGAGAGCAGCGTTCCTCCCAGCCGCCCCACGGCGTTCGCCATGTAATAAAAGCCGACATTCAGCGCCACCTTGTCGTGATCGGAATAGGCGACGATCAGAAACGAGTGGACGGACGAGTTGATGGCGAAAAGAACCCCGAAAACAAGCAGGCCGCCGATCAGGATCACGGGGGAGCCGTCGACATGAAGGCCCAGCGCGATCAGGGCGGGTATTATCGCTAGTCCCGCGCCCCAGATCATGGCGGCGCGGGCGCCGCTTTCAGGCTCCCCTGCGCGTCGCAACAGTCCGGGCGCGGCGGCCTGGACAGCGCCGTATCCGATGACCCATGCCGCCATGAACGCGCCCACCTGATCGAAGCCCCAGCCCAGCGCGCTGTAAAGGAAGATCGGAACCCCGACCACGAACCACACGTCGCGGGAAGCGAACAGGAAGATGCGCGCCGCCGACAGGATGTTGATCTCCCTCGATTTGGCGAACAGGTCGCGCCGCTCCACCCGCCGCGCCTTGCCGAGATCCGACCGGAGGGAGGTGACGGCAAGAATCAGCACGACGCCCAGCATTCCCGCCATCGACCACAGCGAAGGTCTGAAACCGATCCATTCGAGCAGAACGCCGCCAAGCAGGAAACCGACCCCCTTAAGCGCGTTCTTCGAACCAGTCAACAGGGCCACCCACCTGAACAGCACGCCATGGTTCGCTTCCCCGACCACCAGCTTGACGGCGCTCTTCGAACTCATCTTGGTCAGGTCCTTGGCGACGCCGCTGAGCGCCTGGGCCACCATCACGTAGGCCACCGAAAGAGCCAGCGCCCAGCCCGGATCCACGGCCGAGAGCATGAGCAGGGCGACGATCTGTATGGCGAGGCCAGCGAACAGCGTGATGCGCAGCCCGAACCGCGCCCCGATCCATCCGCCGAAGAAATTGGTGAGGATGCCCATCGCCTCATAGAGCAGGAAAAGGAAGGCGAGGTCGAGCGGCGTAAAGCCAAGCCGGTGGAAATGCAGCAAAACGAGCATGCGCAGCGCGCCGTCGGTGAGCGTGAAAGCCCAGTAGGCGGCCGTGACTGCGGCGTAATTGCGAAGATCAGCCATGGCGCGAACCCTACATCAGACCCGCGACCTTGCGGGTCAGGTCCACCATGCGGTTCACATAGCCCCACTCGTTGTCGTACCAAGCGTATATTTTCACCATCCGTCCGTCGACCACCATGGTCGACGGCGCGTCGACGATGGACGAACGCGGATCGTTGACGTAATCGGTGGAAACGAGGGGGCGGTCCTCGTATCCGAGGATCCCCTTCAGCGGCCCTTCGGCGGCGGCCTTGAAAAGGCCGTTGACCTCTTCGGCCGTGGTGTCGCGCCCGACCTCGAACACGCAATCGGTCAGCGAGGCGTTGAGCAGGGGCACCCGCACCGCATGGCCGTTCAGCTTCCCCTTCAGTTCCGGATAGATCAGGGTGATCGCCGTGGCCGATCCGGTGGTCGTCGGAATCAGGGCGTTGAGCGCCGAACGGGCCCTGCGCAGGTCCTTGTGCGGCGCATCCACGACCACCTGCGTGTTGGTCACATCGTGAATGGTGGTGATGACGCCGCGTTCGATCCCCAGATTTTCGTGCATCACCTTGACCACCGGCGCCAGACAGTTGGTGGTGCAGGACGCCGCCGTCAGCAGGTGGTGCCTTTCGGGGTCGTAGAGATGGTCGTTGATCCCGTAGACCACGTTGAGCGCCCCTTCCTTCACGGGGGCGGCGACGATGACCTTGCGCGCGCCATTGTCGAAGTGGGGCTGCATCAGGTCGGGGGCGCGAAACTTGCCGGAGCTGTCGATCACCAGATCAACCCCAAGGCCGGCCCAGGGGATATCGTCCGGCGTGGGGTAATCGGAGAAGCCGATTCGCCGGCCCTCGATAACCATCGCGCCGCCTTCGGCGCGGCAGGCATGGCCCCATCGTCCGTGCACGGTATCGAACTCGGTCAGGTGCGCTGCGCATTCGACGCCACCCTTGATTTCGTTCACATGGACGATTTCGATTTCCGGCGCATTCCAGGCGGCGCGCAGGGCCAGCCGCCCCATGCGGCCGTAGCCGTTGATCCCGACGCGGATGGTCATTTTATTCCGTCTCCTGTTTTCGTTTCGTAGCGCGGCGAGCCGGAGAAATCGCCCGGCCGTCAGGTTTCGCAGAAGGCTTTCAGCGCCGACAGCCCGCCGCAGATTTCGGGGTTGCCCAGGCAGCAGTCCTCGGTGATAAAGGCGACGAGCTTCCGCAGGCCCTCTATATTCGCGGCGTAGATAATATGCCGGGTCGAGCGGGCGGAGCGGACAAGCCCGGCGTTTTCCAGGGCGTGCAGATGATGCGACAGGGTGGAGGGGGAAACGCCGAGGCGTTCGGCGATGACGCCCGCCGCAAGGCCGTCCGGCCCCGCGCGGACAAGAAGGCGGACGGCCTTCAGGCGCGTGTCCTGGGACAGGGCGGAAAACATCCTGATAGCATCAATCATTTCCATATTTCGACAAATATCAAAATGATTGTGCTGCGGCAAGGAAAACCCGCGCGCCACCCCAACCCGCCGCCCGGCCCTTGACCGGGGGGGTTCACAGGCGCACATCCTGGGCTATAGTCGCGGCCAGCGGCACCAGAACGAAAGAGGCAAGAGGCGACATGTCCGACAATCAG
>JAPHSX010000051.1 GCA_026196575.1 Gammaproteobacteria bacterium | reverse complement strand
TTCTCCTGCCCCATGGCTACCGGCGCTGTATAACCCCGCCCACTGTGTCGCTTACCTCTGTTCATGCCGCGTCTGTTACTCTCCCAGGCTCATTACTTGACTATTTTAATCCGCTGTTGAAGAATTCACGCGCTCATTTTACATGATGGTAGCAACATTTTTCTGCTTGCTCTCAAGAGAGAGAGGTAACCGTATGGCAACAGGCGTGGTGAAATGGTTCAACAATGACAAGGGCTACGGCTTTGTCACCATGGATGACGAGAATGAGAGCGAGGTCTTCGTGCATCACAGCGCCATCGACATGCAGGGCTTCAAGACGATCAAGCACGGGCAGCGTGTGGAGTTCTCCCTCTACTACGGCCCCAAGGGACTCACCGCCTCCTACCTGAAGCAGCTCTGTGACAGTAGCGGCGAGGTGATCATGCAGGAGGGGGCGGCCAGCCCCTCCACACCCCGCCACGACCTTAACCGTTAGCTTACATCCTCTCGATTATCGCCTCGCCAAAGGCGGAACAACTGAGCAGCGTCGCCCCCTCCATCAGCCGTTCAAGGTCGTAGGTGACAGTCTTTGCGGCGATCGCCCCCTCCATCCCCTGGACGATGAGATCCGCCGCCTCAAACCACCCCAGGTGGCGCAACATCATCTCGGCCGAGAGAATGAGGGAGCCGGGATTGACCTGATCCTTGCCGGCATACTTGGGGGCGGTGCCGTGGGTCGCCTCGAACATCGCCACGGTATCGGAGAGGTTGGCGCCGGGGGCGATACCGATACCGCCGACCTGGGCGGCCAGCGCATCGGAGATATAATCGCCGTTGAGGTTGAGGGTGGCGATCACATCGTACTCGGCCGGACGCAGCAGGATCTGCTGCAGGAAGGCGTCGGCGATCACATCCTTCACCACGATCTGCCGCCCGCTGTGCGGATTTTTGAAGGTGCACCATGGCCCGCCGTCGATCTCCACTGCGCCGAACTCCTCTCTGGCCAGCGCATAGCCCCAGTTCTTGAAGGCCCCCTCGGTAAACTTCATGATGTTGCCCTTGTGCACCAGGGTGAGTGATGCACGGTCATTGGCAATGACGTAGTGCAGCGCCTTGCGCACCAGCCGCCTGGTGCCCTCCTCGGAGACCGGCTTGATGCCGATGCCGGAGGAGTCCGGGAAGCGGATCTTGGTGACCCCCATCTCCTGCTGCAGGAAGGTGATCACCTTTTTCACCTCCGCTGAACCGGCGGCCCACTCGATACCGGCATAGATATCCTCAGAGTTCTCGCGGAAGATCACCATGTCGGTCTTCTCCGGCTCCCTCACCGGACTCGGCGTACCGCTGTAGTAGCGCACCGGACGCAGACAGACGTAAAGGTCGAGCTCCTGGCGCAGGGTGACGTTGAGTGAGCGCATGCCGCCCCCCACCGGGGTGGTCAGCGGCCCCTTGATCGAGACCACGTACTCTCGCACCGCCTCCAGCGTCTCCTGTGGCAGCCAGCAATCACCACCGTAGAGACGATTGGCCTTCTCCCCGGCATAGAGCTCCATCCAGGCGATCGCCCGCTCACCGCCGTAGGCCCTCTCCACCGCCGCATCCACTACCCGCCTCATCACCGGGGTAATATCGACCCCAATCCCGTCACCCTCGATAAAGGGAATGATGGGCTGGCGCGGAACGTTAAGTGTCAGATCGGAATTAACGGTGATTTTCTCCCCGAAGGCGGGGAGCTGGATCTTGTCGAATGCCATGGTGGCTCCTGTAATAGTGGCGGCTAGTGAGGGCGTAACCCGCTACGGCGGGCCTTCACTAACGGTATGAGATAGGGGCTGACGCACCGCATTCAACCCCGGACTGCCGGGTGGCGATAACTGTTGCGAGGTGTCATGGCCGAGAGACAACGGGACACCAGTCACCCCGATCTCCTATAATCGCCTTTTTCGCACGCCATCCGCCCGCTGTGACCGAAAGCGCCCAATTAATGCCACGAATCATCCTCTTCAACAAGCCGTTTGATGTGCTGCCCCAGTTTACCGATAGCGCGGGGCGGCAAACCCTGGCGGCATTCATCCCCGTGAAGAATTTTTATCCCGCCGGACGCCTCGACCGGGATAGCGAGGGGCTGTTGCTACTCACCGACGACGGCGCGCTGCAACACCGCATCGCCCACCCGAAAAACAAGATGGAGAAAGGCTATTGGGCGCAGGTGGAGGGCTGTCCCGACGAGAGCGCACTGCAGGCATTGCGTCAGGGGGTGATGTTGAAGGATGGCCGAACCCTTCCTGCCAGGGCAAGGCTCATTGCCGAACCCGAGAAGCTCTGGCCAAGGGAGCCGCCGATCCGTTTTCGCAAGAGTGTCGCCGACAGCTGGCTGGAGCTGACGATACGGGAGGGAAAAAACCGCCAGGTGCGCCGCATGACCGCCGCCATCGGCCACCCCACGCTGCGTCTCATCCGCTACCGTATCGGCCCCTGGACACTGGATGGGCTGGCCCCCGGTGAGTGGCGCATGATCGAGGTGACTACGGCGAGCCTGCCCGGTGGCCAACAACATAAAACGTCACATGCAAGGGATGATAAACCGCATCATGCCAAACCCCGATCCCACAGACATCGAGCCCCCGACAATGGATGAACGCTGGAGACCCCACCTCACCGTCGCCGCGCTGGTTGAGAAGAACGGACGCTTTTTAATGGTGGAGGAGCGCCCCGAAGGGGGTGAGCATGTGCTCAATCAACCCGCCGGCCATGTCGAGGAGCAGGAGAGCCTGCTCGCGGCCATTACACGCGAGGTGCGTGAAGAGACGCAGCGCCACTTCACCCCCGTCGCGGTGAGCGGCCTCTATCGTTGGCGCCATCCTCGCAGTGGCATCACCTATCTGCGGGTAGTGTTTTGCGGCAACTGCGAGCAACCCGATCCACGGCTACCGCGTGATCCGGCTATACTCGACGCTCGCTGGTATACCTTGGCGGATCTGCGATCAGGTCAGCCGCGTCTGCGCAGCCCGATGGTGCTGCGGGCCATTGAGGACTATCTTGCCGGGCAGCGTCTGCCGCTTGATATTGTCCGTGAAATCGACAGTGATGAACTGTAATCACTTTTTTTATCGCCAAACCTGATAACAACGAGATGCCGGAAAAGATTGAAAAGATCATGGTTGGCCTCTCCGGTGGCGTCGACTCCTCGGTCACCGTCCTGCTGCTAAAGGAGCAGGGCTACCATGTTGAGGCCCTCTTCATGAAGAACTGGGAAGAGGATGACGATAGCGAATACTGCGCCGCCGCGGTCGACCTGAAGGATGCCGAGAGTGTGGCGCAGACCCTGAAGGTGGCGCTGCACCGGGTCAACTTTTCAGCCGACTACTGGGAGCGGGTGTTTGAACATTTCCTGGCCGAATACCAGGCGGGACGCACCCCCAACCCCGACATCCTCTGCAACAAGGAGATCAAGTTCAAGGCCTTTCTGGAGTACGCCCAACGACTCGGCGCCGACCATATCGCCACTGGCCACTATGTACGCCGTGATTTTGTGGGGGGGCATTATCGCCTGCTCAAGGGACGTGACCCGGAGAAGGATCAAAGCTACTTTCTCTACACCCTGGGACAACAGCAGTTGCGCCACGCCCTCTTCCCTGTCGGTGAACTGCACAAGGCGGAGGTGCGCGAGATCGCCGAGAGACACCAGCTCAGCACCCACAATAAAAAAGACAGCACCGGGATCTGCTTTATCGGTGAGCGCAAGTTTCGTGACTTTCTCAGCCGCTACCTGCCGGCACAACCGGGCGACATTGTCACCCCGGAGGACGCGGTCATCGGCCGACATAGCGGCCTGATGTACTACACCCTCGGCCAGCGTCAGGGGCTGGGCATCGGTGGCGTCGCCGGTTATCCGGATGAGCCGTGGTTCGTCGTTGCAAAAGTACTGGACCGCAACCTGTTGATCGCCGCCCAGGGGCATGACCACCCCCTGCTCTTCTGCACAACCCTTACGGCCTCGCAACTGCACTGGGTGAGCGGCACGCCGCCCACCACCCCCTACCATTGCCGCGCCAAGGTGCGTTACCGCCAGCAGGATCAGGCGTGTACCATCACCCAGCTGGTGGGGAATCACTGCACGGTAACCTTCGCCGAGCCGCAACGGGCAGTAACCGCCGGCCAGTCGGTAGTATTCTATGAGGGAGATGTCTGCCTCGGTGGTGGAATTATTGATAGCACCAATCAACCAGAGGTGGCACTGCCCCGATGAGACACACACTGACAGAACAGGTGCTCGCCCTTGCCGCCCTGTTCCAGGCCACCTCACTGGTCAACCAACTGGCGCGCAGCGGCACCCTGCCGCAGCCGGAGTTTGCAACGCTGATGCGCAGCCTTTTTGTCGACACCGCCGAAAATGCGGAGGCGATCTACGGCTCGCGCCTGGAGCTGGAGCTGGGTCTGCGTACGGTGCTTGCCCAACTGGGAGGGGAGGCATCGCGGCGCAACGGTGACAAGACACGTTACGCCATCAACCTGCTGCAACTGGAGCGCTTGCTGACAAAGAGGACACAGGTATTGGCCCGGATTGCCGCGGAGCTGCAGTCGATGGCACAACAGCTGGAGCACTTTGAGCCGACGCACCCCAATGTGACGGCACGCCTGGCCGACATCTATATGAATCACATCAGTACGCTGGGGCCGCGCATCATGGTGAGTGGTGAAAACAACTACCTGGAAAATCCGCACACCGCGAGCAAGGTACGTGCGCTGTTGCTGGCCGGAATACGCGCCGCTGTACTTTGGCGGCAGTGCGGTGGCAGCCGCTGGCAGCTGCTGTTTAAACGTCGAGCCATTATCAAGGAGGCCGAGTTGCTGTTGACATAAAAAAACGGGCAGCGGGGAGCCCCCCCTGCCCGCACTGGTGATATTTCCTGAATTTACTTCACATCGGTAATCGCAAGATTCTCGCGATTTTTATCCACCAACTTGAGCGCGATCCCCTTTACCTGCGTCAACTCGTCCACCGACTTGAAGGGGCCGTGTTCGTCACGAAAGGCGATTATCGCCAGCGCCCGCTTCTCACCCACACCAATAATATTGGCCGCCAGTGTCTGGGCATCGGCGGTGTTGATATTGACCACCTCGGCGACAGCGAAGTGGCTACCGAAGAGCAGTGTCAGGGTGAGGAATAGTTTGACTAGATTTTTCATATTGCGAACTCCTTGGTCTATTGTTTGGCACTCATTGCCGACAACAGCTTATCCAGCCGCAAAAGCGTCATACCATCGGATATTTCCCGAAAAGCTGTAGGGATTTATCCCGTCCGCGTCGGCCCGGAGAGCTCCTGTTCAATCTTCGCCAGCGCCTCCAGCGGTTCGGCGGCCCCGGTAATAGGACGGCCAATCACCAAAAAACTGGAGCCCAGGGCCATCGCCTGTGCGGGCGTGGTGATACGCGTCTGATCGCCCTTGGCGGACCAGCTCGGGCGAATGCCCGGCGTCACAAGGCGAAACTCACTGCTCACCACCTGACGCAACATCGCCACCTCCTGTGGCGAGCAGACCACCCCGTCCAGCCCGGCACTCTGAGCCAGAGTGGCCAGACGTTTAACATTATCGGCGGGGCTACCCGACAGGCCCACCTCATGAATATCCTCCTCGCCCATGCTGGTGAGGATGGTGACGGCAATTAACAACGGCTGATGTGCTGACTGCTGCATGGCCTCGCGCGCCGCCTCCATCATGCGACGCCCACCCTGGGCATGTACATTCACCATCCATACCCCCAGATCGGCGGCGGCACTGCAGGCGGCGGCCACGGTGTTGGGGATGTCGTGAAATTTGAGATCAAGAAAGACCTCATACCCCTTGCCCACCAGCTGCTCGACCAGCGCCGGGCCGCCACGGGTAAAGAGCTCCTTGCCCACCTTGAGGCGGCAGCGCTCCGGCGCGAGCCGCTCAACCAGCGCCAAAGCCTGCGCCGCCGAGGGAAAATCGAGTGCCACAATGATTGGGGAATCGTTACGCATGGGTTAGCCTTTTAGTCGCCTTCAATACCGTGAATCGGCTTTATCCGATCCCACTGTTTACAGCCCGGACACTGCCAGTGCATGGAGCGTGAGCTGAAGCCGCAATTTTCGCAGTGAAAGACCGGCTTGTTCTGCAGAAAACTCTCCAGTGTCCGCAACGCCAGCTGCAGCGCCTGATCGTCCGCCGCCCGGTTGGCGCGCACCTCCCACAACCGCTTGAGAATACGCAATGAGGGGCGGCTGCGCAGTGCCTGCATCAGAAGCTGCAACGTTGCCTCCTCGCCCTCGCGCTGCTGCAGCTGCTCGCTGAGTGTGAGCAGTGGGCTCAAGCTTCCCTCCTCGGGAAGCTGACGCAAATAGGCGACAAACTCATCCATAGCGGCCAGCCTTTCATAGGCCTGCTGCAACGGCTCAAGAATCAGTGGCAGATATTCACTATTCTGTTGCGCTACTCTCTTCAGCGATTTAATCGCCGCCTGGGGATTTTGGCCGCGCAGGTGGAGCTGCGCCTCAAGCAGGGTAGCCCGCACGGAGCGGCCCTCTTCATTCAAGGCACGCTTGACCAGCTTCATGGCCAGCGCCGATTCGCCGCGTGCGAGTGCCTCTTCGGCCTGTTCGCAGAAAAAATGGGCCAGCACCGGGGACAGCGCCTGTCCCCGCACACCATCGAGACGGCGGGCGATCAGGATCGCCTTCTCCCACTCCTTCTCCTGCTGATAGACATCGAGCAGTTGCCGGCGACAGGCCCGCCCATGATCCGCATCGTTGATCAATTCAGAGAAGAGAGTTTCCGCCCGATCCAGCAAGCCGGCCCGCATATAGTCCCGCGCCAACTCATAGAGGGCACGATTACGATCGTGACGCGCAAGCATCGGTCTGGCGATGAGGTTCTGATGGATACGAATAGCCCGGTCCACCTCCCCCCGCTTGAGAAACAGACTGGCCAGGGTGAAGTGCAACTCCACGGTCTCACTGTTAACTTCCGACATCTGGATAAATATCTCCAGTGCCTTGTCGGATTGATCATTGATCAGGTAGTTCAGCCCGGTGAAATAATCTTGCGAAAGCGGCAGACAGTCATTGCCGGTATCGCGACGCCCGCGCCTGTTGCGCCGGCCGACAAACCAGCCGGAGAGTGCCGCTATCGGCAGCAGGAGAAAGAGCAGCTCCTGTACGATCACTTAGTGCCGCCCCTTGATCGGGATCTCGCGCAGATTGCGGATCTCCTGTTCACAGAGCTGCAACTTGCGGCGTAGACGCCGCCGCGCGGCATGTGCCGATAGTGCCAGCGACAGCGTCATGACCAGTCCCAACAGAGTGCCACACGCGAATACGATCAGCAGCAGTAGTGCCAGCGGGCTCTCAAGGGAGCCGAGGTAGTAGTGAAAGTTGACCGGTGCACTATTAAGGCGGGTCAAGACGCTACCCAGCAGGGCGAGCAACAGGAGAAAAAGGGTGAGCAAGACTCGTTTCATGCGGGATGTCCCTGTTCTGCCCGGGAGTTCACTCAAAGGGGCATCAAGCCCGTGGTTGCATGCCACACGTCTGTTATGGCACGTGTCGGCGAAAGAATTCGTGGCAAACTACAAAGCTTTGCACTTTGTGCCATTGGTGATCAGGAGTTTTCCGCCTGAATCTGATTACCGGCTTTCAAACCCTCGTCTACGCGTTCGCGCAGCTCCTTGCCAGGCTTAAAGTGCGGTACATATTTTGAACCCAAGGCCACCGAGGTTCCGGTTTTCGGGTTACGCCCCATACGCGGCGGACGGTAGTGCAGGGAAAAACTGCCAAAGCCACGAATTTCAATACGCTCTCCACTGGACAGGCTATGACCCATTTGATCGAGAATGGTTTTTACTGCCAATTCGACATCTTTATAGGCCAGTTGCGACTGCTTGCGGGCGAAGAGTTTTTCGATTAATTCTGATTTTGTCATTATCAACTCCCCAAGATGATGGGAGGCAGGGGCCGCACAAGGCGCCCCCTGCCCGGGCCATTACTCTTCCTTGCTACCCATCTGCTCCTTGAGCAAATCACCCAGCGTGGCGTTTACCGGTGCATTACGATTGTAGTCCTGAATGGCCTCGCTCTCCTCATCCGTGTCCTTCGCTTTGATGGAGAGATTGATGCTGCGGTTCTTGCGATCCACACCCAGGAACTTCGCCTCAACGGTATCGCCTGCCTTGAGCAGGCTGCGGGCATCTTCCACGCGATCGCGGGAGAGCTCGGAGGCGCGCAGGTAACCTTCAACCATATCGGCCAGGTCGATGATGGCGCCCTTGGCGTCAACTTCGCGTACGGTACCGGTAACGATGCTGCCCTTCTTGTTCTGGGCGACATAGTCGGAGAAGGGATCCTGCTCCATCTGCTTGATACCCAGAGAGATGCGCTCACGCTCGGGGTCGATGGCGAGGATAACTGCCTCCACCTCCTGTCCTTTTTTGAAGTCATGAACCATCTCCTCACCACCCTCCTCCCAGGAGATGTCGGAGAGGTGAATCAGGCCATCGATGCCGCCATCCAGACCGATGAAGATCCCGAAGTCGGTGATTGACTTGATGGTGCCGGAGACGCGCGCGCCCTTGTTATGGGTCGCGGCAAACTCATCCCAGGGGTTGGCCTTGCACTGCTTCATGCCAAGGGAGATGCGGCGACGCTCGGCGTCGATATCGAGCACCATCACCTCCACCTCGTCACCCAGCTGCACTACCTTGGAGGGGTGAATGTTCTTGTTGGTCCAGTCCATTTCCGAGACGTGAACCAGACCCTCGACACCCTCTTCGATCTCGACGAAGCAGCCGTAATCGGTGAGGTTGGTCACCTTGCCACGCAGGCGGGTGCCCTCGGGGTAACGACGGGTGATATCTTCCCACGGATCCTCGCCCATCTGCTTCAGGCCGAGGGAGACGCGGTTGCGCTCGCGGTCAAACTTCAACACCTTGACGTCGATCTCGTCGCCCACATTGACGATCTCGCTCGGGTGCTTGACGCGCTTCCACGCCATGTCGGTGATGTGCAGCAGGCCATCGATACCGCCGAGGTCGACGAAGGCACCGTAGTCGGTCAGGTTCTTGACGATACCCTTGACCTCCTGGCCGTCCTGCAGATTGGCGAGCAGCTCTTCGCGCTCTTCGCTGGACTCGGTTTCGACCACGGCGCGGCGGGAGACCACCACATTGTTACGTTTGCGATCGAGCTTGATGACCTTGAATTCGAGGTCCTTGCCTTCAAGGTAGGCGGTGTCACGCACGGGGCGGACATCGACCAGGGAGCCGGGCAGGAAGGCGCGAATGTCGCCCATCTCCACGGTGAAGCCTCCCTTGACCTTGTCGATAATGCGACCGATAACCGTCTCGTCAGCCTCGCTGGCCCTTTCCAGACGGGTCCAGGATTCGGCACGTTTGGCCTTCTCGCGGGAGAGGCGGGTTGCACCGAAGCCGTCTTCCACGGCCTCCAGGGCAACGTCGACGATATCGCCAACGGCAACCTCGAGCTCACCGGCTTCATTGCGAAACTGCTCAATCGGAATGTGGCCCTCGGACTTGAGGCCGGCATTGACGACCACCAGGTCGGAACCGATGGAGACTACGGTACCAGTGAGAATGGAACCGGGGCGTAATTGGGTAGTGGAGAGTGACTCTTCAAAGAGTTCGGCAAAGCTTTCGCTCATCGCTATGTAACCTAAGATTGTGCCGTCTTGTCAAAACCGCAACAAGGCGGGTTGATGTTTCATTAAATGCATACTGCACACTGGAAAAACAGTGAAACGGTATGCGCGAAGTTAACGGCGGACGAGGCTGTTACCGCAGTGGCTGAGCGCCTCTGCAAACACCTCTTCAATGGATTTGTCCGAGGTATCGAGGGTAATGGCATCGTCCGCCGGTTTGAGTGGGGAGGCGCTGCGCGTGCGATCTCGCTCATCACGCAGAGTGATCTCCTCAATCAGGCCGCGAAGATTAGCACTCAATCCCTTTTCTTTCAACTGCTTATAGCGTCTTTGCGCGCGCACCTCGGCCGAGGCGGTGAGAAACAACTTGAGCGCCGCCTGCGGAAACACCGTGGTGCCCATATCACGGCCATCGGCCACCAGTCCCGGGGGGCGGGCAAAGTCACGCTGACGCTGCAGCAGTGCCGCGCGCACTGCCGGCAGTACGGCAACCCGGGAGGCATTATTGCCAGCAACTTCACTGCGGATTTCGCGGCTAACGTCCTGATTTTCCAGGACAACCTTCACCTCCCCCGCCTCATCGGGAAGGAAGGCGACATCCAGCCCGGCGGCGACGACGACGAGCGCCGCCTCGTCGGCGAGGTCGACACCATGGCGTTGTGCCGCCAGCGCGGTAAGACGGTAGAGGGCGCCGCTATCGAGAAAGTGCCAGCCGAAATGTTGCGCCAGCAGGTGGCTTATCGTCCCCTTGCCGACGCCGCTCGGGCCATCGACGGTGATTACCGGCACACTCATCTCACGCCTCGCTACTGCTGATCTGCAGACCGGCAGCGGCGGCCAGCGCCACAAAGCCGGGGAAGGAGGTGTTGACGTTGGCGCAGTCATTGATAGTGATGGGGCCGCCGGCACGCAGCGCCGCCATCGCGAAGGACATGGCGATGCGGTGGTCACCGTGGCTATTCACCGCCCCGGAACCCAGGGCCCCGCCCTGGATCACGATGCCATCCGGCGTCGCCCGGGCATCGACACCCAGCTCCACCAGGCCATCGGCCATCACCTGAATGCGATCCGACTCCTTGACCCGTAGCTCCTCCGCCCCGGTGAGCACCGTCTCCCCCTCGGCGCAGGCGGCGGCGATGAACAGCGCGGGAAACTCGTCGATGGCCAGCGGCACCTGCTCCTCGGGGATGCGAATGCCCCGGAGTTTGCCGGCACGAACACGCAGATCGGCCACCGGCTCGCCGCCGACCTCCCGCTCGTTGCCCAATGTGATATCGGCCCCCATCAGGCGCAGGATGTTGATCACGCCGATACGGGTGGGGTTGATACCGACGTGTTGCAGGGTAATATCGGAGCCCTCGCTGATCGCCGCCCCCACCATGAAGAAGGTGGCCGAGGAGATATCGGCGGGGACATCAATCGTGGTCGCGGTCAGTTTGCCCCCAGGCTCGACGCAGGCGGTCGCCCCATCCACCCGCACCGGATAGCCGAACCCCTTGAGCATGCGCTCGGTATGGTCGCGGGTGGGGGCCGGCTCGGTGACACAGGTAGCGGAGTCGGCATAGAGTCCGGCCAGTAGGATACATGACTTCACCTGCGCCGAGGCGACCGGCATCTGATACGAAATACCGTGGAGTTGGCGTCCACCCTTGACCTTGAGCGGCGGGGTACCCGCCGCGGTGGTGGCCACCTCGGCCCCCATCTGCGCCAGCGGCACGGTCACCCGCTTCATCGGCCGGGTGGAGAGCGAGGCGTCGCCCACCATCTCCACATCAAAGGCCTGACCCGACATCAGTCCCGACAGCAGGCGCATCGAGGTGCCGGAGTTGCCCAGGTCGAGCGCCTTTGCCGGTGGCTTCAGGCCATGCAGGCCAACGCCGTGGATGGTGACCCGTCCACCGATTGGCCCCTCGATCCTGACCCCCATATCACGAAAGGCCTGCAGGGTGGCGAGGCTGTCCTCTCCTTCCAGGAAACCGCTCACCTCGGTCACCCCCTCGGCCAGCGAGCCGAGCATGATGGAGCGGTGGGAGATCGACTTGTCGCCGGGTACGCGAAGGGTGCCGGTGAGCTTGCCGTCGGGCTGCACCACAAACTGAATATTTTTTGAGGAATGCGTCATAACTTATTGATTGATATGTGTTTCACAATAGGAATCTCGTGCCGCCTTGGCCCGTTCGAAGGTCTGGCGAATAGCCTCGCCATCACCACGTTCGATAGCGGCGGCGAGTGTGGCCAGCTCGGCGCTGAAACGACCCACCATCTTCAGCAGCGCCTCGCGGTTGTTCAGACAGATGTCGTGCCACATCTGCGGGCTGCTGGAGGCGATGCGGGTAAAGTCGCGAAAACCGCCGGCGGCAAAACGGAAGATGTCATCGTGATCCTCCAGCCGCGCCAAGGTATCGACCAGGGTAAAGGCGAGCAGGTGCGGCAGATGGCTGGTGGCGGCGAGTACCTCATCGTGGTGCGCCACCGACATCTCACTCACCTCTGCCCCCGTCTGCTGCCACATCCAGCGTATCGTCGCCAAGGCAGCGGGATCGCTCTGCGCGGTGGGGGTGAGGATCACGCGGCGCTGGCGAAAGAGCTCGGCGAAGGAAGCCTCCACCCCGCTCTGTTCGGTACCGGCAATGGGGTGGCCGGGGATAAAGCGCGGCGGCAGTGCGCCAAAGACCGTCTCGGCGGCGGCCACCACCGAGCCCTTGGTGCTGCCCACATCGGTGATGATGGTGTCGCTGCCAAGATGGGGCCGGAGTTCGTGCAGTACCGTCTCCACCGCCCCCACCGGCACCCCGAGCAGCACCACCTCGCTGCCCCGCACCGCCGCGCCCGGATCGGTTTCGTAGCGATCAATCACGCCAAGCTCCAGCGCCCTCTGCAACGGGGCAACGGAGCGGCCATAGCCGACGATCTCACCGCAGGCCCCGGCTGCTTTCAGCGCCCGGGCCAGCGAGCCGCCGATCAGCCCGACGCCGTAGATGGTCAGCCGGTTGATCATGGGATCAGAGATCGCGCCCTATCGCCTGGGCGATCAACCTGAGCGAGACCATCAACTCCTTCAACTCCTGCGGGCCGAGCGCCTGATCGGCATCACACCAGGCATCACAGGGGGTCGGGTGCATCTCCACCAGCAGGCCATCGGCCCCGGCGGCAATCGCGGCGCGAGAGAGTTGCGGCACCATCCACGCCTTGCCACCGGCGTGGCTTGGGTCGACGATCACCGGCAGGTGGGTCTCCTTCTTCAGCACCGGGATGGCGGTAACATCGAGCATGTTGCGGTAATAGGTCTCGAACGAGCGCACGCCGCGCTCACAGAAGATGATGTTGTGGTTGCCACCGGCGGCAATGTACTCGGCGGCCATCAGCCACTCGGAGATGGTGGCCGACATGCCGCGCTTGAGAATGACCGGTTTGTGGGTACGCCCCACCTCTTTGAGCAGGTCGAAGTTCTGCATGTTGCGGGTACCGATCTGGATCACATCGACATCGTGATCGAGAAAGGTGTCGAGCATGCGCACATCCATCAATTCGGTGACGATGGGCATGTGGTATTTTTCGGCGGCGGTACGGAACATCTCCAACCCCTCAACGCCAGTACCCTGGAAGCTGTAGGGCGAGGTGCGCGGCTTGAAGGCGCCGCCACGCATCATGCGGCATCCGGCCTCGGCGACATATTTCGCCGCCTCGTCCATCTGCGGCTGGGTCTCCACCGAACAGGGGCCGGCGATGATTTGCACCTGATTACCACCGAGTTTAACGCCACCAATATCGATGACCGTGTCTTCCTTGTGATAGGAGCGGGCCACGATCTTGTAGGGCTTCATCACGCGGATGACGTCTTCCACGCCGGGCAGTGCCTGCAGCAGCTCCTTGTCGATTTTCGTCTCATCGCCAATGGCACCGATCACGGTACGCTCGACACCACGCGATACATTGCTGTCGAGGCCGAACTCCTTCAGCTTCCTTACCACACCGTCGATCTGCTCGTCGCCAACCCCGGAACTCATGATGATGATCATGGACACACTCTCACTCGATTACAGTTTTCCGCCCACCCCCGGCCCGAATAGTTCACAAATTCAGTGAAACATCCGGACTCGGCACGCGATACAAAATTACGCCGTCAGCACCTTCTGCAGTGCCGCGACAAAACGTTCATTCTCTTCGGGCAGCCCCACCGTCACTCGCAGGTGGTGGGGCATGCCGTAATTGGCGACCGGGCGCACGATCACCCCCTCGCGCAACAGCGCCTCGTAGACCGGTGCCGCCGCGCGTCCCACATCGACGCTGATGAAGTTACCGACTGAGGGAATGTACGCCAGCCCCATCGCGCTGAAGGCCGCCGTCAGCTGCTGCATGCCATCGCTATTCATCTGCACCGAGGCGCGCAGATGGTCGCCATCCTCCAGCGCCGCCACCGCCGCCACCATCGCCAGGCTATTGACGTTAAAGGGGGGGCGTACCCGGTTCATCATCTCCGCCACCTCGGGGTGAGAGATCGCATAGCCGACCCGTAACCCCGCCAGGGCGTAAGATTTGGAGAAGGTGCGCGTCACCATCAGATTGGGGTACTTCGCCACCCACTCAATGGCGTCGGGATAGCCCGTGGCCCCCAGCGCCGGGTGCGAAGCATAATCGTAATAGGCCTCGTCGACCACCACGATGATCTCCGGCGGCAGCGCGGCGATGAACGCCTCCAGCTGCGGCCCGGCCAGCCAGGTGCCGGTGGGGTTGTTGGGGTTGGCGATAAAGACCACGCGTGTCTTGTCGCTAATCTTCTGTTTGAGTGCCTCGAGGTCGTAACCCCACTCCTTCGCCGGGGCGGCCACCCCCACCCCGCCCACCGCCTGGGTAACGATGGGGTAGATGGCAAAGCTGTGCTCGGAGAAGAGTACCTCCTCCCCCGGCTGCACAAAGGCGCGCACGATAAACTCCAGCGGCTCGCTGGAGCCGTTACCCAGGGTGATCTGCGAGCGCTCCACCCCGTGCAGCGCGGCCAGTTTCTCCTTCAGGGCAAAGCCGTTGCCGTCGGGGTAGAGCCAGACATCGGCCAGCCCGGCCTGCATCGCGGCCACCGCCTGCGGTGAGGGGCCGAGCGGGTTTTCATTGGAGGCGAGCTTGATGATGTTGCTTACCCCCAGCTCCCGCTCCAGCTCCTCTATCGGTTTACCCGCCTTGTAGGGCTGCAGCCCCGCTACGCCGGGGGCGGCGTGTTTCATGAATTCATGCATCGCTATCGGCCCTACAGTACCGCTTTGGGAAAGGAGCCGAGGATTTTATAGAGCGACGCCTCATTTTCAAGCTCCCGCAACGCCTGGCCTACCTTCTCGTCGCGGCAGTGTCCCTCAACCTCCAGAAAGAAGACGTAGTCCCACATCCCCTGACGCGAGGGGCGCGACTCGATGCGGGTCATGGAGATCCCGTGGCGCGCTAGCGGCTCCAGCAGCTGCGACAGCGCCCCCGGCCTGTTACGGGCCGAGACCAATAGCGCGGTCTTGTCGGCCCCGCTGGGCGGCACCTCGCAGCGGCCGAGGACAAGAAAGCGGGTGGTGTTGTCCGGTTTATCCTCGATATTGCGCGCCAGCAGCGGCAGGCCGTAGATCTCCGCCGCGCTGCTGCCGGCGATCGCCGCCGCCGCGACATCCCCGGTGGCGAGGCGTGCCGCCTCGGCATTGGAGCTGACGGCGATGCGCTCGGCGGCGGGGAGGTTGCTATCCAGCCACTCGCGACACTGCGCCAGCGACTGGCCGTGGGAGTAGACGCGCTGGATGGCTCCCAGCCCGGTGGCGTGAGTCATCAGGTGATCGTGAATGCGCAGCTCCACCTCGCCACAAATACGCAGCGGCGTCGCCAGCATCAGATCCAGGGTGTAGTTGACCGCCCCTTCGGTGGAGTTCTCCACCGGCACCACCGCATAGTCGGCGCTCCCGGCCTCCACCTCGCGGAACACCTCATCGAGGGCCGGCAGCGGACACCCCACCATGGAGTGACCAAAGTGCTTGAGCGCCGCCTCGTGGGAGAAGGTCCCCTCGGGGCCGAGAAAGGCGATGGTCATCGGGTGCTCCAGCGCCAGACAGGCCGACATCACCTCGCGGAACAGGCGCGCCACCTCCTCGGCCGACAGCGGCCCCTGATTGCGCGCCTTTACCGCCCGCAACACCTGCGCCTCGCGCTCGGGACGGTAAAACTGCGTCTCATCACCCGCCTCCAGCTTGACCCGCGCCACCTCCTGCGCCAACGCGGCACGCTCGTTCAGCAGTGCCTGCAGCTCGCTGTCGAGGGCATCGATGCGTTGGCGAATGGCCTGAAGTTTTTCCTCGTTGCTCACCTGGGGTCACTCATGCGGGTTTCGAAAGTAGTGGTTCGGCTCAACTGATGGCGCGTACATTGAGCACGCCATCAATGGCCGCGATCTCATCGATAAGCGTTTGCGGTATGGCCTGATCTACATCCACCACCGTGTAGGCAATATCGCCGCGTGACTTGTTGAGCATGTCGACGATATTCAGCCCCGCCTTGGCCAGATCCGAGGAGATCTGCCCGAGCATATTGGGGACATTGGCATTGGCGATGGTGAGACGATGGGTGCCATCGGCACGCGGCATCACCACCTCGGGGAAATTGACCGAATTGGTGATATTGCCGTTCTCCAGATAGTCCCGCACCTGGTCGGCCACCATGATGGCGCAGTTCTCCTCCGCCTCGCGGGTGGAGGCGCCAAGGTGCGGCAGGGTGATGACACGCGGGTGCTTTTTCAGCAGATTGCTGGGGAAGTCACAGACGTAGGCGTAGGCCTTGCCGGCATCGAGCGCCGCTACCATCGCCGCGTCATCCACAATACCGTTACGGGCGAAGTTGAGGACCACGACATTATCCTTCATGTTCTTCAGCCGCTCGGCGTTGATGAGATTTTTCGTCGCCTCGATGAGCGGCACATGGAAGGTAATGAAGTCGGAGTTGTTGAGCAGCTCATCGATACTGCCGGCCTGTTTCACCGCCGCATCGAGCTGCCATGCCCCCTTGACGGTGATGCCCGGGTCGAAGCCGATCACCTTCATCCCCAGCGCTACCGCCGCATTGGCAATGCGCACACCAATGGCCCCCAAGCCGACCACGCCGAGGGTGCGACCCGGCAGCTCGAAGCCGCCGAAGTTCTTCTTGCCCGCCTCGGTCGCCTTGCCGATCTCCTCATCCGTCCCCTCAAGATTGCGGGCAAACTCCCACGCTTGGGCGATATTGCGGCAGGCCAGCAGCATACCGGCGATCACCAGCTCCTTCACCGCGTTGGAGTTGGCGCCGGGGGCATTGAAGACCACGACACCACGCGCACTCATCTTGTCGACCGGGATGTTGTTGACCCCGGCACCGGCGCGGCCCACCGCCTTGAGTGAGGCGGGAATGGCCATCTCGTGCATCTTGAAGGAGCGCAACAGGATGGCATCGGGGTTCTGGAACTCCGACGCTACTTCGTAGTTATCGCGCGGCAACCGGTCAAGGCCGGTTGAAGAGATATTGTTAAGAGTCAGTATCTTATACATGCATCTTAATCCTCATTCTTAGGCGTGGGATTTCTCGAATTCGGCCATAAAGGCGACCAGTGCATCGACACCCTCTTCCGGCATGGCGTTGTAGATGGAGGCACGCATGCCGCCCACCGAGCGGTGCCCCTTGAGGGTGACCAGTCCGCGCTCCTTGGCGCCGGCAAGGAACGGGGCGTCCAGTTCGGCATTGGCCAGGGTGAAGGGGACATTCATCCACGAGCGGGCCGATACCTCCACCGGATTGGCGTAGAAATCGGAGCCATCGATGGCGGCGTACAGTTTGTCCGCCTTGCGCGCATTGACCTCGGCGATCTTGCCCAGTCCGCCCTGCTCCTTGATCCACTCAAACACCAGGCCGGCCACATACCAGCTGTAGGTGGTCGGGGTGTTGTACATCGAGCCGTTATCCGCATGGGTCTTGTAGTCAAACATGGTGGGGGTACCGGCGATGGTCTCGCCAATAAGATCTTCACGCACGATGACAATCGTCAAACCGGCAGGACCGATATTTTTCTGCGCCCCGGCATAGATAATGCCGAACCTGGAGACATCGATCTCGCGGGAGAGGATGGTGGAGGACATATCGGCCACCAGCGGCTTGTCACCCACCTCGGGGATATAGGGGAACTCCACGCCACGGATGGTCTCATTGGGGCAATAATGGACATAGGCGGCATCGGCGGAGAGGGTGAGCTCCGACTGGGCCGGGGCGCGGGTGAAGTTGCCCTCGGAGGTGTCGGCCGCCAGATTCACCTGACAGTAGCGCTTCGCCTCGGCGATCGCCTTTTTCGACCAGTCACCGGTGAGCAGGTAGTCGGCCTTGCCGGCGCCTCGCAGCAGATTCATCGGCACCATCGCGAACTGGCTGGAGGCGCCCCCCTGCAGGAACAACACCTTGTAGTTGGCGGGGATATTCATCACCTCGCGCAGGTCGGCCTCGGCCTTCTCGGCGATCGACATATACTCCTTGCCGCGATGGCTCATCTCCATCACCGACATGCCGCTGCCGTTCCACTCCAGGAGTTCCTGCTGGGCCCTTTCGATCACTGCCTGCGGCAACATTGCCGGACCGGCGCTGAAGTTGAATACACGTGCCATGAAATATCCTCACTCTGTTTTATTTCGTTTAAAGCCGTAGCTCAGGTTGGCGCGTAGCGACTACCTGACACCATTGCATCACGTAGCTATCGCAACGTGACCTACTCTTCGGAATCCTCTGCGACATCACCCTCATCATCCTCATCGGACTCGGCGATGCGCTCCAGGCCGATCAGTTTTTCATTCTTGGTCAGGTTGATGAGTCGCACCCCCTGGGTGTTGCGGCTCATTGATGAAACCTCCCTCACGCGGGTGCGCACCATGGTGCCACCATCGGTGATGAGCATGATCTCCTCGCTCTCGCCCACCAGCACCGCGCCGACCACCGCACCGTTGCGCTCGCTGGTCTGAATGGCAATCACCCCCTGACCACCGCGCCCCTTGAGCGGATAGTCATCCATCGGCGTGCGTTTGCCGTAGCCGTTCTCGGTGGCGGTCAGCACCTGGGCCTCGTCTTCGGCGACGATGAGCGAAATGACCCGTTGCCCGGCACCAAGACGGATACCGCGCACCCCACGCGAGACACGCCCCATCGAGCGGACATGCTCCTCCTTGAAGCGCACCACCTTGCCGGCGCTGGAGAAGAGCATGATGTCGCGCTGGCCATCGGTCAGCGCCACGCCCACCAGCTGGTCATCATCGAGCAGGTCCACGGCGATAATGCCGCTGCTACGCGGACGCGAGAAGTCGGTCAACGGGGTCTTCTTCACGGTACCGGCGGCGGTCGCCATGAAGACGAACTTACCCTCCTCGAAGAAATCTGGCTCGAGAAGCTGCAGCCATTCGGGGATCGCGGGTACATAAAGGAAGGCGCGAGTATCCGGCACGTGTGAGGGAGGGGAAGGCGAGTCTTTAAAATCTTCCGCAACGGGAGTTGACTGATCCGGAAGTATTTTATACGTTACCGGAAGCAT
>JAPHSX010000040.1 GCA_026196575.1 Gammaproteobacteria bacterium | reverse complement strand
GTGAGGGCGACGATCCACTGGAAGTGGTCCATGTTCTTGGAGTTGATGAAGACCTCGAACGGGCGGCGCAGCTCGTGCTGGGTGCCGGGGTTGAGGATGATGTCATTAATGGTGACATAGAGCGCGTGTTCGGTGAGCGGGGTCTTGATCTTGTAGGTGGAGCCGAGCAGCATCTCCGGGCGCTCAAGCTGCTCGGTAAGATGGACGATTTTGTCCTCTTTCCTCTCCTTGACCGGGGCCGCTGCTTTCTCCTCTTCCTTGACTACGCTGTAGCCGACAATCTTCTTCTCAATCTTCAGTGCCATGTTTATTTCCTCACCTTTTCGTCCATAGCATATTCTTCAATCTGTTTATGGAGCTATTGCTGCTTGTCTGTAATTCCACATTAGTTGTTCGACGCCACTCATCCATGAGCGTTCTCCCTGATTACAGGCGGCCGTAATAGCCCTCTTTCATGGCATCAAAAAGATTGGCGGCGCTGTGCAGCTCGCCGTCGTATTCGATCTCTTCGTTGCCCTTGACCTCGATCACCTCGCCGTTCTCCAGCTCGAAGCGGTAGGTGGTGTTCTCCAGGTCGGAGTCCTTGACCAGCACCCCCTGGAACGCCTCGGGGTTGAAGCGGAAGGTGGTACAGCCTTTGAGGTCCTGTTCGTAGGCGTAGAGGTAGATGTCCTTGAACTCGTCGAACGGGTAGTCGGTGGGGACGTTGGCCGTTTTGGAGATGGAGGAGTCGATCCACTTCTGCGAGGCGGCCTGGATGTCGACGTGCTGCTTGGGGCTGACATCATCGGCGCTGATAAAGTAGTCGGGCAGCTGCTCGTCGGCCTTGTCGCTGTACGGCATCGCCTTTTTGTTGACCAGGTGGCGGTAGGCCAACAGCTCGAAGCTGAAGACGTCGACCTTCTCCTTGGACTTCTTGCCCTCGCGAATGACGTTGCGCGCGTAGTGGTGGGCGAAGGAGGGCTCGATGCCGTTACTGGCGTTGTTGGCCAGGGAGAGCGAGATGGTTCCGGTGGGGGCGATGGAGCTATGGTGGGTGAAGCGGCAGCCCACCTCGGCCAGCTCGTTGACCAGTTCGGGGTCGACCTCGGCCACGCGCTGCATGTAGCGGCTGTACTTGGCGTGCAGCACCTTGCCCTTGACCTTGTCACCGACCTTGATACCGTCGCGCTTCATCTCGGGGCGCTTGCGCAGCATCTCGCCGCTGACGGTGTACTCCTGCTCCATGATCGGGGCGGCGCCCTTCTCTTTGGCCAGCTCCAGGCCGGTACGCCAGCCGACCAGCGCCATCTCGCGGGTGACCTTTTCGGTGAACTCCAGCGAGGCCTGCTCGCCGTACTTGAGGCGCATCATGGTGCAGGTGGAGCCGAGGCCGAGGTAGCCCATGCCGTGGCGGCGCTTGTTTTCGATCTCGGCACGCTGCTGCGCCAGCGGCAGACCGTTGATCTCCACCACGTTGTCGAGCATACGGGTGAAGATGGCGACGGTCTTGCGGAAGCTCTCCCAGTCGAAGCGCGCCTTGTCGGTGAAGGGGTCGAGCACGAACTTGGTGAGGTTGACCGAGCCGAGCAGGCAGGCGCCGTAGGGGGGCAGACCTTGTTCGCCGCAGTTGTGGGCATGCAGGCCATTGGCGTCGAAGGTGTTGATGCCGGGCACCTGTACATCGTAGACATCCTCGATGCCTGCCGGGACGACGGCCGCGACACGGGCGGTGAAGCGCTCACGGTTAAGCTTGCGTGCATAACCGGAAAGCAGATTTTCCAGCTTCTGTTGTTTATCACTATCGGCAAAACCCACACGGGTCGCAAACAGGCTGAGGTTCTCGCCGCTGATCACCAGCTCATGTTGTGCGGCAGTGGCAAATTCACGCTCACCGCCCTTGCCGTCGGGCAGCATGGTGGACCCGGCCTGGCGACGGTTGGCATAGAGGCTGGAGGCGATGCCGAGGCGCAGCAACATGCGCTGCGCCGCCTCCAGGGTGCTCAGATCGGACTGCGCCAGGCGAACCGAAACGCCTTTGCTCTGGCTGCCCTGTACCGAACCGTCGGCATCGAACAGGCCGCGCAGAAATCCCTGATGGAAGTCGGAGGAGCTCTTCTCCATCTTGTCACTAATCTGCTTGTTGCCCTGCTCCATGCCAAGCTCAAGGGCGAGATTGCGAATCGCGGCGGTGGAGAGACGGAACTCATTGCGTCCCGCAACCTCATACCAGCCCTGGAAATCGGCACGATGGGGCAGCCGGCATGCCGCCGCAACTGCCTCGGCCATCACCGCCTCGACACCCCGGTTGAGCACACCCTCCACGCCATTGGCCACGGCGCTCTGCTTCCACACGGAGAGTACGGCCGCATTCTGCTTGAGGGTGCCGTCACCCAGCAGCAGGCCCATCAGGTAGCCCTCATCGCGGCTATAGTTGCCGGCCCACTCGCTATTGCGACGGTGATCATTGAGCAGTACCCGATCACCCGGCTGCAGCCGGCCGGCCTCGCACCACTCGGTCTCGGTGGTGTAGCGGCTGAAACTGGTGACCCTGCGTACCCGGTGGTCGCTGGTCAGTTTGAGTTTGTAGCCCTCATGGGTCTGCAACTCGACGATAGCCTTGGTGGCGGTACGGAAGAATCCCTCCGCGCCGGTGGCGTGCTCCTCGCCATCGATACGGGCCAGAAATGGCTGTCCGATAAGGTCGTTCACCTGACGCGGGCCAGAGGCGGTCTGCACCCAGGTATCGGCGGTCACGCAGGGGTTGGTGGCGCGCACGTTCTCGCAGAACCAGTTGTTGTTCATGTCGTTGTATTCATCGATGAGGATGAAGCCCGGCTCGGCGAAGTCGTAGGTGGAGGTCATGATCATGTCCCACAGCCGCTTGGCCTTGATGGTCTTGTAGATCTTGCAGGCGACCAGCCCCTCATCATTGGTGATGTAGGCGTCCTTCACCGGCCAGTCACGCCATACCACCTGTTTGGGGTCATGGATGTCGATGTTGTCGAGCTCCACCTCATTGGGGGAGAGCGGGAAGGCGAGGTGCCAGTCGTCACTGGCGATCACCGCCTCCATAAACTCGCGAGTAACCAATAGCGAGAGATTGAACTGGCGCAGCCTCCCGTCCTCGCGCTTGGCCTTGATGAAGTCCATTACGTCGGGGTGGCCGACATCGAAGGTGGCCATCTGCGCCCCGCGCCGCCCACCGGCGGAGGAGACGGTGAAACACATCTTGTCGAAGATATCCATGAAGGAGAGGGGGCCGGAGGTATAAGCGCCGGCACCGGCGACGAAGGCGCCGCGCGGGCGCAGGGTGCTGAACTCATAGCCAATGCCACAGTTGTGAATCACCATCAGGCCATTCTCGCCGGCCAGGTAGTTGTGGTGCTTTTCGACGGTAAAATCGTAGAAGGTCTCACCAATATCGAGGTTGCGGCGAATCGAATCAACCGGTCGTAGCGTACGGCAGAAGTCGATTAGCGGGCGCAGGTGGGCAAAGCGCCCGCTCCAGCGATCCAGCCAGACCCGACTGACCACGGCCTTCCGATGATAACCATGATAGAAACCAAGCGCCTGACGATCGCGGTGGTCCAAGCCTTCGGCCTCGGCGGCGAGCGCTTCGCTGAGGCTGCGTGGCAGCACATATCGATCGTACTGGCCCGCCTGGCTGGCGCACTCGACAATTCGGCGGCACTTTCCACTATCCGCCATAAACTCTGCAACTTTGGCGAGAAAGACGGAGTCGGAGATCTTCAACATCGCCCCGCCCGTGTCGCGAATCATGGCGCCTTTGTACTCATGCTGCCGCGGTTTACGCGACGTAATCCCACCGTGTACACCAAATAACCCGAGCAGGCCTTTTAGCTGTTCGGCAAAACGGTGACTCTGCATGGCGATGGTTACGCTGCCCCTCTCGGTGCTCACGGTACCATCGGTGTCGATCAGGCCGGCGAGGAAGGGGAGGAAATGACGCTCCGGGTTGGCGGCAACCCAGCCCGGGACGTGCAGGCCTGAACACTTTTTGCCAATCTGACCATCAATCAGATCGGCTGCACGACCCGCCTCAAAACTGGCAACGGTGTAGTCCCATACCGGCGTACCATTCTCTGTCGCCGTTGCAACAACCTGCGCCCGCGAACCGCAAAACGCTTGGAAAAACGCTGCATAACGCTCCACCACTTCGCGCTCGGCAGCACGGATTTTGAAGATCAATCGGCTACCGGCGGCACGCGCCTTCTCAAGCCACGCCTTTCGGCTACTCTTATACTCCCGGCGCTTTTCGTAAGCACTGCCATCGCCCAGATGGGCGCCGGCAAACCAGGCATCAAGCGCCCGGTTCCGGTCGGCCTGCCAAGCAAAGGTATGATGCACCAGGGCGTCTGTCTCGCCCACTTGATCGGCACGGACATAGACAAGTTTCTCGTCGCGCAGGACGAGAACCGGATGCTTGACGGAGGTCTTCAACGCCGTGCCACCGGAGACGATCTCGATGTTCTCGTCGCGGGGAACGTGGGTGGTCATGTGCCGCTCGATCGGACGCATCTCAAACTGCCCGGTTTCACGGTCATAGCAGAGCATCTTTCCGTGCTGCTGCTCCACCGCTTGCCGGGCAGTGACAACGCCGTGCTCAGTCACAACTGAGGTGTCCGGCGCAACGCAACCCGCCTTGAGGGTGAGGCCCGCCTCGTGCACCTTGGAGAGGATGTCGTCCATCGAATCGCGGATGATGCCGGAGACGGTGCAGTTGATGGTGGAGGTGGCCGGCTTGTAGGCCCAGGCGCCGGCGTTGGAGGTGATGCGGCCGGCGGGGATGGCGCCGTGGCGCAGCGCCCAGAGGAACTTCTCCTGCCACTCCTCCTTGAGCGGGTCGTCGGCCTCGACCTCGGCCAGGGCGCGGGCAACACGGGAGTAGGTCTCGTCGATGGTGTGGTCAATCACCTCGCCGTTCTTGGTGGTAAGGCGATACTTCTTCTCCCAGATATCCATGGAGGCGGGCTGGAAGGGGATGTCGGTTACGGCGGTGGCCACGGCCTTCAGATGCGCAGAGCTCTTGCTCACGATGATTCTCCCTCGTCAAATTCTCTTTAAATTGTAGGTGCAGATGCCAGGTTCCGGCGGCTTATTATTCCATTGACTGAAAACACAAGATGTAGTGTGGATTGCGATAGAGTAGGCCGATATATGGGGGCTGTCAACTCCGTGACACACCCCAGAAGAAGACCGCAACCTATTGTTTCATATGAAATTATTTGTCATGCGTTAATAAAATCAGTGACATAGATGGCGAAATTAGAGTCAAACCAAAAACACTATATGTTGTGTTTCTAATATTCCAGAACCACCCCCTTCAGCGCGGAATGTGAGCGCTTGCTAACTTTGCTCTTTGTCCCATTATGGTGCGTAGCCGGCCAAAAAGAATTCAATAAAATTTGCACCAACCTCCCCCTCTCCCCAATAAAAAGAGGTGCGGGCAGCGATGCAAAAATTCCTCTTGAAGATCCCGCGGGAGTACCTATGTGTGAGGGTAACCCGCCGCACTGCGGCACCTGAAACCACAGAGGAGAGCAGACAATGAGTATGATTCGTTACCACCAACCCTGGGGCGTGATGGAGCAGATGCGCCGCGAGATGGATCGCATGATGGGTGAGGAAAATGCCGCCAGCGCCAGCGACTGGGTACCGGCGGTCGATATTAAAGAGGATAAGGAGCGCTTCATCATCATTGCCGATATCCCCGGCATCGCCCCCAAAGATATCGAGGTGCATGCCGAGAATGGCGTGCTCACCATCCAGGGAGAGCGCGAGAGCGAGAAGCGCGAAGAGAAGCAGGGGTACAAGCGTATCGAGCGCTCCTACGGCAACTTCTTCCGCCGATTCACCCTGCCCGACAGCGCCGATACCGACAAGATCAGCGCCAAAGGGGAGAATGGGGTGCTCACCATCACCATCCCCAAACGGGCGGAGATCCAGCCGCGCAAGATAGCGGTGGAGGGTTAAAGTAGTATCGCGGCGAGACGCCGCTCCCACAAGGGGATGGGGTGTGGGAGGCCCGTCCCGGGCCGATTGGGTTTGTGGCCTGCCTCAAGCCTTATCGCGGCGAGACGCCGCTCCCACAAGGGGATGGGGTGTGGGAGGCCCGTCCCGGGCCGATTGGGTTTGTGGCCTGCCTCAAGCCTTATC
>JAPHSX010000038.1 GCA_026196575.1 Gammaproteobacteria bacterium | reverse complement strand
TCCCGTTTTTTCTGTTGCGATGTGGTGCTCACAACCGCTTCCAGCCCGGCACTGAATTTTCGCTTTAACACCATCCAGCGTCGCGGGTAATCGTGGTCTCCCGCCGGAAGGCGCGAGATGGTATACAGGTGATCCGACAACACCACAATGACATCGATTTCAAACGGATAGCGGCGACGTGTATGGCGAAATGCCTCGCGGAGACGTTCGATGTGCTCGATGAGGATCGGGCGGCGGGAGTGGGTGACAACAGTAAAAAAGTAGCTACCGCCCATCTGGCGGTTACGGCGATATTCCATATCCGTGGCATCCCTGTTTGGTGATGGGACGCAAGCCTTGCCCATCCTACATTGAAAAAAAAACGGGGCCCGAAGGCCCCGTTTCCCGGGTACTAAACGATTCGAGAATCGATTAGAAACCTACGCGCAGACCAGCACCGATAGCGGTCTCTTCAGCGTTATCTACATCGGTCAGACGGTAGGCAACGTGAACAGAGGTGCTCTTGCTGAAGGCGTGCTTCATGCCGATAGCGGTGTAGGTGTAATCATCAGTGCCGTCGTCGGTGATGCCATAACCCAGAGAGAAGGTGTTGGCGCCAGCGGCATAGCTACCGGCCAGGTAGGTAACGGTGGTGTTATCAGCGGAACCATCGTCGAGATCTTCATACTGGGCCGCAACGGTGATAGCGCCGGCGTTGTACTTGACGCCAACCTTGGTAGCAGTGTTATCAGCAGTAGTACCAGCAAAATCAGTGGCACTGAGATAGGCCACAGCCAACTCAACCGGGCCAACGGGAACGTTGACTGCAAAAGAGGTGGCGTTATCACCATTGGTGGCATCCTCACCTGCTTCTTTAGTCTCATCCAGAACAACGGCGAGCACTACCTTGACCATGCCGAACTTGTTGGCATAGGCCAAGGCGTTGCCGGCATAGCTGTTGTGCCATGTGGACATACCGGCGTTACCACGCGCCTGGGCGAAGGTGCCAAGGAGGGGGTCCCAGCTTCTGGTCATTGCGTAGGGAGCGGTAAGGGTACCAGCCATCACGGTACCGAAGCCACCGGAGAGGCCGACATAGGCGTCACGACCACCGGGGGCAGCGCCACCGACCGGGGCACCATCACTGTCGCCAACGCTGATGTTCATGTTGTAAACGGCCAGGGCTTTCAGGCCGTTGCCCAGGTCCTCGGAGGCGGAGAACTTAAGGAAGCCGTAGTTGCCGGCGTTTTCTTTGGTGTACTGGCCACCGTCAGTGGCATAGAGGCCATCGGCGGAAGCAGCATCGCCATCGATGCTAACAACCTGCGCCTGCAGGCCACCGGTGATCTTGACTTCAGCCTGGGCGGCCAGCGGGGCCATCATTGCGGCCGCTACGGCCAGTGCGATTACGTTCTTTTTCATGGATCACGTTCTCCTGATGATTGTGATTTATTTGTTTCAATTAATTGCAATTAATTGTGCCTGATTGCTCAAAGCGCCTGCAATGCTAACCCCCTGTCGGGGGCAATGCAACCCTTTTTCACAAGAAAAACAACAAAACGTGGAGGTGTTGCGAAAAAACAACATCTTTCAATATCAACCAGTCAGCGTGGACTTCTTACGACTTGTGCAGAAAGTTGACGTAACGTGTTGATCGAATATAGAGGCGGCAGGTGGGGCGCAATGTTGGCTTAGGGGTTGCGGACGGTAACAACCCGGCCTACGCCGACTCTTTGCCCTCCATGCCTTTTCCGCCGCTTGCGCGAGGAAGCCGGAGCGGCTGAGGTGACGGGCACGGACAGGGTCGTCGATACGACGGATGAGGGAGTCGGGTAGTTCACCCCACCACAAAACTTTTTAGCCGTAGGGTGTGCCGAGGGACGAGGCGCACCGTTCACCCCACCACAAAACCGGTGCGCCTGACGGAGGCACCCTACAAATCCCAAGAGGCAAGGGGTCTTGACATTGCGGTTTTGCCGAATCAAGGTTGGCCGTTTCATTTTCATCACGCCACAAACAGGTGGTTGCCATCGCATCGCGGCGGGGCCGCTCCTGCGAAACAGCGGCACTCTTTTCCTTGGTGTCTTTGCGTGTTTTGCGCTAATGACTTTTAATCGCCAGCCAGAAAACGCAAAAAGGCCCGCGTGATAGCGGGCCTTTTTGTTGCGGCGTGCGGCAAGACCACCAGCGAATTAACGCTTGGAGTATTGCGGACGCTTGCGCGCTTTGTGCAGGCCAATCTTCTTGCGCTCGACCTTGCGGGCGTCGCGGGTGAGGAAGCCGCCGGTGCGCATGGCGCCGCGCAGGGTTTCGTCGTGGGCGACGAGGGCGCGGGCGATGGCGTGGCGGATGGCACCGGCCTGGCCGGTGTTGCCGCCGCCCTTGACGGAGACGTTGACATCAAACTTTTGCAGCATGTCTACCGCTTCGAGCGGCTGGCGAACCACCATGCGGGCGGTTTCGCGGCCGAAGTAGTTCTCGATGCTGCGCTTGTTGATGGTGATCTCACCCTTGCCGGGTACCAGGTATACGCGGGCCGCGGAGGTCTTGCGACGGCCGGTGCAAATGTTGTTTGTCTCTGCCATGGTCTGTCAGTACCTTTAGATATCCAGCGACTGGGGCTGTTGGGCTGCGTGGTTGTGTTGGGTGCCGGCGTACACCTTCAGTTTGCGGAACATGGCACGACCGAGCGGGTTTTTTGGCAGCATGCCCTTGATGGCGCGCTCCAGTACCTGCGGGGCGTCCTTGACGATGAGCTTGTCGAAGTTGATCGACTTCATGCCGCCGACGTAGCCGCTGTGGTTGTAGTACATCTTGTCCTGCGCCTTGTTGCCGGTGACGCGGATCTTCTCGGCGTTAATGACCACGATATAGTCGCCGGTATCCACATGCGGGGTATATTCCGGCTTGTGCTTGCCGCGCAGACGGCTGGCGATCTCGGTGGCCAGACGGCCCAGGGTCTTGTCGGCGGCGTCAACCACGAACCAGTCACGCTTGACGGTTTCGGGGGTCGCACTAAAAGTCTTTGTCCCAATCATCTCAAAAACACTCCAAATCGAGCGGGGTATCTCGTAAAAAAGAGGCGGAATAATACAGAATGACGCCACAACATACAAGGGCCGCGGTGCGGAAAGTTCCGCCTGCAACAAACAGCCGCTCATATTAGGCGTTATCGCCCGATAAATCACGCGCTGGTGAAAAATATTTTTTGTCGGGAGGGGTGCGGGTGAAAAAAGAGAGGCGCGGCGAAAGGGGGGAGGTGCCGCGCCTGTTCAAATATCCACCAAAGGAGGATGGAGGAGTCTGCCGAGTGCGGAACCCTTCCGCTACATCAGCGTGTTCTAATATATCAAATATCTTATGGAAGTCAACACCCTGGTGAACCGGATATTGTGGGGTGAGGGGTGATCGCGTGGGGGTGGCTCTTTTAGCCGAGCCGCAGCCGCTTTACCGGGCGGCCGTGTAGCAGGTGCTGGTCGATGATCTCGTCGATGTCGGCCCGATCGACGTAGGTGTACCAGGTCTCTTCGGGGTAGACGACGACCACCGGCCCTTCACTGCAACGGTTGAGGCAGCCGGCACTGTTGATACGCACTTGGCCGTGGCCGTGAATGCCGAGCTCCTTGCAGCGCTTTTTGGCGTAGCTGCGCAGCGCGTCGGCGTTGCACTCCTGGCAGCAGCGGCCGCCATCCTCGCGCTGGTTGACGCAGAAAAAGAGGTGGTATTGGTAGAAGCTCATGGGTACGCCATTTCGTTAAAACTCCGTTAGAATAGCCCATCTCTCCCGCCAATCGAAGGCCCTCTTGACCAGTCGCTCCCACATTCTTGCCGCCGCCGACCGCTGTGTGATGTGCGGGCTCTGTCTGCCCCACTGCCCGACCTATCAGCTGCGCCACTGCGAGACCGAGTCGCCACGCGGGCGCATTGCCCTGATGCAGGCGCTGGCGGGCGGCCAGCTGGCGCCGAGCGCGGCGCTACAGCGTCACCTCGATAGCTGCCTGGTGTGCCGCGCCTGCGAGCGGATGTGCCCCTCGAAGGTGCCCTACGGTGAACTCATCGACGCCAGCCGCGCGCTGCTGCATGGGCAGGGTGCCATGGCGGCGCCCCCCGTGAGGCGGTTGCTGGAGCAGGTGAAAGACCCCGCCAAATTACACCGCAACGGGGCGCTGCTGCGTCGTTATCAGCAGAGCGGGGCACAGCGGCTGTTGCGGGGCAGCGGGCTGTTGCGGGCGCTGGGGCTGGAGGGGATGGAGGCGCAGCTGCCGTTGATTCCGCCCGCCACCACGCTGGCCGCGCACACTGCGGCGCGGGGTGCGGTGCGGGGGCGTATCGGGCTCTTTACCGGCTGCATCGGCTCGCTGCTGGAGGGGGAGCTGCACCAGGCCGCCGTCGATCTGCTCTCGCGGCTGGGATATGAGGTGGTGGTGCCCGCCACCCAGGGGTGTTGCGGGGCGCTGCATCTGCATAACGGCGAGCCGCAACAGGCGGCCCAACTGGCCAGAAACGCCATCGCCCTCTTCGATGGGCTGCACCTTGACGCGGTGGTGACCACCGCCAGTGGTTGCGCCGGTCACCTTGGGGAGTACCCCACACGCTACGGCGGGGGCGAGACCCCTTTTTATGAGATTTGCGACTTTCTTGCCCAGGGCGAATGGCCCGCGGCGCTGCCGCTCAAGGCAGTGGCGCAACGGGTGCTGCTGCATCTGCCGTGCAGCCAGCGCAATGTGCTGCGACGACCCGAGGCGGTGGCGCAGTTACTGGGGCACATTCCGCAACTGGTGTGCGAGCCGCTGGCGGAGAATCATCTCTGCTGTGGCGCGGCCGGCAGTTACCAGTTGAGCGAGCGCAACAATGCCGTGGCGCTGCGTGAGCGCAAACTCGATTGGATTGGCAATGACAAGGCACGGCTGCTGGTGAGCAACAATCTGGGCTGTGCGCTGCACCTGCAACAGGGGCTGCGGCAGCGCGGGATGGCGATGGAGGTGGTGCATCCGCTGCTGCTGTTGCGACAGGCACTGGGGTAGTTTGTGCCCGTTTCGTGCTTTGGTTTAGGGGGTGGTGGCACACCATGGCGTGCATCGCGGCGGAGCCGCTCCGGGTGGAAGGGTATCTATCGCCCCTGCGCTCCTGCGTGGTAACGATAACAGTGAGGCCAGGGCGGGGGGCGATAAATGGGAGTGCTGGGGCAGACCCCATCGCGGCGGGGCCGCTCCTCTCCTGCGGTGGAAGGGTGTCGCCCGCCCCTATTTGGGCATTTTGTTGATATTTTCACCGTAGAAGATCTCCAGCATCTCCCGTTCGAGGCGGCGCCGTATGCGTTTGCGCTCTGCGGCGGTGAGGTCGCTGGAGTCGATGCCGAACAGGTAGGTGTCGAGGTCGAACTCCTTGAGCATCATCTTGGTGTGGAAGATGTTCTCCTGAAAGACGTTGACGTCGATCATCTGGTAGCTGGCGAGGGTGTCACGGGCCAGGTAGTTCTGGATGGAGTTGATCTTGTGGTCGATGAAGTGCTTTTTGCCGCGTACGTCGCGGGTGAAACCGCGCACCCGGTAGTCGAGGGTGACAATGTCGGATTCGAAGCTATGGATGAGGTAGTTGAGCGCCTTTAGCGGCGAGATGCGCCCGCAGGTGGAGACGTCGATGTCGGCACGAAAGGTGGAGATGCCGTTTTCGGGGTGGCTCTCGGGATAGGTGTGGACGGTGAGGTGGCTCTTGTCGAGGTGGCCGACCACCGTCTCGGGCAGCGGGCCGGGGGCCTCGGTGTTGGAGAGCTGTTCGGCCATGATCGGCTCCTCGGAGATGAGGATGGTGACGCTGGCGCCCTGCGGGTCGTAGTCCTGACGGGCGATGTTGAGGACGGTGGCGCCGATGATGTCGGCAACGTCGGAGAGGATGTGGGTCAGCCGCTCGGCGTTGTACTCCTCGTCGATGTACTCGATATATTCACGCTGCTGGGCGTCGGTCTGCGTGTAGCAGATGTCGTAGATGTTGAAGCTCAGGGTTTTGGTGAGGTTGTTAAACCCGTGCAGTTTCAGTTTTTTCCGATTGACCAACGATGGTGACCTCTGCGTTCAGGCCGGGGATTACCGGCCCGGCGCCTTCCGGTTGTCTGCAACCGGCGGTGAATGTGCGCGTATTATCCACATTTCCGCGCGAAATGGGATGAAAAAATAACCCGGCGCCGCCCGCCCTGACAGGCGGTCAGGAGACGACGATCTCGAAATCGTGGCTGATCGCCACCCCGGCATTGCCCAGCATGATGGAGGCGGAGCAGTACTTCTCGGCCGACAGCTCAATCGCCCTGGCCACCTTGTCTTTGTCAAGACTATGACCCTGCACCACGAAGTGGACATGAATGCGGGTGAAGACCTTGGGATCGCTCTCGGCACGTTCGGCCTCGATCTCGGCGACGCAGTCGCTCACCTGCTGACGCGATTTTTTGAGGATGTGCATCACATCAAAGCTGGTGCAGCCGCCCAGCCCGAGCAGCAGCATCTCCATCGGGCGCACCCCCAGGTTGCGTCCGCCGCTCTCCGGCGGGCCGTCCATGACCACCGCGTGGCCACTGCCCGCCTCGCCGATAAAGGTGGCGTTTTCCACCCATTTGATTCTTGCCTTCATACTCACTCTCCGCAATTTGCGCCAACCGGTCACCCTGCCACCCCGCTTGCCTCGTGGCGGCATGGCTGGTATACCATACACATCGATAACCAAGAGATGGAACCTGCCATGGCAGCCATATTGCCACCGACAACCATTCCGGCGGTAGCGCGCTTTCTGGAACACTGCCACCGCCGCCGCTATCCGGCCAAGAGCACCATCATCTGCGCCGGCGACAAACCCGATGTGCTCTATTACATCATCAAGGGCTCGGTCACCGTGCTGATTGAGGACGACAACGGCCACGAGATTGTACTGGCCTACCTCAATGAAGGCGACTTCTTCGGCGAGATGGGGCTGTTCGATGCCAGCCAGAGCCGCAGCGCCTGGGTGCGTGCACGCGGTGAGTGCGAGGTGGCGGAGATCAGCTATAACCGCTTTCACCAGCTGGCGGAACAGGACAGCGAGATTCTGTTCCAACTCGCCTCGCAGATGGCTACCCGTTTGCGCAAGACCAGCCGCAAGGTGAGCGATCTCGCCTTTCTCGATGTGACCGGTCGTATCGCCCGCACCCTGCTGGATCTGGCCAAAAGTCCAGATGCGATCACCCACCCCGATGGCATGCAGATCAAGATCACCCGCCAGGAGCTGGGGCGCATCGTCGGCTGCTCACGCGAGATGGCGGGGCGGGTGCTCAAGCTGCTGGAGGAGCAGGACCTCATCACTGCCAGGGGCAAGACTGTCGTCATCTTCGGCACCCGCTAACCCGTTATATACCCACTCGCAACTGTTCCAGCCTTGCCGTTAGCAACTCGGGAAAACGCTTGTACCAGGTGGCGTTGAGCGGCGAGGGATGGGGCAACGGGTGGAGCCGCAACTCGCGACAAGTGCCATCAAGGGCACTCACCGTTACCGTGGTGAAGGCCTCGAAGCGATCCTCGCGTGCCCAGAACGCCTCCAGCTGCTGTTTCACCTCGCGCGGCTGGTTGATGGCAAACCAGAAGAAGGCCTCGCGTCCCAGGGTGATCACCTCACACCCGTTCCACTCCTTGATTAGCAGATCGGCGACAAGCGGCTGAAAACGCCGCTTTACCTGCTGCGACCACGCCTTATTGCCCAGTGGCTTGTAGGGGACGGTGTTGGCCCAGAAGAGGTGCCGGCCCACCTCCAGCGCGGCGGCAAAGTCCGGCATCTCCCGCTGGTAGAGATGGCGATAGAGGGTGGCGCGCACCTTCTGCCCACCGGCACCGATGAAGGGAATCTGGTGCCGCACCTCGTCACGACCCGGGTCGCGGCCAAAAATGGCGACAGGCCGACTGGGCTCACCCGCGCCAAGCACCGGCTCCAGCGGAACGCGACCAAAGGCCTGATACGCGGCAAGATCCACCCCCTCCAGCCCGCGTGCCGCCTGGCAAAAGGCGGCACGCCGTTCACGGTTGTTCACACTCATCTCCCCCCATCTGTTCATAAGTGATTTACTCTGCTGTTCGTGGCACCGCCCATCGCGGCAGAGCCGCTCCTACGGGTCGGAGGGTATCGCGGGCAGTGCCGCTCCGGGTCGGAGAGCATCGCGGCAGGGCCGCCCCTGCGAGTTGCTTCTTCCGCCCCTTACGCTGATGATATCGGGCAACTTCACACAATTCCCGATACAGGGCAAGGCCATGTCCGCCGCCAACTGGTATGTCTATATTTTGCGCTGTTGCGACGACACCCTCTATACCGGCGTGACCACCGACTGCGACCGCCGTCTGCGCGAACACAATCACGGGCTGCGCGGGGCAAAATACACCAGGGGCCGCCGTCCGGTCACTCTAGCCTACCGGGAGGCGGCACCCGATCGCGCCACGGCGCAACGGCGCGAGGCGCAGATCAGGCGCCTTAGCGCCGCGCAAAAGGAGACACTCATTGCCACGAACGGTACCTGAGGCGGCTTGACCTCCGCGACAATTCGCTACACCATCTCCCCCTCCACCCCCAACCACAGCACCGGCTATCGCAATGAGTGAACCTTTTATTCCGACGAACGAAATAGAGAAACAGCTACTCGCCGCCCAGGAGGGGCGGATCAGCGGCGAGGAGTTCATGGCGCAACTGATGAAGTCGGAGCTGTTCATGCCGATTCTGGAGCAGGCCTCCGCCGTCAGTAACCTGCAGACCTCGGCCACCGCCCACCCCCTTACGGTGGAGGATGAGGAGCAGAATCAGGTGGTGGTGCTGTTTACCAGTCCCGACCGCGGCAAGCTCTTTTTGCAGGGGTATCCCGGCTACAGCGGCGGCCTGCTGGCCGAGTTTACCTGGATCCTGGAGAAGCTGGGCGGCGGCCTGGGGCTGAGTATCAATCCCGGACTGGAGACCGGTATCGACATGAGCCCGGAGATGCTGAAACAGCTTGGCATACAGGTGGAATAACGGCCCTTTCAGCCGGACGGGGTGCAGACAAGATGGCCATGAGTCGAAAGTGAGCCCGCCATGAGAGATGACAATAGAAGATTTGCCCGCATCCCCCTGCCGATGGAGGTCGAGGTACGCATGGAGGGGGCGGAGATGATGGTGCTGGAGACCATCGATATCAGCAATGGCGGCGCCTTTATCAAGGCCGAGGCACACCAGTGCCCGGCCGTCGGTACCGAGTTGTCGCTCAGGGTGAAGGGGAATCTGGGAGGGGAGGAGCCACCCACAGTGCAGGCACGCGTGGTGCGTGTTACCAGCGAGGGGTTCGGGATCAGGTTTCTCACCGATTGATGACCCGCCGCTGCGGTAGCTGCACCACTTTGCAAAAATTATAAGCAAACACTAATATAGCTGCGATACCAGGAATCCCGAACCACTCAACGCACCACACACCTATGGAGTCCCGTCATGGCCGATGAGGAACAAAAAAGCGAAACCACTGCCACCACCGGCGAACCGAAGCCTGTTGAACGAAGCGTCAACGTAACCCAGAAAGAGGCACCCAAGAAACGCGCCCCGGCAAAAAAGGCACCCGCGAAAAAGGCACCCGCGAAAAAGAGCGCGCCCAGGAAGAAGGCCGCCGCGACAGCCGCAGTAGCCACAACCGCGACCGCAGCAGCTCCCAGCGCTGCAGCCGAAAAGAGCAAGGCGGCCCCCGCCGCCCCCAGCCACCGTTACACCCCGCCGGCAAAGGGGATCTGGTGGCAGGCACTGCTCTTTATCGTCATTGTCGTCTACCTCTTCTCTCTTATGCGCGACACCGCCAAGGGTGGGCAATCCGAAGAGGAAGGTACCGCCACCCAACCGATCAGCCAGGAGACGACAGCACCCGTTGTGGCCCCGGCAAACGGCACTGAAGAGCCACAGCCCATGAGCGACAACGGCATCTCGGCCGGAACGCCTGCGCCGGACAACTTGACCGTGCAACCCTGGATAACCCCCGACGGCACGATGAACATGCCGCCGATGCCGCCACGCCCCTACGGCATGCCTGCCCACCCCTACCCGCCACGCGGCTACGGATTCTACGGCCCCGATGACTGGTATGGCCCAAGACACCCCATGCCCTACCCGCCGATGCCAAGCAACTAGACACAGCGCCGCGGCAAAGGAAAGGCCTCTTCGGCAACGGAGGGGCCTTTTTTATGGTGCGGCAACGCACCCCTTCAGCGGTGGGCGCCTCAGGCCGGATACGGTAGAATGGCCGCGGATCTCATGCCGGCTACCGGTTCAGCGCCACGGCCCGGTTGCGCGACACAATATCCTGACTTTGACCGAACAGACCATAAGGTGATTTTTTAATGAACTTTCCCTCTTTTACACACTTGATTGCATCTCTTCTCAGCGCCCTGCTGCTGGCCGTTGCCGGCTACTTTCTCTTCCCACTGCTGGGGCTGGACAAGACCGCCGCACACAAACTCTTTACCCTGACCCTTGCTGCCGGCGCGCTGCTGGGCGGACTCCTCTCCGCCGTGAGATTCACCGTGCGCAGCAGCACAGCGGCCATTGACTCCGGCGCGAAGAAGACCATCTTTGTCGGCAACCTCGCCTTCAAGGCCTCGCCCGATGAGCTGACCGCACTGTTCGCCAAATACGGCACCGTCCATTCGGTACGCATCATGAAAGACCGCGCCACGCGCCGCCCGCGCGGCTTCGCCTTTGTCGAAATGGACGGCCGTGGCGCCGCCAAGGCGATCAAGGGACTCGATGGCGTGGAGTACCTGGGCCGCAACCTGCGGGTGAATGAGGGGGCTGAGCGCAAGGAGCAGGATAACGCGGCGGCCTGATGCAACACCCTGGACGGTGCCCTGCCGTCCAGGCCTCTCTGCCCCCCACGCGGCAAGGGTATTGAGCCGCAGTTTTTTGATAGCCAAAACGACCGCACCTGAGCCACAATGAAGGTGGAGACATCCCCAATATCCGGCGCGGGAAGCGCTGGCCATCGGCAGCGGAGGCCAATGGAGCATAGATCATGGGTAACTACCCGCCCCCTGACACAGGTACCCGCTCTCCACATCGGGGCAGCGGTAAAAGCCTATGGCGCGATAGCCGGTGGCTCCCTCACCCTCTATCGCGGCAGAGCCGCTCCTACGTAACACCGACAGCCAGGAGAGTCGTTACGATCATGAAAAGATTGCTGTTACCCCTGCTGTTACTCTGCAGCACTGTCGCCCAGGCGGAGAAACCCGTCGCCCCACTCCACATCCCCGGCGCCACCGCCCTGAGTGCCGAGCAACTCGTGGAGCTCGTCCTCGCCACCCCGGAGCTGGTGATTATTGATGCGCGCAAAGAGGAGGAGTTTGCCAAGGGGCATATCGAGAACGCCATCAGCCTGCCCGACACCGAGATGAGCACGGAGGTGCTTGCCGTGCATGTCGCGCACAAACAAACCCCGCTTCTCTTCTACTGTAACGGTGAGCGCTGCCTGCGTAGCACCAACGCGGCCAAAAAGGCCCTCTCCTGGGGGTATAAATCGGTCTACTGGTTTCGCGGCGGCTGGGTCGAGTGGCGGGAAAAAAACCTCCCGGTGGAAAAATAGGCCCTGGCGTTGCAGCGGCCCTCCCTCAGAGGCAGCACCATCGTCAGCGTTACGCTGATCGGCCTGCTCTTTATCCTCCTCTCCATACTGGCGGGAAACTATTTTCGCCAAGCGGCACTCAACGCTCAGACCACCAGTCTGTCGCGCATCATCGAGGTGGCCAGCTTCGAGGCACTGCGCAACCTGCAGCGCCACGCCATCAACCTCGGCACCTCGATCAATACCCGCAACAACCTCAGCCAGGCGCTGCGCGCATGGCCACACAACCGTGCTGATGAACATATCGCCGGCATACTCGATGATCCCTTTGTCACCGGGTTTGTCGGTATCAGTGATGTAGAACTGGTAAAGATACGCGTCTATGACCTGGCCCTGAAACCACTGGTGCAGAGCCGCCTGGGGATAGAGGGACTCCCCTTCAAGCTGCCGCCATCTATGCATGCCCTGGCACAACAACGCCAGGGTGTGGAACGGCTCAAGGCGCTTGGCGAACTGTGGGTCTCACCATCCCATGGGCCGCTCTATTCGACACTGCTGCCGATCGGTGGCCTGCGCATCGAGGGTTACATCGAGGCGGTGTTCGACCCGCGTTTCACCCTGCGAACGGTAAGTGAAATGGCCGGTATGCCGATCACCATCCTGCTCCCTGGCGAGAGTCCTGCCTCGCCCCGCCACAAGAGTGGGGAGGAGGTGCTCCTGCCCATCACGTATAGCCTCATTGGCGATGATGGCCAGGTCTCCTATCAGATGATCGGAATGGAGAATATCGACAAACTCAATCAGGACATGCTGCAAACCCAGTGGCTCACGGTGATCGGCTTTTTCACGGTGATCTTTATCACCCTGCTGCTGGCATTGTGGCTGTTGCGCATCGGGCTGTTCACCCCGCTGCGTAACCTGCTGCGGGGTATCGAGGCGTACAGTCAGGGGGATCTCGACACCACTATCCAACCAGGCGGCCTGCGGGAGATCCACACCCTGGGGAGCACCTTCAACGAGATGGTGCAGCGCATTCGCGACTACATCCGGGAGCTGGAGCGCTTCTCCACTATCGACGGGCTGACCGACATCCCCAACCGCCGCTACTTTGACCACTGCATGGAGCAAGAGCTGGGCCACGCCAAGCGGCAACAAACACCTCTCTCCCTGCTCTATCTCGACATCGACCACTTCAAGCGTTACAACGATCGCTACGGTCACCTCGCCGGTGACGAGACCTTGCGGCGCGTCGCCCAAACCATCGCCTCGCTGGCGCGCCGCAATACCGATGTGGCGGCACGCCTGGGCGGCGAGGAGTTCGTGATCCTGCTACCCGATACCGACAGGGAGCAGGCCAGCCAGCTTGCGGAGCACCTCCAACAGGCAATCAGGGCCCTGGCGATCGAACATGCCGACTCCACGGTTGGCGAACACCTCACCCTCAGCATCGGCAGCGCTACCCTCACCCCCGAGCGCGACACCCAGGCGGGCGAACTGCTGGGGCTTGCCGATCGCGCCCTCTACCAGGCCAAGGCGCAGGGGCGCAACCGGGTTGTGGTCGCCGACTGATCGGTATGCACCTCGAAGTAGAATCCGCCATCCGATAAATTGAGGTTCACCGTGCAACAGATCCCCCCCGACTTTCGACACAACCGCCCGTTGCAACTGATGGTGGGCTGGCTGTTTCTCTACTGGGCGGCTATGGCCATCAACCCCTTCAATCGCTTCGACTGGCTGCTGGAGAATCTGCTGGTCTTTATCTACGCCGCGCTGCTCGCCGCCACCTACCGGCGCTTCACCTTCTCCAACCTGAGCTACGGTCTCTTTACCCTGTTCATGACGCTGCACCTTACCGGCGCCCACTACACCTATGCCGAGACGCCGCTCGGCTTCTGGCTGATGGAGTGGCTGGAGCTTGAGCGCAACCACTTCGACCGTATCGCCCACTTCGCCTATGGACTGCTCTGCGGCTATCCGCTCTACGAGCTGTTGCGCCGCCTGGCACGCACCGGGCGCGGCTGGTCCGGCTTTCTGGCCGTCACCATGGTGATCGGTTTCAGCGGTTTCTACGAGGTGATCGAGATGGTGGTGGCGCAGCTGGTCAGCCCCGAGCTGGGCGATGCCTATCTGGGTACCCAGGGTGACAGCTGGGATGCGCAGAAGGATATGGGACTCGCCCTGCTGGGCGCCATCCTCGCCATGTCCATCACCCTCTACCGGCCACGCAGAAAGCCCTTGACCCCCCGTCAAAAGCCGCTAGAATAGCGCGCTCTTGGCCTGGTGCCGGGAGCCGCGGAGCGGTAGTTCAGTTGGTTAGAATACCGGCCTGTCACGCCGGGGGTCGCGGGTTCGAGCCCCGTCCGCTCCGCCATTATTTTTTAAGCCCACCTTGCGGTGGGCTTTTTTTATGAATGAAAACAACATGGAGGTTGTTTATGGCAAAGATCATCACCCAGGGTTACAGGGCGTTGCGCAAAGGGCGCTAAAGAATCGGCCCGAGACGGGCCTCCCACACCCCAGTCCAAGGTTTAATCCCGCATTTGCAGGGACACCCTGTGGGAGCTGCCTCTCGCCGCGACATAATGTTGGACAGGAGCACTGCGGTTTATGCCGAGAAGAACTGAAAGTTGTTGCGCCCCTCCTCCTTGGCGCGATACATCGCCTCATCGGCGTGCCTCACCACGGTTTCGCAATCTGTGCCGTCATCTGGATAGAGGCTGATGCCGATGCTGCAACTCACCAGCAGCTCCTCTGCGCCCGCCGCTATCGGCTGCGCCATCGCCGTGATAATGCGCCGCGCACAGGCGGTCACGCTCGCCACCTCCGTCACCTCGGAGAGCAGGACGATAAACTCATCACCGCCCATCCGTGCCACGGTGTCATCCTCGCGTACCGCGTTGTGCAGGCGCGTGGCGATCTCCTGCAACAGCAGATCACCCACACCGTGGCCCAGGGTGTCGTTGATCTGCTTGAAACGATCCAGGTCAATAAACAGCACCGCCAGCCGCCCGCCGCTGCGATGGGCATGGGCGAGTGCCATGCTGAGGCGATCCTTGAACAGCCGGCGGTTGGGCAGATTGGTCAGCGGGTCGTAGTAGGCCAGGCTGCGGATCTGCTCCTCGTCCTCCTTTAGCCGGGAGATGTCACTAAAGAGCGAGGCGTAGTGGCTGATCGCCCCCGCATCATCATGGATCGCCGTGATGGTCAGCAGCTCGGGGAAAATCTCGCCATTCTTGCGCCGGTTCCACACCTCCCCCTGCCAGTTCCCCTGCTCGCTGATCCGCTGCCACATCGCCTGATAAAAGGGCTGATCGTGACGCCCGGAGCTGAGGAGGGAGGGATTCTTTCCTACCACCTCCGCCTCGCTGTAGCCGGTCAGGCGGGTAAAGGCAGGGTTGACCGATGCAATAATTCCCGCCGCATCGGTCACCATGATCCCCTCCAGCGAGCTGTCGATAATGCGTTCAGCCAGGCACAGATTGCGCCGCGACACAGCAAGGGCACGGTCACGCTCCTGCAGCGCCTGGCGCAGCTCCTGCACATAGAGGTGCTCCATGCCGAAGAGGATATCGCCAAAGCTGAGCAGCCCCACGACACTCTCACCCTGCAGCACGCCCAGATGGCGCACCCCGCTCTGCACCAGCAGATCGCGTGCCCGGTAGAGGCTGCACTCGGCCGAGGCGGTGATCAACGGGCGACTGGCAAGCTCGCCGACGGGACGCTCAGAGAGGCGCTGCGCAACAAAACGCACCATGTCACGCCCGGTGAGGATGCCAAAGCCGTCACCGTCGTCGTACCGCACCAGCAGCGCATCGCGCCCCGCCTCACGCATCCGGCGGCTTGCCTCGCGCAGGCTCTGCGCCGCATCGATGATCAGCGCCTCCTCCTTCAACACCGAGGAGACTTGCCGCAGCCGCAGGTAGTGCTCTACCCCCTGATTGAGGATGACATCGGTCTGACTCACCATGCCAAACGGCTCGCCCGCCACATCCAACACCAGATAGTGGCGCACCCCGTCGGCAAGAAAACCGCTGGCCACCTCCTGCAACGAGGTGCTCGCCGCCACACTCTTCACTGGCGAGCTCATCACCTCGCCCACCGGCAGGGCATGGAGCCGCGGGTCGCTGAAGTCCAGGTGCAGGGCATCGTGCTCGGTCCAGATACCGACCGGCACCCCCGCCTCCATCACCACGATGGCGCTGAAACCGGCCTCGCTCATGCGCGCTGCCACCGTGGCCAGCGGCTCGGCGGGGGCACAGTGCAGGATGGCGTGGCGCGCCACCTGCCCAACCGTCAACTCGGGCGATACCAGCAGCGAAGTGGATTCCTCTTCGGCAAAGAGTGTCATGAGATATCCCTTGTTCTTGCCGGGTTACGGCGATGGCAAAAATGAGAATGGCTTACTGCGCAGAGATTCAAGAATAGGGCAAAAAATTGGTGGGCGAAATGATGTTTCAACGCAACAGCAGCGCCAGACCACTGCCCAGCAGCAGTACCCCAATCGCCTGCTGAAAGGCGCGCTGGCTGAGGGTGGTGTGAATGTGACCGCCCAGATACATCCCCACCACCATCACCGGCAGCGCCGCCGCCAGCAGCAGCATGGTGTCGAGCTGATAAAAGCCGGAGAAAAAGTAACCGACGATGCGGCTGCTGCCATCGATGAGAAAGATGGTGGCCGCCGTAGCGCGAAAGGCGCCCTTGTCGAGCTGGCGCAGCCGCAGATAGATCACATAGAAGGGGCCACCGGTACCGAACAGTGTGCCGATGAGCCCCCCCAGCGCCCCCGCCGGGGCGGCCCACAGGCGTGAGCCGTGGGTGGCGGGGCCGGCACTGAGCAGCGAGTAGAAGGCGTAGAGCACGATAAAGCCGCCGAGGGCGCTGCGCAGCAACTCCCCCTCCAGGGTCTGGAACAGATAGAGGGCGGTCAGCACCCCGGTGAAGGTAAAGGGGAGCAGCGGCAGGAGCTCGCGCCACTGGATCGACTGGCGGTGCCTCACCCCGTGGGTGGTGGAGGCGAGGTAATCGAGCAGACCGACCATCGGCACCACGATGGTGAGCGGCAACATCAAGGCCAGCAGCGGGATGGCGATAAGGCCTGAGCCAAAACCAGCGATGCCGCGCATCAGGTAGGCGCCAAAGATGAGCAGCGCGGCCAGCAGCAGCTGGATAGGGGAGAGGGTATCGAGCATGGGACTTCAGTGGCTAACGATTCAGGGGGGCACAGTATAATTCAACAACCGAGGCCAACTGCCAGTCGGCCGAAGAAAATCTTGCCAGCCGGATGCCTTATCGTGGCGCGACACTCCCCGCAAGACGCGACTCCCAGCGCAACAACAGCGACTGCCAGGGGGTAAATGCGAGCGCCAGCCCCAGCGCCACCCCGCCGGTGTTGGCCGCCATATCGGCATACTCGAAGTAGCGCCCGGTGTAGCCCTGCAGAAACTCCAGCGCCACCCCCAGCACAACGAAAAACAGGGCGTGCAGCAGCAACATGCCCCGGCGCTGATAGAGCTGCACAAACCACCCCATCAACACCCCATAGGCCAGCAGGTGGCCCCACTTGTCACCGTAGCGCAGCGGCACCTCGGGCGGCTGGGAGATAAGCGAGAGGAGGACCACCGTCGCCACCGCCAGCCACCCCAGCACCAGCCACAGGTGAAAGTAGCGTAACGGTCGCATTACCAATAGAGCGCCAGCAGCACCGCGCCCAGCACCATGCGGTAGACCACAAAGGGGAACATGCCGATGCGCTCGAGCAGCTTGAGGAAGAGGGTGATGCAGAGGTAAGCGCTCAGCGCCGAGAGCACGCTACCGAGGATCAGCGACTGCCAGTCCACCGCCCCTTCGGCCTGCGCCAGCTCCAGGGTGTTGAGGCCACCGGCCAGCAGGATCACCGGGATCGACAAGAGAAAGGAGAAGCGCGCGGCGGCGGCACGCGTCAACCCCATCATCAGCCCGGCGGTCATGGTGATCCCCGAGCGCGAGGTACCGGGGATAAGGGCGATCGCCTGCGCCACGCCAATCACCACCACCTCGCGCCAGCCGATGGCGTGCTCGTTACGCTCACGCTTGCCCTGACTATCGGCCCACCACAGCAGCAGACCGAAGAGGATGGTGGTGACGGCGATCACCAGCGGAGCGCGCAGACCGGTCTCAACGGCATCCTTGAACAGCAGACCGGCCAGCCCCACCGGGACGGTGCCAAAGCCCACCGCCCACATCAGGTTGCTGTCACCCACCCGCTGACGCCGCACGATGGAGGCGAACCAGTCGCGGCTCATGGTGACAAGCTCGCGGCGAAAATACCCGACCACCGCCGCCAGGGTGCCGACGTGCACCGCCACATCAAAGGCGAGCCCCTGATCGGCAAAACCACTCAGCTTGGGAAAGAGGATGAGGTGTGCCGAACTGGAGATGGGGAGAAATTCGGTCAGCCCCTGCAACAGGGCCAACAGCACAATTTGCAGCAGTTCCATTGTTATTTTCCGTTAAAGGGTAACTACCCCCCCGAGTGTCGGTACTTCGTAGGAGCGGCTCTGCCGCGATAGAGAGCGAGGGAGCCACCGGCCTATCGCGCCATAGGCGCTCCTACTGTTTTACTACTCTCTCTTGGTGGAGAGGGTTAGGGGGAGTAGTTACGTTAAAGGTTAAATACGTTTTTCCGCCACGATGCGGGCAAAGCGCCCCTCCTTGCTCAACGCGCTGTGCAGCACCGCAAAGCCGCTCATGTTGAGCAGGTAGACAAGGTCGTCGCGGCTAAAGCGGTTGTGCTCGACAAAGTGGATAAAGAGATCCTCCAGCTCATCCACCGGGGTGGCACCATCGAACACCCGCGCCTCCTCGGTCTGGGCGCGGATATAGACCTCCAGCGGCGCCCGCACCCAGTCGTGAATATAGAAGCGGCCACCCGGCTTGAGGCAGCGGTGCACCTCCTGCAGGGCGCGCAGCGGCTGGTGCATCTCGTGCAGCACCACCGAGGCATTCACCGCATCGACCGCGCCGTCGGCCAGCGGCAGGTGTGGGTCGTGCAGATCCTCGCTAAGGATCTCGCACCCCGCCGGCAGTTCCACCGCCGCCTGCAACATGTAGGGGGCGCACTCCACGCCGATGGCGCGTATTCCCGGCGTACGCCCGGCCAGTGCCTGCAAAAAGAGTCCGGGGCCAGTACCCAGGTCCACCACCACCGGCGCCGCCGAGTAGACCGGGGTGATCCATCTGTCCCACTCGGCCCAGAACAGCTCATTCACCCGATCGGCAAAGGTCTCTTTCATCTGCGCGGCAAAACGCTCGCCGTCGCGATGGTGGCGGGCCAACATCGCCTGGGTCTGTTGCAGTCTCTCGGTCACGGTTCCCCCTTTTCGCTCGGTATAACAGGTAGCGCATGGTAGCGCATTTGCACAGCGGCAGCGCCATCAACGTCATGGCGTCACAGAAGATTCATCAAAGCGTCACGCCCGGTTCATCCGCTACGCACACACTGGCGGCAGATAAAAAACCGGAGCAGCGAGATGAACAGGGTGATAGAGGGCTACACCACCACGGCGGCGCACCGCGATCACAACTACAGCCGCCTGTTGGAGGAGATCGCCTATCTGGAGGCGCGCCTTATTACCATCGGCCAGACCGGTGACTGTGCCTATGAAAAATCGATGGCCCGCAGCTACAGTCAACTGTTGCAGCTGCGCCGCCGCGAGTTGGGGGCCATTAACTGACCACCGTGGACCACACCCCACCGCGCATCGCACCACCCCCACCATCCGGGTCGATATAGAGAAACATTGACCCACGTCAATTACGCCGCCCCCCGCTCTGCCTACAATCCGCCCGCATTTTGCCGCACACTCGGATTTTTCAGCGATTATCATCCGGCGTCGGACGGGTCGACGCGCTCCGTGACATCACACCAAGGTCCACCGAATCACTCGCAACTACAGGAGGTAGCCGCCGCTACAATCCGTTGTCTGCCTGTGCGCGGCGACCCTTGTGGCAGGAGCCTCATTAGTAATGGTATGAAAGAGAGTTTAACAAGCCGCCTGTCCCCCCTTGCCGTGCTGGTGCTGGTCATCGCCGGTTGCGGGAGGGATGCGCCTTCGCCAAGCCGCGCCCTCTTCGAGGAGCAGGTGGTGCCGCTGCTGGAGCAGCGCTGCCTTGCCTGTCACGGCGTGGCCGCGGATCGCTACGCCGCCTTTATGGCCGATGGCAATGAAGGCTACTTCTACCTGCCCACCACCCCGGCCAACCGCATCGCCGATCCCGCCACCGCCTTCGAGGTCACACGCGGTCATCACCGCGTGGCCTATGGGGAAGAGGCGCGCTTCAGCCACATTCTGCGCGCGCCACTGGCCGAGGAGTATGGCGGCGTGCCGCACAAGGGGCTGGATATCTTCTACTCCACGGAGGATGCGGACTACCAGACCCTGCACCGCTGGGTTGAGCTGGAGCTGGCCGAGCACCCCGAACCGAGCGCGTCGCTGGCCGAGCATAAACGCCTGTTCCGCGACCAGGTGCAACCGACGCTGGTGCGCAACGGCTGCTTCCTCTCCTCCTGCCACGGGCCCCTCTCCTTTACCGACTTCAAACTGCAGCCGCCGCTGCCCGATGGCAGCTTCTCCAACGCGATGACGGCCGAGAATCGTCAGGCGGCGCTGGGCAAACTGACACGGCTGGTGAATCTGGGCGGTGAACTCAAACGCAGCCGCCTGCTGGTGAAAAACCTGCCCATCGCTGCGGGCGGGGTACACCAGCGCGGCGGCAACAACCAGTTCTTCGAGGGTTACGACGACGAGGATGTGAAGCAGCTGCTGCAGTGGATGGCGCTGGAGCGCGAGGCCCTGTTTGCCCGGCTCACCATCGGCGGTAAGCCGCTGGGCGCGGCGCGCCCCGGCGAGGTTAAGGGCACGGTCTTCATCCGCGGACCGCGCCATGCGCCGCGCCGCTATTTCGAGCTGGACCCCTTCTATCCCGGCGCCAACATCTTCCTTTTTGATGGCGAACGCGAGCGGCCGCTGACCCGCTATAAAGAGGCCGAGATCCAGTCGCTGGATGTGAGCTACGATGCACGCAAGGTGCTCTTCGCCATGCGCCGGTCAGAAACGGAAGGCTTTCGCCTCCACGAGCTCGATCTGGCCAGCGGCACGGTCACCCAGCTGAGCTTCGATGCGGCGCGTCTGGCCGACGGCACCCTGCTGCACCACATCGACCCCATCTACACGCCGGGGCAGCGCGACGAGCACGACCTGAGCGATGTCGCCATCAGCTACGCCAGCAACCGCGCCGGTGGCTATGTCGCCTCCGGGCCGTGGGGGCTGTTGGGCGAGGCGGACACGCCACCGGGGGCACCCTCGCAACAGGTGGTTTTCGATCGCCAGCGCCCGGAGCGGACGGGCAGCTTCAACGGCCGGCGTCTCCACTTCGTCAAGGGGCCCAACACCGGGGAGTGGCGCACCATCCGCCGCCACGAGCGCCACGCGCTGGAGCTGGACCGCCCGCTGCCCCACGCCATCGATATCCGCAGCCACTACGTCATCGAACAGCCGCGCCACTACGCCTCCGCCTATGACATCTGGCGCTTCATTCCCGGCGAGTTCGCGGCGAGCCACGCGCGCATGACCTGGGGACTCAACCAGGAGCGCCGCCCCACGGTGCGCAGCAGCGGCGAGGTGATGGCCACCACGGTGCGCAACCTCGGCTACCAGGACGACAAGCCGGTGTTCAACGGCGCCATCTTCCGCATGCAGGCCGGCGGCTTTGATTTTCACCCCCACAGCGGCGAGCGCTCGCAATACGGGCTGCACAGCGACTCCCGCGAGATGCCCGAGGGGCTGGAGCTGAAGGCGCTGCACGACCCACGCAACTACTGGGGCGGCGGCCAGCTGGCGCTGGTCGACCACGGCCTGGGGGCCACCACCGAGCCCAACAACCCGGTGGATGCCATCCCGCTCACCGAACGGTTCGACGAGGTGAACTTCTCCTCGCTGCCGCGCTATATCTCCGAGCTGGTGACCTTTGATTCTAAGGTCACCCACACCGGCCTCTCACCGGGCGGCGCCTTCCGCGACCCCTATCCGCTGCCCGACGGCTCGATCCTGGTGGCGCACACCGACCAGCCGCTGGATCACCTCGACCCCAACGCCGATCCCGACTGGGACATCTGGCAGCTGCGCTTCGACGGCTCGTTGCAGGATGAGGATCGCCACCGTATCGGCGCCTACAAAAAAACGCGCATGGAAAAAATTTCCACCAAACTGGCCGAATACAACCCGCGCCCGCTGGTGGTGCGCCTGCAGGAGAACCGCCACCACCCGCTGGCGCACCAGAAGTTTGTCGCGGGCCACGAGCCGCAGACGATCTTTGGTGTGCAGCGCATGGCCGAGGGGACACCGGCGGAGATCGAGGTCTATGACTTCCACCTCCTCAGCGCCTTCCTCACCAACTTCACCCAGACCGGGCGGCGCGACATCCCGCCGCCGCCGGCGATTAAATATGTACGCGCCCTGGGGCTGTTGCCGCTGGAGCGGGGGGAGGTCGAGGGGATCCGTGACGCCGACCCCCACGCCACGGCGGCGAGCAAGGGGGTGCATGGCAAAAAGCTCATCATCGGCGAGGTGGCGCTGGAGCCCGACAGCTCGGTCTATCTGCAGGTGCCGCCCAACGTACCGTGGATCGTGCAGGCGCTGGATCAGGAGAGGCGCGCCCTCTTCACCCTGCAACGTCAGTTCTACACCCAGCCGGGCGAGCGTTTCACCCTCTCCATCCCGCGCAGCAAATTCCTCAACACCTGCGGCGGCTGCCACGGCTCGCTCACTGCCGATCCGATGGAGAGCATCGGTCCGGCGGACATCACCACCGAGGCCTCGCGCGTCATGGCTACCTGGAATCCACAGGAGCAGCGGCGGCGCGAGCCGGTGGCCAAGGGGGCAACCATCGCCGACTTTATCGCCATCGACTTCGTGCGCGATATCCAGCCGCTGCTCGACCGGCACTGCGTCCGCTGCCATCAGGGCGATGGTCTCGACCTGCGCGGCACTCCGACGCGCCACTACAGCGTCGCCTACGAGAGCCTGCACCAGCTGCGTGACCCGGCCAGCGGCAACTTCGCCGACAAAAAGTACATCAACGAGCGCGAGGCGCTCTCCTCGCAAAGCCCGCTCATCGACAAGCTGCTGGGCGACGGCCACCGTTATCTGGATGACGACGAGTTGCTGACCCTCATCCGCTGGATAGATATCGGCGCCACCTTCAAGGGGGCCTGGTGATGCGGCGGCCACGATACCAGACGGTCGGCATCGGCCTGCTCCTGTTGGGACTGGGGCTCGCCACTGCCCTTACCCTCATGCTAACGGATGGGCCCACGGAGACGCCCGGACCGGGGTTGTCATCCGCGGCACCGGCGCCCGCCTACCAGCGCTCGCGCTTCGATCGCCTCACCTCCGAGGTATGGCGCTACGGCGCCCGCTTCGAGCCGCGCGACCTGACGCCGGTGGCCAACAATGTGCCCGGCCATGTGCCGCAACCCCATCGCGACAAGCCGACCCGCGTCACCGCCAATGCCGACGGCAGCAAGCTCTATGTCACCCTGCAGGGCACCGAGAATAGCCCTGGCAACCAGCTCGCGGTGGTGGATACCGCAACGCGCCGGGTAATCAAACGCATCGACGTCGGCAGCCGCCCCTATACCGCGGTGCTGCATCCGGACGGGCGCTTCCTGGTAGTGAGCAACGAGTTCTCCAACTACGCCACGGTGATCGATACACGCAGCGACACGGTGAGCAACATCATCCCGCTCGACTACTACGCCCAGGACATCGAATTTTCACCGGACGGCAGGCGCGCCTGGGTGGCGATCCGCTATCTCGATCAGGTGCTGGTGCTGGACCTGGAGGAGCGGGCGGAGACGCTGGCGGGCAAGGTGCGGGTGGTGGGCGGCTTTGACGCGCAGACCTTCTTCGGCCACGCACCGCTCTCGGCGGCGACGCGCCACGACCTTGAGCTGCGCGGTTACAGCGCGGCGCAGATTGAAGAGGCGCGGCGAAAGAGCAGCGGCGGCATTAACGCCATCCTGCGCGCGCGCTGCGCCACCTGCCACAACGACCACGCCGGCGGCCTGCTCACCGGCCCCGACCCGGTACAGAATTTCCTCTCGGCGGTGGAGAACGCCATTGGCGGCCAGCCCTACCAGAGCCCGCTGCTGCGCGCGGTGCTTCCCAAGTCACTGGGCGGTTTCGGCGACGAGAAGATCACCGTCGAGTTCCACCCCGGCGGCGCCCTCTTCGCCGAGGGCGAGCCGGAGCTGGAACAGCTCGCCGCGTGGGTCCGTAACGGCTACGGCGGCCCCGGCATCATCACAGGCAACGAACAGGCCCACCCCAAGGACCTGGCGCTCTACGGCAAATATCTCTTCGTCGGCAACACCGGCACCATGGATATCGCGGTGATCGACACCGACACAAACAGACTCATCGGCGGCATCTACACCGGCAACGTCGCCAGCCACCTGCTGGTAAAGGATGAGACCCTCATCGTGCTCACCATGGGCGCCGGCTTCGGCGCCCCCAAGGAGCGCGACCCGCACGGCGGCGAGTCGTGGGAGCGCGACAACCCGGCGGCGCAATTTACCGTGCTGCGCGACCCGCAGAACGGCTATGACGCCTATCCGGTGGCGCAGCAGCAGGTAATGGGGCCGTTCGATGCGGTGGACGGCACCTGGAACTTCAAGATGCGCGATATCCAGAACGACCTTGTCGCCATCGATCTCAAGGCCATCGACTTTGCGGCGATGGCACGCCAGCCGCAACCCGACTATGTGCTGCGTACCAACAGATACGAGGCCCACGCCGGCTGGGTGCGCTACAGCTCCGACACCGCCGAGGCGACCAGCGGCGACATCAAGGGCGACATCCCGCCCGAGCTGCAGCGCGTCCCCGGCGCCTTCCCCGAGTGTGCCACGCTGCTGGGCGACCGGCTCTACGTCACCATGGGCGGCAGCTTCGAGCTGGTGGAGTGGCAGGTGAATAATCGGCCATCGGATCCTTCGGAGCGGCTGGTGCCGCTGCGCAGTTTCAACGTCGGCGTGCTGCCGGTGGGCGTCGCCGCCGCCAATGGCCAGCTTTTTGTCGCCAACCGCATGGACGAAACGCTCTCGGTGATCGATGCACAAAGCGGCAAGCAGGAGGAGATCGTGGTGGGCGACCTCACCGTGCCGGCGCTCGCCACCGACGTGGAGCGCGGCGATGTGGTGGTGCACTCCACCGTCTTCAGCTCCGACGGCGATGTCTCCTGCGCCCACTGCCACTACCGCGACACCGGCGATGGCCGTGGCTGGGGCGCCGCCGAGGTGGTGGGGCAGAACCGCTGGGGCCACCTCACCTCGGGCGGCACCCTGGGGATCCCGCAGGTGAAGAACATCTACGCCATCCAGCCCTACTACTTCGAGGGCACCCATATCCTCGCCGAGGGGCAGGGGGCCGACATCAACGAGCCGGCCAGCTCCATCGACTTCGACCGCCCGGTGTGGGCCGGCGACTACCGCCACCTCAACTCGCCGCTGCCGCTGGCCGAGCGGCGCCTGATGCACGAGGAGCTGAAGGAGCGGGTCGAGGTCAACAAGCTGGGGCCGCTCTGGTACGACCTGGAGCACCGGCGCAACGCCTTCTTCCGCGATCAGTCGCAGCGCCACTTCGGCAAGGCCTACGACCTGGCCGACTTCTACCGCTTCGTCGGCGCCTGGATGGGCAACGAGAACCGCCTGCTGCCCTCGCCCTTCGACAGAGAACACCCCTCGGTACGGCGCGGCGCGCAGCTCTTCAACTCGGCGCAGGTGATGTGCGGCGTCTGCCACACCGCCCCCGAGTTCACCAACAAGGGCCGTCTCCTCGCCAACAACGAGCGCCGCGCCCTGCCGCAGCTCACCACCATGACGCGGCGCGATGCCTCCTACTCGCTCGCCTCCGTCTTCGCGGTGGAGGCGGCCAACGGCCACCCGCTGGCGCTTCCCGGTGCCGACGAGGGGCGCTTCGAGGATGAGGAGGGGAGCTTCACCACCATGACCCTGCGCGGCATCTTCGACCGCCCGCCGGTCTTCCTGCACCACGGCCGCGCCCGCTCCCTACGCGAGGTGGTGCTGACCCCGCGCCACCCCGGCGCGCGCGACTACCTCTTCCCGGTGCTGATGGGCGATGAAGAGGTGCGCCCCGGCAGGAGGGAGCGCGGCTTTAACGAACTGACCGAACGCCGTGTTCATGGCGAGCTCGACGGCAGCAATCAAATCATCGACTCCCACGGCGGCACCTCACAGCTCTCGCCACGCCAGGTCGATGACCTGGTCAACTTCATGAAGGCGATCGACTGATGCGCAAGTGGCTCATCTTCCTGGTGGTGATCGTGCTGGCCCTGGGCTACGGCCTCGGCCTGCGCGAGCGGGCGCCGGAGCCGGCGCCGGTGGAGCAACCGGCCACGCTCACGGCGCCGCTCTACGTCCCGGCCGATAGCTTGGTCGATAGCGAAGAGAGCACCCTGGTCAGGCGTGAGGCGGTGCTGATGGGCTCGCAATTTATCTTTGTCGCCGAGGGGCCGCGCGCGCCGACGCTGGCCGCTATCGTGGCCGCCAGCGAGCGGCTGCGCGCACTGGAGGCAACGCTCAGCTCCTGGAAGCCCGGCAGCGAGATCTACCGCCTCAACGACAATGGCGGCAAGTGGATAAAACTCGGCGCCGATGCCCTCGCCCTGCTGCAACGGGCCAAGACCATTCATGCCGAGACCGATGGCGCCTTCGATGTCACCATCGGTGCGCTGTGGGATCTCTACCCCTTCCGCGACCCGCTGGCACCCCTGCCGAGCGCGGGGCAGATCGCGGCGGCGCTGCGCCACGTCGGCGCCGAGCGCATCGAGATCGACCTGGCGACATCCAGGGCACGGCTGCCGGCGGGGATGCGGGTCAACCTCGGCGGCATCGGCAAGGGCTACGCGGCGCAGATCGCCATTGAGACCCTGCGCGCGCACGGCATCGACAATGCGGCGGTGAGTGCCGGTGGCGATCTCTACCTGCTGGGCGGCAAGCAGGCGGGGCCGTGGACGGTACGCATCGAAAACCCGCGCTGGGAGGGGCAGAGCATCGAGCAATTCACCCTGCGCGACCGTTCGGTGGCCACCTCGGGCGATGGGCGGCGCTACCTGCTGCGCGACGGCAAGCGCTACAGCCACATCGTCGACCCGCGCAGCGGGCAGCTGGTGCAGGGGGTGCAGAGCGCCACCGTGATCACCGATGACCCGACCCTGGCCGATGCCTACGCCACCGCGGTGTGCGTGCTGGGGCCGCAGGCGGGGATGCGCTGGGTCGAGGCACGGGCGGGGGTCGAGGCGCTGATCATCGACGCCAACGGCACGGTCAGCCGCTCCAGCGGCTGGGCCGCCGTGACCGGGGGGAGGCGCTGATGTCCCGCCTGCTGCTGGTGTTGCTGTCGCTGTTGCTGTCGCCGTCACTAGCGGCCCAGGGCGCGCCGCTCATCGATCGCACCGAGGTGAGCAATATCGCCTATCTGGATTTCATGCGCGCCCACCCCGAGCGCCGGGCGCCCAAATACTGGGGCGAGTACCGCAACGACCTTTTCCGCAACTCCGTCGCCGCCGAACTCGCCCCCTTCGGCCGCGACACCTTCTCCCGCCCCGACCACCCGGTGGTGGGGGTGAGCTGGTTTGACGCGTGCGACTACTGCCAGTGGCGCGGCCAGCGCCTCCCCACCCATGCCGAGTGGATGGCGGCGGCCGGTGGCGCGGACGGGCGCCTCTGGCCCTGGGGCGACCAGTGGGACTATCGCAGGGCCAACAGCGGCGGCGAGCGCCACGGTGAGTACGACGGCTACACCTACAGCGCGCCGGTGCTGTCGTTTCCTGCCGGGCGCGCCCCCTCCGGCGCCCTCAACATGGCCGGCAATGTGGCCGAGTGGGTGGCGGAGCAGCTCGTCGCCGGCGGCAGCTCCAACAGCAGCCCCTCGGGGGTGGCGATCAAGAGCGCACAGCCGCGCGAGCCAGCCTATCGCAGCTTCGATATCGGCTTTCGGTGCATCGCCCGATGAGACGGCCGCTGAAACGACTCTTCATCGCCACCGCCCTCCTCATCGTGGCACTGGCGCTACTCAACACCCGCTTTGAGAGCGATGTGCATCAGTGGCGCCACGCCGGGGCGTGTCTCGACTGCCATAGCCAACAGGGCAAGATCGACCCCCCCGATATAAAGGATGGCTGGACCCTGCCGCCGCCCGCCTCGCATGACGACCGCTTCCGCCGCTACAGCCACGGCCGCGGCGAGGGTTTCACCCCTCAGCGCTGCGCCGCCTGCCACCGTGCCGCCGAGTGCAGCGACTGTCACGCCCGCCCGCCCGAGAGCCACACCAGCGACTTCGTACAGCCGCGCGGCCACGGCATGGAGCGTCATATCCTGCTCGCCACCGTGCGCCCCGCCAGCTGTCTGGCCTGTCACGCCCCCTTTGCCAGCGCCTGCACCGGTTGCCACACCGCGGCCGAGGTGCGGCCGTGGGAGGAGCGGGCGCAGCAGGCGCTCTCCGGCACGGAGCCGCCCCGATGAACCCGCGCGCGCTGCGCCAGCGCCTCGGTGCCAAGTGGTCCACCTTCATCCTGCTGCTGCCGCTGGCCCTCTTCGGCAGCCTCTACTTCGGCCTGGCGGCCCTTGGAGTGCTGCTCGCCGCCACCCTGAGCACCATGGCGGCCGGCGCCCTCATCCAGTGGTCGAACCGCGGGCCACTGCGCTGGTTCAATCCGGGCAGCATGGTGACCGGCCTGCTGATCGGTTTGACGTTAAGCCCGCAGACGCCGCTCTACATGATCATCGTTGGTGGCTTTGTCGCCGAGTTTCTCGGCAAGCAGGCGGCAGCGGCACTAAGCGGCGGGCGCATCAAGTACCTCTTCAATCCGGCGGTGCTGGGGCGCAGCGCCATCGCCATTCTGGAGACCTTTGATCCCATCCCCTATGCCGACCTTGCCACCGGCGCCAGCCTGCTGTTCAAGGAGGCCGGTGGCCTGTTGCCGCCCAGTTACTGGGATGCCTTTTTGGGACTCACCAAGGGGGCCATCGGCGAGACCAGCACGCTGCTGCTGCTCATCGTCGGTTTCCTCATGCTGCGCTACGTGGTGCTCAAGCGCGAGGCGGCCATCGCCATGCTCCTCGCCGTGCCGCTCACCGTCTTTCTGCTGCCCGACACGGCGGAGATCGTCGGCCACGCGCCCTGGATCTCGCAGCCGCTGGTCTACCTGCTCGGCGGCCCCACCCTGCTGATGGCCTTCTTCTTTCTCACCGCGCCGGAGACCACGCCCAACACCGTGCGCGGCGGCATTATCTTCGGCGTCGGTGTCGGTGTGCTCTCGGTGCTGGGGCGCATCCACACCACCATCCCCGGCGCGGAGATGTACGCCATCCTGCTCATGAATCTCACCGTACCGTGGCTCGACGGCAGGAGGTGGCAACGTGCCCTTTAACCAGCCGTATGGCGTGCGCTCCTTCTATGCCCCCGGCCACGACCAGGGTCCCAAGGCCGTGCCGGCGATCGTCGGCCGTGGTCCCTCCAGCTTTGCCGCCTACGCCGCTGCTGGTGGCTTTCGCGCGCTACAGCGCCTGCAGAACGGTGAGACCACGCCGGTGGCGGTATTGAAACAGATCCTCGCCAGCGGCCTGCGCGGCTGCGGCGGCTCGCACCTGCCACTGGTGAAGAAGTGGGAGGCGGCCATCCCGCACAAGCCACGCTACCTGGTGGTCAACGGCATGGAGGGTGAACCCGACACCTTCAAGGACTACCTCCTGCTGCGCGACTACCCGCAGATCGTGCTGGAGGGGATCGCGCTTGCCTGCCGCGTGCTGCACATCCGCGAGGCCTGCCTGGTGCTCAACAGCGCCTATGGTGAGTGCCGCGCTGCATTGCAGGCGGTGCTGAACGAAAACGCCGCACTGTTCGACGGTCTCGATATCCAGTTGGTGGATGGCCCGGAGGTGGACCTCTATGTGGCGGGCGAGGAGAGCGCGCTGCTCAACTACCTGGAGGGCCAGCGCGCCGAGCCGCGCCTCAAGCCGCCCTTTCCTCATGAGCAGGGGCTGTGGGGCAAACCGACCATCATCAACAACGTCGAGACCCTGAGCTGGCTGCCGCTGCTACTTGTCCGCCCGGAGCTGTTCGCTGGCCGCCACCCCAAGCTGGTCACCCTGCTCGGCGATGTGGCTGAGCCGGGCATCTACGAAATCACGCTGGGCGAGCCGCTGCCGGAGATCCTGCAACGGGCCCGGGCCGATGACCTCAGCTTTGTTGAGATCGGCGGCATCTCCGGCGGGCTGATCCCTGCCACGCTGACTAACGTTGATTATGACGACGAGGCGTTGGCGCCGCTCGGGGTACAGGTGGGTTCCGGCACGCTGCGCGTCTTCAACACCAGCCGCGACCCGCTGGCCGAGATGGCCGCCGCCATTGCATTCTTCAAGACCGAGTCCTGCGGCCGCTGCACCCCCTGCCGCGTCGGCACCCAGGAGCTGGCGAAATTCGCCGCCGCGCTGCGTGACACGCCGCTCTCCAATACCGATCTGAACTGGGTGCACAGCGTGGCCCACACCCTGCAGCAGACCTCCACCTGCGGACTCGGACGTGCGGCGCCCGCGCCTTTACTCACCTGGCTGCATCATTTCGGAAAAAAGCCGCATGATTAGCCTGAAGATCAACAAACAGCTGGTGCAGGCCAAACCCGGGCAGACCCTGCTGCAGGTGGCCACGAAGCAGGGCATCGAGATCCCCACCCTCTGCCATCTGCCGGGGCTGGAGGCGCGCTCGGTCTGCCGCATCTGCTCGGTGGAGGTGAAGGGGCAGTCGCGTTTGCTGCCGGCCTGCTCCACGGTGGTCGAGCCCAACATGGAGGTGGAGACCCACAGCCAGAAGACCCTGCACGCACGCCAGGTGTTGCTGGAGTTCATCATCGCCGAACATGGCGGCCTGGCCACGCTCAGCCCGCAGGTGCGCGCCTATGCGCAAACGCTGGGCGTCACCGAGGCACGCTTCTACTTGCAACAGTCGAATACAGCGGTGCGCAACGGTTCCGACTACATCCGCTACCAACCAGACAAGTGCATTCACTGCGACCGCTGCATCAGCGCCTGCCGTGACCAGCGGGTGATCAACCGGGCTAATCGCGGCGCCGCCATCCGCCTCACCTTCGGCGCCAACGATACCCCGCTCGCGCAGACGAATTGCAGCAGCTGCGGCGACTGCGTCGCCGTCTGCCCCAGCGGCGCCCTGAGCGAACAGGGGTAAAACGCCTATCGCGCCAGAGGCGCCCCTACGATCCCGTTGGCGTGGTGTGTTTCGCCGCAATCCCGTAGGAGCGGCTCCGCCGCGATGTGGCCACCCCCACCACCAAACCGTATGCCGAAACAGGGGTGGCCTACCGCGACACCTGCATCATGCCCACTCCCCCTATCGCGCCAGAGGCACTCCTACGCCAACCCACCCGCATTATGTGGATCAGGATGGCGCTGGTGTCTCGGGGATCACGTCGGGGCTCGCATCGGGCTCCTGCGTCTCGTCCGCGAGGGGGGTGCTCTCAAAATCGAAGGTGTAGGTCAATCTCGCGCAGCGATCAATCAGCTCCTCCAGATAGGCCCCCGCCTCCAGCATCACGATGCCGTAGTGAATATTCAACGCCCCCGTCGGCGCGCCGATCACGGCGCTCGAGCCCGCACCGATATGTTGCAACAGCTCCTCCTTGACCCCCTCGGCATCCTCCTGGGATTTTCCGGGAAGACAGATGACAAACTCCGCGCCACTGTAACGGTAGACCCTGCCGCCACTCCCCAACATCCTTCGGATAACATCGACGCCCGCCCGCAACACCTTGTCACCGACCTCATGGCCGTAGCGCTGGTTGATATCCTTTACATCCATATCGACCAGTAACAGGCTGTAGGGGCGCCCGCTCTCATGCAGCCGCTGCTGTTCACCCCTGATGTCCGGCAACAGGCGCTCGCTGGTGATCGCCCCCGTCAGGGCATCAACATTCTGCAGCGTGTAGTTCACCTTGTTCAGCATGCCCTCAAGCGACTCGCGAAATCGCTGCACCTCACCTGTCAGCACGTCATAATCACTGACCGGTACCTTGCCGAGCGCCCTGAGCTTTAAACAGATCTCCCGCGCCGTTCGGTGCATCGACTGGTGCAGCTCTCCGACCTGGACAAAGGCCGGCATCTGCCGCAACCCGGCATTTGCCTTGCTGTAGAACCAGTGTCCGAAGGCACAATGTCTGTGCGCATCCTCCAGCACATCGTTGTCCGCCGGGGCGAGGCCGCAGGCAAAGGTACGATGCAGGTTATCGAGCCATTTGCCATGCATGGCGATGGCGCCATTGATGGTCTTCTGAATGCTTTGCAGTTCACTTACCGTAACGTTAATCATCACTCCCCCCGCCCCGACATCTGTTTTCCATCGAACACTACAACTGTCCCACCACCCCACCATCGGCGGCGCTTATCCACCCCCGCCATTGAGCTACTGCGGCCCCAACACCCGCAGGATCTCCGCGCAATCGGTCAGGCCGGCGACCACCTTGTCACGGGCATCCTCCAGCAGGCTGCGGTCCCCCTGCGCCCGCGCGATGCGCTTGATTTCGAGCATACTGGCCCCGCTGGTCGTCAGGTGGCGCATCTCCTCATCGGGCACCAGCACCTCGAACAGGCCAACCCGCCCCAGGTAACCGGAGCCGCCACAATGGCGACAGCCCTGGGCCTGAAAGACGCCGTCCAGGTGCTCCGGTGCAAACAGTGGCCCCAGTTTTCTCGTCGTCAGGGTGCTCGCCAACCGGAAGAGTGCCCGGATCCCGTGCGTCTTTTTGCTGTTTTCCTGTTGCAGATGCCGGCTCTTCTGAATCAGATCGTACTGTTCCAGCGCTACCCGTGCGGCGTTCTCCGCCAGGTTGTCGAAGGCGGCACCGTTGTTGACGCCCTGCGCCCGCTGTGAATCGGCCACGAAGACCACGCCGTCGACCCGCGACAACACCGCCTTGCGCGTGCTGTCGTGCTGCACCTGTCCCGGCACGGTAAACAGCTTGAACTTGAACGGCAGGCCAAAGGGCGCGGAGAGGGCAAGCGGCAAGGTCGGTGGTATTGCCGCTCTGCGCCGGGCCGTAATAGATCAGCTTGACGGTGAGCCGTTGCGCCTCCCCGTCGTATTCGGCCATGGCTATTCGATGGCATCCTCATCCAGCAACACCGAGCCATCCTCGCCCCAGCTCACGCGGGCGATCTCCGGATGGGAGCTCTCCAGCTCACGCAACGCGGCCTCCTGACGACTGAGCTGTGCCTGCTGGCGCCGCACCTGATCGGCAAGGCGGCGGTTCTCCATCAACACCTCGCGGTGTTCCAGCGCCCGTGCGATGGCGATCCGCAAATCATCGGTATCCCACGGCTTGGGCAAAAAACGGTAGATCTCGGCCTGGTTGAGCGCCGCCAGCAGCACCTGCCAGTCGGTGTGGGCGCTCAGGATCAGCCGCATGGCGTCGGGCTGCAACGCCCGGAAACGGGTCAGGAACTCCACGCCGTCCATGCGCGGCATGCGGTAGTCCGACAACACCAGGTCGAAGACGGTGCTCTGGGCACGGTGGAGGGCCGCCTCGGCAGTGTCGAACGTCTCAATCGTGTGGCGTGGGGTGGTCAACAGCCGCTCCAGTGCGCGCAACACATTCGGCTCGTCATCCAGCAGCATGATGCGATACATCGTCTTCCTCCTCCACCAGCACATGAACCATGATGTTTTTGTCTTCTTCCCGCTCGAACGAGTTGAGCTTGCGCACCAGCGCCTCGGTCAGCCGGTACCCCTTGGTCAGCAGCAACACGCCATCGTGACTCAGCAGGTCGCGTGACAGCGTCATGCCCGGGCGCAACGCCTCCGGCTCCAGCCGCAGCTCGCGCACCATGCTCTCGCCACGCTCGCGCGCACCGAGCACGGCGATGCAGCCATCCACCACCGCGCCATCGTAGCGTTTGTCGCGGCGCTCCAGCAAAAAGGCGCGGGCATCGAGCGGGCTCAGCTCGTCACCCAGCAGTGTGCCGCTGCGCAGGCCGTCATAGTCGTTGGCCACCGCCAGAATCCGCGCGCCCAGCGGTATCTGTTCGCTGCACAGCCGATCGGGATAGCCCTTGCCATTGTAATATTCGTGGTGATGGCGGATGAAGAGTCCGGTCTTGTGCAGCGGCTCCAGCCCCATCAGGATGGCCTGGCCGGTAATGGGATGCTTCTCCACCACCTTGCGCTGCGCCGCATTCAGGTTCGCGGCGGGGATGCGCAACAGCGCGTCGGGCCAGGCCAGTTTGCCGACATCGTGCAGCAGGCCGGCAAAATAGATGTGCCGCACATCGTCCGCCTCCAGCCCCAGGTGGGTCGCGATCTCCCGCGCCAGCTCCGCCACCCGTTTGCCGTGCCCACCGCCCGACCCCTCGCGCAGCTGCACCAGGTTGGCAAACACCGGAATGGCGGTGTAGTAGCTCTCCTGCAACTGCTCATGGGCCAGCTCCAGGAACATATTGGTCTGGCGCAGCTCCTCGGTGCGCGCTACCACCCGCTGCTCCAGATTGGCGTTGAGATCCGCCAGCTCCTCGTTCTGGCGCTGCGTCAGGGCCAGCAACCGATCCCGCTCCGCCCGCAACCGCTGCTGCTCCAGGGCATGCTGCACCGCCAGCTTGATCTCGTTGTCCTCCCACGGCTTGCTGAAATAGCCGTAGATCTGCCCCTTGTTGATGGCGGCAATGGTGGAGGTGATATCGGCATAACCGGTAAGCAGGATGCGCACCACCTGCGGCCAGCGCTGCGCTACCTGCTCCAGGAACTGCGCGCCATCCATCTGCGGCATACGCATGTCGGAGATCACCAGGTCGACCGGCTCCCGCTCCAGAATGGCCAGCCCGGCAGCGCCGCTCTCGGCGGTATGCACGGTGTAGCCCAACGGCCGGAACAGGCGCCGCAGCGAGGCGAGGATATTGCTCTCGTCATCCACCAGCAACAGCGTTCCCGCCGGCGGCGCCTCGCCCCCGGTGGTGGTCTCATTCACCATGCAGCTTCACCTTTCTCAAAGTTCGAATCGCGCCGCCTCGCCGGCCTCGCGGTCCAGCTCCGGCAACAGCTGTTCCAACCGCTCCCAGCCGAGCCCCAGCCGCTCCCATGCTGCCTCTTGCAGCGGCGGGATCTTGTCCGTGGCACCGTAGCCCAGGGCGTGGGCCAGCACGTTGGCCAGATGGATCAGGTCGCCCAGGCGATCACCGCCGGGGCAGTGGTGCCGACCCACGGCCAGTGCCAGCTCCTCGGGGAAGTGCCACTTGCGGGCCAACCGCTCGCCGATGGCGCCATGGTCGAAGCCCAGTACCGCCTGCTCCGCCTCCTGCAGCAACCCGCCGTTCGCGGCATGATGCTGCCACACCTGACGGTACTCCACCGCAAAGTAGGCGGCCAGCACCAGCTTGCCCATATCGTGCAGCAGCCCCGCGGTAAAGGCCTGCTCGGGGTCGGCGCCGAGCGTGCCCGCCAGCCTGTTGGCAATGGCACCGGTGACCAGGGCGTGTCGCCACAGCGCCCGCGTATCGAGCAAGATATCATCCACCGTCATCTGTTGCATCACCGCCGCCGCCAGCACCACCTGGCGCAGGGTGCGGCTGCCAAGCAGCATGCAGGCCTCGCGCAGGGTACCGATACGACCGGAGAAGCCGAAGAACGAGGAGTTGGCCAGCCGCAGCACCCGCCCCGCCAGCGCCGGTTCGTGATGTATCGCCCGTTCCACCGCGCCAATGTCGACGGCGGCCGCCTGCAGCAGGGACAACAACTCACCCACCACCGGTGACAGCGGCGGCAACGCGCCGAGGCGCTCGTCCAGGTTCCCCCCGGCAAGCGCCATCAGGCGTGCCCCAGGCGGTAGCGCAGCACCGTTTGCAGCAGCTGTTCCATCAACGGCTGCCCGCGCACACAGGCGAACTGCTCATCGAGCTGCGCCTCCAGCGCCGCGCGCCGCGCCGCAACCTCCTCCGCGCTCAATGCCACCTCCACCAGAAGCGGCAGCGAGACCACGCCACGCCGTGCCAGCTGCTCCAGGATGCGTGCATTGACCACCCCGCCTGCGCCCAGCAGCATGTTGCCCTGACCATCCACCACGTCGGCCGCCACCACCTCCCCCGCCGCCACCTGCGCCAGCGGTCGCTGTTCAATTCGCATCATCGCCCACATCCCCCCGGCACCAGCACCAACACATCACCTTGCGCCATCGCCCCCTCCCCCAAACGCTCGCAATGGACGCGCAGCGGCGGCCCCTGCGCAAGCAGCTGCACCTCCACATCGTTTGGCGTCGGCAGGGTGCCGCCGGCCCCGATGCACAGCCGCTGCAATGCCGGCGGCAGGGCGTCGCGGGCATCCTGCCCCAGCAGGCATCCCAGCGGCTGACCGAGCAACGCATGGGCCCGGCCGTTGGCCACCGCAATGATGCCGTCATCCCCGACCCCCAATACCCCGACCGGCAGGTGCTCCAGCACCTCCCGCGACAGCTCCAGCAGGCGGTGGTGCAGTTCAAGCTCCCGCCCCTGGGTGGCGACCCGTGACTCCAGGCCAAGATTGGCCCGGGCCAGCTGCGCATTGGCCTCGCGCAACTCTTGCGCCAGACGATCCCGCTCGGCACGCAGCTCGTACTGCTCGAAGGCCTGACGCACATTCTCGCGCAGCAGCTCGTCGTCCCAGGGCTTGGTAAGAAACCTGTAGATGGCGCCGCGGTTGATGGCATTGGTCACCGACTCCAGCTCGGTGTAGCCGGAGAGCATGATGCGGATGGTCTCCGGCTGGCGCTGCTTGGCCTGCTCCAGAAACTCCGAGCCGATCATGCCGGGCATGCGCTGATCGGAGAGGATCACGCCCACCTTGTGGCTATCGAGCAGTTCCAGCCCCTGGGCACCGCTGGTGGCGCTCAGGATCTCGTACCCGTCCCGCCGCAACAGGCGCATCAGGGAGCGCACGATATTTTCCTCATCGTCGACCAGCAACAAAACCCGTTCAGCCATCATCCACCCCGCCGCGCAACACCACCGTCTTATCGTCCACTCCCGTATCTACTCACCCCCTGACATCGCCATCGCTACCACCCCTCCACATCGGGGCAACGATAAAAACCGTAGGAGCGCCTATGGCGCGATGGGCCGGTGGCTCCCTCACCCTCTATCGCGGCAGAGCCGCTCCTACGAAACAGCCCTCTATCGCGGCAGAGCCGCTCCTACGAAACAGCAATACCCGGGGGAGTAGTTACCCACTCCCTATGTTTTTAACATATTGCAGACCAAAGCTACATGGCAAGGTTTTGCGCTGCGTTTACCGGCAACCAGATCCGGAACCGGGTCCCCACCCCCGGCTCACTCTCCACCTCGATGCGTCCGCCATGTTTGCGCACAATACCGTGCGAAATGGAGAGGCCGAGGCCGGTGCCCTTGCCCGGCGCCTTGGTGGTGAAGAACGGTTCAAAAATATGTGGCAGGTGTTCCGGCGCAATGCCGGCACCGTTATCGCCGATCTCGACCCAGACCCACTGCCCATCCGCCTGACCGGTGCGCAGCCGGATCTCTCCCTGCCCCTCGATGGCATGGGCCGCGTTGATCAGCAGATTCATAAACACCTGATTGAGCTGCGCGGCCACGCACTCGACCGGCGGCATGGCGCCATATTCACGCACCACCTCCGCCTTGTACTTGACCTCGTTGCGCACGATGTTGAGGGTGCTGTCCAGTCCGGCGTGCAGGTCGGTCCATTGCCATGTCGCCTGATCGGGACGGGAGAAGTCCTTGAGGTCCTGTACGATCTGCCTGATCCGCGCCACCCCCTCACGGCTCTCCCGTAGCAGGCTGGCCAGATCCTCGCGCAGGTACTCCAGGTCCACCTCCTGCTTGTGCTGCGCCAGCCGGGCCAGCAGCTGCGGCTGCTGCACAAGGTACGCCTCGGCCTCACCGTAGGCGGCAAGCAGGCTGAACACCCCCTCCACATACCCCTGCATGGTAGAGAGATTGGAGCTGACAAAACCGATGGGGTTATTGATCTCATGGGCCACCCCGGCGGCCAGCTGGCCGATGGCGGCCATCTTTTCTGATTGCAGCAGTTGGCTCTGCGCCTCCTGCAACCGCGCCAGCAGCGCCTTCTGCTCCTGTTCGGCGCGCACCTGGGCGCTAATATCACGAAAGCTGAGCACCCGTCCGACGCCAGCGACACCCAGCGGCTGCCGCCGCACGCGCCGCTCGAACACGCGGCCGTCGCGACAGGTCAATATATCGCTGCGCTCCGTCTCGGGGTGGTCAATCAGTTCACACAACGTCTGCAGAAACTCCTCCGGCGCCGCCACCTGCGCCAGGATGTGGGCCATCACCTCATCATGGCGCCAGAAGGCAAGGATCTCGTCCGGGATGCACCACATCTGCACAAAGCTCTCATTGAAGCGCCGGATGCGGCCATCCTGGCTCAGCGTCACGATGCCGTCCGCGCTGGAGTCCAGCGTGGTGCCAAGCAGTAACAGCAACCCCTCCAGCTGCTGCTCGGCGCGTTGCCGCTCCTCCAACTGCGAGGCGAGATCGGTGTTGCGCCGGGTCAACTCCACCGCGCTCTCCTGCAATGCCTGTGCGAGCCGGGCATGCTCCTTGTCGGCATTGAGGTAGGCGTGGTTGACCGCCTGAATGAACCGCCTCGTGGCCTCATCCGCCGGTACCCCGGCGGCATAACAGTCGCTTAACTGCTGTTCGATCAGCGCGTGCATCACGCCACCCCCGCCCTCATCGCCCGGTGCCATGCGCCGCCACGATCAACGCCGGCACGCCATCGAGCGGCACCACCCGCTCCACCGCACCAAAACGAATCGCCTCCTTCGGCATACCGAATACCACGCAACTCGCCTCGTCCTGGGCGACGGTAAAGGCACCGGCCTCGCGCATCTCCTTCAGGCCACGGGCGCCGTCATCACCCATGCCCGTCATGATGATGCCGGTGGCGTTCTTGCCGGCGTACTTCGCCACCGAGCGAAACAGCACATCCACCGACGGGCGGTGGCGGTTGACCATCGGCCCATCCACCACCTCGACGTGATACTGCGCGCCGCTGCGTTTGAGCACCATGTGCCGGCCACCGGGCGCGATCAGGGCGCGGCCCGGGAGCAGGCGATCATTATGCTGCGCCTCGCGCACCTCGATTTGACACAGGCTATCGAGACGCTGGGCGAAGGAGGCGGTAAATTTTTCCGGCATGTGCTGCACGATGACGATACCGGGGCAGACCCGCGGCAGGGCGGGCAACACCGCCTCCAGCGCCTGGGTGCCGCCGGTGGAGGTACCGATGGCGACGATACGATCGGTGGTCTCGGCCATCGCCGTGCCCTGCGTGCCGCGCAGGATGACATCGGCGGTCAACCTGGCCGGCACCGCCGCCGCTGTCGATGCGGGGCGCGGGCGCATCGCCTGCATGTTGGACTGCGCCGCGGCGCGAATGGCGCCCAGCAGTTCGCGCGACGACTCCTGCAGGAAGTCCCGCAGGCCCGATTGCGGTTTGGTGATCACCTCCACCGCACCGGCCTCCAGCGCCTGCAGCGTGGTCTGCGCCCCCTTTACCGTCAGCGACGAGCAGATCACCACCGGCGTGGGGTGTTCACGCATGAGCTTGCGCAAAAAGGTAATGCCATCCATGCGCGGCATTTCGACATCCAGCACGATCACATCGGGCCACTGATGCGCCATCTTGTCGATGGCAAAGACCGGATCGGAGGCCGCCCCCAGATAGTCGATGTCCGGCTCGGCCAGCAGCATCATCTGCATCACCTGCCGCACCACCGCCGAATCATCCACCACCATGACCTTAATCTTGCGCATCACACTGCCACCTGGGGAGTAATATCGTTATAGCGCACCCACACGGCACCATCGCCCATGTCGAACACCAGCCGCCGGTAACCCCGCCGGCCCACATCCTCCGCCACCACCACCACCCCGGCGGTATAGAGAAAATGGCGCGCCAGGGCACTATTCTGCATCCCCACCCCGCCACCGGCCCCCGGCTGCTCGAACAACGCCCCGCCGCCGATGATCTTGGCCTCCAGTTCGGCGGCAATGACACCGCGCTGGCCCAGCTGCTCCAGCAGCCAGGCCAGCGCCTGCGTGCCGTAATGACCCGGGGGGTGGTCAACCAGCGGCTGCGCGCCGCGCCCGCTCAGCTCATGGCTGGGCAGCAGGTAATGGCAGATCCCGCCCAGCCGGTGGCGCCGGCTCCACAGCGTGACCGCCACGCAGGAGCCGAGCAGCGTATGCACCCGCACCTCCGCGCCGCCCACATGCAGCCCGCCCGGCAGCAGAAAAAGGTCACGTTGCGCGCTCACCCCGCCGCCCGCTTGCGGTAGATGGAGGGCCTGACCATCTGGATGCCATCCGCCATGCCGTTAATGCTCTCCGCGTGGCCAACCATAAAGTGGCCCCCAGGCTGCAACTGCCGCGCGATGCACCACGCCACCTGACGCTTGGTCTCCTGATCAAAATAGATGAGCACATTGCGCAGAAAGACCACGTCGAACGCCCCCAGCTCCGGGTGCGGCTCGCAGATGTTGGCGGTGGTGAATCGCACCCGCGCGCGCAGTGCGTCGTCGATAATAAAGGTCCCCTCCTGTCGGCCGACGCCGCGCAGACAGAAGCGTTCCAGATAGCGCTGCGGAATACCTTTGGCCCGCTCCATGGGGTAGACACCCTCACTTGCCGTGGCAATCACCTTGCTGCTGATGTCGGTGCCGACCACCTCCCACGCGGCACCACCCAGCTGCTCCGCCAGCAGCATGGCGATGCTGTAGGCCTCCTCGCCGGTGGAGCTGGCGGCGCTCCAGACGCGCAGGGTGCGCCCCCGGCTCCGGGAGGCCAGCACCTGCTCGCGCAGAAAATCGAAGTGCGCCATTTCGCGAAAGAAATAGGTCTCGTGGGTGGTCAGCAGGTCGATGAGGACCTTGACCTCATCGGCATGGTGCTGCAGCGAGAGCAGGTGGTAGTAGTCGCCAAAGCTCTGCAGGCGATGGGCACGCAGCCGCTTGGCAAGGCGGCTGCACACCATCGCCTTCTTGGAGGGCGGCAGATTGATGCCGGCCAGCTGGTAGATCAGCCCCTGAAACTGACCAAACTCCTGGTCGCTGATCTCGGTGTTTGCGTAGGTTTCCATGTTTTCATCCCGTTACCAATCCACTAGCCACGACCCGCAAAGAGAGGCGACTGACCATCAGCCAGCGTCGCCCGCCTGCGCCAGCAGCGCGATCTCATCTACCGAGAGCACCTTGCCCACATCCAGGATCACCACCAGCTGACCCTCGATGCGCGCCATGCCGGAGATAAAATCGGCGCGAATGCTGGTACCGAACGATGGCGCGCCGTTCAGATCCCGCTCCTCGACACCCAGCACCTCATTGACCTGATCCACCATCACCCCGATATCCTGCGCCTCGTCATCGGCACCCACTTCGAGGATGACGATGCAGGTGCGCTTGGTGATGGGCGAGGCCTGATGGCCGAAGCGCAGGCGCAGATCGATCACCGGCAACACGCTGCCACGCACGTTAATCACGCCACGAATGAAGTCGGGCATCATCGGCACGGTGGTCAGGCCGCTGTCGCTGTACTCGATGATCTCCTTGATGTGACCGATGGCGATGGCAAAGGTCTCGCTGCCCAGCATGAAGGTCAGATACTGGGTCTGTTGATCGTCTGCCGTCACTGCGCTCTCACGCTGTTCCATTAGTGCACCCATCACCACTGCCTCCTAAAACCGGACAAAGTCGCCGTCTGCCACGGTGGCGGGCGCCAGCACCGGCTCGCGCGCCACTTTGCGGCCGCCCGCCGGCGCGGCCACCTGCCGTTTTGCCTGTGATACCGGCGCCGACACCTGTTCGGCGGCGACACGGAACATGGCCATCAACTGCTGCAGCTGCTCCGCCTGACCACTCATCTCCTCGGCGGTGGCGGCCAGCTCCTCCGAGGCGGCGGCGTTCTGCTGGGTGGCCTGGCTGAGCTGGCCCATGGCGCTGTTGATCTGCGCGACGCCGGTAGACTGTTCGTCGGAGGCGGCGGCGATCTCCTGCACCAGATCCGAGGTGCGGGTGATCCCCGGCACGATCTCCCCCAGCAACGTACCCGCCTTCTCCGCCATCTGCACGCTGTTGCCGGCCAGGCCACTGATCTCCTGTGCCGCCTTCTGGCTGCGCTCGGCCAGTTTGCGCACCTCGGCCGCCACCACGGCAAAGCCCTTGCCGTGCTCACCGGCCCGCGCCGCCTCGATGGCGGCGTTAAGCGCCAGCAGATTGGTCTGGTAGGCGATATCATCGATAATGCCGATCTTGTCGGCGATCTGTTTCATCGCCGCCACCGTGTCCAGCACCGCCGTGCCCCCCTCCTGTGCCTCCTGTGACGCCTTGGTGGCCATGCCGTCCGTGACCTTGGCATTTTCCGCATTCTGGCTGATGGAGGCACTCATCTGCTCCACCGAGGCACTGGTCTCCTCGACGCTCGCCGCCTGCTCGCTCGCCGCCTGCGACAACGACTGGGCGGTGGCGCTCACCTCCTCCGAGGCACTCGACAGCGCATCGGCGCCGCTGCGCACCTCACTGATGATGCCAGCCAGCCGCTCCACCATGGATCGCATGGCAAACAGCACGCTGCGCTGGTCATTGGCGCCGGTGGCCACCACCACGGTGAGGTCACCATCAGCAACACGGCCGGCCACCTCGGCCACATAGGCCGGCTCTCCGCCCAGCTCACCCATGATGCTGCGCACGGTGAACAGGGTTAACACCCCGGTGGCCAGCAACGATAGCGCCACCATGCCCATAAACAGGAACATGACCCGCCGCGCCTCGTCCCGTTTTGTGTCCGACATGGTCAGCAGTTCGCTGGCCAGGCGATCCTCAATCCCCTTCATCAGGTCAATCTTGGCCGTCGCCGCCTCGAACCACTCGGCCGCGGAGACCCCGAAACGGCCCTGCCCGGCCCGCTCGGTGGCAATGCCGCGCATGCGCTCGACACTCTCCACCTGCGCGCCACTCAGGCGGGCAAGCAGCGTCTCGCCTTGCTCCGGGGTGACAAAGGAGAGAAAAAATTGCAGGTGGTCATCGTAGTTGGCGCCATTGACGAAAAAGCGCCGCAACGACTCCGCGCTGAATTTGTCCGCGGTAAAGACCCCGGCCAGAATGGCGCGCTCGATACCGGCGTGGTCCTTGGTATCGAGAAACGCCGAATAGGCCGTGGCAAGACGCGCCACCTCGCTGTCCGTGCTCAGGGTGGTGACCAGCTGCGTCGCCGCCAGCAGCTGCTCAATGGTTCTGCTGTAGTAGCCCACCGCCTGCGCGGACGTCGCGTTGCCGCTGTCGATGCGGCCGCGCTCCGCGACCAGGCGGTCGAGACTGGACTGTATGTCGTCGAGTTGCTCGGCGACCATCTCACGCACCTCCGCCTCCAGCCCCTGGCGCGTGCTGGTCAACGCGGTGAGCCGTTTGTCGGTCTGGCTGCGCTGCTGCGGCAGTTCGGCGGCGAAGCGGCTACCACCACTGGCAAGATAACCCGCGCTCATGCCGCGTTCACTCTGCATCTCATGGGCCAGATCGCCGATGCGGGTCGAGAGCGAGGCCAGCGCGGCAATGCGCCCCATCTCGCCCGCGACACCGATCTTCTCGCTCACGCCGATAATCGAAAAGAACAACAACCCGATGACCGGCACTGTCACAATGATCAACAGCCGTGTCCGTAACTTGACGTTATTCAACCATTTCATCTCTCCACTCCTCTTTGCAGGACATGCTCTGTCCCTGAATTCAACCCGCCGACACGGCCCGTTGCACCGCCAGCACCGGGGCGCGTGCGGCCGCATCACGCACCGTGATCCGCTGCACCAGCGCCGCGACATCCAGGATTAACGCCACCTCGCCACTGCCCAGAATGGTGGTGCCGCCGATGCCGCGCAGGGTACCGAACAGCTTGGCGACCGGCTTGATCACCGCCTGAAATTCACCGAACAGGCGATCCACCACCAGACCGGCGCGCCGGTTGCCAAACTGCACCACCACCACATACTCCAGCGACGGCTGCTTGCCGCGAATGGCGAAGATGTCGCGCAGGCGCAGCAGCGGCAGGACATCGTCGCGCAGCTGGATGTAGTCATTGCCGTGGGCCTCGTGCCGCATCGGCTCATCCAGCTCGACACACTCCACCACCGCCTCCAGCGGCACGACATAGCTGCTGTCGCCAATGCCCATCTGAAAGGCGTCGATAATGGCGAGGGTCAGCGGCAGACGGATGCGGGCCGTGGTACCGGCACCCTCCCCACTCTGCATCGTGACGGTGCCGCGTAGCGCCTCGATATTGCGGCGCACCACATCCATGCCGACACCGCGACCGGAAAGATTGGTCACCTGCTCGGCGGTGGAGAAGCCCGGCTCGAAGACCAGGTTGCAGATCTCCTGCTGGGTGAGGGGCTGATCCGCCTGAATCAGGCCGCGCTCCAGCGCCTTGGCACGCACCCGCCCGGTATTGATGCCGGCGCCATCGTCGGCCACCTCGATAACAATGGAGCCGGAATCGTGGTAGGCATTGAGGCTCACGGTGCCGCCGCCCGGCTTGCCCTGGGCGCGCCGCGCCTCCGCCGCCTCGATACCGTGATCCATGGCGTTGCGTAGCAGGTGCATTAGCGGGTCACCGATCTTTTCGATGACCGATTTATCCAGCTCGGTCTCGGCGCCGTTGATCACCAGGGCGATATCCTTCTGCAACTCCTGGCCGACATCACGCACCACCCGGCGGAAGCGGTTAAAGGTCTCGCCGATCGGGACCATGCGCAGCACCAGCGCGCTGTCGCGAATATCGGAGACCAGCCGGGTCAGCACCGAGGCCGACTCAAAGAGCAGCTCATCCTCCAGCCGCTGGGCGTGCAGATTGACGCCATCACCCAGGGTCACCAGCTCGCCCACCAGATTGATCAACTGATCGAGCTTGTCGGCCTGGATACGGATGAAGCAGTTCTCCCTGCCTTTGCTGTCACGCCCCTGGCGCTGCTTCTCCAGCGCGGCGTTCACCACCTCGTGATGAACCGCCCCCTGCTCCACCAGGATCTCGCCGATCCTGGCGCCCTGCTCCCCGACGGAGACCTGCTGCAACGCCAGCGCCTGTTCCAGCTCTCGGCGGGTCAGGGCGCCGCTCTGCACCAGCAGCTCGCCCACCTTGTGGTCGCTTTCCGGCAGTTCGTGAAGCAGGGCGATGAGCTCTCCCAGGCGGCTGTGTGGCGGCAAGATGCGGATCAGGCAATCGTCCTGCACGAACTCAAAGACATTGGCGATGCTCTCCTTGTCGGCATCGCTGCGCAATTCGATCTCAAACCCCAGGTAGCAGCTCTCCGGCTCCATCTGCGTGGCGGGCGGCAGGCCATCGAACAGGGTGGTGACATAGACCACCTCCCCGAGGTGGTTCAGGTAACGCAGAAAGGACAACGGGTCCATGCCGTTGCGCAGCACATCGGCGCCAAAGCGTAACGAGATATGCCAGGTGTCACTCGCCACCGGCCCGCCCGCTCCCGGCTCCTGTGACAGCGGCGGCTCGGCGACCACCGCCACGCCGCCTGCGGGGGCCGCGTCCGCCGCCAGATAGAGTTGCAGCGCCGCATGCAGTTCGGCCCCCATGGCCTGCGTTTCAGCATCCGGACGCACCCCCTCCTCCGCCATGTCGAGCAGCCGGGTGATGTGGTCACGACACCTGAGCAGCAGTGCCGCCAGATCGTTATCCATGGTCACCTCCCGATCACGCACCCGATCGAGCACATTCTCCACCACATGGGTGAAGGCGACGATCTCGTCCAGACCGAACAGCCCGGCCGAGCCCTTGATGGTGTGCGCGGCGCGAAAGACCGCATTGATGGCCTCCTCGTCGTCCGGCGTCGCCTCCAGGCACAACAGGCCATTCTCCATCGCCTCCAGCAGGTCGCGGGCCTCGGCCAGAAAGACTTGCAGTACCTGTTCCATATCCATGGTCAACTCCCTATGTTTCGCGATGTTTCGCGGCTCGGGGTCAAGACGACCGGATCACCGAAATAGGCCGCCAGATTGCACAGCTCCAGCACCTCCAGCACGGCATGACTGTGGTTGAGCAGGCGCAGCTCCTTGCCGGCGTCGGTGGCCTCCCGCTTCGCCAGTAACAGCAGCTGCAGGCCGGCACTGTCAAATTCGGTCACCGCGGCGAGGTCCAGATCAATGCCCTGGCATGTGGCAAACAGCGACTGCATCCGCTCCTTCAGCGCCGCCGCGGTGTAGATGGTCATCTCACCCTCTGGCGCCAGGGAGCAGGCGGCATCACGTTGTGGGGTAGCGGCCATCGCGCTCACCTACGGCAGGACCAGTTTGGCCACGGCCGCCAGCATCTGCTCCGGCTGAAACGGTTTGACGATCCAGGCCTTGGCACCCGCCTCCTTGCCCGCCATCTTCTTGCCCTCCTCCGCCTCGGTGGTGAGCATGATGATCGGCGTGAATTTGTAGCTGGCCATCTTCTTCACCTCCCTGACCATGGTGATGCCGTCCATATTCGGCATGTTGACGTCACTGATAATGAGATGAATCTTGCTGCCGTTCAGCTTGCCCAGCGCATCCTTGCCATCACTGGCCTCGATGACCTCATAACCCGCGCCGCGCAGCGCGATCGCCACCACCTGACGCAGCGAGGTGGAGTCATCCACAACCATTACTGTCTTGCCCATGCTGCCCCCTTAAAAAAATGTCACTTCGGCTTGTGCTGGCGCCACCACCCCGGTGGTGTGGTGGTGGTTGTTGCGCTGCTCGCCGGTGGTGTAGCTGAGTGCCATGTCGGTCAGCCACTGCTCCGCATCGATGGTTGTGTGCCGATCGGCACTGCAGGCGGCATCGGCATCGGCCACATGGTCACGCAGCGCCCCCATGTTGTCGCACACCTGCTGCAGAATCTGGCTCATGCGATCCTGAAACTGAAACGCCACCAGCACGCCGGAGATCTCCTCCCGAATGGCATCGTTCTCGGTGCGCAGCTGCACCGCCGACTGTGTCAGCTCCTGCATGATGTGTTCAAAATTGGTCAGCACCGTGCGGATCGACTCTTCGGAGTGCCCCATGTTTTCGTTCTCCGCATCCGACGAACGCTCGGCGGCATCACAGGCGCCGACAATCGCATCGCTGATTAACTGCACCCGTTGCGTCATCACGTTCGCCGTCTCGCGTGAGCGGCTGGAGAGCAGCCGCACCTCATCGGCCACCACTGCAAAGCCCCGCCCCGCCTCACCGGCGCGTGCCGCCTCGATGGCGGCGTTGAGCGCCAGCAGATTGGTTTGCTGGGCGATGGCCACCACCTCGGACGCCATCTTTTTCAGCTCCGCGGTGTAGCTCAGCAACCCCTGCACCTCGTTCAGCATGGCATCACGGCTGGTCACCACCACCTTCAGCGAGTGCATCACCTCGGTCAGCCGCGTGTTGCTGTCCACCAGAATGGTGGTGGCGTCGATACCGCCCTGCCCGCCGGAAACACGCTGCGAGGCCTCACTGGCGTGCCCCAGTCGCACCGCCATGTCGGAGAATTGTCCGGTGAGGTCGGTGATTGCCCCCTCGGCCTGGGTGCGCGCGGTGGTGATTTGCCGTGACCAGATCGGCAACACCTGCTCGCAGACCTTGTCCAGCCCCGAGATCCCCTGACGCGCCTCCGCCTCCGCCTCCTGCTGGGCGCGGCGCAGCTCTGCCAGCTGCGCACGCCACCGCTGGCGCAGCCATAATCCGCCGCTGCTGCCCAGCGCCAGCAGCGCCACGCCCAACAGCAGTGTCAACCACGACAGGGGCGCCGCGACGACAAGGGCCAGGGCGCCGGCAACAGCGGTAACCGTCGGTATCCCGACCACCACGGGTAACTGTTCGATGTTGTACGAAAAAGTCATCTCACTTCCCTTGCCAAGTGCGCAGCGGCGCTGGTGACTGTACTGTTTCAGGCGGTGTACACCTTGCCTGCAGCAAGGTGGCCAGGGTGGCCCGCACACCGGCGAATTCATTGGTTTTATCGAAAAAATGGTCCGCGCCGTGGCGCAGACATTCGGCGCGGTACTCCGGCGAGGGTTCATCCGCCAGGGCGATGGTGATGGGGCGCTTTGCCAGTCGCTGTGCAAAGTCCAGCACCTCAAACCCCCTGCCCTCAACAATGTGCATGTCGAGGATCAGGACATCGGGGGCCACATTCGGCAACTCGCGCCGCGCCACCTCTCTCCCCATGGCCCGGCCGACCAGCTCCGCGCACTCCAGCCCCTGGAGCAGCTCCACCAGGCGCCAGACGATGATGTCAGAGTGTTCGATAATGTAGATACGCATACCCTGCGGCCCATGGTGTTGTCATGTGCGATCGAGTATCGGCAAGGCGGCAGCAGGCTGCCATGGTGAAAAGGATGATTCAGCGGTGGTGTCTATTACGATGCTGCCGTCCGTTTTTGTACTACAGACGGGCGCTGCCCTACGCCTGAAACGAGTCGATCAGGTCGTGCTTGAGGGCGTAGTGGGTGAGTTCGGCGTTGGTCTTCATCCGCATCTTGGCCAGGATACGGCTGCGGTAGGTACTGACGGTGCGCACCGAAAGCGCCATCTCCTCGGCGATTTGGGTTGGCGTGCGGCCGGAGGCGATGCGGCACAACACCTGGTATTCGCGATCGGAGAGGCGCAGATGCAGCGCATCGTCCCGCTCGCCACCCGATAGCCTGTCGGCCAGCAGCTCCGCCACCCGCTGGCCGATAAAGCGCCGTCCCGCCGCCACCTCGCGCACCGCCTGCGCCAACAGGTTCGGCGCCGACTCCTTGGTCAGATAACCGGCGGCCCCGGCCTTGAGCAGGCGCAGCGCATACTGCTCCTCCGGATACATGCTGAGAATCAGCACCGCCACGGTGGGAAATTCGCACTGCAGGCGCTGCAGCACCTCGAACCCGTTGGCACCGGGCATCGCGATATCCAGCAGCAACACATCCACCGTCTCGCGGCGCAACTGCGCCAGCACCTGCGCGCCATTCTCCGCCTCGGCGATCACCGCCATATCGCCCGCCTCCTCCAGGATGAGGCGCACGCCGCGCCGCACGATGGCGTGATCATCGGCAATAATTATCCGTATCATTCTGCATCACCCTCTGGCGCCATCAGTGGCACCTCCATTTCGATTAGTGTGCCCTCACCCGGCGCACCGTGGTATGAGAGCCTGCCGCCCACCTCCCCGAGCCGCTCATACATGCCGCGAATGCCGAAGGAGGTGACCGCCGTCTCCTTGTCGTCAGGCATGCCGATGCCATCATCATTCACCGTCAGATGAAACAGCGCGTCGTCGATCCAGCAATCAACATGCAGGGTCGTGGCCTGGGCATGGCGCGCCACGTTGGTCAGCGACTCCTGCAGGGCGCGAAATACCGCCAGGGCCGCCGGCTCGGAGAGGGCGATCTCGTCACAGTAGAGCCCCAGACTACAGCGCAGACCGCTGCGGGAGGCGAAGTCATTCACCAGCCATTCGATGGCCACCCGCAACCCCAGGTCATACAACACGGTGGGGCGCAGCTCGGTGACGATACGGCGCACACTGGCCACCGCCGAATCGACCAGTGCCATCATTGCATCGAGCTTTTCGTGCAGCCGTGGCTGCGCGGGCGACAACGCCCGCTGCAGCCAGGCGCCATCCATCTTGAGCGCGGTCAGCGTGCTGCCCAGCTCATCGTGCACCTCGCGCGCGATGGTCGCCTTCTCCTCTTCGCGCACCTGCTGGAGGTGGCTGGTCAGGACGCGCAGCCGCTCCCGCGAGCCGCGCAACACCTGCTCCAACTCGCGCTGGACACTGATGTCCTGAAACGAGGCGACCACCCCCAACGGCTCGCCCGCCGCGCCATCGCGCAGCACCGCACTGTTGACTGACAACCACACCCGCTGGCCATTCGGGCGCAACACCCCCATGATGACGCCGCGCTGGGGTTGGCCGCTACGCAGGGTCACCATGGCCGGGTGCGTCTCGCCGGGAAACGGGCTACCGTCCTCGTGGATCACCGCCCAGACGGGGTCCAGCGAATCACGGCCCCGCACCTCACTCCCGTCCTGCCCCAGCATGGCCGCTGCCGCCTGGTTAATCTCCACGATCGCCCCGGACACATCATGTACCACCACCCCCTCCGCCAGCACCTCCACGATGGTGCGTTTCAGTTGCTCGCTGCGTTGCAGCTCCTGCGCCTGCTCGTGCTGCCGGGTAACGTCCCGTAGCAGGGAGATCACCCGACCGTCACTCAACCCCTGACTGCTGACCTCGACAGTGATCGCGTGGCCATCCAGGCGGCGCAAATGGCGTAGCGTCCTGGCGCTGCCGCCTTGCTGCAGCGCCACCACCGTGCGTAACATCTCTGCCACATTGTCGGCCTGCAGGAGATCGTCGGGGCGCAGCCCGAGCAGCTGCTCACGGCTACCGCCCAGCAGGCGGCAGGCGGCATCGTTCAGCTCCAGGAAACGGCGATCCCGCCCCAGCAGCACGATGCCATCCGAGGCCTGTTCCACCACCGTGCGGAATTTCAACTCACTGTGGCGCAACGCCTCGATGACCTGCTGCTGGGCGGTAACGTCCCGCGCGCTGCCGTGATAACCGCACCAGCGCCCCTCCCCGTCGTAAAGCGGCGCACCGCTGCTCTCCAGCACGACACGCCGTCCATCCTTGTGCAGGCCCACACTCTCCAGCGCATGAAACGGCTGTTGCCGCGCGGTGATGTCGTGGAACAGTGCCTTGAGACGGGCCGCCTCCGCCGGCGGCATCAGCTCGAAGGGGCTCCTGCCGACAAGCTCCTCCGGCCCGTAGCCCAACAACGCCACCACCCCGGGGTTGCTGTAGGTGTAGAGACCGTCACGATCCACCTCCCAGACCCAGTCGGGCGAGGCCTCGACCAGGGCGCGGTAGTGGTACTCCGTGCGCACCAGGTTACGGATCAGCGGCACCACCTGTAGCCGGATCAGGAGCAGCCCCAGCAGCACCATGCCAAGCCACAACAGCGGCACCGGTGCCAGATCGCGCAGCAGTGCCGGGTAGAGCTCCGCCACATCCAGCTTGGCCACTATTCCCAGGCCGGTCTGCGCGACCGGCTTGAAGGCCGCCAGCACCTCCACCCCGCGGTAGTCGCGGCCAAACGAGGTACCGTGTTCGCCCGCCAGCGCCCGCGCCACCGGCAGCTGTTGATCCGCCGGCGCGGACTCTGCCATGAACGGCTCCGCATGATGGCGCGTGGGCAGGCACTGCAGGGCCTCCGCCGTCCCGATGCCACAGATGAAGACCTCACCGCTGTCACGCAGACCACGCACATCGTGCATCGCCTCGCTGAAGGCGGTGAGCGGCCCCCAGGCACGCACCTCCAACAGGGTCCCGTCCGCCAGGGTGAAGGGCGCGCGAACCTGCAGCACGAGGTGGCCATCCCATAGCAGTTCGGACGGCAGGCGCGTGCGCAACACAAAGAGGGGTTCGCCGTCGGGTGCCTCCGGCCCGAAGCCGGCCAGCCGCGTGCCGTCGGCACGCACCACACTGAGCGCGTGAAAGTCGGAGGTGCGGGAGAGCAACGCCATGACGTTGCCCAGATCAAAACGGGCGTCCCGTGGCTGGCGCGCCACATAGGCCAGGCGAGTGGCCACCGCCTCTACCTCGTTCAGCCGCCACGCCAGCCCACGGGCCAGGACACGCTCGCGCTCATCCAGCACCAGCCCTACCGCACGCCGCTCGCCATCGAGAAGGTGGCGCAGGGCCACCGCGCCAACCGCCAGCGCGACGCACAGGGAGACGGTAACGAGCACCAGGGTGCTGACCAGGGTGATCCTGGCGCCATGGGCCGAGCGCCGCTGGCGGCCCGTCTCCTCTTCGCCAACCCCCCTCACACGCTCACCCGTCGTTTCTCCGGGAGACGCTGCACTCGTATTGCTGAAAGGCGGCGTCATAGATGAAGGGAATCAACGTCATGTCGCTGGCCCAGGCGCTCATCGCACACCCCCGGCCAGCCACTTGCGGGCAGTGCACATACCGACACCGGGGCAGGCGTCCCCGCCTTCCGGCAGCGACGTTATCTGTCGCGACGCATGGTGTGCGGCAGGTCCAATGGGGGGTTCAAGGAGTATCATGCGATCCTCACTAGAGACTGAAGGGAGCCGACTGAGGCGCCATGCAAGAGCGAGGGTAAGCCGCCTCACTTTAACAACCTCTGCAGCCGTTCGCCGCTACCGCCATGCACGACCTTGAGCAGCTCGGCGCGCGCCGTCTCGCTCGCCATTCCCCGCCCCACCAACAGCTCCAGCATGCGGGCAAAGACGGCACGCCGCCGCTGGCCATCCGCCGTCTCGTCGCGCCGCGAGCGGCAGAAGTCCATCAACGTCGAGCCGCACGGGCAGTTGCGAAACAGCTCGACCAGTGGCTGCTCGTCATCATCCACACTCGCCTTGAGACCGCTGCGATCCCTGGCGATCGGTACCGTCTCCGCCAGAAACTGCGGCAGATCCTCGAAGACCCGACCGCAGTTGGCGCACACCTTGGGGAAGGCGCCGGCGGATAACTCCTGCAACCCGTCAAACAGCTGCCGCTCATGGCTACTGTCCATCGCTTGTCGTCCCAACGGGCTCTTGCCTGAGCGGCAGCCAGACACGGAATTTGGTCCCCTTGCCTACCTCGCTCTCCACCTCGATTCGGCCACCGTGCTTCTGCACGATACCGTAGGAGATGGAGAGGCCGAGCCCGGTCCCAGTGCCCACCGGCTTGGTGGTAAAGAAGGGATCGAACAGGCGGTTGAGGTGCTCGGGGGCGATCCCCTTGCCGCTGTCCTCCACCTCCACCCAGGCCCACTCCCGCTCCGTACCGGTACGCACCGTGACCACGCCGTACTGCTCGATGGCATGGGCGGCGTTGACCAGCAGGTTCATGAAGACCTGATTGAGCTGTGAGGGGATGCACTCCACCGGCGGCAGGTCGCCGAATTCGCGCACCACCTCGGCCTTGTACTTGAGTTCGTTGTGGACGATGTTGAGGGTGCTCTCCAGCCCCTTGTGCAGGTCGGCCATCTGCCACTCTGCCTCCTCCTGGCGGGAGAAATCCTTGAGGTCCTGCACGATCTTCTTCACCCGGCTGATCCCCTCGCCGGACTCGTCGATAAGGTCACGAACGTCCGTGCGCAGATAGGCCAGATCGATCTTCGCCTTGAGCGCCTGCAGCTCCTGCACCACGGCCGAATCGCAGAGGGCCGCCTCGGCCCTTTCGTAGCCATCGAGCAGCTGGAAGATCTCCTCCAGATAGCGGGCAAGGGTGGTGATGTTGGAGCTGATATAGCCCACCGGATTGTTGATCTCGTGGGCCACCCCCGCCGCCAGCTGGCCGATGGAGGCGAGCTTTTCCGACTGCTGCAGCTGCTCGTCCATGCGCCGCCGCTCGGTGACATCCTTCGAGGTGGCGACATAGTGGGTAATGGCGCCGGCGGTGTCGCGCAGCGGGCTGATGGTCTTCTCCTCGTGGAACAGTTCGCCGTCCTTGCGCCGGCTGGTCATCAGTGCCTGGAAGGGCCTGCCGGCCGAGATGGTTTGCCACAGACGGCGATAAAACTCCTCATCGTGCATGTCGGAACTCAGCAGGCGCGTGTGCTCCCCCACGACCTCGTCGCGGCTGTAGCCGGTGAGCCGCTCGAAGGCGGGATTGACATACTCGATGATGCCGGCGGGGTCAGAGATCACCACCGCGTCATCGGTCTGCTCCACCACCCGCAGCAGCTTCTGCATCTCCGCCTCGCTGCGCCGCTGCTCGGTAACATCGCTGCCGACACTGGCACAACCGACCACCCGCCCATCGGCGTCGTGAATCACGATGCTGTTCCAGACGATGCGGCGCCGCTCCGCGTCGCGGGTGAGGATCACATACTCATGGGGCGATACCGGCTGATCACTGGCCATGGCCTGCATATAGGTCTCTTGCAGGGTGGCGTGCAACTCCGCCGGGACAAACCGCTCAATCCAGCCGTGTCCCAGCACCTCCTCGCGCGTCCAGCCGGTACTCTGCAGCAGGTGGTGGTTGACAAAGGTGATGTTGCCGGCCTCGTCCAGCATCACCGCCAGCAGCTGCATGTTTTCCAGCAGGTCGCGGAAGCGGCGCTCCGACTCATGCTGCGCCTGCTCGGCATGGCGGCGCTCGGTGATATCGCGGTCGATACCCCGGTAGCCACTGAATCCGCCACCCTCGTCGACCACCGGCACGGCGCTGGACTCCAGCACCACCAGCCGGCCATCCTTGTGCCGGTTGACATTCTCCACCGCACGAAACGGCTCACGCCGCGCCACCCGCTCGGCCAGCAGCGGCTCCAGCCGGGCCGCCTCCTCCGGCGGCATCAGCTCGAACGGCGAGCGCCCCAGCACCTCGTGCGGCGCGTAACCGAGGATGGCCTTCACCTGCGGACTGACATAGGTGTAGCGGCCCGCCTCATCGACCTCCCACAGCCAGTCGTTGGTGCTCTCCACCAGGTTGCGAAAGCGCCGCGCGCTGGCCTGCAATTGGGTCTCTGCCCGATCACGGGCCGCCATCTGTTCCAGCAGGCCGCAGCGCATTTTGTCGAAGGCATCGCCCACCTCGGCCAGCTCGTCGCCACCCTGCAGCTGCAAGGTCTGGGCATAATCGCCCGCACCAATCGCCTCCGCCGCCCGCTCCAGCAACTTGAGCGGCACGACCACACGGCGATGGATCAGCCATGCCGTAATCAGCAGTACCGTCACCACCAGCAGTGAGGAGAGCCCAAACAGCAGCAACTTGAGGCTTGCGCCCTGCATCCGCTGTTCGGCCTCCTGCGCCTGCACGGTATTGACCGCAGCGCCCAGCCGAATGATTGACTCGATACCAATCGACGCCTCCCGATACCACTGCTCTGCATCCATCGGGTAGAGGCCGCCCCGGTCATTCGCGGCCAGGATGGCATCGTGCAAGGGGTGGTAGTGGGTGGTGAACTCCTCCTGCAGCGCCGCATACGCCTCGGCAATGATGGTGTGATGGCTGAGGCTGACGATCGCCAGCTCCATCTTCTCCAGCGCCATCTCCGCCATGCTGCGATAGCGCAGCAGCTCATCCCGCCCGGCCGGGGTGAGCGTGCGCCCCTGGGCGATGGCGACCCCCCAAATGGCACGTTCGCGGCCAAAATATTCGGTGGCTACATAGATGCTCTCCTTGAACATCTGGTTACCGTTCTGAGCCCATGTCCGATCGATCGCCGCACTCTGCGCGGCATTACGCAAGGCGGCGGTCGCCTCAATAAAGTGGGTAATGGCAACATAAAAATCGGTGCTCCCGCCCGCCTGGTCACTCTCCAGCAACCGATCCGCGACACGCCGCGCCTCCATCAGCGCCTGCCAACGCACCTGCACCCCCTCCAGTGCACCATGCAGCGTGGGCGTCACCCTCCTGGCCAGCAGCCGCTCGGCGGCCTCCAGGGTGACGGCCACCTGCCGCCCGCTCTGCCTGCGCAGACGTTCCATCTCGGCATACATGGAGGGGGATACCTCGGAGGGGCGAGCCAGCATGGCGCTGGTCAGGCCACGCTCCATGGCCGCGGAGGTGTTGACCTTAAGGGTGAGATCAGAGAGCTCGTTACCGAGCAGCAGGAAGCGGGAGAGCTGGAACTCATACCATGCCGCCCGGCCACCCCAGACAACCGCCGCGAGGGTGATGAGCGCCATGATTCCAAACAGGGCGTAGAATAGATGGCGCACCTTGAATCGATGCAATGGAAACCCCCGGCTAGTGGTTGGAGCGGCTCTGCCGCGGAGGGCCCCACGCCGCGGCGGGGGCCGCCCACTGGTCATCCCGCAGTGATCCCTTGGTCATAAAGGGTAATTATTTCCATGCCATGCGGCAAACATTTTGTTTATCGCCAGGGCGCGACCATTATTATGCGGCGGAAAGTTGGCGCTGACTTTATCGCCTCACCACGCTCCCCCACCCCCTGACACAGGTACCAGCTCTTCACATCGGGGCAGCGGTGAAAACCGTAGGAGCGCCTATGGCGCGATAGGCCGGTGGCTACCTCACCCTCTATCGCGGCAGAGCCGCTCCTACGAAACAGCGATACTCGGGAAGTAACTACCCGCCCCCTGACACAGGTACCAACTCTTCACATCGGGGCAGCGGGAAAACCGTAGGAGCGCCTATGGCGCGATAGGCCGGTGGCTCCCTCACCCTCTATCGCGGCAGAGCCGCTCCGAAACAGCGATACGCGGGAAGGTGGTTACGACGTGGGAACGACAATGGGGGGCGTGGGTACGACGGCACGAAAAAGGGGCGCCTTCGCGCCCCTTTTCAATGCGGCCCCTGGCCGCTGCCCTCAACCATCGACCCTACAGGTCATAGATCTCCGCAATGCCGGTGCCGGCCAGGCGATCGAAGTAGCGGGCGCGGTAGTAGTGGCGCTTGTGGGTGGCGTCGTCGGTGAAGGCGGCACGGTCGTGCAGCACGTTGTTGCTCACCAGCCCCATGCCTGACTCCAGACGGCCGCGGTAGATGTAGGGTGAGTCGCTGCCGAGGATCTCTTCCAGATAGGCCAGCGCCTCCTGACTTACCGCATCCTCGGGCCAGATCACGTTGTTGACGCGAATGGTGTAGCGCATGTGCAGGTCGCCCGAGGGCATGACGATGAAGATCGGGCCTGGCTCCTCCTGACGGGCCACGGTGCCGCCCTCGTCGATGCGTGCCGGGATGGTCATCGCCCGCGGACCCATCAGGGCACGGATGTACTCCGGATTTTTGTCGCGCAACAGGATATAGGCGATCTCGTGATCCATCAGGGCGTTCTCACCGCCAGTGGCGGCCTGCTGGGTGACGTGCAGGTTGAGGGCATGGATCTGCCGCTCAGCGCTGTTGTAATAACCGTCGGTGTGCCAGTTGATGGCGCGGTTACTGAAGGGGATGTAATTCTGGCGCACGCCATCGTCACGCACGGTGAGCGAGGTAAGGCCGCTGTCATCGGCCAGCCAGTTCTTGTTCAGTTGCTGCAGGCCAAAGCGGCGTGCCATCGCCAGCGGGATCTCCGGGTCGGTATCGGTGCCGGTGTTGCTGGCATAGAGGGCCATGTTGGCCTTGCGGCAGCGTTGCAGCAGGGCGGCGTGCTCGCTCTCCGTCAGGGTACGGGGGTCGTTGATCTCCACCAGCAGATCACCCAGTCCGGTGGGGTAGCCTTCGAGCTTCTGGTCGCGCCACCGCTGATAGAGGTCGTCGTTGTCGAGATTGAACGGGCTGGATACGGCATTGAATTTCTGTTGGGCACTGGTCATGGGAAACCTCGTTAAGTCTTTGCGCTGGAGATGGCAGTAAAGGATAACAATATGGGGTGAGTGGGAAAAGACCAAACAATTTAATGGAACGCCCCTGCACTGTAATTGATCGGGATCAATGAAATCCGGCTGGTGGTGCATGGCCCCGCTGCGCTACGCTCTGTCCGTGAACACTATCGATGGAGAGAGGAGAAAAAACGCCATGTGGCCGCATCCCAGCCGGATAGCACGCCGTGGGTGAGGGGAGTCGCGCCCTCAGTTATGCGGTGCGCCTGCCGGTGCTGGGCAAATATCTGGGGCAGCTCGGGGTGATGCTGGCGCTGCTGACGCTGGCGCCGCTGCTGGCCTCGCTCTATTTTGCCGACTATGCCTTGAGCCTGCGCTACCTGCAGGTGGAGCTGGCGCTGCTGGCCGTGTCGCTGCTGCTGGCGCGCCTCCCCTCGCCGGCACAACTGCAGCAGAACGAGGCGCTTGTTATCGTTGCCCTCGCCTTTCTCCTCTCGCCGCTGCTGATGAGTTACCCGATGAGCGGGGCCGGTCTCACCCTGCCACAAGCGCTGTTCGAGGCGGTCTCCGCCGTCACCACCACCGGGCTCACCATACTGCCCTCGGTAGAGGGGGCCTCACCCGCCTTTCTCTTCGCCCGCGTCTGGATGCAGTGGTATGGCGGCCTGGGCATCGTGGTGCTCTCGGTGGCGCTGCTGCTGGGGCACCACATTGCCAGCCGTCGCCTTGCCGAACCGCTGAGCGGCGAGGGACTAGCCACCACCACCCGCACCTATGCCCGGCGCATGCTGGTGGTCTACCTTGGCCTTACCGGCATCGCACTGCTGGCCCTGCTGGCCAGCGGCATGGGGGGGTTCGACGCGCTGCTGCATACCCTCGCGGCGATCTCCACCGGGGGCTTCTCGCACCATGACCGTAGTCTGGCCGCTCTCTCCGCCAGCCAGGGGATGGTGGTGATTATGGTCGGTCTGTGTGGCGCCATTCCCCTGCATCTCTATTACCGGGTGCGCCAGCAGGGGCTGGCACAGCTGGGGCGCGATAGCGAATTTCGTACCCTGCTGCTGCTGGCGCTGCTCGGTGCCGCACTGCTGAGCCTGCTGCTACGCCAGGAGGGTATGGCCTGGAACGAGGCCCTGTTTCACGGCACCATCCAGGCGCTCTCCGCCCTCTCCACCAGCGGCTTTGCCTCCCTCGACATCGCCACCCTGGACGATACTGGCAAGCTCGGCCTGATCGTGCTGATGTTTATCGGCGGCGGTGTCGGCTCGACCGCCGGCGGTATCAAGGTGCTGCGCCTGCTGATCCTGCTGCGGCTGCTGCAACTGCTGCTGCGGCGCACCGCGCTGGCGAACCATGCCGTAAGCAACACGCAGCTGGCCGGGCACGATCTGGAGGGGGGGGAGATTCAGAACGCGCTGCTGCTGATCCTGCTGTTCCTGCTGCTGGTGATGCTCTCCTGGCTCATCTTCGTCGGCTATGGCTACCCGCCGCTCGATGCCCTGTTCGAGGTGGTGTCGGCCAGCGCCACGGTGGGGCTCTCCAGCGGCATCAGCGGCCCGGCGCTGGAGGGGGAGCTGCAGGCGCTGCTGATGCTCAACATGTTACTGGGACGCCTGGAGATCATCGCCCTCCTGGTAGTATTGTATCCCCCCACCTGGCTTGGAAGACGGACGGAGGTCTAGATGCGCGCCGTATTTATTGGTGCCGGTTCACTCACCGTAATGACGGCGCGGCAGCTGCTGCGGCACGGTCACGAGGTGGTGATCATCGACGAGGACAAGGCGCACCTCAACGCCCTGGCCGGCGAGCTGGACTGCGGCCTGCTGCACGGCAATGGCAGCAAACCGGCGCTGCTGCGCGAGGCCGACCCCGAGCACACCGATCTGCTCTTCTGCCTCACCGGCAACGACCAGACCAACATCCTCGCCAGCCTGGTGGGGCGCTCGCTCGGTTTCGCCCGCATCGTCACCCGCATCGAGGACCCGGAGCTGGAGCACATCTGCATCGAACTGGGGCTGGAGAACACCATCGTGCCGGCCCGCACCATCGGCCGCTTTCTTGCCGACCTGTTCGAGGGGCGCGACCCGCTGGAGCTCTCCACCATGATCCGCGACGAGGCACGGATCTTCTCCTTCGTCGCCCATGAGGCCGATGAGGGGGAATTTAAGGATCTGGAACTGCCGAGCAAGAGCCGTGTGATCTGCATCTATCGTGAGGGCAGCTTCATCCTTCCCGGCGGTGACGACAAGATCAAGGGTGGCGATGAGGTGGTGGTAATCACCCACCGCGACAACCTGCCGCAACTGGAGGCGCGCTGGGTGCCAAAGACGGGATAGATAGGGGCGATTTCCGTCGCGAACAGCGGTGGCAGATTCTTCGCAGTCGCAGACCGCTCCTACGGGGTGTGGTGGTGCCGTGGGCTAGTGCGGCACGCCCCTGGCAGGGGGCGGTGGCGGCTCGATAAACAGCTGTGCGGCATCAACGGCGTCGAACCGGTAGTGGCGGTTACAGAAGTGGCAGCTCACCTCAATCTTTTGCTCTTTTTTCAAAATACCCATCACCTCATCGCGGCCCAGGCCACGCAGTGAATCAGCCACCCGCTGGCGGGAGCAGTGGCAGTGAAAGGCCACCGGCTCGGGGGCGAAGAGGCGCAGATCCTCCTCGTGAAACAGACGGTGAATCAGCTCGCCCTGCCCCAGCTGCAACAGCTCCTCATCGCGCACCGTGGCGGCAAGGGCATTCACCCGCTCCCAACCATCGGCATCCTCCTCCCCGCCGGAGGCGGGCAGTTTCTGCAACAGCATTCCCGCCGCCCGCTCGCCGCTACAGCGCAGCCACATGCGGGTAGGGAGCTGTTCGGATCGTTCCAGATAGTCATCGATGGCATCGGCCAGAGAGTGACCGCTCAGCGCCACCACCCCCTGATAGCGCTGCCCACCGGTGCCGGGGTAGATGGTGATCACCAGGCTGCCGTCGCCGAAGCGACTGCGCAGGTCACCCTCCGGCACCTCGCCCTGCCATAGCGCCATGCCGCGAATGTGATAGAGCGCCCCCTCCTCACCCTCGACGCGACGCGGGGTGCAATCGACCACCAGCATGGTGATGGGGCCATTGCCACGCACCTGCAACGAAATGTTGCCCTCGAACTTCATCGTCGCCGTGAGCAGCACCGCCGCCACCAGCATCTCGCCCAGCGGCTCGCGCACACTCTGCGGATAGTCATGATGCGCCAGCGCCGCCTGCCACGAGGCATCGAGCTGCACCAGCTCGCCGCGGATATTGGCATTTTCAAAGAGAAAGCGTTGCAGGGTATCGCTCATGGTTTACCGATTTAATAATGAAACCGCAAAGGTCGCAAAGGAACGCGAAGTAACTCGAAAAGTATAATCCCTCAAAGCCAACATCCAGTTGGTTTGAGGCGAGCACCCTTACCAGGTTTGCTTGCGCTCCTTCGCGTCCTTCGCGGTGAATGGTTTTTATAACAATGCGTCGAGCCTGGACTTGAGCAGCTGGTTGACCTGGCCGGGGTTGGCCTTGCCTTGCGAGGCCTTCATCACCTGGCCGACGAAGAAGCCAATCATCTTGCCGCGCTTCTCCGGCTCGGCGGCACGATAGCCCGCCACCTGCGCGGCATTGCCGGCGATCACCTCGTCGATGATCGCCTCAATGGCCCCACTGTCGGTGATCTGCTTCAGCCCCTTCTGTTCGATGATCGCATCGGCACTCCCCTCGCCCTGCCACATCGCCTCGAACACCTCCTTGGCGAGTTTGCCGGAGAGGGTGTTGTCGGCGATGCGTTGCAATAGGCCACCCAATTGCGCGGCGCTGACCGGCGAGGCCTCGATAGCCAGACCGTCACGGTTAAGGGCGGCGGAGAGCTCACCCATCACCCAGTTGGCGCAGAGCTTGGCCTCGCAGCCGGAGGCGGCAAGCAGCGCCTCGAAATAGTCGGCCGTCGCATTGGCGGCGGTGAGGCCCGCGGCGTCCTTCTCACTCAAGGCCAGCTCGCCGATGTAGCGCTGGCGCTTGGCATCGGGCAGCTCCGGCAGGGTGGCGCGCACGGCCTCGATGAACTCATCCGTCACCACCACCGGCAGCAGGTCGGGGTCGGGGAAGTAACGGTAGTCGTTGGCCTCCTCCTTGGAACGCATGGAGCGCGTCTCGTCCCGGTCCGGGTCATAGAGGCGGGTCTCCTGCACCACCTTGCCGCCCGACTCGAGGATGGCAATCTGCCGCTCCATCTCGTACTCCACCGCCCGCTCGACAAAGCGGAAGGAGTTGAGGTTCTTGATCTCGGCACGGGTACCAAATTCCTCTTGCCCCTTCGGGCGCATCGAGATGTTGACGTCGCAGCGGAAGGAGCCCTCCTGCAGGTTGCCATCGCAGATCCCCAGATAGGTGACGATGGAGTGGATCTTGCGCATATAGGCCGAGGCCTCGGCGCCGGAGCGCATGTCCGGGTCGGAGACGATCTCCAGCAGCGGCGTGCCGGCGCGGTTGAGGTCGATGCCGGTCATGCCGTGGAAATCCTCGTGCAGCGACTTGCCCGCATCCTCCTCGAGGTGGGCGCGGGTGATACCGATGGTCTTGCTGCTGCCCTCCTCCAGCTCGATAGCGAGCTTGCCCTGACCGACGATCGGCAGCTCGAACTGCGAGATCTGGTAGCCCTTGGGCAGGTCGGGATAGAAGTAGTTCTTGCGGGCGAAGACCGAGCGCTTGCCGATCTCGGCATCCACGGCCAGGCCGAACTTCACCGCCATCCGTACCGCCTCTTTGTTCAACACCGGCAAGACGCCGGGCAGACCGAGATCCACCGCGCAGGCCTGGGTATTGGGCGCGGCACCGTAGGCGGTGGCGGCGCCGGAGAAGATCTTCGATTTGGTGGCGAGCTGGGTGTGGATCTCACAGCCGATGACAACTTCCCATTCCATTTTAAAACCCCTTATTCACCGCAAAGGCGCGAAGAGCGCAAAGAAATAATTGAAGTGTTTTGCTCATCCGCAGAGGCATTGGGCAGATGGCTCACTGAATCTCTGTTATTTCGCATTCACAACCTTTGCGTACTTTGCGCCTTTGCGGTGGATATTTAATTTAGTTGAAACCTTCCGGGTCACGGCTGTGCCAGTCGGTCGCCTGCTGATATTTGTGCGCCACGTTGAGCAGCCGCGCCTCGTCAAAATAGTTGCCGATAATCTGCAGCCCCACAGGACGTCCATTCACCAGCCCGGCCGGCACCGACATCCCGGGCAGTCCCGCCAGATTCACCGCGATGGTGTAGATATCGGCCAGGTACATCGCCACCGGGTCGTCCGCCTTCTCGCCCAGGTTGAAGGCGGGGGTCGGCGTGGTCGGCCCCATGATCACGTCGACCTGCTCGAAGGCCTTTTTAAAATCATTGGAGATGAGCTGGCGCAACTGCTGTGCCTTAAGGTAGTAGGCGTCGTAGTAACCGGAGGAGAGGGCGTAGGTGCCGACCATGATGCGCCGCTTCACCTCGGCGCCGAAGCCCTCGCCACGGGAGCGCTTGTAGAGGTCTTCCAGATCCTTCGGGTTCTCGCAACGGTGGCCGAAACGCACCCCGTCCATACGCGATAGGTTGGAGGAGCACTCGGCGGGGGCCACCACGTAGTAGGTGGGGACGGCAAGATGGGTGTTGGGCAGGGAGATCGCTACCACCTCGGCACCGAGTTTTTTGTACTCCTCGATAGCCGCCTCGATGGTGCTCGCCACCGCTGCCTCCAGCCCCTCGCCAAAGTACTCCTTCGGCAGGCCGATCTTCAGCCCCTTGAGGTCGTTATTGAGCCCGGCACTGTAGTCGGGGACATCACGCTCCACCGAGGTGGAGTCGCGCTCGTCAAAACCGGCCATCACACCGAGCAGCAGGGCACAATCCTCGGCGGTGCGCGCCATCGGGCCTGCCTGATCCAGCGAGGAGGCGAAGGCGATCATGCCGTAGCGCGAGACCCGCCCGTAGGTCGGCTTGAGGCCGGTGATGCCGCAGAGCGCCGCCGGCTGGCGGATGGAGCCGCCGGTATCGGTACCGGTGGCGCCGGGGGCGAGACGCGCCGCTACCGCCGCGGCCGAACCGCCGGAGGAGCCGCCCGGCACCGCCTTCAGATCCCAGGGATTTTTCACCGGGCCATAGAAACTGGTCTCATTGGAGGAGCCCATGGCGAACTCATCCATGTTGGTCTTGCCCAGCATCACCACCCCCGCCTCCTTGAAGCGGCGCACCACGGTGGCATCGTAGGGGGCGATAAAGGGGTCGAGCATCCGCGAGGCGCAGGAGGTGCGCACACCATCGGTGCAGAAGATATCCTTATGGGCGATAGGCACGCCGGTCAGCGGTCCGGCGGTGCCGGCGGCGATACGCGCATCGGCGGCACGCGCCTGCGCCAGCGCCAGCTCCCCGGTGACGGTGATGTAGCTGTTGAGCCGACCATCGTGCGCCTTGATGCGCTCAAGAAAGGCCTTCGTCAGCTCCTCACTGGTAAACTCGCCGGCCTTGAGGCCAGCTGCCAGCTCGGCAATGGTTTTGGTATGCATGGGGGGTTCCCTTCAGCAGAGTGCGTTTGCCGCCAATCGCGGCAAAAAATTCATTCAATAACCTTCGGCACCAGAAAGAGGCCATCCTGCACCGCCGGGGCGTGCTGTTGCAGGTGCTCGCGCTGGTTCTCCTCGCTCACCACATCCTCGCGCAGGCGCTGCACCATCTCGAAGGGGTGGGCCATGGGGGCCACCCCCCGGGTGTCGACGCTGCTCATCTGCTCCACCAGGGTGAGGATATTCGACAGGTTTTCAGCATAGGCGGGGACATCCGCCTCGCCGATGGCGAGCCGCGCCAGGTGCGCGATGCTCTCGACATCACTTTTGTCCAGTGCCATAGGGTGACTCCAAAACAGGGGGCTATTACGCAAAAAGGGCAACTTATCACAGTTATGGCCTTGCCCAAAGAGCCACCGGATTGTTACATTAGTGCGATCATTATCAGTACGCCACCGAACCGGACACAAGCGAAGAGAATTTATGGGACTGCTGGGACGTTTTAAGGGGATGTTTTCCTACGATATCTCCATCGATCTGGGGACGGCCAACACCCTGGTCTATGTGCGCGGCGAGGGGATTGTGCTGAATGAGCCCTCGGTGGTCGCCATTCGCCAGGAGGGCGGCCCTAACAGCGCCAAGCGCATCGCCGCCGTCGGCGCCGAGGCGAAACGCATGCTGGGACGCACCCCCGGCAACATCGTCGCCATCCGCCCGATGAAAGACGGGGTGATCGCCGACTTCACCATCACCGAGAAGATGCTGCAACACTTCATCCGCAAGGTGCATGAGAACAAATTCAAGGCCTTCAAGCCGAGCCCCCGCGTCCTCATCTGCGTCCCCTGCGGCGCCACCCAGGTGGAACGGCGCGCCATCAAGGAGAGCGCCGCCGGGGCCGGGGCACGCGAGGTCTACCTCATCGAGGAGCCGATGGCGGCCGCCATCGGCGCCGGTATGCCGATCTCCGAGGCGAGCGGCTCGATGGTGCTCGATATCGGCGGTGGCACCACCGAGATCGCGGTGCTCTCACTCAACGGCATCGTCTACTCCAACTCGGTACGCATTGGCGGTGACCGCTTCGATGAGGCGATCATCAGCTATGTGCGCCGCAACTACGGCACCCTCATCGGCGAGGCGACCGCCGAGCGCATCAAGGAGGAGATTGGCTCCGCCTACCCGAGCGCCGAGGTGCGCGAGATCGAGGTGCGCGGGCGCAACCTGGCCGAGGGCATCCCGCGCAGCTTTACCCTCAACTCCAACGAGATTCTGGAGGCACTGCAGGAGCCGCTCTCCGGCATCGTCGGCGCGGTGAAAACCGCGCTGGAGCAGACCCCGCCGGAGCTGGGCGCCGACATCGCCGAACACGGCATGGTACTGACCGGCGGTGGCGCGCTGCTGCGCGACCTGGATCGCCTGCTGATGGAGGAGACCGGGCTGCCGGTGATCATCGCCGAAGACCCGCTCACCTGCGTCGCCCGTGGCGGTGGCCGCGCCCTGGAGATGATGGATGAGCATGGCGGCGACATCTTCGCCATGAATTGAGCATGAACCACGCGGAGCCCGCCCGCCGTGGGCGCAATCCGCAAGAACCATCCAGCATTCCTGGGGAGGAGTAGACCATTAAACTGCTGTTTGCCCAGGGGCCATCGATCACCCTTCGCGCCGCCCTGCTGGTACTCGCCTCCCTCTCCCTGATGACCCTGGACCACCGCCAGCACCACCTCGAAGGGATCCGCGCCACCCTCGCGGTGGTGGTCTACCCGTTGCAATACCTGGTCGACCTCCCCTTTGCCATCGGCGGCTGGGCCAGCGAGAATCTCGCCAGCCGCCACGCCCTGCTTGAGCAGAACAGCACCTTGCGGGAGCAGCAGCTAACGCTGCAGTTCAAGCTGCAGAAGTTCGAGGCGCTGGAGAGCGAGAACCAGCGCCTGCGCTCCCTGTTGCAGTCCTCCAGTCGCCAGTGGGAGCGGGTGCTGATCGCCGAACTGCTGCGGGTCGACTTCGACCCCTTCCGTCAGCTGGTGCTGCTCAACAAGGGGAGCAGCGATGGCGTCTTTGTCGGCCATCCGCTGCTCGATGCCCATGGGGTGCTGGGGCAGGTGGTGCATGTCTCCCCCCTCTCCAGCAGCGCCATCCTCATTACCGACCCCAGCCATGCGGTGCCGGTGCAGGTAAACCGCAACGGGCTGCGCGCCCTGGCGGTGGGTACCGCCAGCAGCGAAGAGCTCGACATCCCCCACCTGCCCAACAACAGCGACATCGAGGTGGGCGACCTGCTGGTCACCTCCGGGCTGGGGCTGCGCTTTCCCCCCGGCTATCCGGTGGCCCGGGTAAGCCGGATTGAACGCAACCCCACCGAGCCCTTCGCCACCGTGCGCGCCACCCCGCTGGCCCAGCTCAAACAGACCCGGGAGGTGCTGCTGGTGTGGCCCGCCGCCGAGGAGGGTGAAGAGTGATGCGGTCGGCGCAACACCGGGGGGGCTGGGTGATCTTTCTGAGCTTTGTCACCGCCCTGATGCTGACCCTGATCCCGCTACCGGAGTGGGCCACCTATCTGCGCCCCGAGTGGGTGACGATAGTGCTGATCTACTGGTGCATGGCACTGCCCGAACGGGTGGGGGTCGGCAGCGGCTGGCTGGCCGGACTCTTTCTTGACGTGGTGCATGGCGCGGTGCTGGGGCAGTACGCCATGGCACTGGCGCTCATCGCCTACTTCACCCTCACCCTGCATCAGCGCCTGCGCGTCTATCCGATGGGTCAACAGGCGCTGGTGGTGCTGCTGCTGGTGCTGTTCCAGCAGCTGCAGGTGATCTGGATTAAGGGCTTTCTTGGCGAATCCCCCGACAGTCTGCGCTACTGGATCCCTTCACTCACCACCATGCTGTTGTGGCCCTGGCTGTTCGTGATATTGCGGGATCTGCGTCGCCACTACAGGGTGCGTTAGTGTGAGACGGCGGGTCACCTTACTGAAAAACCCGAGCCGGGAGCGCCAGCTGTTTCAGGTTCGTGCCATCATCGCCCTGCTGCTCACCCTGCTGCTGTTGCTGATCCTGCTCGGCCGCCTCTTCTACCTGCAGCGACTGCAGCACGACCACTACATCACCCTCTCCACCAACAACCGGGTCAGCGTGCAGCCTCTCGCCCCCACCCGTGGCCTCATCTACGACCGCAACGGCGTGATCCTGGCGCAAAACATCCCCACCTACAGCCTGGAACTGGTACGCGAACGGGTAGAGGAGATGGAGTGGACCCTGGAGGAGATCGGCAAACTGATCCAGGTCGAGGAGGATGACCTAAATCGCTTCCGGCGCGAGCTGCAGCGGCGCCGCCGCTTTGAGGCGGTACCGCTGCGCTTTCGCCTCGACGACAAAGAGGTGGCGCTCATCGCGGTCAACCTCCACCGCCTTCCCGGGGTGGAGATCAACTCCAGCCTCACCCGCCACTACCCGCAGGGCGAACTGACCGCCCACACCGTCGGCTATGTGGGGCGCATCAACGAAAACGAGCTGACCAGCCTCGACCCCACCAACTATGCCGCCACCCACTACGTCGGCAAGATCGGGGTGGAGAGGAGCTATGAGGGGCTGCTGCACGGCGAGATCGGCCACCAGCAGGTGGAGACCAATGCCCGTGGGCGGGTACAGCGGATACTGGAGCGCACCCCGCCCCGGCCGGGAAAAAACCTCTACCTGAACATCGATACCGCCCTGCAACGGGTGGCGCACCAGGCCTTCGGCGAGGAGCGCGGCGCGCTGGTGGCGATCGAGCCGCAGAGTGGGGCCATTCTCAGCCTGGTCAGCGTGCCCGGCTATGACCCCAACATCTTCGTCAATGGCGTGCCGCTCAGCACCTACGAGAAGCTCAGCACCGACCGCGACCAGCCGCTGTTTAACCGCGCCCTGCGCGGTCAGTACCCGCCCGGCTCCACCATCAAACCGTTCATCGGTCTGGCGGGACTGGAGCTCAATCAGATCACCACCCTCGACTCGGTCAGCTGCAAGGGGTGGTTCAGTCTGAAGAACGACGACCACCGCTACCGCGACTGGAAGAAGATCGGGCACGGCGAGATCGGCCTCACCCGCGCCATCGTCGAGTCGTGCGACGTCTTCTTCTACGAACTCTCTCTGAAACTGGGCATCGACCAGATCTCCACCTTTCTGGCACAGTTCGGCTTCGGCGCAAAGACCGGCAGCGACCTCGGCGGCGAGGCCAGCGGCCTGCTCCCCAGCCGCGAGTGGAAGCGGCGGGTGCGCAAGGAGCCGTGGTTCCCCGGCGAGACCCTGATCACCAGCATCGGCCAGGGATTTAACCTCGCCACCCCGCTGCAGCTAGGTAGCGCCACCGCCACCCTCGCGCTGCGCGGCAGGCACATGCGCCCGCTGGTGGTGCGCGAGATCGAAGAGCCTGGTAGCGAACAGCGCACCCCCCTGCCGCCCACCCTCCTGGCCCAGCTGCCTGTCGTTGACGAGGGCAACTGGTGGCGCATCGAGCGTGCCATGGCCAAGGTGGTGCACGACCCCAATGGCACCGCACGCGGCATCAGCCACGGTCTCGGCTATCAGATGGCGGGCAAGACCGGCACCTCGCAGGTCTTCACCCTCGGCCAGGATGCCGAATACGAGGCCGAGGAGCTGGCCAAGCGGCTGCGCGACCATGCCCTCTTCATCGCCTTCGCCCCGGTGGATAAACCGCGCATCGCGGTGGCACTGATTGTGGAGAATGGCGGCAGCGGCGGTGCGGTGGCGGCCCCCATCGCCCGTCAGGTAATTGATCGCTACCTGCAGGACAACCCGGTCACCGAGGAGAGAAAAACCGATGTTGCTAAGTGATGTCTCCTCCAGCCACGGCCTGTTTCGCCGCCTGCATCTCGACCCGCCGCTGCTGGGCGGGCTGCTGCTGCTGGCGGCGGTCGGCCTGGTGATCCTCTTTAGTGCCGTCAGCCAGGACGAGGCGCAGCTGTGGCGCCAGGTCACCCGCCTGGCCGTATCCTTCGGGGTGATGCTGCTGTTTGCCCAGATCGCCCCCGATACCCTGCTGCGCTGGACCCACTGGATCTTCGCCATCGGCCTCATCATGCTGGTGGCGGTACTGCTGTTCGGCGACACCGGCAAGGGGGCACAACGCTGGCTGCGCCTCGGCTCCATCCGCTTTCAACCCTCGGAGCTGATGAAGCTGGCGGTACCGATGATGGTCGCCTGGTATCTAGCCGAAAAGCCGCTGCCACCGCGTCTTGGCCACCTCGCCATCGCCACCCTCATCGCCCTGGTGCCGACCCTGCTCATCGCCAGACAGCCGGACCTGGGCACCGCCCTGCTAATCGCCACCTCCGGCATCTTCGTGCTGCTCTTTGCCGGGCTGCAGTGGCGTGTCATTGGCAGTGCGGCACTGCTGGCGATCCCCGCCTCCTGGCTACTCTGGACCTTCGGCATGCACGACTATCAGCGTCGCCGGGTACTGACCTTTATCAACCCGGAGAACGACCCACTGGGGGCCGGTTATCACATCATTCAATCGAAGATCGCCATCGGCTCCGGGGGCACCTACGGCAAGGGGTGGCTCAATGGCACCCAGTCACACCTGGAGTTCCTGCCGGAGCGCCACACCGACTTCATCTTCGCCGTCTTCGGCGAGGAGTTCGGCTTTATGGGCATCGTGCTGCTGCTCTCGCTCTACCTCTTTATCGTGCTGCGCGGCCTCTACATCGCCACCCAGGCACAGGACAGCTTTAGCCGTCTGCTGGCCGGGGCGCTCAGCATGACCTTTTTGATCTATATTTTTGTCAATATCGGCATGGTGAGCGGCCTGCTACCGGTGGTTGGCGTGCCACTGCCCCTGATCAGCTTCGGCGGCAGCTCCATGGTGACCCTGATGGCGGGATTCGGTATCCTGATGTCTATCCACACCCACCGCAAGTTGTTGAAGGATTGAATATTTTGTGATGAAACGGCTTCTCCCCCTGCTCTGTTTGCCCCTCGCCCTGTGCGCCCCGCCCCTCGTGGCGCAGGATCTCATCGAGCAGTTTCCCGAGGTGCGGCAGCTGATCGACGAGATGGCGCAGGAGCACCAATTCGAACCGGCGGCGCTGCAACAGCTTTTCCGCCAGGTGGCGTTTCAACCCAAAATCATCGAGGCCATCAGCCGCCCCGCCGAGAGCAAGCCGTGGTATCTCTACCGCCCCATCTTTCTGACCGAGGCGCGGATTCGCGGCGGCGTCGCCTTCTGGCAGGAGCACAGCGAACTGCTGGCGCGCGCCGAGCGGGAGTACGGCGTGCCGGCGCACATCATCGTCGCCATCATCGGCGTGGAGACCTTCTACGGTCGCCACAAGGGGAGCTACCGGGTGCTCGATGCCCTGAGCACCCTCGGCTTCGGATACCCCCAGCGCAGCCCCTTCTTCCGTGGCCAGATCAAGGAGTTTCTGCTGATGGCACGCGAGGAGCAGCGCGACCCGCTGAGCTTCCTCGGCTCCTACGCCGGGGCGATGGGAATGCCGCAATTCATCCCCAGCAGCTTCCGTCACTACGCGGTCGACTTTGACCAGGATGGGCGCCGTGACCTGTGGGAGAACCCCGCCGACATCATCGGCAGCGTCGCCAACTACTTTCACCGCCACCACTGGCGGCCCGATGAGCCGGTTACCACGCCGGCCCGCGGCACGGCCAGCGCGATGGAACCATTCCTTAACGGCGAGCTCAAACCGTCTACCGCGCTCGACACGCTACAGGCAGCGGGGATCGAGCCGCAGCACCCGCTGACGACGGCACAGGAGGTCTCCCTCCTCGCCCTCGACAGCAGCGCGGAGGCGAAGGAGTACTGGATCACGCTGCACAACTTTTATGTGATCACCCGCTATAACCGCAGTCCGCTCTACGCCATGGCGGTACATCAGCTCAGTGAGGCGATAGCGAGTTCGCGCGCCGCCGAACTGCGCAAGAGCGCCCGCGTTACAGGATAGAGAGATGAGGTCACTGATCAGCAGAGTCCACCGCACGCGATCGATCACACGGGTCACACTGGTGACACTGGCCACTCTGGCAGGGCTACTATTACTGGGCGGCTGCAGCCTCGCGCCGCGTGACTCCGGCCCCAGCCAACCGCGGGACTTCTCCCACCTGCCCGACGCCGTACCCCGGCATGAGCAGCGTACCCGCGCCGGCAACCCGCCGACCTATGTGGTATTGGGCAAGCGCTACCATGTAATGCAGCAGAGCACCGGCTATGTCGAGCGCGGCGTCGCCTCCTGGTACGGCAAAAAGTTTCACGGCCGCAAGACCTCCAACGGCGAGACCTACAACATGTATGCGATGACCGCCGCCCACAAAACCCTGCCCATCCCCTCCTATCTGCAGGTGACCAATCTGGACAATGGCAAGAGCGTGGTGGTGCGGGTCAATGATCGCGGCCCGTTCCACGGCAACCGCATCATCGACCTCTCCTACGCCGCCGCCAGCAAGCTCGGCTTCGCCCAGAACGGTACCGGCAAGGTGGAGCTGCGGGCCATCGAACCCGGTCAGCCGACGACCATCACCAGCGCCACGGCGGACGTCGACACAACGCCGCCCACCACCATCGCATCCACCGCGCCAGCCGCCAATCAACTCTTTCTGCAGCTCGGCTCCTTTATCAGCGCCGACAACGCCGAATCGCTGCGGGCGCAGCTGGCACTGAACAACGTCACCCGCGCCGCGGTGCAACAGACCGAGGTGGACCGCAAACACATCTACCGGGTGCGTATCGGCCCCATCGTCTCGATTGAGGAGGCCGACAGCCTCGCCTCACGCATCAACGAGCTGGGGATGGGGGTACCGAGTATCGTCATCGATTAACCCGGCTGTTGGCCAGCGCGCCACATTTCATTTCCCCCCGGCAAAACGGTAGAATGTGCGACCACTTGTCACCAACACGCTGCAATATCGCGTCAAGTAGAGTATGAATTTCATCAAATTACCCATCGCTGCGCTGCTCCTCGCCCTTGTCACCATCGCCCAGGCCGCCGCCCCCTCCATCATCCCCTCGCCACCCAGTCTGGCGACCACCGGCTATCTGCTGATGGACTATCAGAGTGGCCAGGTGATTGCCGAGGAGAACGCCACCCAGCGCCTGGAACCGGCCAGCCTGACCAAGATGATGACCGCCTACGTCGTCTCGCATGAGCTCGACTCCGGCCACATCACCCTGGAGGACAAGGTGCGCGTCAGCGAAAAGGCGTGGCGCATGCCCGGCTCGCGCATGTTTATCGAGGTCGGCACCACGGTCTCGGTGGAGCAGCTGTTGAAGGGGCTGATCATTCAGTCGGGCAATGACGCCAGCGTGGCACTGGCGGAGCATGTGGCCGGCAGCGAGGAGAGTTTCGTGCCGCTGATGAACGCCCACGCCAAACGGTTGGGACTAAGCGGCACCCAGTTTGCCAACAGCACCGGCCTGCCCCACCCGGAGCACTACACCACCCCGCAGGATATGGCGCGGCTGGCGGCGGCGATCATTCGCGACTTTCCCGGTCACTATGCGTGGTATGCCGAGAAGAGCTATGCCTACAACGGCATCTCGCAGAACAACCGCAACCTGCTGCTGTTTCGCGACGAGAGCGTCGATGGCCTGAAGACCGGCCACACCGAGGCGGCCGGTTACTGTCTGGTGGCCTCGGCCATGCGCGAACAGATGCGCCTGATCTCGGTGGTAATGGGCACCAAGAGCGAGAAGGCACGCACCCAGGAGAGCCAGAAACTGCTCAACTACGGCTTCCGGTTCTACGAGACGCACCGCCTCTACGGCGCCGCTCAGGAGCTGAAGGAGATGCGGATCTGGAAGGGGGAGGGCGAGTCGCTCAAGCTCGGACTGCAGGACGAACTCTACGTCACCGTGCCGCGCGGCCAGTACAAGCAGCTCAACGCCTCACTCAACGTCGACAAGACGATTACCGCCCCTGCCAGCCGCGGCCAGCCCTTTGGCAGCGTGCAGATCCACCTTGGGGAACAGCTGCTGGCGGAGCGCCCGCTCATCGCCCTGCACGATGTTGCCGAGGGGGGCGTGCTGCAGCGCCTCAAGGATAGTGTGCTGTTGCTGCTGCAATGAGCGGACAGGGCGATGTCTATCTGAATGGTGAGTTCATGCCGCTGGCCGAGGCGAAGGTCTCGGTGCTGGATCGCGGCTTTATCTTCGGCGACGGCATCTATGAGGTGATTCCGGTCTACGGCGGCCGCCTGTTCCGTCTGGCGCACCATCTGCAACGGCTCGATCAGAGCCTGCAGGCCATCCACCTCGCCAACCCCCTCTCCCACCCGCAGTGGCAGACGCTGCTGGAGGAGCTGGTCAGACGCAACGGCGGTGGCGACCAGTCGCTCTACCTGCAGCTCACCCGCGGCGTCTCCGCGCGCGACCACCGTTTCCCCCTCAACACCCCGCCCACCCTCTTTGCCATGAGCACCCCGCTTGCGGTGAGCGCGGAGGCGCCCGCGCCGAGCCACGCCATCACCGTCGAGGATATCCGCTGGCAGCTCTGCCACATCAAGAGCATCGCCCTGCTGCCCAACATCCTGCTGCGCCAGCAGGCGCTTGAGGCCGGGGCGGACGAGGCGATCATGGTGCGCGATGGCGCGGTGACCGAGGGGACCGCCAGCAACATCTTCGTGGTGCGCGACGGCTTGGTCACCACCCCACCCACCGGGCAGTTGCTGCTGCCCGGCATCACCCGCGACCTGGTGGTGGAGCTGTGCCAACGCCACCAGATCCCGTGCCAGGAGCAGCGCCTCGACGAGGAGGCGCTGCGCCAGGCCGACGAGATCTGGCTCACCTCCTCGACCCGCGAGATCGTGCCGGTGGTCGAGCTGAACCGCCAGCCCGTTGCAAATGGCCGTCCCGGCCCCATCTGGGGGGAGATCAGCCGCCACTATCAGGCGTACAAACAGGCCTTTCGCGAGGGCCGGGAGGCGTAACATGAGCGACAAGGCGCAGAGCCCGCTGGAGTTCCCCTGCCAGTTTCCGATCAAGGCGATGGGGCCGAACAGCACCGATTTCGAGGCGCAGGTAGTCTCGCTGGTGCGCAAGCACTGCCCCGACCTGGGGGAGGGGGCAGTGGTCAGCCGCAACTCCAGCGGCGGCAAATACCTCGCCGTCACCGTCACCGTCTGCGCCACCAGCCGCGAGCAGCTCGACAGCATCTACTACGAATTGACCGCCTGCGAGCAGGTGCTGATGGCGCTGTAGCACCAGGGCAAGCAGCCTCCGGTAACCCGTTCAAGAGAAACCCGATGCCCTCCCCGTCACCGGTCACTGCCCACCCCTTGCTGATACGCCACCTGGGGCTGGTTGATTACCAGCAAACCTTCACCGCGATGCGCGACTTCACCGCCGCGCGCACGGCCAGCACCACCGATGAAATCTGGCTGCTGCAACACCCCCCCACCTTCACCCAGGGGATGAACGGCAAGGCCGAGCACCTGCTGACCCCCGGCGACATCCCGGTGATCGAAGTCGATCGCGGCGGCCAGGCCACCTACCACGGCCCCGGCCAGCTCATCGTCTATCTGCTGCTGGATCTGCGCCGCCGCAAGATGGGGGTACGCCAGCTGGTAAGCGCGCTGGAACAGGCGGTGATCGGCCTGCTGGCCGACCACCACATTGACGCCCATGCCCGCCCCGACGCCCCCGGGGTCTACGTGGCGGGGGCCAAGGTCGCCGCCCTCGGGCTGCGCATAAAACGCGGCTGCAGCTACCACGGCCTCAGCCTCAACGTCGCCATGGATCTCGACCCCTTCTCCCGCATCAACCCCTGTGGCCACCCCGGCATGGCCGTTACCGACCTGCGCCGCCTTGGCCTCGGCAGCAGCATCGCCAACATGGAACGGCTCTCCGCACAACTTCTCACCCACCTGCAACAGCAGCTCGAAAGGGTTGGCACCACCACCCCCGGCAACGCGCCACCCTTGTCATAAAACCGACATCTCCCCCCCCTACACTGCACCAGTAAATTAGTCTTCACTAATATTCGCGCCGTCGCCGTGGGCGGGGAGTCCACCGCACCCCACCAAGCCACCCGCACCGCGCTGTAACCGATCCACTAACACAGAGCAGGCAGGGCAGAATGAAATTAACCACAAAACTTGTCACCAGTTTTGCGCTGATTACCGTGATGTTGCTGATCGCCAGCGCCACCGGCTTTATCTCGGTCAACCGCCTCTCCACCGCCATCGACACCATTATGGGCCCTGCCTGGGAGACCGCCGATGGCGCCATGGAGGGAAAGATCTCGCTGCAACGCCAGATTATCGCCATCGATACCATGGTACAGGCCGCCCGCACCGGCAAGGTGATGGAGCCGCCGGCACTGGACAGCGCCCAGCAGGCGGCGGACGAGGCGTTGCGGCGCATGTTCGCCGCCGAGCGCATCCCGCCCCAGATCGGCGAAGCGCTGCAACAGACGGTCGACATCTTCGGCCAGCGGCGTGATGCCCTGCGTACCGCCTCACACGACTACGCCATGGCCTACGCCCTCCTGCAGGCAAACGTCGCCGAGTTCGTGGCCTTTACCGAGGTGGTCGAGCGCCTCGGCAACGACGCCATGGATGCACTGCGCGACGAAGCGGAGCGCGCCTTCAGCTGGCACGATATCGAAGAGCGCTGGACAGGCGCCAACGGGGCGCTGCGGCTGCGCATCCTGCTACTCAACCGCCTGCGCGACTACCGCCAACTGACCAGCGGCAGCGTGGTGGTCGACCGCGCGGTGGCCACCCTCGACAACTCCGCCATCGAGCTTGAGGCATTGACGGTGCAGCTCGGCAAACTGGAGGCCTTTCAGGAACCGATCCTTGCGGTAAAGTATGGAGGCGAGAGCTATATCGACGTATTGCACACGCTGTTGCAGCAACACCGCGCCAGCGCCAGTGAGGGCATCAGCCACTTCATCAAATTTCACGACAGCCACCAACGCTTTATCGACAGCAGCGAGACCCTGCTGCAACAGCTCGATGCCCTGGAGGGCATCACCACCCGCGTGGTCGAGGCAGAGGCCGCACAGGCCGAAAATTCCAGGGGCTCCGCCTACACCCTGCTCACCATCGCCATGCTACTCGGTCTGGTAGTGGCCATCGCCGCCATCCTCATCAGTGTACTGAACATCGCGCGACCGCTGAAAAGGGTGGCCGATAGCCTGCTCGACATCGGCCAGGGTGAGGGCAACCTCAACGTCGCCCTCAACGCCACCAGCAATGATGAGATCGGCGATATCGCCCATGGCTTCAACCACTTCGTGGCGAAGATCCGCGACACCATCGAGCGGGTCACCCTCTCCAGTGCCAGGCTGGAGACGTCCGTCGCCGCGCTCACCACGGTCACCGAACAGACCAACCACAACATGACACAACAGCAGTCGCAGACCGGCCAGATCGCCACGGCGATGGAACAGATGGCGGTCACGGTGCAGGAGGTGGCGCACAACGCCGCCAGTGCCGCCGACTCTGCCACCCGGGCCGATACCGCCACCCGACAGGGGCGCCAGGTAGTCGGCCGCACCGTCGCCACCATCAACACCCTGGCCGAGGCGGTCACAGACGCCTCCGCCACCATCCAGCAACTGGCGCTGGAGAGTGAAAACATCGGCTCGGTGCTCGACGTGATCCAGGGCGTTGCCGAGCAGACCAACCTGCTGGCACTCAATGCCGCCATCGAGGCGGCGCGCGCCGGCGAACAGGGACGCGGCTTCGCCGTGGTGGCCGACGAGGTTCGCACCCTTGCCTCGCGCACCCGCCAATCCACGCAAGAGATCCAGGCAATGATCGAAAGGCTGCAACAGGGCACACGCAACGCCGTGACGGTGATGGAGCAGGGGCGCGCCCAGGCGAACGACGGAGTGACCCAGGCGGCTGCGGCAGACAGCGCCCTGGAGACCATCGCCGGCGCGGTCGCCTCGATTAACGAAATGAACGCCCTTATCGCCAGCGCCGCCGAGGAGCAGAGCGCGGTGGCCACGGAGATGAGCCGCAACATCAGCACCATCAACACCCTCTCCACACAGACCGCCGACGGCTCCGCCCGTACCGCACAGGCCAGCGAAGGGCTGGCGCAGCTCGCCGCCGAACTGCACCAGCTGGTCGGGCAGTTCAAGACCTGACGACACGGCACCATAAGAGCGGGGCGTAGTCCCCTCCCACCCCTCCTCCACACCCCCTTGTCACCCCGGCCAAAACGTGACCTTCATCAAGGATCGTGATGAACCGGTATTGACAGCCGCACCCCTGCTTACTAGTCTGAGACCCTATCCGGGCATCCACTCCACACGCCCGGCCCCGCCACACAACTGTCTGGAGACAGGGCTAATGACTCAGGGATGGAGTGCCTCCTTACCCCATGCAAGAACCCCCTCGCTGGCGCCAGTATCGGTTGCCCGTCTGCTGACGTCCGCGGGAGAGTACCGGTTAAAAACAACCCGAGCAGGAGCTCACCGGCAATGACCATAAAAAAACGCCTCATCCTCCTCGCCGCACTGGTTACCATCAGCATGTTGCTACAAGCGGCACTGGTGCAATACAGCACGCGCGTCACCTCCGGGCTGGACACGGTACGCCTCAACATCGAGCAGGCAAACAGCGGCATGTTGCTGCTGCGCCGCCGCGAGAAGGATTTCCTGGCCCGCTTTGACCTCAAGTATGAAAAGGGTTTTAAGGAGGATCACGCCACGCTCATCGCCAAGGTGGGGGAGCTCGCCACCGGCATGGCCAAATACGGCATGGATCACAGCACGGCCGAGCGGCTGGCGGAAATTCTGCACCAGTACCAACAGATCTTCCTGGAGCTGGTCGCGACACAGAAACGGATCGGACTGCACGAAAAGGATGGACTCTACGGCTCGCTTCGCGAGGCGGTACATAACGTGGAGGGTGAACTGAAGACACTCAACGACGATCGCCTGACCGGCATGATGCTGACCCTGCGCCGCAATGAGAAGGACTTCATGCTGCGCGAGAATATCAAGTATGTGAAAAGCCTGGATGACAACCTGGCCAGGATGCGGATCGCCATCGCCGACTCCACCTACGCGAGCGAGTTAAAGCAGCGACTCAACCGTCAGCTCGACCTCTATGCCCGCGACTTTCACGCCCTGGTCGACGGCTATCGCGAAAAGGGGATGGGCAGCAAAGAGGGGCTCAACGGCAAGATGCGTGACACCGTGCATCAGACCGAGACCCTGCTCGAAGAGATGGTCGCCTCGGTCAGTGCGACCGCCACAGGCAAGATCACCACCCTTCACACCACCGTCACCCTCTTTTCCATCTTCATCATCCTGCTCGCACTCGGCGTGATAGCCACCCTGGCAGGCTCCATCATCCGGCCCATCCATCACATGATGGAGACGATGGGGCGTATCCGCAGGGACAATGACCTGAGTCTGCGGGTGGCCACCAGCGGCAAGGATGAGGTGGCGGCAATGGGCGACGACCTCAATAAACTGCTCGGCGACTTCCAGGATGTCATTGAAGCGGTCATCAGCTCCACCACCCAGGTGAGCGCCGCCGCCGAGGAGCTCTCCTCCATTACCGCGGAGACCGATGGGCGCATGCAGCAGCAGACCAATGACACCGAAACGGTTGCCGCCGCCATCGAGGAGATGAGCGCCTCGGTACAGGAGGTGGCCAACAGCACCGCGGAGACGGCACAGACCACCGAACTGGCAGAAGAGGCGGTCAAGCGCGGCAGTCAGGTGGTTAGCGCGACGGTCGCCACCATCAACTCGCTGGCCGACGAGGTCGCACGCACCGGTACGGTCATTGCCAATCTGGAACAGGAGAGCGGCCGCATCGGCAGCGTGCTCGATGTAATCAGGGGGATCGCCGAACAGACCAATCTGCTGGCCCTCAATGCCGCCATCGAGGCAGCGCGCGCCGGTGAACAGGGACGCGGCTTCGCGGTGGTGGCCGACGAGGTACGCTCACTGGCCTCACGCACACAAGCCTCCACGCGCGAGATCAACGAAATGATCGCCAGACTCCAGGATGGAACCCAGCAGGCAGTAACCGCCATGGAACAGGGAAAGCTGAGTGCACAAACCGGTGTCAGGCACGCCGGTGAGGCGAACAAGGCCCTGGGGGAGATCACCTCGGCCATTCGCACCATCCACGAAATGGCGACCCACATCGCCAGCGCCTCGCAGCAGCAGGGTCAGGTGGCCGCCGATGTGGCACGGAGCGTGGGCGCCATCAAACAGAGCGTGGACGATACCGGCAACAGCGTCAGCCAAATCACCATGGCCAGCGGCGATCTGGCGCAGCTCTCCAGCCACCTGCACACCCTGGTAAGCCGCTATCGCGTGTAGCCGTACCTGAAAGGGGTTACCTACCGTACTGCCGGAAGGCACGTTGGGTGATCAGGGCGCACAGGATAAAGACCCCGTGCATAGCGGCCAGTTTGCCACTGACTACCCCTGCCGCTCCTTGACCACGAAGAAGTCGATGCCGTTATCCTGCAATCGCCGCCGCGCCTGGTCGAGCTTGCGCTGGTCGGTGTAGGGGCCGACCCGCACCCGGTGCCAGCTGTTGCCACCGTCGATCGTCACCTTTTGAATGGTCGGGTTGAGGTTGAGCAGGAACAGTTCGGCCATCCGTGCCTGGGCATCCTCGTTGCTCTTGAAGGAGCCGACCTGCAGGTAGTAGTTGGCCTTCTCCTGTATCGTCCGGCCCTTTGCCAGCTCCGACTCGGGGATCACCACCTCCTGTTCGGGAAGGATGCTGTAGAAGTCGAAGTTAATCCCCTCCCTCTTTGGCGGCGTCATGGGGGCCTTGGGGATCACCGGCTTGGTAACGGCGCGGGTATCGGTAGCAGCGGGCCCCGGTTTGGTCGTGCCCTTGAAGGGGCTTCCCCCCTGCTGTTGCAGATAGACCAGAAAGGCAATAAAAAGCCCTACCAACAGACCGCCCAGCAGCCACAACCAGCCGGGCAGCGGCTTTGGGGGCGGCTTACGGGTGGTGGTGCGCTTGGCGTAGTCACGCGCCATTACATGCTCTCCGGGGCGGAGACGCCGAGCAGGCCGAGACCGTTGGCCAGCACCTGGCGGGCTGCCTGAATGAGAGTGAGGCGTGCATCGCGCAGCGCGCCCTCATCGACCAGGAACTGGTGGGCGTTGTAGTAGGTGTGAAAGTCGTTGGCCAGCTCGCGCAGGTAGTGGGCGAGCTGGTGCGGCTCGTGGTTGAGCGCCGCCCCCTCCACCACCTCGGGGTAGCGGCTGAGGTTGCGCAGCAGTGCCTGTTCGTGCGATTCGCCGAGCAGGGCCAGATTGTCGAGGCCGTTTTGACGGTCGTAGGAGAAACCCTTCTCCGCCAGCTGCCGCAGCACGCTGCAGACGCGGGCGTGGGCGTACTGGATGTAGAACAGCGGGTTGTCGGTGGACTGCGACTTGGCCAGGTCGAGGTCAAAGTCCATGTGCTGCTCGCACTTGCGCATCACATAGAAGAAGCGCGCCGCATCGTTGCCCACCTCCTCGCGCAGCTCGCGCAGGGTGACAAACTCGCCGGAGCGGGTCGACATCTGCGCCTTGACGCCGTTGCGATAGAGGATGGCGAACTGCACCAGCAACACGTCGAGCCTGTCGGCATCGGCCTTGTCACCCATCGCGGTGAGCGCCGCCTTGACCCGTGGCACATAGCCGTGATGGTCGGCGCCCCAGATATCGATCACCCGGTCAAAGCCGCGCTCCAGCTTGTGCCAGTGGTAGGCAATATCGGAGGCGAAGTAGGTCTTCACCCCATTGTCGCGCACCACCACCCGATCCTTCTCGTCGCCAAAATCGGTGGAGCGGAACCAGAACGCCCCCTTCTCCTCGTAGACGTGGCCCGATCTCTTCAGCTGCTCGATCGCCGCATCCACCTTGCCCGAGGAGACCAGCGAGCGCTCGGCAAACCACTCATCGTAGACCACCCCGAACTCGGCCAGATCCTTGCGGATATCGTCGAGGATCACATTGAGCGCCCGATCGAAGATCCGCAGATATGCCTCATCGCCCAGCATTGAGCGCGCCTGCATGATAAGGGCGTCGATGTGCACCTCCTTGTCGCCACCGGCCGGCTCATCGGGCGGAATGCCGTCGAACACCTCGCTGGACACCTTGCGCCAGGCGTCGCCGTGCTCGCGGTGCAGCCCGGCGGCGATGTCCCAGACGTAGTCGCCCTTGTAGCCGTTGCTGGGGAAGGTGAGGCTCTCGCCGGCCAGCTCCAGGTAACGCAGCCAGACCGAGGTGGCGAGGATATCCATCTGCCGCCCGGCATCGTTCACATAGTATTCGCGGTGTACCTGAAAGCCGACCGCCGCCAGCAGGTCGGCGACGGTGGCGCCGTAGGCGGCACCACGACCGTGGCCGACATGCAGCGGACCGGTCGGATTGGCCGAGACAAACTCCACCTGCACCCGCTTGCCGGCACCGATAGCGGAGCGACCATAGGCCTCGCCCGCCTCCAGCACCGCCCCCACCTCGGCGTGATAGGCGCCCGGGGTCAGGGTGAGGTTGATAAAGCCAGGCCCGGCGATCTCCACCCTGGCCAGATACTCGGAGGGGGGCAGGTGGGCGACGATCTTCTCCGCCAGCTCGCGCGGTTTGCTGCGCGCCGCCTTCGCCAGCACCATCGCAATGTTGCAGGCAAAATCGCCGTGGGCGCTGTCGCGGGCGCGCTCAATGACAATGTTGGCGGGCAGATCAAAGTCGAACACCCCGGCACTGGTAAGGTCGTGCAGGGCGGCGGTAACGAGTTGCTGAAGGTGGGCTTTCATAGGGGCAATAGAGACCGGGTTGTAGCGATGAATAGTAGGTCGGCCATTATCCCCGCTCTTGCGGTAGAGCCGCAAGGCCAGTGTAAGCAGCCAACAGGTGACTGCTCAGCCTGAGAGCTGTTACCTGACGTCAATAGAGTTCCACCGGATCCACATCCAGCGACCAGCGCACCTTGCGCCCCTCCTTGATCCCCTCCAGCGCAACCGCCCAGCTATTGAGCAGCCGGTGCAGGTCGGCGCGTTGCTCCGCCTGCAACAGCAGCTGGGCGCGGCTGCGCCCGGCGCGTCGTTCCATCGGTGCGGGTATGGGGCCGAGCAGCCACACCCCGTCGTGCCCCAGCTGTTCGGCGCAGTGGCGGGCGGCCTCCAGGAAGGCCAGCGGCGCCTGCCGCTCCAGCGCCTCGGCGCGCAGCAGGGCGAAGTGGAAGAAGGGGGGCAGTTCGGCCGCCCGGCGCTCCTGCAGGGTGGCGAGGGCAAAGTGGGCGTAGTCTTTTTCCACCAGCAGCTTGAGCAGGGGGTGGTCCGGCACGTGGGTCTGGATCAGCACCTCGCCGGGGCGCTCCGCCCGCCCGGCACGTCCCGCCACCTGGATGATGAGCTGGGCCATGCGCTCGGCGGCGCGAAAATCAACGCTGAAGAGTCCCTGATCGGCGTCGAGGATCCCCACCAGGGTGACATTGGGAAAATGGTGTCCCTTGGCCAGCATCTGGGTACCAATGAGGAGCTGCCCACTCTCGCCGTGGATCTGTTCCAGCAGTTTATCCATGGAACCCTTGCGGCGGGTGGTGTCGCGGTCGATGCGTAGCACCTCGCGCCCGGGGAAGAGCGCCTGCAGATGCTGTTCGATGCGCTCGGTCCCCTGGCCGATGGGGCGCAGGTCGCTGCTGCCGCAATCGGGGCACTGCGGGGGGAGTGGGCGCTCACTGGCGCAGTGGTGACAGCGCAGGCGCTGCTGGCCGGCATAGACCGTCATGTGGGCATCACAACGCGGGCACTGGCTGACCCAGCCGCAGTCGTGGCACATCATCACCGGGGCGTAGCCGCGGCGGTTGAGAAAGAGCAGCACCTGCCCGTGGTGTTCCAGGTGGTGGCGGATCGCCTGCTGCAGATGCAGTGATACTCCCTCCTCCATCGGCTGCTGGCGCACATCGAGCAGGCGCATCGTCGGGTGGATGGCGTTGCCGGCGCGCTCCGGCAGCAGCAGGTGGCGGTAGCGCCCGGCAAGGGCGTTGTGCAGGCTCTCCAGCGAGGGGGTGGCCGAGCCGAGGACGATGGGGATATTGAGCTGGCGCGCCCGCACCACCGCCACATCACGGGCCGAGTAGCGAAAGCCATCCTGTTGCTTGAACGAGCCGTCGTGCTCCTCATCGACGATGATGAGGCCCGGTTGTTTCATCGGGGTAAAGATGGCCGAACGGGTGCCGATGATGATCTCTGCCTCCCCTTTGGCCGCCAGCTGCCAGGCACTGAGCCGTTCGCCATCGGAGAGGCCGGAGTGGAGCAGGGCGATGGGCACCGCAAAGCGGCGCGCGAAGCGGCTCACCAGCTGCGGGCTGAGGCCGATCTCCGGGATCAGCACCAGCGCCTGTCTACCCTGCGCCAACACCGCAGCAATGGCCTGCAGATAGACCTCGGTCTTGCCGCTGCCGGTGACCCCGTCGAGCAGTGAGACCTGAAAGCCGCGGTCGCTGTTAATGGCGCTTACCGCCTGTTGCTGGGCGTCGGTGAGTGGCGGCCGGCAGTCGCTGGCGCTGCCGCGCTCCAGCGCGCTGGCGGCACGCTCCTCGCGCACCACCCACCCCTTCTCCACCAGGATGCGCATCAGCGGCAGCCACTTCTCCTGGTGCTGATCGATGGCGCTGGCGGTAAGCCCCGACGGCGTCACCCCCTGTAATAATTTGAGCAGCGCCTGCTGGCGCGGGGCACGGGCGAGGGTGGCGGGGTCGAGCGCCGCCCCCGCCTCACTGAGGCGCCAGTGGGCCACCCCCTTTTCGGCAGCGCTGCGCTCCTGGCGCAGCAGCACCGGCAGCGCCGCCTGGAACACCTCCCCCGGCGGGTGGTGGTAGTAGTCGCAGGCCCAGCGCAACAGTTTCATCATCGGCGCATCGAGCAGCGGCGCCTGATCCAGCTGTTTGAGCACCGCCTTCAGCTTCTCCCGCGGCAGCTCGCTGTGGTCGCTCACCGCCACCAGGATGCCGACGCTCTGCCCGCGCCCGAAGGGGATGAGATAGCGCTGGCCGGGGATGGGGTTGGCCGCGTTGTGCGGGGGCAGATAGTCAAACAGTCGGCGTAGGGGGGAGGGGACGGCGATGCGCAGGATGAGTGGGATCATGGGGCGAGTTTATCACGACTTTTTTGGAAAAATTCCCGCACCAATTTAGCCTTTATGCTTAAGGGGAAATCTAGCAATAGTGCGCTAACCCGTTGTCCCGACTGGGGTAGTCGGGTTATCCACAAAAACTGTGGATAACTTTGTGGATGGTTTGGGGTAAAGTGGTTGCAGGCCGCATCACTGCTGTAGCGCGGTTAGATCGGCGAGAAAGTGAACAAATTTTATTTTCCATTAAAATCAGTGAGTTACATTGGCGGCGTGGCGAGCAGAAAAAATTTCGCCCTGACTGTTGACATCCGTGCCCGGCCTGGTTTTTGGTGTGCATAACCCCGAAAAAAAGAGCCTCACGGGGCTTGTCACCAGGGGGATTATTGTGTATTGCCGCGATTCGCTCAGCGGCGGCCGGCGAGCAGGGCGAGTCCCATATTGGCCTGTTTGGCGAAGTGTTTGAAACTCTCCTCGCTCTCCTCGTCCATGGCGCGCCCGCTCAGGGCGCGATCGGCGAACAACAGGCCAATCCCGCGGCCATTGATGGCGACGGCCGAGAGCAGAAAGGGACACCGGCCGATGACGCTGGTAACCGCGTTGCCGACCAGGGCGCGCAGCTCCTTGTGCCGCTCACAGTCGACAAGCATGCTGTTGCCCTGGTCGATGACCTCGAAGAAGATGTTGCGGGCCTCGGGCAGGCGGATGAAGTGGAAGCTGTTTTTCAGCTTCTCGTTGCCGTGCCCCAGGCAGAATTTGGCGCGCAGCCCCTTTTGGTCGGGGGTGAGCATGGCGAAGAGCACCCGATCCATGCCGACCCCTCGGTAGATCCCCTCCATCACCATCTCCATCATCGTGTTCAGATCGGTGCCACTATCAAGCTGCATTGAGAGTTCGCGCAAAATCCTCAGTTGCAGCATGCCGTCGGGCTGCGGGTAGTCGATGACGGGTTCCACCGCCATTGTGCGTGCCCCGCCGCTGGGGACGGGGATTGCCTGGGCGGCGCTGGCGGCGCCGTAATAGGTGGCGATCTCGGCGGCCTCGCGGGCGTTGTGGTGGATCTGATCGATACAGTTTTTGCCGGAGCGGCCGCTCAGTTTGGCAATCCGTTGAATCACCTCCTGCGTCTCCGGGCTCTCCCACCCCTGCTTCTCGGCGCTCTCCGCCACCTCATGGGCGAGGAGGATGTTGCGGCCGCGCTCCCCGGCATCGCGGGGGTGGTTGATCACATCCTGCAGCAGCGTGCAGAGCTGCCACTCGTTGGCCAGGCTGTTGCTGAGTGCCCGCAGCGGAAAACCGAGCACCTCCTGTTGCGCCTGCTCCGGGGTGTAACCCGGCTGCTTCATTACCGCGTCCAGCTCATCACCGGCCTCGCCGCTGAAACACCAGAAGGCCATGTCGCCGATGTGGTAGAGCAGGGTGGCGATAAAAACCTCCTCGGGGGAGTCGTCGCCGCGTGTGATAGCGATGGAGCGGGCCTGTACCGCGGCGTGGATGGCGCGGGCCAGGGCGTGGGTGAGGCGGTCGCGGGCATTGCCTCGCACAAAGGCATCCACCAGGCTGATGGAGAGGCACATGTTGCGCACCGTGTTGAAGCCGAGCACGACCACTGCGCGGCTGATGGTGCTCATTTGCTGGCGCTGTGGATTGTAGTAGATGGAGTTGACCAGCTTGAGGACACGGGCCGTCAGTGAGGCATCCTTGAGCACCACGCCGGCCAGTTCGGCAGCGGGGGCGTCATCATCCTCGGCGACGCTGACAATGCTCTGTACCGTGTGGCCGAAGATCGGCATCTCCTGATCGCGGATCAGGGCGACCCACTGCTCCATTGAGCGTTTTTTTCCGTTTGCAACCAAGTGGCAGGGTTTCCGTATGAAAAAGGGTGAAGGTAACGGGGCGCAGTATAGCCCGGTCGCTTTGCGAAAACCTTACTCCCCGTTGTCTACCTGAAGCGGGGTGATGCCGGGCGCGGGCAGGCCATCGATGCTCTGGTGGTTTTTTTGCCGCTGGTAGTCGAGCAACCCCGCCTCCCCCTTTTTCGCGGACCATTGCACCAGCTCGTCGCGCTGCCCCTGCAGCGCCATTAGCGGCACCCCGTAGCCACAGGAGCTCTGCACCCGCGTCACGGCGATCCGAATGATCTGGCGTGCCGCTGGCAGCGCATCACCAAAATGCCGGCGCAGCGCCGTCCAGTCACCATCACCGGGACGCACCACCTCGCCACGGCCGTAAAGGCGCAGGATGCGCGGCGCCCCGCTAAAGGCGCAGAACATCAGGGTAATGCGGCCATTCTCCGCCAGGTGGGCGGCGGTCTCGTTGCCGCTGCCGTTAAGGTCGTAGAAGGCGGCCTCGTGGGGGCCGAGCAGACGCAGCGTGTCGAGGCCGCGCGGCGAGAGGTTGACGTGTCCCTCACCGATTAACGGTGCGGAGGCGACAAAAAAGAGCGGCTGTTGCGCGATCCATGCCGCCAGTTGGCTATCAATCTCCGGGAGTACCTTTGCCATGTTGCGTCACCTCATTCAGATTCATCTTTGGCCGCTCGCCTCCAGCAGTCGCCCGTCGCGCAGCCGCCGTACGGTGTCGAAGCCGGCAATCATGCGCTCATCATGGGTGACGGTGATCACCGCCGAATTGCGCTCACGGGCGATGCGTTTGAGCAGCTCCATCACGCGGCCGCCGCGCTCGGTATCAAGGGAGGCGGTCGGCTCATCGGCAAGGATCAGCGGCGGCTCATTGGCCAGGGCGCGGCCGATGGCGACCCGCTGCTGCTCGCCGCCGGAGAGACTGCCCGGCAGGGCATTGGCGCGGTGGCCCACCTCCAGATAGTCCAGCAACTCATCGGCCCGCTGCCGTGCCCGCCGCCGCCCCGCCCCGTCCAGCTCCAGGGCCAGCATGATGTTCTCGCGGGCGCTGAGGAAGGGGATCAGGTTGTGGCCCTGAAAGATAAAGCCGATCTTTTCACGCCGCAGACGGCGCGCCTCCTTGTGCGCCCAGCCATCCTTGAAGACCGTCTCACCCCCAATCTCGATGCTGCCAGCACTGGGTGTCAGGATCAGACTGATACAGAGCAGCAACGTACTCTTGCCCGAGCCGCTGGGGCCGAGCAGGGCCATCAGCTCGCCCGCCTCCACGGCAAAATCGATCTCCTCCAGGGCGGTTACCGCCAGCTCGCCGCTGCCAAAGACGTGCTTGAGGTGGTTGACACTGAGGACTGCCATCTGACTACCCCCCCAGCGCCAGTGAAGGCGGTGTGCGCAAGGCGTGCCAGATCCCCATCAGGCTCGCCAGCACGCCGCCGACCAGCATGATGATAAAGGTGATCAGGGTCTCTTCGGGCAACAGCACCAGATTGCGCGGAAATTTATCCTGGGTGGCGATGGTCAGGGCGTAGCCGAAGGCGAAACTGCCGAGGGTGAGCACCAGCGCCTGCTCCAGGATAAGGCGCACGATCACGCTGTTGCCCGCGCCGATAATCTTGAGGGTGGCGATGGCCCGCACCTTCTCCATGGTGAGGACGTAGATCAGCAGGGCGATAATGACGATCGCCACCACCAACAGCAGGATGCGAAAGACGCCAAGGATCGCGGTCATCTTCTTGAGCCGCCCCTCCAGCATCAGGACGCGCTCCTGCTCGGTGGTGTAGGCGCTGAGGTAGAGCCAGCGTTCGATGTGGCGGGCCACTGCGTCGCGGTCGGCGCCGGGCTCCAGCGTCACCAGCACCGCATTGATGGTGCCGCCACCGCTGCCGCCGAGCAGCGGCAGCAGCCGGTTCACCTCGGCCGGCGCATAACCGGCCCGCGCCAGGCGTTGGCGATCGCCTGCCCGCTGGCTCTCCAGCGCCCGGTTGTCCTGCTGGTAGAGCACCTCCTGGGCATCCGGCAACGAGAGGTAGGCGAGCGGATTACCGCCGGAATCGACCGCCCCTTTGGTCAGCCCCACCACCGTATAGTCATGCACCCCCAGGCGCACCCGCTGCCCCAGGGCCAGCCCCAGCTTGAGGTCGGCCACCAGTTCATAGTGGGCGTGGCGGATTGGCCGTCCGGCGATGAGCCGCCCCGGCTCACCAAGCCCGCCAAAGGGGTCGTAACCGATGATGGTGAACTGCTGCTCACGCCCACCGATCTCGCGCTGCACGGCATAGCTGATAAAGGGGCTGGCCTGGGCCACCCCCGGCGTGGCCGCCACGCTGCGAAAACTGTCGGTCGGAATGCGCGAGGATTCGTTGAAGGGGCCACCGCGGCCGCGCTCCACCACCCACAGATCGGCGCGGGTGTTTTCGATAAGCCAGACACCATCGGCGATGTTGCCCTGAAAGATACCGTTCATGATCAGCACAATGGCCACCAGCAGGCCGACACCGGCGATGGTGGCAAAAAATTTGCCGAGGTGGTGGCGCACATCCTTGACGGCAAGGTCCATCAGCGTACTTCCGGCAGCGGCCTGGCCCGCTGCCCTACCCGCACCTGCTGTGGCACTGTCACGACCTGCTCGCCCGCCTTGATGCCGTGGCGCACCAGCACATACTGGCCATCGTCGATCCCTGTCTTAACCGGCTGGCGCCGGACGCGTCCCTCCCGGATCACCAGCACCGCCTGACCGCCATCACCGTACGAAAGTGAACCGATCGGCACCACCACCCCGCGCACCTCTCCGGCATGAATGGTGACCTCCGCCTCAAGGTCAATGGCGAAGCGCGCCGGTGGCTGATCAAGGGCAATATTGACCTCCAGCTCGCGGCTCACCGCATCCGACTCCCGGCCGATACGCGCCACCCTCCCCGCTGTCTCTTCACCACTGCGCAACACGACCGCCGCTGGCTGTCCCGGCGCCAAATCACCCACCACCGACTCGTCGACCCGGGCCGCGATCCATAGCGTGCCGGGGTCTACCAGACGAAAGAGCGGGGTACCGGCACCCACAATCTGGCCCTGCTCGACCAGGCGCGCCGTGATCACGCCGGCGGCCGGTGCCGTGATGCGGGTATGGGAGAGGGTGGCGAGCGCCTCGGTTTCACGCGCCCGGGCGGCCTCCACGGCCGCCGCCGAGACATCAAGCTCGCTGCGCGAGATGAGCTTCATATCCTTCTCGAACAGCTCGCGGTCGCGGCGATGATTCGCCAGCACCAGCTGCAACTCGGCGCGGGCGGCGGCCAGACGCGCCGCCAGCTCCCGATCATCGAGAAGGGCGAGTAGCGCCCCCCGCTCGACCCTGTCGCCCTGATCGGCATGGAGCTCGGTGACGGCCGAGGCAGTGCGCGCGCCGACGGTGATCGGATAGCGTGCCTGTATGGTGCCGGGGGCATGAATCCGGTGCGCCACGCGCCCCTCGTGCGCCGTGCTCACGGCCACCGCTGGCAAATAAAGCCAGAGGCGATAGATGGTCAGTATAGCCAGCGTCAAAATCACCCCACCAAGGAGGAACCCGTTCACCAATTTTTTCATTCGATCGCTCCGCCGACAGTCCGCAGCAGTTATTTTTCAGTATGACGTTATCGCTGGTTTGCAGGCGTTGCATCTTATCGCCCGCCATGAAGGGCTGGCTATCAGCCACCGCTCTTCACACCGGGAGGACACCACTCCTGCAGCCACTGGGCAAGGGCCTCGGCGGGCATCGGTTTGGCGATAAAATAACCTTGCGCCAGATCGCAACCACTACGGCAGAGAAAATCCCAATCCTGCTCGGTCTCCACCCCCTCGCCGACGACCTGCATCCCCAGCTTTTTAGCCATCCCCAGGCTGGCCTCGTAGATGGCGCGGCGGGTCTCATCCTGCCAGGCTTTATGGACAAAACCCCGATCCACCTTCAGCTCGTCGAAGGGGATGTCGCGCAGCTGGCTGAGCGAGGAGTGGCCCGTACCAAAATCGTCAATGGAGAGGACAAAACGTTTGAGTCGCAGGCGGGTGAGGACATCCAGGGTGCTCCGCAGATCCGTCATCAGGTAACTCTCGGTGATCTCCAGTATCACATCCTCCGGATCAACCCCCGCCTCGCTGGCGCAACGTGAGATCTCGTCGGGGAAGTCGAGCGCATCGAGATTTTTCATCGACACATTGATGGCGACCTTGAGCCGTATTCCCTGTGTGCGCCATCCTCCCGCCTGAATCAGCGCGGCGTTAATCACGGCGCGAGTCAGCGCATTGATCAACCCATGCTCCTCGGCCAGGGCGATAAATTGATCGGGATAGATCAGGCCATCACGCGGATGGTTCCAGCGTACCAGCGTCTCCACCCCGACCACCTTGCCGCTCGCCAGATCGACCTTGGGTTGATAGTGATTGAGCAGTTGGCCGCCGGTGATCGCCCTCTCCAGCTCTTCAACGCCATACTCTTTATCGGTTCTGTTGCGGGTGCTGTTCTGGGCGGGGGCGATGGCGCGCAGCAGGGGCATCAGTTCCTGCGGGGCGACCGGTTTGCAGAGGCTGCCTGCCACATTCAGACCGTGGGCCTGAAACAGTTTTTCCGCCGCCTGCAGGGTACGCTCCTGCTCGCCACTGACCATAATGACCCCGCCCGGATAGTGCTGGCTGGCCAGCTCCCTGGCGAATTCAACGCCATCCATCTCCGGCATGTTGAGATCGACGATGAGCAGTTGCGGCAGCGGATCACCGCGCGCGATGATCGCCAGGGCCTCACGCGCGTTTTGACTGGTACCGACCTTGGCCACACCCAGACGTTTAATCATGGTGCTCAATTGCATCAGCACCACGGGGTCATCGTCGATGATGAGGATACAGGCGTTTTTGTCGATGGCGATCCCCTCGGCAGGGGGCAGCTGCTGCAGCGGGGCAGCGGCGAGCTGCTCGCTCGCCGCCTTTTTAATCTCGGTCAGTTTACGGCGCAGTATCCGCAGACCGGTTGAGAGCTCCCCGATCTCTCCCGCCTTGGCCTGTTTCTCCAGCGCCTCGGCGCGAATCGCATAGCGCGTCGCCCCCACGGTGCGTGCCGCCGATTTCTGCCGGTGCATCTCCCGCGCCACATCCTCGCCGCTGACATGGGCAGACTCCAGTGCATCCAGCCCCTCGCTGGAGGAGTAGAGAAAACAGTCGATAAGCTCACGCGCCTGTTGTGGGTCCCTGTCACCCAACAGGGCGTAAAGCTGGTCGAGCGCCAACTGGCTCTCCATCTCTATGGTGGCGCTGGCGTCCAACCGGGGTGGCTCGGAGGGGGCTGGCGGCGCCGTCGGGCTGGCCGTCCCCAGCCAGCTATCGAGCACCTCGCGCAGACGCTCCAGCGCGACGGGTTTGGTCAGCACATCGTCCATGCCGGCGGCTCGGCAACGATCCAGCTCCTCACGCACCGAGACGGCAGTGATGCCGATGATCGGGGTATGCACACCCCGTTGACGCTCGCGCTCGCGAATGGTTCGCGTCAACTCCAGACCATCCATCTGCGGCATATTGAGATCAGTAAAGATCAGCGGGTAGTCACCACTTTGCCAGCGCTCCAGCGCCTCGACACCGTTTGCCGCGATCTCCATCCCGTACCCCAGACGTCGCAGTTGTTGACGCAACAGCGCCTGATTCGGCGCATAGTCCTCGGCCACCAACAGCCGCACGGCGGTCATCGGGGTATCTGTTTTGCCGGCAGTAGCGGATGCTACCGGGGCGGATTGGCGCAACGGCAACTCAACCCAGAAGGTAGCGCCGTGCCCCTCCTCGCTCTTGACACCAAGCCGCCCGCCCATGGCGTTAATCAGTTGTTGCGCGATCACCAGACCCAGCCCGCTGCCCTGAATCCTGCTCATCTCGGAGCCAAGACGATTGAATAACTGGAACAACTGCTGTTGCCGTTCGTGACTAAGCCCCGGACCGGTATCGGTCACCTCGATACGTCCCACTCCACGACTGTCCGTCGCCGTGCAGGTGATCGTTACCCGCCCACCGCGATGGTTGTATTTGATGGCATTGGAGATCAGATTATTCAGCACCTGCAGCAGCCGTTGTGGATCGCCCTCCAGCCGTAAATCGGTACAGCGGTCATCGCCCTTCAGTGTCACGCCCTGCCTGGCAGCGTACTGGCGATTGATGGCGATGGCGTGGTTCAACAGGCTATCGAACGATACCGGCTCGATATTCAGCTCGATATGCCCGCTCTCCAAGCGCGTCAAGTCGAGAATATTGTCGACCAGCTCCAGCAGATGCTGCCCTGCCTGGTAGATCTCCTCGGCATTTTCCCGCACATCGGCGGAGACATCCTCCTGCAATGACATCAGTTGCGCGTAACCGAGGATGGCATTGAGCGGTGTGCGCAACTCATGGCTCATGCTGGCCAGAAAGCGGCTCTTGGCCCGATTGGCCGCTTCAGCCTCGACCTTGGCCGCCTTGAGTGCCGCAGTGCGCTGTCTGACCCGCTCCTCCAGCTCGTCGTTGAGTTGGCGCAGCGCCAGCTGCGCCTGATGACGATCGGTGATGTCGTGCACGGTACCGATGGAGCGCAGTGGCCGTCCCTGTGAGTCAAACTCGGTACGGCAGCGCTCATGCACCCACTTGATGCGACCATCCGGCATCTGCAGACGGTGGGTGATCTCATAGGGCTGACGGTTCTCCAGCGACTGCTGGTAGGCGAGGTTGACGGCATCGCGATCTTCAGGGTGGATAGCCTGCAGAAAGGCCTCGTAACTGGCGGCAAAACGGGCCGGATCAATTTCAAACAGGCGAAAGATCTCCTCGCTCCAGATCAGGTGGTTGTTGCCGAGATCGAGCTCCCAGGAACCCATGCCGGCAATCTGCTGCGCCTCGTTGAGCAACTGGGCCTTGATGGTCAGCTGCCGCTCTGCCGCCTTGAGCACCGTAATATCTCTGAAGACCGCCAGAAAATACTGCCTTGCCCCATCCTGCATCAACAACACCGTGACCTGCACATCCATCAACGAACCATCCTTGCGCCGGTGCCGAGTCTCAAAATCGTCACGCCCGCTACACATCAACGTCTCGATGTGCTGCTTCACCTGCGCCGGCGTCTCCTGTGCCTCGTAAGCGGGGATCGGCAGCTGGGCAAACTCATCGGCACTGTAACCCAGCTGCTGGTGAGCCATGCGGTTAAAGACGATCGGCAAGGCGGTCTCGGCATCGATAATCAAGACCCCATCGGGCAGCAGCTCAAAGAGGGCCTGGAAATGGGCTTCATTGTTGCCTGATGAACTCCCTGGCGTGTGACTCATGGGGTGGTTGCTCCAGCTATGGCGTGTTGTTGTCGGCGGCGGCCGTGGGCAGCACTCTGGCAATGGCAGCGAAGAGCTGCTGGACATTGATCGGCTTGGTGATGTAATCGGCAAACCCCGCCGCGAGGCCGCGCTCGGCATCCCCCTTCATGGCGTTGGCCGAGATGGCGATGACCGGGATGGTGGCGGTGGCCGGGTCGGCCTGCAGTTGCTGCAGCGCCTCATAGCCATCGATCCCCGGCAGGTTGATATCCATCAGGATGAGGGAGGGCGGGTGTTCGTGCGCCAGCACCAGACCGGACTCCGCCGAGTCCGCCTCGATAAGCTCGATCGCCTCCAGGCGGGTGAGGATCTGTCGCATCAGCCGCTGGTTCATCGGGTTGTCTTCGATGTGCAGGATGCGCTGGTGGCGATGGGTGGTGTCGGGCGCCTGCGGCCGCTCCGCCTCCTGCTCCTCGGCGCTGGCCGCCGCGGCGTCGTTCGGCAGGGAGACCCAGAAGGTGCTCCCCTCCCCCTCGCGGCTGCTGAAGCCGATCTCGCCCCCCATCGCCTCCATCAGGTGGCGGGTGACGAAGAGACCGATCCCGCTCCCCTCGGCACGACCACGCTCGGCGCCGAGGCGATCGAACATGGTAAAGAGGCGACTTTGCAGGGCGGGCGGGATCCCCGGGCCGGTATCGCTGACCCGGATCTGCAGCCACCCTGCCAACGGCTGCAGCGTGATCCGCACCTCGCCATTCGGGTGGTTGTACTTGATGGCATTGCTCAGCAGATTGATCAGCACCTGGCGCAACCGGACGTAGTCGGCGTGAACCATCGCCTTTTCCGCCCTCTCGCACTCATTGATCAGGGCGATGCCACGACTTCGCGCCAGCGGCCCGACCATGTTCAACACATCCCCCAGCACCGCCGCCACCACCACCGGCTCCATCGAGAGGCTCAACTGACCCACCTCGATACGCGAGAGGTCGATGAGGTCGTTGATCAGCGTTAACAGGTGGTTTCCGGCCCGCTCGATCTCACGCGCATGGTCGCGGCCCTCCTCCGAGAGCGCCTCGTCGAGGGTGAAGAGCTGGGAGAAGCCGAGAATGGCGTTGAGCGGGGTGCGCAGCTCGTGGCTCATGCTGGCGAGAAACTCGCTCTTGGCCCGATTGGCCCGCTCGGCGTGCTCCTTGGCCTGCAGCAGCGACTCCTCCAGCGCCTTGTGGGCGGTGATGTCGGTAAAGACGGCCAGGTAGTGGAGCGGCCTGCCCTGGTCGTCATCGACCCGGGTAATGGAGAGGATCTCGGGGTAGATCTCACCGCTCTTGCGCCGGTTCCAGACATCGCCACGCCAGTGACCCGTGGTGTTGAGTTCCCGCCACATCTGCTGGTAAAAGGCGCGATCCTGACGACCGGAGCCGAGAATCCGCGGGTTCTTGCCGATCACCTCCTCCGGCGTATAACCGGTGATCTCGGTAAAGGCGCGGTTGACCCGGATGATATTGGCCCGCGCATCGGTGATCGTCACCCCCTCCTGGCTGCGCTCGAAGACGGTAGCGGCGAGGCGCTGCTGCAGCTCCGCCGCCTCTGCCTTGGCCAGCGCCTGCTGCGCCGCCAGCTCCCGCTGGTGGCTCTGACGCCAGAGCCAGAAGAGGAACGTGGTGAGCAGGGAGAAGAGGAGACCGACCCCAAGGGTCAGGGTGGGGATCAGGGTCTGGTGGTGTTCGATCAACGACCGGCCCGGCCAGAGTGCAAGACGCCAGTCACAATCACCGCCGCTAAAGGCGGCAATGATCCCCGGCGCCTCGGGCGTGGGGGATGAATCGCCCACCTGGGCAATCGTGGTGCCGTTGCAGCTGACCCGCAGGCCATACCCCTTGCCAACCGCCTCTTTTGCCAGGGTGGTAAAGAGCTCTTCAATTCTAAACCCGGCGGTAAGGTAGCCGGCCAACTTCCCGTCGACGGTGAGGGCGCGGGCCAGGACCAGCGCCTCCTCGCCGGAGAGGGTCTTGACGAAACCGAAGACCGGCCGGGTGGAGTGGCGCGCCCGCTCCAGCATCTCCCGACGCTGGGGGTCGCGGTTCATCTCATTGCCGACCAATGCCTCGTGGTGCTGCAGCGGAACCACCCAGCGAACGACCGCATCGGCATCGACCCAGCGCATGCCGAAAAAGCCCCCCGGCAGGTCGTTGATATAGGCACTGGCATCCATCTCCCAGAGCGCCCGCGGCGTACCGCCCGCCACCTCCCAGCGCTGCGCCATGCGATTCACCGCATGAATGCGCTCGTTAATGGCCAGTTCGAAGGAGCGGGCGATGGCCCGGGTCTCGACCGCGACGTAGCCGTTCAGACTGCGCACCTCCATCCGTTTGAGGCTGTCCCAGAGCAAAACCGAGATCAGGATGAGGCTACCGACGGTGATCCACCGCACCCAGAAGAAGAGATCCTCCACCCCGCTGGCCAGTTGATGGTGGGCACGGGCGACCAGGCCGGTGCCAAGCAGTACCAGCACCGCTGCGATGTAGGGGGAGAGGGAGTAAAAAGGCCACCAAGGATAGAGTGTCTGCAGGTCGGCGACGGCATCAACGAGTGCAACCAGGCCCAGCAGCGCCACCGCGCTACCGCCAACTCCCGCAATATAGAGACAACGAAGGCACCGTTCGCGACTCAGGGCGATGAGTGTAATAGCGGCCAGCAGAAAGGCGGGGGCGCTGATAGGCATCTCGCCCTGCACAAAGAGCGCGGAGAGCAGCCGCCACAACACCAGTGGCAGCAGCAACAGACCGGCAATCAGTGTCCATCGGTAACGCTCGAAACCAAGTGCCAGCAAGCCGCCACCCGCCAGCAGGATGGTGGCGGCACAAAACAGCGGAGGTTCCATGTGCTCGGCCGTCTGTTTCACCACCGTATCCATGCCAAAGAGCTGATCGGCCAGCATCGACAGGGCCAACACAAATATCCCCACCCCCATGGCGCGGGGGATAATGATCAGCATGTGGTGAATAAACCGTTGCACTGCGTCGCCAGAATGATTGCAAAATTCTCGATTACGAAAGATTGTACGGCAGGTGACTCTCCCACTACCAGCCGGCCCGTTACAACTCACAACCGGCAGCGCTCATCGCGCAGGGCAAAGCCCCGCAACCCCCCCTCCCAGCCGCGACTGAGGGCGATCACCTTGAACAGCTCTCCCATCTCGGCGGGCAGGGTGAGTGCCTTCACCTCGGCGGCCCGGATGAGGCGAGTACGGGGATCCCCCTCCTCGGCAGCCAGCAGCTCGGTGAGTCCGCAACCGAGCAGAAAATTGGCCTGGTTGGCAAAGCCGCGCACCGCCAGGCCCGCTACCTGCGCCGCCTCGGCCACGGCGGTAAAGTCGACGTGGGCGGTGATGTCCTGCAGGCCGATGAGGATGAGCGCATCGTCATGGGCACGGTGGCGGTAGTGGCACATGAGGGTGCCGCCGGTGCGCTGCGGATGGTAGTACTCGCTGCGGGGAAAGCCGTAGTCGATGAGCAGGGCGACGCCGCGTGTGAGCCATCGCCCCAGCCCGGCCACCCACTCTTCGGCCAGCAGATTGAGCTCCGATTCGTACCCCTCGGCGAGGGCAAACTCCTCCTGCAGCGCCTGCAGCCGTGACAGCAGCGCCCCCTCTACTGGCCCCGCGTTAAGCTGAAACCGCTCACCATTCCACTCCACGAAGAGCTCTTGCGGCTCACCGTCGCGGATGCAGAAACGGTGAACCGGCAGGGCATCGAGCAGCTCATTGCCCAGCACCACCCCCTCGAAACGCTCGGGCAGGGCGTCGAGCCAGACCACCCGCCCGGCCAGTTGCGGCACCTTGCGGCTGATGGTCTCGCGCTGGCGCTGGCGCAGGTCGGCGCTGATCTCAAGGATGTAGTAGTGTCCGGGCAGGGAGTCGAGGCGCTCCAGTTCGGCGAGAATATCGGCGGCCATCACCCCGCTACCGGCACCAAACTCCAGGATATCGCCGCCGATGCGCGCCAACACCTCCTGACCCTGGCGCGCCAGGGCGCGGGAGAAGAGGGCGGAACGCTCGGGGGCGGTGATAAAATCCCCCGCCTCACCAAACTTGCGGCTGCCGGCGCTGTAGTAACCGAGACCGGGGGCGTAGAGGGCCAACTCCATAAATCGCGCGAAGTCGATACGGCCGCCATTCGCCACAATTGCCTCACGAATATGGTCCTGCAGCCGCTCGCTATGGGCCTGCTGCGCGGCGTCGGGCGGTGGCAACTCGCCCGCGCTGCCCTGTGCTGTTGTCCCCTTCATGGTCTTTAACCCGGATGCGCTAGAATAGGGCACACAGTGTGCCACTCATGGCCAGCATGGAGAAGTCAGTGAATCCAACCCACACCCTTGAGGGCAAGGTGGCGCTCATTACCGGTGGCGCCCATCGCATCGGCGCCACCATCGCCCGCGTCCTGCACGCGGCGGAGGCCAATATCGTGCTGCACTATAGAAGTTCCGCCGCCGGGGCCGAGACGCTACGGGAGGAGCTGCAGGCGCAGCGCCCCGACTCGGTGACGTTGCTGCAGGGCGACCTGCACGACTTCGCCGCCCTGCCGAGGATAGTGGAGCAGGCCCACGCTGCCTGGGGACGACTGGATCTCTTGGTCAACAACGCCTCCACCTTCTACCCCACCCCCATCGGCAGCGTGGACGAGGCGCAGTGGAACGACCTTATCGGCACCAATCTCAAGGCCCCCTTCTTTCTTGCCCAGGCGGCGGCGCCCCATCTCAAAATGGAACGCGGCAGCATCGTCAATATCGTCGACATCCATGCCGAGCGGCCACTGAAGGGGCACCCGATCTACTCCATGGCCAAGGCGGGGCTGGTGATGATGACCAGGGCGCTGGCCTGTGAGCTGGGGCCGGAGGTGCGGGTCAACGGCGTGGCGCCGGGGGCGATATTGTGGCCGCAGAGCGAGATGGACGAAGAGACCAAAAACAAGATCCTGGAACGCACCTTCCTTAAGCGTCAGGGCAACCCGCAGGATATCGCCAACGCGGTGCTGTTCCTCGCCCGCGACGCCCACTACACCAGCGGTCACATCCTCACGGTGGACGGGGGGCGCTCACTCAACAGCTGAGGGGCGCACGAATATTCACAAGGCCTTCTGCCAGAAGAGCGCCTGCCCCGCTGCAGGGTCGAGCCGGTAGGGGCCGAAACCGAACTTGCGATAGGCCCCCTGCGCCACGGTGTTGTTGCCAAGCACCTCAAGGGTGAGTTTGCAGCAACCGCGCTCGCGGGCCAGTTGCTCCACCACCTCCATCATGCGTTGTGACAGGCCGCGGCCGCGAAACGGCGGGGCGACGATCACATCGTGGATATTCAGCAGCGGGCGGGCGGCAAAGGTGGAGAAGCCCTCGAAGGCGTTGATGAGGCCTGCGGGTTGATCATCAATAGAGGCGATAACGCCCCGGTAGTCGCTGCGCAATTCGAGCCGTGGCACCAGGTTGTCCAGCACCGCTTGCGGCAGCGCGGCACCCCCACCCATGGGATCTTCGGCATAGGCCTGCAGGAGTGTCAGCAGCGCCCCGCCATCCCGGCCAAGGTCGACCTCCCGGATCAATTCTGCCATGCGAACGGCACCGGCCACAGCGGCTGCCTGGCCTGGTCGAAGGCCGCCCACAGCTCGGCGTAGCGCTGGTGCAGCAGGGGATGTTCACGGTCGGGGGCGATCTCGGCGAGCGGCCAGAGGACAAAGGCGTTTTGGGTGATCTCGCCGCGCGGCAACTCAAACCTGCCCTCGCGCATCACCACATCGCCGTAGAGCAGCAGGTCGATATCCAGGGTGCGCGAGGAGAGGCGCGGCCCCTCGCGAGTGCGCCCGTGCGCCGCCTCGATCTGGTGGAGCGTCTGCGAGAGTGCCTCGACCGGCATCTCGGTATCGAAGGCGACAACCAGATTGTAAAAGTTGTCGCCGCTAAAGCCGACCGGCTCGCTCTCGAAGACACGGGAGAGGGTGAGCGTGCCGAAGATCCCTTTCAAATCGGCAACGCCGCCGCGAATGTTGCGTTCACGCTCAATATTGCTGCCAATCCCAAGGTAGACCCGCGCCATCACGCCGCCTCGTAATCCGCGCGTTGACGCTCGATGAGGATCCCCACCCCGGCGGCGTGGCGCACCGCCCCCCGCTTGTTGAGGCGCACCCGCACCCAAGGCACGTTGAACTCGGTGATCACCAGCTCGGCGACCCGCTCGGCCAGGGTCTCCACCAGTTGAAACCGGCTCTCGCCGACGAATTCGATGAGGCGCTTGGCCACCGCCTTGTAGTCGAGAGTATCCTCGATGGCATCGCTGGCGGCGGCACGACGGATATCGGCGGCCATCTCCAGGTCGAAGCAGACGGTCTGGCGAATTCGCCGCTCCCAGTCGTAGATGCCGATCACGGTGTCGATATTCAGCTCGTTGAGGTAGATGATATCCATAGCTGCTCCAGAAGATTCGGGGGCCACTATACCGATTCAGGGAATTCACTGCCAAGCTCGAAGCCAAGGGGGCAAGGCCGTATAATCCCCGCACCCTAACCCAGATGACTCCCGACCCATGACCCTCCTGCAACCCGCCCTCATCCTCTTCGCCTACCTGCTCGGCTCGCTCTCCACCGCCATCATCACCTGCAAGCTGATGGGGTTGCCCGACCCGCGCACCATGGGCTCAAAAAACCCAGGGGCGACCAACGTACTGCGTACCGGCAACAAAAAGGCGGCGGCGCTGACGCTGTTCGGTGACTTTCTCAAGGGGCTGTTGCCGGTGCTGCTCGGCCTGGCGCTGGAGATGGGGCCGCAGACCCTCGCCCTCATCGCGCTGGCCGCCTTCCTCGGCCACCTCTACCCGATCTTCTTCCGCTTTCAGGGCGGCAAGGGGGTGGCGACGGCGCTGGGGGTGATGCTGGGGCTCTCCTGGCAGGTGGCAGTGGCGGCGCTACTGACCTGGCTGCTGATGGCCAAGGTGTTCCGGATCTCCTCACTCTCGGCGCTGACCGCCGCAGTGCTGACGCCGCTCTACTGCTGGCTGCTGACACCGCAACCGGAGTTCATCGCCCTGCTGCTGGTGATCAGCCTGCTGCTGCTCTGGCGCCACCGCTCCAATATCCAGAACCTGCTCAGCGGCCGCGAGGGGAAGATTGGCAAACAGAGTTAGCCCGCTCTCAATCGAGCGGCGGCAGCGCCTCGATGGGCCAGCGTGGTGTGGCACCAAAGGCGAGCGGCACGCCCTGCCCCGCCTTTAACCGCAGGTAACCGGCATAGGCGATCATCGCGCCGTTGTCGGTGCAAAACTCGGGACGCGGATAGTAGACCTTGGCCCCCAGCTCCTCCCCCAGCAGCGCCAGACGCTCTCGCAACCCTTTGTTGGCACTCACGCCACCCGCCACCACCAGCCGCTTGAGGCCGCTCTGTTGCAGGGCGCGCTTGCACTTGATGGCCAGGGTATCGACCACCGCCTCCTGAAAGGCAAGGGCGATATCGGCCTGTGCCTGCGCGCTCTGATCACTCTGCTGCCAGGTGGTCAGTGCAAAGGTCTTGAGACCGGAGAAGCTGAAGTCAAGGCCGGGGCGATCGGTCATCGGCCGGGGAAAACGGTAGCGCCCCGGGCGTCCCTCCCCCGCCAATTTGGCCAGCACCGGCCCGCCGGGGTAGCCGAGTCCCAGCATCTTGGCGGTCTTGTCGAAGGCCTCGCCGGCGGCGTCGTCCAGCGACTCGCCAAGGATGGTGTAGCGCCCCACCCCCTGCACCGCCACCAGCAGGGTATGGCCACCGGAGACCAGCAGCGCGACAAAGGGAAAGTCGGGCGGATCCTCCTCCAGCATCGGCGCCAGCAGGTGCCCCTCCATATGGTGCACCCCGACCGCAGGCACCCCCAGCGCCCAGGCCAGGCTGCGCCCCATCGAGACACCGACCAGCAACGCGCCGATCAGCCCCGGACCCGAGGTGTAGGCCACGCCGTCGATCTCCCGACGGCTCACCCCCGCCTGCTCCAGCGCCTCACCGAGCAGCGGCAGCAGGCGGTGTACATGGTCACGCGAGGCGAGTTCCGGCACCACACCGCCGAACTCGCTATGCATCGCCACCTGGCTAAAGAGGGTGTGGCTGAGCAGACCACGCTCACCATGGTAGAGGGCGATGCCGGTCTCGTCGCAGGAGGTTTCAATGCCTAATATCAACATGGCGCGCATTGTCTCCGCTTGCCCCACGGGGCACAAGTGCCAACCTGTCGCAGGGCAAGAGCATTATGCGAAGCCCGAGGCCGTTCATTGATATTGGGACAAAACCAGGCAAAAAACACATTTCACCGCAGAGACGCAAAGGCGCAGAGGATTTGGGGCAAACCATGCGTCAAAGAGCTGCTTGATACCCTGGTGAGGGGGAGCATCGGTGCAAATACATTATTGAACACCTCTGCGCCTTTGCGTCTCTGCGGTGAAAATATCTTTTTGGAGGCCCCCGGTGTCAGGGGAGTGGACGCACACAAAGTTATAATGCTCTTGCCCTGCAACCTGTCGCACCCAAGATTGCATTTTCCCGAGAGGGTATTTAGAATTGCGGGTTCCGCACCCTATGGGGAGCCAATTCAATTGAATTTTTTAAAGAGGTGAAGAGGCATATGCCTTCCGTACGCGTAAAAGAGAACGAGCCCTTCGACGTCGCCCTGCGTCGCTTCAAGCGCAGCTGTGAGAAAGCCGGTATCCTGGCCGAGATCCGTGGTCGCCAGGCCTATGAGAAGCCCACCGCCGTTCGCAAGCGCAAGCAAGCCGCTGCCGTCAAGCGCCAGGAGAAGAAGACCTTCCGCGAGCAGAACCGCTCCAAGCGTCTTTACTGATCCACGCCGTCACCACGTACCGAAAAGTCCACTCCGATGGCCACTACGTTGAAAGAGCAGATCACCGCAGAGATGAAGGATGCCATGCGCGCCAAGGAGAAAGAGCGCCTTGGCACCATCCGCCTCATCCTCGCGGCGATCAAGCAACGAGAGGTAGATGAGCGGATCGAACTGGACGACACCCAGGTGCTGGTGGTGCTGGACAAGATGGTGAAGCAGCGCCGCGACTCCATCAAGCAGTACCGCGATGCCGGACGCGAAGAGCTGGCGGCGGTGGAAGAGAACGAGATCGCCGTGATCCAGCACTATCTGCCCACCGCCCTCAGTGAGGAGGAGATCAATCAGCTGATTGATGAGGCCGTCGCCGCCAGCGGTGCTGCCGGGATGCAAGACATGGGCAAGGTGATGGGCCAGCTAAAACCCAAGTTGCAGGGCCGCGCCGACATGGGTCAGGTCAGCGGCAAGATCAAGGCGCGTCTCGGCGTCTGAACCCTACCCTCTGCCTCCAGTAGGGGATCGGCTACAATAGGCCATGGCAGGCAAGATCCCCCAACATTTCATCGACGAGCTGTTAAGTCGTGTCGATATCGTCGAGCTCATCGACGGACGTGTCCCGCTGAAAAAGGCCGGACGCGAATATCACGCCTGTTGCCCCTTCCATAACGAAAAGACCCCCTCCTTCACGGTTAGCCCTGCCAAACAGTTCTACCACTGCTTTGGCTGTGGCGCCCATGGCACCGCCGTCGGCTTCCTCATGGAATATGATCACATGGAGTTCGTCGAGGCGATCGAGGAGCTGGCTCGCCATGTCGGGGTGGAGGTGCCGCGCGAGGTCAGCGACCAGCGCGCGCGGCAGGATAAAAGCGCCCCCGATCTCTACGAGCTGATGCAACGCGCCGCCAACTTCTACAGCCAGCAACTGCGCCACCACCCCGAATCCAACCCGGCCATCGCCTACCTGAAGGGCCGAGGGCTCTCCGGCGAGGTGGTGCGCGACTTTGGTATCGGCTACGCTCCCGCCGGCTGGGATAACCTGTTCAAGGCACTGGGCGGGGAGAACCAGCAGCTGCTAATTACCGCCGGTCTGCTGGTGGAGAAGGAGGGGGGCAAGCGCTACGACCGCTTTCGCGAGCGCATTATGTTTCCCATTCGCGACCGGCGCGGTCGGGTGATCGGTTTTGGCGGGCGGGTGCTGGGGGACGACAAGCCCAAATATCTCAACTCGCCGGAAACGCCCATCTTTCACAAGGGGCATGAACTCTACGGCCTCTACGAGGCACGCCAGGCACATCGCGAACTGCCCCGCCTGCTGGTGGTCGAGGGATATATGGATGTGGTGGCGCTGGCGCAGTACGGCATCCGCTACGCCGTGGCCAGCCTGGGCACCGCCGTCACTGCAGAGCATATCGAGCAGCTGTTTCGCGCCTGCGATGAGGTGGTGTTCTGCTTCGATGGCGATCGCGCCGGCCGCGACGCCGCCTGGCGCGGCCTGGAGATCGCCCTGCCGCAGATGCGTGATGGCCGCCGCTTGCGCTTTATGTTCATGCCCGAGGGCGAGGATCCGGATACGCTGGTGCGGCAGATCGGGCGCGAGGCGTTCGAACAGCAGCTGAGCCAGGCGCAACCGCTGGACGAATTTCTGATCGAGCAGTTCAAACAGCAGGGCGACTTTAAGCGCGTCGACGGTCAGGCCCGACTGGTGGAGCAGAGCCGCCCGCTGCTGGCCAAACTGCCCGAGGGGGTCTACCGTCACCAGCTGCTGGAGCGCCTCGCCCCGCTGGCCAATATCGCCCCGGAGCGGCTGGCGCAGATGCTGGGGCTGGGGGGCAGCAGCGGCACAGCCGGCCGGACCCGGCGCCCTGCACCACCCCGTCCTGGCACCGGCAAACAGCCACCCTCGCAGCTACGCCACGCCATCGGCCTGCTGCTGCAACACCCGCAACTGGCCGCCATCGCCGGCGAGCCGCCGCGCTTCGCCGCCCTGCAACAGCCCGGCGTCTCCCTGCTGATCGAACTGCTGGAACTGCTGCAGGCCAACCCCCATCTAACCACCGCCGCACTGCTGGAGCACTGGCGCGGCCGTGAGGAGGAGCGCCACCTCTTTACCCTGGCACGGCGCGAGCTGCTGCTTGATGCCGAACAGGATGACCTGGAAAAGGAGTTCCTCGGCGCCATCCACGGCCTGCGCCAGCAGATGCTGCACCAGCGCCAGCGCGAATTGTCACAACGCCCCTTCAGCGAGCTCACGGCTATCGAGCGTCGCGAATATCAGGCGCTGTTACAGAAATTGCGATGACGGTCACACATTTGTCGCCTGTTTGTCGAATAGTTGTCACATTCGACATGGCACAACGGTGAGATTTGTCTATATTTTGGAGGCCCGGATCACCATTCATCCGGCAGGTGGCGTGCGGAATCGCGCCGATTCAGTCTATAATGCAATGTTTTTCTACGCCCATCGGGCCCTGAACATGAATGTAGTGAGTAACCCAGACCATGATGCAACAGCAGGAATCACAACTTAAACTACTTATCGCCCGTGGTAAAGAGCAGGGATACCTGACCTATGCCGAGGTCAATGACCATCTGCCGAGTGATATTGTTGATCCTGACCAAATTGAAGACATCGTCAGCATGATCAACGATATGGGCATCACCGTTCATGAAAAGGCCCCCGACGCCGACTCCCTGCTGATCGCCAGTGATGCCGTCAGCACCGATGAGGACGCCGCCGAGGAGGCCGCCGCGGCACTCGCCTCGGTGGACAGCGAGTTTGGCCGTACCACCGACCCGGTTCGCATGTACATGCGTGAAATGGGCGCGGTCGAGCTGCTCACCCGCGAGGGCGAGATCAAGATCGCCAAGCGCATCGAAGATGGCATGAATCAGATGCGCCAGGCACTGGCCAGCCACCCCGAGACCATCGCCGTACTGCTGCGCGAGTTTGCCCAGGTTGAGGAGGGGGGGCAGCGTCTGACCGATGTGATCACCGGCTTTATCGACCCCAATGCCGACGACACCCTGCCACCGCCCGCCGTCCGTGTCGAGGCCGGGAGCAGCGACGATGACGACGAGAGCGCGGTCGAGGAAGATACCGGGCTCGACATTGAAGAGGTACGCGCCCGCATCAAGGCACTGGAGAAGCTGCACAAACGCACACTTGGTGCCATCGGCAAACATGGCAAAGAGTCCCGGCAAGCGGTCAAACTGCAGGAAGAGCTGACCACCGCCTTCATGGAGTTCCGCCTTGCGCCCAAACTGCTGGAGCGCATGGTGCAGAACCTGCGCGGACTGGTGGAGCGCATCCGCAGCCATGAGCGCACGATTATGGCGCTCTGTATCGATAACGCGAAGATGCCGCGCAAGGAGTTCATCTCCAGCTTTCCCGACAACGAAACCAATCTCGAATGGCTCGTCGGCTACACCAAATCGAGCAAGCCCTGCGCCAAGGCGCTCAAGGAGCAGCTTGAGGAGGTGCAACGCATCCAGGCCAGGCTCGCCACGCTGGAGAAAGAGAGCGGCATGTCGATCGCCGAGATCAAGGACATCAATCGCCTGATGTCCATCGGCGAGGCCAAGGCGCGCCGCGCCAAGAAAGAGATGGTAGAGGCCAACCTGCGCCTGGTGATCTCCATCGCCAAGAAATATACCAACCGCGGCCTGCAGTTCCTCGATCTGATTCAGGAGGGCAACATCGGCCTGATGAAGGCGGTCGACAAGTTCGAATACCGTCGTGGCTACAAGTTCTCCACCTACGCCACCTGGTGGATCCGTCAGGCCATCACCCGCTCCATCGCGGATCAGGCCCGCACCATTCGCATCCCGGTACATATGATCGAGACCATCAACAAGCTCAACCGTGTATCCCGGCAAATGCTGCAGGAGATGGGCCGCGAGGCGACCCCGGAGGAGCTCTCCGTACGCATGGAGATGCCCGAGGACAAGATCCGCAAGGTGCTGAAGATTGCCAAGGAACCCATCTCCATGGAGACACCCATCGGCGACGATGAAGATTCGCATCTTGGCGACTTTATCGAGGACGGCAACGTCCTCTCGCCGGTCGAGGCTGCCACCGCCCAGGGGCTCAGCGAGGCCACCCAGGAGGTGCTGGAGGGACTCACCGCGCGCGAATCCAAGGTACTGCGCATGCGCTTCGGTATCGACATGAACACCGACCACACCCTCGAAGAGGTCGGCAAACAGTTCGATGTCACCCGCGAGCGTATCCGTCAGATAGAGGCCAAGGCGCTGCGCAAACTGCGCCACCCCAGCCGCTCCGAACAGCTGCGCAGCTTCCTCGACTCCGAGAGCTGATCCACTGCACAATCCCGGCACGACAAGGTATACTTGCCCGCGCCGGGCCTATAGCTCAGTTGGTTAGAGCAGGGGACTCATAATCCCTTGGTCGTAGGTTCAAGTCCTACTGGGCCCACCAATAAATTCAACAGATAGGCGGTTAGTACCCACTAACGTTATCGCTTATTTAGTTCATGTGTAGACGTCATGTAGACAGTTCTGGCTGTTAAGAGAGTCTGGACCTGTCACTATTACACGCATAGATTTCAGTAAATACTACAGCCTCGATGTACTACTAGCTTAAATACTAAGGATTCATTGTCAGTAGTTGAAGGTTTTATCCCGCTAGAACAGCCGGTTAACCTATATTTCATCAAATCACTATGATAAAGTTATTTGAATAAATTTAGCGCTATTTAATTAAACTTTAGGGGCGTTCAAAAGGATATTATTGGCTATATTATGGATAACAACCTCGGCCGACTGAAAATTTCATGACTACTCTTGCCAATCCGCCATTACTCGAAGCAATATTCGAGATACGATGGGGTGAGCGTTCGCCCGGCAAATTCGAATATACTCCTCAGGAACAAAATATATTACCGGGTTTAGTTACCTCTCAAGCAACGAAAAAGCGCTTCAAGATCACTGAATATCTCGATCGTGAGGGCGGTCATGGCGTTGCTTTTCCTATGCAGCCTTTGTACAGATTTCGAAGGGAGCAAGGAAATTGGCCATGCTTGCAATTGGGCCTTGGAATATTCACGGTTAATCAAATTGCTGACGGTTATGACTGGGAAATATTTCGAAAAGATATAGGTATTGGCTATGGCATATTTCATAGTGCCGAGCCTGAGGTACTCGACAGCAAGCGAAAAGATGCAACGCTTATACTCCGCTATCAAGATGCCTTCTACCCTGATCAAGGCATGACAGCCTACGACTATATTCAGAAATATTTTAATATTACAGTAAGCTTACCAGCTGAATATACTTCGTCATCGCTGCTATCGCCCGATCTTAAGGATATTCATTTCCGCTTTAACACCTCAGCAGCTAAGCCGATTGGCGATATATCCATAAGTCTCGTTAGTGCCATTATCGGTGGCCGCCCAGGTTTACTCATGGAAACAATAGTCCAATCTAATGCTCACGACGTTCTCAGCCAGTACACCACTGAGAACCTCCTTGAGTGGGCAGATGCTGCACACGATCTACAACGACATGCGTTTAACTCACTGGTCAAAAAGAGTTCATACAGCAAATGATAACTACTAGTGTCCAACCAGATACTGTTACAAACAATATAGTATCCATCACAAAACGTGAGCCGCAGGCAATAATATCGTTTCAAGATCGTGTGGACGTATTTCCGAATAAGGTCGCAATTGTTTCCAGTTCTGATTCGCAGATTTATTTGATACCTTTATCATTTAACGCAGGAACGGGGAGTTACATTCTTGCGTATGATAATGATTACGCCAAGTTAGTGTCTAAGAACCAGTGGGTAGCTGATTTCTTTTCAAATTCAGCTTCACTAAATGACGTATCTTCGTTATTACCTTACTACTCACATTTTAATGAGCTAATAGCTGCAAAAGATTTTGAAACACTAGATATGATTATTAATCGTATCAATGTAGAGCAATTGAGCGAAGTATTACTAGTAGGTGTTCTAAGGCTGACATATCGCTTTAGGGATCAGCTACCAAGTTGGAAAAATTTATCTGGGGACGTACAGAACGAAGTCGGGCGACGAGGTCTTGATAAGGAAGTGATTCTGCGCGGGTTACTCTGAAGAAATATGGAAATAAAGAGCATAATTGATAGCTCTATCGATGACCTAGAGCATATCGGAACTGCGATATATAGACCTGATAAGAAACGCTCACAGCAGCATGTAGGCATCGTATATAAAGACGGTAGTGGAAACGTTCGCTTGTTGCACCTTGCGTGGCACTACATTCTGTCCGACGACGCCTTCTCCGATGATTATCTCTGGCTTGAGTCACCACTTGATGAGATAAATAAGATTCATCTCGCTACAGTGTGTGCATTAGTGAAAGATTCGAACGCTGAAGGTATCCCCTATGGCATTGGGCTGGATGATACAGGCTTCAATGAACAGGGCAAATTTGAATCAACAAATCCATACGCTGGATTAACCTGCGCAACATTCGTCATTCAACTATATCAATCGCAAGCACTACCCATAATAGATACAACAAAGTGGAAGCACCGAAAAGCAGATAAGCGGTGGCAAGGTCAAATATTACAGGTAGTCGAGAAGACGCTCAAAAAGATGGGAGAAAGCGCTTCATATATACATGACTACTTGAGGTATCAAAAGGGGTTGATTGCTAAGGGTTGCGCACGTTACAAGCCGGAAGAGGTTGCTGTGGCCGCTACTTTAGAAACACCACCTCACGGAGCTGAACAAGTAAAAAAACCTGCTGCTCAGCTTCTTAATGCAGTTGTTGAGTACGCAAACAGATAATTTCTTCAACACTAGGTCTTACCAACCATATCGAAATAATTCGGCTGTATTTCATTAGTTGCTTTGCAATATACCGCATACTTGTAGTACTCGTTAAATGAACCTGGACGTTTTACGCAAACTTCATCAGTCTCTATAGAAGGCTTCTCGTTAGATTGCCATAGGACTACACCAACACCAGCTGGATATTCACCATAAATTCTAGCTTTCATATTGGCTGCCGTATCTAGCTCAGAAAGAATACGAAGCTCATCTAAGGTTTGCTTGGAAAGGGCTATTGTTTTCAAATCATCGAGTTCGTGAACAGACATAGCTAACCTCCATCAGGTTTATTTAAAATTAATTCCAGTAGTCATATGTTGCTTTTTCGTTGTCTTTTTTGAAAACTTAACCATCCTTGATGGCGAAGATTGCTTGGCGGATGTTATGGCATGTGATACAGCGTCACTCCACGTTCGCCGCCACTCATAGAGCGCTTCCTTTTTATTCCAAGACCGCATTTTTTTCCCAAATCCATCTCTTGTTATTGTGCGCATTGTGGTCATTACATGTGCGTGCGGATTATGTGTATCCATGTCATGGAATGATATGTCAGCGATCATTCCCTCTGATACCAGATTTTTTTTCACCCAATCAAGTGCGAGATCATAGTTTTCTTCTTTCGCGACGATATTAGGAAGAGATAACAAGAACTCTCGCGATAGCTGTGCGTCTTTACGTCTCTCAACCTTCTCCACTTCGTTCCAAAGAGTATCGCGATTCTCAAATATTTCAGGCGCACCAAAAGGCGTAAGTATTAGTGACTTATCAACGCCCGTCCTACGATGATAGTTGTGTGTAACCCCAAGTCTTTTATCTTTGATTTTTGCAGCAGAACGATAGCAGGCCATTGCAACCGTTGATTGCCCCTTATTTCTACTCGCCACTTTAACTTCGATCCTAATCATCTTTAGTTGCCGGGTGTCCAGAGGGGTTGTCTACCCCTATGGCACGGTCATTGCCTCGCAATGTATAACCGTGCCCTTGTCTTCAAAACTCGCATGCTCGTTTTATGACTGCGGGAGCTTGCGACCTTGTCACGCAGAAGTAATAGCATGCGAGTTTTTATTTTGCATTACCTCAAACAGGGAAATAACACTTTTATTTTTCAACCTGAGACTTTTGTCAAAAACGACATATACAATTACGGCATTATTTCCGCTCCCAGAGCGAATGGAGAAAGCCATGAACGATATAGGACACTTGAAAAAGAAAAGAGATCAGCTAACTGCGAGAATTAGAGACGCTGAACAAAGGGAAAAAACTAAAATGCGTAAGGAGGAAACAAGGAAAAAAATCATCCTTGGGGCATCTCTTATGTCACTTCTAAAGAATTCTGACGACATAATGGCTCAGCGAGTCTATAACGCATGCATTAATATAATGGATGATAGGGATAGAAAGCTGTTTAAAAATAGTGGTTAGACTCATAATAGACGCTCACCTTTTAAGGGTGAGCGTCTATTATGAGTCTAAATCATGTGTCAACAAAAATTCCACAAGTAATTTCAGCGATATGTGAGAAATTACTCATTCTGTGGAATATTGTCTGAAATCTCATCTAAGACTAGAGAGGTAGCAGGGTCACCATTATTGATGGATATATCAGGAATCGTGACGCTCTCAGTTTTGAATAATGTTGTCTCCCAATCAGGACCATCTTTGACCTTCATGCAGACCATTTTGATATTGTCATTCTCATCCCTTTCGACTTTAATCCTCCCGTCAGCATTGGATGGCAATGCTGTTGCCCCCCTTTCACGATCAGGTTGATTATTCCCGACATGACACGCGATCAAGACCGCGGCATTCCAGTCTTTCTGAAGTTGAGTGCGTAGATTATAGAAAAGCCCGTTAATCACACCATTGTGATTTTCGTCTGCATCACCAATATTGCTCGCAAGTGTGTCAATAATGATTAACGTTGGTTTTACTGAGTGAACTCTAACAAGTCTTTTGATTTCTCGCTCAATGGACTTAACGTTCATTTCATCAATAAGACAAGCTGGAAGGGGACTTAGAAAGAGCTCCGTGCCATAACTTGCAGTCATCTGATGATGCTTTAGCCATGCTTTAACCCTAATTGGGATATATTTGTTGCCTTCGCCGCATATATAGAATACGCCTCCTTTGCGCACTTCACGACCATGAAATCTAGTGCCAGTGGCAACACACATAGCGAGATCTATCAATATAAATGACTTTCCAACTCCCCCCTTACCGAATAGGGTATTAATTGTCCCTTTAAGTAAGAATGGAAAAACAAGATACTCAGGAGGTGAATAATTCCTTAGTACATCAACGATATGATCAAAACTAAACCTATCTTGTGTACTCTGTCGTTTTGTTAAAGTTTCAAAGTTCTCCTGTAAGTCATGCTTTCCATCCGCATTCAAAGAAACGGCATTCCTATACTGAGGGACCTGGTTATGTTTAGAGCGTCCAAGCAAACCATACGATAATTTGCTAATAAACTGGGTGAATAGCCTGAGTATGCCTATTAACATGTCGAACCTCCTTTTACCTCAGATGTCGAACTCCTCTTACTATTCTCAATGAACTCATCCAGGTCACTTTTCAAATATGTGACCTTTCCAGACCTTCCCTCTGCATACTTACAAAATGGAATACGGGCGCCAGCCCACCTGTCGCGCTCCAAAAACGCTGTTGATACACCGAGATACTCCGCGGCTTGCTTCGTTGTAAACTTCTTATTGCTCATGACAGCTCCTGCTTGATTGATTACAAGGAGCCAACATCGTATGAATTGAGTAAATTTATTTTTGGGAATTTGTCATAAGTTGAAAAAAGTAATTTCTAACCCATTAATTTACAAGGAAATAAATTAATGAGATTTATGGTTAATTACATTCCCCGACTGGAGAATCATTGTAGTTATCTTCTCCATTGAGTCACGTAGGCGCTCGGGATCCATAATGATATATCCAGCAGTTACATCTCCTGGAATTTTGTGGTTCACCAAGTGTTTGATTGCGTAATGGCTGAGATCAAGGCTCTCAGCAACTGTGATAAAGGTTCGCCTAAGATCATGTATAGTGAACTGTACTCCAGACCACTCAATGACCTTAAATAGTTGTTTTCGAGGTTCGATGATCAGCCCCCCTGTACTACCGGGGAAGACATAGCTGCTTTTATGCTCCTCATCACCTACTTCCATATCCTCCTTTCGACTCTTTAACAGCCCATATAGATAGTTCGACAAGGGGAGGATTAGGGGCTCACGGTTTTTTGTGTCGTGTATGGTTAGGGTCCGATCGGTGAAGTCGACATCCTCCCACTGTAAATTCATTCCTTCGGAGCGTCTGAGCCCAGTCAGTAGCAACGTCACCAGATAGTCTGCTATGGTCGACGAGGTGGGATCTCCCTCTGTTCTGAGTTGCTTCACCCCCTCAAACCATGCAGGAAGCTCTGATTTCTTAATAAGAGTTCGGCGGCGTTCGACCCTGAACCAACCCTTCACATGACTCAGACGGTCTACGGGGTTTTCAGGAAAGAGGGAACGGCCTTGAGCATCTTCATACTGGCCACGGGCAAAGTTAAAGATCGCCTTGAGTAACCGCATGGCATTGTTGGCGCGCGCATGAGAGCGCTTACCGTACTCTTGGTGTCGCTTTTGGATCATATCCTTGGTGATGTTGCGCAACTCCCGGTTATGCCAATCCCCGAAGATCTCCTTCATTAGCCGTTGATAATCCTTCACAGTGCTCGTCTTGAGCCCTGCGCGTACCTTCAGATAAAGATCAAAAGCTTCCTTAAGGGTCACCCCCTTTGCTTGGGCCTCTTTTTTTTCGGTAATGGGATCTCGGCCTGAAGCAACCTCACCGAGGAACTTTTGGGCCAGTGAACGCCCTTGTTCAACAGTCAGTTCTCCAAATCGCCCTAGGGTTTTACGCTTAACCCGTCCGTTGATGCGCTTCTCGATGATAAAGGATTTAGCCCCACCAGAGGTGACCCTAAGAGCAAACCCCTTCACGAGTTCGTCGCGATAAAAGACCTGCCCCTTCTCTGGAAGAGCTATCTTGTCGATAGTTAATTTCGTGAGCTTCACTTAGTCCCCTCAACAGTCCCCTGCTCCGATATGTAGACACTATGTAGACGCGTAAATTAAAAAAACATCATATAGAATCGAAAACCATGGGACGAATTACATAGCAATAACACCATGTTTGTAAAGGAGTTTAAAATAGATTCAAATAAATGTAGACGACATAAAAACTGGAACGTTTTTTCTCATAATCCCTTGGTCCCTGGTTCGAGTCCAGGTGGGCCCACCATCAAATCAAGGGCTTACATCATTAACGGTGTAGGCCTTTTTCATCTCATTCAGCCCCTTCCCCCGACGGCAGACGGCTACCGTAATGGCCCGCCGCCTGCCTGCGTCTTTAGCAACTGTGTAAACTCATCGGCCGACACCGGCCTGGATAGCAGGTACCCTTGCACATAGTCGCAATCCGCCGCGGCCAGCAGTTGCCGCTGGGCCTCCGTCTCTACCCCTTCGGCGATCACCTTCAGGCCGAGTTTGTGCGCCATGACGATGATGGCCTCGGAGAGGGCCATATCGTTCGCATCGCTCACCAGATTCCGCACAAACGACTGGTCGATCTTCAGATAGTCGATGTCGAATTTTTTCAGGTAGGAGAGCGACGAGTAACCGGTGCCAAAATCGTCGATCGCCGCCTGGATACCGGCGTCACGAAACTCCAGCAGTTTGCCGGTCACCTCGGGGTCGGCATCCAGCAGCAGCCCCTCGGTGATCTCGATAACCACATTCTCTCCCGGCAATCCCAGCTCCCGCAAATAGTCAAACCAGGCCTGGTACGGGCTGCCGAAGGCCCGACTGAGCTGTACGGGCGATACGTTGACGCTAATCTGAAGATCGGCGTTATAAAGAGAGTTCCACTGTTCGACCTGGCGCGTCGCCTCGCGGAACACCCAGTCGCCAATGCCGACAATCAAGCCGGTCTCCTCGGCCAGCGGAATAAATTGCGCCGGACTGACGATGCCCATCTGCGGATGTTGCCAGCGGAGCAGTGCCTCCGCCTTGGTGATGCGGCCGGTAGCCAGCTCCACGATGGGCTGGTATTGAAGGGTGAACTGGCTGGCGGCCAGCGCGCCGCGCAATTCGTTGGTCAGGCGCAACCGCACTTGCGCCGCCTGCTGCATGGATAGCGTGAAATAACTGAAACGGTTGCGCCCCTCATTCTTTGCGGCATACATCGCCTGATCCGCATTCTTCAGCAGGTCATCCACCTCGCTGGTGTCGTCGGGGTGCAGGGTGATACCAATACTGGCCGAGACATAGGCCACCTCGTCTCCCAGGCGGAACGGTTCGGTCAGATTGTGCAGAATCGTCTCGGCCACCCGCTCGATGCGGCCGACATCCTCAAGCTCACCCAGAATCACGGTGAACTCATCACCGCCCAGGCGCGCCACGGTATCGGACTGGCGCACACTGGCACAGATCCGCCTTGCCGCCTCCTGCAGCAGGAGATCGCCCATGCCATGACCCAGTGTATCGTTGACCTCCTTGAACTTGTCGAGATCAATAATCAGCAGTGCCGTTTTCAGGCCGGTGCGCTGCGCCTTTCTGATATTCTGCGCCAGGCGGTCATGGAACATGTTGCGATTGGGCAGACCGGTCAGGCTATCGAAGTTGGCCTGATTCCAGATCAACTGCTCGGATCGCTTCTGCGCGCTAATGTCGCGGATGAAGCCGTTGAATTCGTACTCGCCAGCGGTATTGACCGCGGTGATGGAGAGTTCGACGGGAAATTCGTGGCCGTCGCGATGCAACCCCACCAGTTCAACGCGGGAACTCAGCACATAGCCCTCGCCCGATGCCAGAAAACGCTTCAGCCCCTGCGCATGCGCGGCGCGGTACTGGGGGGGGATGATGGTTTCACTCAGGGTCCGCCCCACTATCTGCTCGCGGGGCCAGCCAAAAATCTTTTCCGCCTGGGTATTCCAGCCACTAATGACCCCTGTGGCACTCATCTGCACCACGGCATCCAGCGCCGTCTCGATCACGGCGTTCAGCTTTTGCTGATTTTCGGTCAGCGCCCGCACTGCCCGTTTGCGCTCGGTGACATCGCGCGATGAGCAGTAGATCAGGGTCTCGCCATCCACATCGACCTTTACGATACTGACATCCACATCGATGATGCTGCCGTCATGGCGACAGTGCCGGGTTTCAAGCGTGACCGCACTGTCACCCAGTCGCTTGATATTCTCTCTAATCTGCGCCGCGTCCCACTGCGCATCGAATTCCGCGACATTCATGCCCTCCAGCTGCTGCGCGGTGTAGCCAAGCATCTGGCAAAAGGCATCATTCACCTGCAGCACATTACCCTCCAGATCGAGGATATGAATACCATCACTGGCAGCACGCAGCAGCGTCTTGTTTTTGTGCGCCTCCTTCAGCAGTAGCTCTTCGGCATGTCGGCGTGCCGCCAGCATGGCCGTAAAGCCGTCGGCCATCTCGTTAAAACTATCGGCAACCACGCTGAGTTCATCATGTGTATGGAGACGGGCCCGCGTGGCCAGTTCACCACTGGCAAAGGCGCGGGCGGCTTGCGCCAGCAGGTGGATGTTGTTGATGATGCCGTGGTAAATGCTGACGGTGAAATAGACCACCACGAGAAGTGCCAGCAGCGCAAGGCCGCTGTTTTTATACAGCGTGTTTCTGGCACGGGTGATACGCTGCTCGATGAGCGCCCCGGCCGTCGGCAGCAGGATATCGACCATTTGTCTGTAGCCGTTATCAATCTCCGCCGTGGCCATCTCCAGAAAGAGCTCCGCCGGCGTTGTCAGACGGCCGGTCAGCAAGTCACCTTTCACCAGGACGGTGATACGCTGTGCCGAGCGGTTGATCTCGGCAAGCGTGCTGCGCAGCGAGTCACCGATGGCGGCATTGTGGCGGGCGGTTTTCGCCAGGTCCTCTTGCAGCTCATTGAGTGTGGAGTCGAGCTCGGCCATCTGCGTATGCAGCTGCAGACGTTGCCGGTCAGAGAGCTCTCTGCTGGCAAGGACGCCGGAGCCATAGGCACGGATCTGCCCAAGGTGCTCCAGCGCATGCGGCAGCGTGTTGATGGTGGTGTAGAGCAGATAGTAGGAGGCTATCTCCGGGTCCAGGATCAGCAGATAGTCGTCGGCGACGGCGACCTTGAATGACTGCAGCTGGCGGATAAGGTCGGTGTGCGCGGCAAAATTGTCCTCCATCCCCCACTCCGTGCCGTGTTGCCGCAGCCGCTCCCAGGCGGCCTCTATCTGGCGAAAGTGAGGGGTGGAGGTCAGGCCGGGGGGGAGTTTTTTCTCCATCGCCCTGAAGGTGGCAGCGACCACAGAGGTCTGCGCCGCCTGCCGCGCCCGCAGGCCCTCGTCACCACCATACGCCGCAGCGGCCATGCCGCGGTGCAACTGCGTGGCCTGGATGGTTCTGGCGACAGGCTCGATAAGGACAATACCCTCCAGCTCCCGCTGCGAGGGCTGAATGATCCGCTCAAGGCTGATAAACAGGCTGTAGACCACCACGGTAAGCGCCGCCATGGAGAGCAGCCACAACAGCGTGAACTTTCCGGTGTAGCCCATGCGGCGCAACAGGGCGTTCGCGGGGGCGAAAATCGGTTTTATCATTCAACTGGCCTTAACGTTATCCATGGCAACCCCTGTTTTTGGCAACAGTGTATTTGTACATATGTGGGCAGAGATGAGTATACCCGAGGTCGCATGGACGGCGCGACGCCCTGTAAGCGCGACCGTACCGGGGGCACACATGGGATACCAACCGGGTTTCAGGGCTGGATACGCACCGCTCTATTCCACATGGCCCTCGCCGTCCTCGTCACCGCATGCGTCCTCCGCCACTTCAGGCGGATGGCTTAACTCCAGCTCTCCCTTCGCCAGCAGGCGGCGCGGCAGCTCCGCCTTGACCGCGACACCGAGTTTCTTGAACTCGCTGGCCTGTTTGATGAGATTACCGCGGCCGCTGTAGAGACGGCTGTAGGCGTTAATGTAACTCTCTCGCGCCTTGTCGAGGGCGCTGCCGACCTCATCCATGCTCTCGACAAAGAGGCGCAGTTTGTCGTAGACCTTCGCCGCCTTGTCAGCCAGCTCGGCGGTGTGTTTGTTCTGATCCTCGAAGCGCCACAACTGGCGCACGATATTGAGGCTGGTGAGCAGGGTGGTGGGGGTGGCGACCAGCACGTTCTGCTGCAACGCCTTCTGGAACAGCGTCTCATCGCCCTTGAGTGCCTCGACAAAGGCCGACTCGATGGGGATGAACATAAAGACCATCTCGGGGGAATTGAGGCCGGGCAGCTCGAAATAATTGCGATCAGCGAGCTCCCTGATGCGCTCGGCCAGCGCGCCAATGTGCTCCTTGAGCGCCTGCTCGCGCGCCAGCCCCTCCTCGGCGTTGACGTAACGGGTATAGGCGTTGAGCGAGACCTTGGCGTCGATCACCAGATGCTTGTCGTCAGGCAGGTAGACGATGACATCGGGGCGGGCGCGGCCGCCCTCGGTGGTAAAGCTGACCTCGCGCCGGTAGTCGATCTCCTTGCGCAGGCCGGAGCGCTCCAGCACGTTCTCCAGGATGAGTTCACCCCAGTTGCCCTGGCTCTTCTTCTGCCCCTTGAGCGCGGTGGCCAGCTCATGCGCCTCCTCGGTGATCTGGCGGTTGAGCTCCTTGAGGTGCTGCAGCTCGGCGCGCAGCGCCCCCTGCTGCTGCGTATCCTGGTGGTGGATCTCCTCAACCTTCTTGCGGAACTCCTCGATCTGGGTGCGAAAGGGGTTGAGCAGGGTATCCATCGACTGCCTGCTGGTGGCGTCGAAGGACTTTCCCTTCTCCTCGAGGATCTGCTGGGCGAGATTCTGGAACTCCTGCTTGAGCCGCTGCTCGTGCTCCTCCAGACGGGCGAACTGCTGGCGCAGATGCTCCTCCTTCTCGCGCTGACTGGTGCGCAGTTCGGTGTTTTCGGACTGCAGGGCGGCGATGCGCTGCTGCTCGTCCTTCACCTCGCCCTTGAGCACGGCAATCTCATCCCGCGCCTGCTGCACCCGCTGTTCCATCGCCTGCAGACGTGCCACACCGGCATGGGCCTCGCGCTGCGCCTCATCACGCTGCACCGTGGTCTGCTGCAACTGGTTTTGCAGCGCACGATGCTGCCCGCGTAGCTCCTCCAGCGTGCGCGCCTGTCCCGCCTCCTTCTCCTGCAATACCGCCAACGCCTGCTCCAGCGGCTTGCGACCACGGGCGGCAAGAAGCAGCGCCAGCAGCCAGGCGACGGCGGCACTGAGCAGGGCGATAAGGGTGGGCAACGCCCAGGGGTGTTCCAACAGCTCTGACAGCATGGTGACTCCGTGTAGCGACAGGTGATCCTGTCACGGAGTGTATCAAGGTGTGTGGATGGTGAGGTAGTTGCTGGTTGCTGGTTGCTGGTTGCTGGTTGCTGGTTGCTGGTAACGGGTAACCTTCCGGGGCCGCCCTCTTCACGGTCGCAGAGCGCCCCCCTGTTATCGGTTACCTGTTACCGGTTACCTGCAACCTGCCTTTTAATGCTCGCCGCGGGTGCGGTGGATTCCGGCAAAACGGTTGCCCTGTTTCTGCGGTCCACCCTTGGGAAAGATGTCGTGCAGATAGTGGTTGTTGCCGCGCTCCGGCCCCCACGCCTTCTTGAAGTGCTTAATCATTTCGCGTACCTGAACCTGCACGCGGTGATCCTCGAAATAGTCCCGAATGTAGTGGATCACCTGCCAATGTTCATCGGTCAGCTCCAGCCCCTCTACTTCGGCCAGGGCAATGGCATAATCCTCGGTCCACTCATCGATATTGATGATATAGCCCTCTTTATCGGTTCGTATCTGCTTGCCATTAACATCAAGAAGCATCTCATTATGGACACTGGATTCACGCAGCACCGTTCACCTCCATCGCTAGTATCTAATATTCGAAAAGTATTCTGAATAAAAAGGGAGCGGCTGGCAACCACCAGCCGCACCCCTCCATGGCGTTATGCCACCATCCGGCATCACCCCTGAAAGGTCTCCACATAGGCCGCCAGGTTGCTGATCTCCTCATCGGTCAGCTCGGCCGCCCACGGCGCCATCAGATTGGTCAAGGGCCCCATCTGGGTGCCACTGCGGTATAACTTCAGCAGAAATTCAACCTGCGCCGCGCTCCTGCCGGCAATGGACGGGGTAAATTTTCCCCCATGCCCGGTACGGTGGTGACACAGGCGGCAGATCGACTCGTACTTCTCCATGCCGGCACGCACCTTGGCGCCATGCACCGGATCCTCGGCCTCCAGCCGCTCAATCTTGGCCAGATCCGGGCCCTTCAGGTTTTCCGGGTCACCGCTATGGATGATGTCCTGTATCGCAAGATGTACCCCCATACCGACGGCAAGTACCAGCACCAACCAGCTGAGCTTACGTAACATGCTGACACCCTCTGCGAAGTTTGGGCAGGCTTATACTGGCATTGAGATCAGTCATTGCGCTACGGGAAAAATGGGTAGTAGCTGCCACCAGGAAGAGGTGGCAGCCAGGTTCAGCGGATGCTGCTTACGCGGTACGACGCTTGGTACGCACGATCTGGTAGGAGCGGTTCAGATACCCGATCGGGAAGCTCCAGATGTGCACCAGACGGGTGAACGGGAAGAGCAGGAACAGCGTCAGACCGAAGGTCAGGTGGATACGGAAGACCATCTCCACATTGGCCACCAGTTCCGGCTTCGGGCTGAACAGCACGATGCTCTTGGCCCACTGTGCCATCGCCATCATGGTGTCGGCACTGCCCAGCGAGGCGTGGTGCGCGGTGGTGAAGGTGGTGGCCAGACCAAACGTCAGCGTGATCAACACCCAAATCAGGATGAAGATGTCCGACTTGCGGCTGGTGGCCAATATGCGCGGATTGGTCAGGCGGCGCCACAACAGCATCGCCCCGCCAATAAGGCAGAGGATGCCGAGGAAACCACCACCGTACATGGCGATGTTCTGCTTACCCAGTGAGGAGAGACCGATGGTTCCCCAAATGGCGTACGGTGCCAGCAGGCCTACCAGGTGACCGAAGAAGATACCGATCACACCGATGTGAAACAGGTTGCTGGCAAGACGCATCCCCGAGTTGGAAAGCAGCTGACTCGACGCACTGGTCCAGCCATATTGCTCACGGTCAAAACGCATCCAGCTGCCGATCACGAAGACGCTCAGGCAGAGGTAGGGGTAAATACCAAAAAGCAGGTTGTTCCAACTGTAGATAGATTCACTCATTTCATACCTCCTTAAGCGGCCAGACGGGTCAGTGTGGCGCGGCTTTTAACTATGGACAGCAGCGGTGCGTAGGGACTTTCAGCCTTTTTCAGGTTGTCAGCCAGCACCGTCAGCACCTTTTTGGCATCGGACAGGAATGTCGTCGCCTCGTTGCCCTCCAACAAGGCGGCGAACTCCAGGATCATCGGCAGATAGTCGGGCAACTCGTTGGTCGTCGTGCTAATGCCGTAATCCTTGTACAACTCGCCCAAATCGATCAGTGCGGGCCCGCGATTTCTGTCGTTTTCATCACCGAAGAGGTGATGCGTCAGGTGCAAGCTATGCTCCGGCGTCAGATCGAAAGTCTTTACATACGCCTCCTGCAGCTCGAGTAGCGGCGTGGCCGCCAGTCGCTCCAGCAGTGGCTGTAAGGACTCCCTCTCTGCCGCCTCCACATCCGCGCATTTGTCGATTTCGTCGCGGATCGCAGGCAGATTGTCAATCAACTCCTGATCCGGATAATCGAGCAGCGCGGACAATATTTTATAGATGGACATGCGCGACACCTCTACTTTTTGTCCGCCGGTGGCGCCAGCTCAGCAGGCTCCAGCGTCTCCTTGCGACGACGCGGGAAGAGGCTGACCTTGCTGATGCCTGCCGCCGAGTCATTGCCGAAGGTGTAGCCGTTCTGTCCCTGGAAGCCGTAGGCATCTTCCAGCCGCTCCTCTTCATGGCTGGTGGGGATGACATAACGATCTTCGTAGTTGGCAATCGCCAGGTAACGGTACATCTCCTTGGCCTGCTCCTCGGTGATCCCGGCCGCCTCCAGGGCGCGAGTATCCGCAACGCCTTCGACATGCACCGAGCGCTGGTAGCTGCGCATGGCGATGAGACGGTTCATTGCGCTCACTACCGGCGCCTCCTTGCCGGCGGTGAAGAGGTTAGCCAGGTACTTGGTCGGGGTACGCAGTGCGCTGGCCAGGGGGATGGCGCCATCCGGTCCGACCGGCAGGTTGCCCTGGTCGATCTGCGACTGCACCGGCGAGAGCGGCGGCACATACCAGACCATCGGCAGGGTGCGGAACTCCGGGTGCAGCGGGAAGGCGATCTTCCAGTCGATGGCCATCTTGTAGATGGGCGACTTCTGCGCGGCAATGATCCAGTCCTCGTTGATCCCCTCGGCCCGGGCCGCGGCAATCACCTCCGGGTCGTTGGGGTCGAGGAAGATGCTGCACTGTGCCTCGTACAGATCCTGCTCGTTCTGGGTGCTGGCCAAGGCTTCGATCTTGTCGGCATCGTAGAGCATGATGCCGTTGTAGCGGATGCGGCCGACACACGACTCTGAACAGACCGTCGGCATGCCGGACTCAACGCGCGGGTAACAGGCGATACACTTCTCTGCCTTGCCTGACTCCCAGTTGTAGAAGACCTTCTTGTAGGGGCAGGCACTCATGCAGAAGCGCCAGCCGCGGCACTTGTCCTGATCCACCAGCACGATGCCGTCCTCTTCGCGCTTGTAGAGCGAACCGGAGGGGCAGGCGGCGACGCAGGCCGGGTTCATGCAGTGGTTACAGATACGCGGCAGGTAGAGGTTAAAGGTGTTCTCGAACTGCCCCAGCACCTCCTTCTGGATGTTGTCCAGATTCTTGTCCTTGCCACGCTTGGCGAACTCGCCCGCCAGATCGTCTTCCCAGTTCGGGCCCCAGGTGATCTTCTCAATGGGATCACCGGTGATCATCGACAACGGCCGTGCGGTCGGCGCCGCCTCGGACAACGGCGCGTTTTGCAGGCGCGCGTAGTTGTAGGTGAAGGGCTCATAGTAGTCGTCGATCTGCGGCAGATCGGGGTTGGCGAAGATGTTCAGCAGCTTCGACATACGGCCGCCGGATTTGAGCTCCAGCTTGCCGTTATTCAGTACCCAGCCGCCATTCCACTTATCCTGATCCTCCCAGTTCTTGGGATAACCGATACCGGGCTTGGACTCGACGTTGTTGAACCAGACGTATTCCACGCCCTTGCGGTTGGTCCAGGTGTTCTTGCACGTTACCGAGCAGGTGTGGCAACCGATACATTTGTCCAGGTTAAAGACAAAGGCGAATTGTGCACGTACTTTCATAGGTTTCTCCTAATTTATCCTGTTCACACGACGATCAACGCTTGCCGATTCCGGGCGGATTGAGCTGCGCCTCGCGTTCCGCGGTAAGCGGACGCTCCAGCCAGTCGATATCCTTGTCCGCCACTTTGCGCATGATGATCTCGGTATCGCGGTTGCAACCCACCGTGCCGTAGTAGTTGAAGCTGTAGGCCAGCTGCACATAGCCACCGATCATGTTGGTCGGCTTGATGACGACGCGGGTCACGGAGTTGAGAATACCGCCACGCTTGCCGGTGGTATTCGAACCGGGCACGTTCACAATCTTCTCCTGGGCGTGATACATCAGCGCCATGCCGCGCGATACACGCTGCGAAACCACCGCACGCGCAATCGTCGAACCGTTGGCGTTGACCGCCTCGACCCAGTCGTTGTCCTCGATACCGGCCGCCTTGGCGTCCACCTCGGAGATCCAGACATAGGGGCCGCCACGGAACAGGGTCAGCATGCGCAGGTTGTCCTGGTAGCTGGAGTGAATACCCCACTTGGAGTGCGGCGTGATCCACTTCAGCTTGATGTGCTTGCCCTGGCTGATGCTCGGCGAGAGATTGCCGAACGACTTCATATCCTGCGGCGGCTTGTGCACGCAGAAGCCCTCACCAAAGTCGAGCATCCACTCGTGATCCTGATAGAAGTGGGCACGTCCGGTCAGGGTACGGAACGGAATGTGCTCATGGATGTTGGTGTAACCCGAGGTGTAGGAGACCGTCTCGGACTCGATACCCGACCAGGTCGGCGCGGTAATGATCTTGCGCGGCTGTACCTGTATGTCGCGGAAGGTGATCTTGTCCTCGTGACGGGCGGCATAAAGATGGTGGTGATCGATGCCGGTCTTCTTGGAGAGCGCGCTCCACGACTTGTGGGCCACCTCGCCGCAGGTCTCCGGCGCCATCCGCATGATGGAGTCACAGACAAAGATATCCTCCTCCAGTGAGGGCATGCCCTGGGAGACGCCCTGCTCCTTGACCGTGCCGTTCACCACCTTGAGCTGCTCGTACTCTTCCTCGGTGTTCCAGTCGAGACCCTTGACGTTGTTGCCCAGCTTGACCATCAGCGGGCCGATGGCGATGTACTTCTTGTAGGTGTCGGCAAAGTTGCGCTCGACCACCTTGAGCAGCGGCATGGTCTTGCCGGGAACCGGATCGCATTCGCCTTTTTTCCAGTCCTTGACCTCTCCGAAGGGCTGTGCCATTTCGAACGCCGAGTCGTGCTGCATCGGCAGGGCGACAAGGTCCTTGCGGGTGCCGAGGTGCTTCTCCGCCAGGGTGGAGAAGGTCTTGGCGATGTTCTTGAAGATCTGCCAGTCGGACATCGACTGCCAGCCCGGTGAGACCGCCTCGGACAACGGATGCATAAAGGGATGCATGTCGGTGGTGTTGAGGTCATTCTTCTCGTACCAGGTGGCGGTCGGCAGAATGATGTCGGAGTAGGCACCGGTCGAGTTGAGGCGGAAGTTGACGTCGACCATCAGGTCGAGCTTGCCAATGGGTGCCTCGTCATGCCACTTGACCAGCTTGTTCTCACGCCCGTCACCCGACTCCTGCAGTACGCCGTTTTGCGCGCCGAGCAGGTGCTTGAGGAAGTACTCATGCCCCTTGGCGGAGGTGCCGATAAGGTTGGCGCGCCAGACAAAGAGGTTACGCGGCCAGTTGACCGGGTTGTCCGGGTCGGCGAAGGCGACATCCAGTGAGCCGTCCTTGAGCTTGCCGATGACGTGCTTGGCAACGCCAGCCTCGTCGGTGGCACCGGCCGCCTCGGCCTCGGCAACCAGGTCGAGCGGGTTGGTGTTCCAGTGCGGCGCGGAGGGCAACCAGCCCATACGCACGGCGGCGACGTTGTAGTCGGCCAGCGAGTAGCCCTTGTACTTGCCCTTGCCAGCGGGCGAGGTGAGGTCGTCGCCACGCAGCGTCTCGTACCGCCACTGATCGGTATGGAAATACCAGTAGGAGGTGGAGTTCATGTGACGCGGCGGGCGCTGCCAGTCCAGCGCGAAGGCGATGGGTGCCCAACCGGCCTGCGGACGCAGCTTTTCCTGGCCTACATAGTGTGCCCAGCCGCCGCCGGACTGACCGACGCAACCGCACATGTGCAGCAGGTTCATGACGCCACGATACATCATATCGTTGTGATACCAGTGGTTGATCGCCGCGCCCATGATCACCATCGACTTGCCGTTGGTTTTGGAGGCGTTGTAGGCGAACTCGCGACCGGTACGCTCCAGGTCGGCGGCCTTGACGCCGGTGACCTTCGCGGCCCAGGCCGGGGTGTAGGCGACGTTGGCGTCGTTGTAGTCCTTGGCCACGTTGGCGCCGCCCAGGCCACGGTCGATACCGTACTGCGCCACCTGCATGTCGAACACGGAGGTGACCAGCGCCTCTTCACCGCTGGCCAGCTTCAGCTTACGGGCGGGGACGTTACGGTAGAGCAGATCGCCCTCACCCGGCTCGAAGTGCGGGAAGCCGACGGAGACCACCTCATCCTTGCCCTCGATACAGGTCAGTTCGGCCTCAATCTCCCCCTGAGTGGCCGCATTCTTCGGCAGCAGGTTCCACTTGCCCTCCTCACCCCAGCGGAAACCGATGGAGCCGTTCGGCGCGACGAAGGTCTTGCTCTTGGCATCAAAGACAATGGTCTTCCACTCGGGATTGTTGCTCTCGCCCAGATTGCCGGCAAAGTCGGAGGCACGCAGGCAGCGATCGGAGACGTAGCCGTCGCCATGCTTGCGCAGCATTACCTGCACCGGCAGGTCGGTGTACTTGCGGGCATACTCCTGGAAGTAGGGATCCTGTTTGTCGATGTAGTACTCTTTCAGTGCCACATGGCCCATCGCCAGGAAGGCGGCGGTGTCGGAACCGGGGTTGACCGGCATCCACAGGTCGGAGGCCTTGCAGAACTCGGCGTAGTCGGGGGCCATTGAGATCACCTTGGCACCCTTGTAGCGCACCTCGGAGACGAAGTGGGCATCGGGGGTACGGGTGGTCGGCAGGCTGGAGCCGCAGACGATAATGTAGGTGGAGTTGTACCAGTCGGCCGATTCCGGCACGTCGGTCTGCTCACCCCAGGTTTGCGGCGAGGCGGCCGGCAGGTCGCAGTACCAGTCATAGAAGGAGCCGCAGGCGCCGCCAATCAGTGAGAGGTAGCGCGCGCCGGAGGCGTAGGAGATCTGGGACATCGCCGGGATGGGCGAAAAGCCGAAGATACGATCCGGGCCATACTTCTTAATGGTGTAGACGTTGGCCGCGGCAATGATCTCCTTGGCCTCTTCCCAGTCGGCCCGCACGAAGCCGCCCAGCCCGCGGACACCGGTATACTTCTTGCGTTTCGCCTCATCGGCCTGAATCGCTGTCCACGCCTCGACCGGGTCCTTGCCGGACTTGCGCTCGGCGCGGTAGAGATCCAGCAGGCGGCCACGGATCATCGGGTACTTGATGCGGGTCGGGCTGTAGAGGTACCAGGAGTAGGAGGCGCCACGCTGGCAGCCACGCGGCTCATGATCCGGCAGATCGGCGCGGGTGCGCGGATAGTCGGTCTGCTGCATCTCGAACGCCACCAGGCCGTTCTTGATCATGATCTTCCAGGAGCAGCCACCGGTACAGTTTACACCGTGGGTGGAACGCACCACCTTGTCGTGCTGCCAGCGGTGACGATATGCATCCTCCCACTGACGGTCCTCAATGGTGACAACACCATGACCATTGGAGAATGTCTCCTTGTTTTTGGAAAAGAACTTCAACCTATCAAGAAAGTGACTCATTATGCTTTCTCCTACCAACCTGTCCTCATGGACAGGAAATAAAAAGAGTGGACCCTGTTTGGGGGGCTGAAGTCGCTGTTCATCTTGCGATGCGCAGCGACCCACTCAAACCAGTTAACCAGCTGACAGCGAGCGTATCAGGGATTCTTGAACTCTGCCTTTGGCCCGAGGTAGTACCACCAGTTGAGTACCAGGCAGACCGCGTAGAACACGGCAAAGCCATACAGGGCATTTTCCGGGGTGGTGGCCTTGATCTGCTCACCAAAGATCTTGGGAATCAGGAAGGCACCGTAGGCCGCTACCGCCGAGGTCCAGCCCAGGGCCGGGCCAGCCTGCTCCTTGGGGAAGATCATGGCGATGGTGCGGAAGGTGGAGCCGTTGCCGATACCGGTGGCCGCGAACAGCAGCAGGAAGAGCAGGAAGAAGGGCATGAAGAACTCTTCCGGTGTGGGTGACTGATAGGCCGCCTTGAGGAAGTACGCAACACCGAAGGCGCTGCCGATCATCAGGATGGAAACATACTGCGTTACCCGTGCGCCACCCAGTTTGTCGGAGATCCAGCCGCCCAGCGGGCGAATCAGCGCACCGATGAAGGGACCCATCCAGGCGTACATCAGGGCCGAGGGGCCGTTGGGGTTGGCCAGGTTATGGGTCATCAGACCGTCAACCTCCACATGCTGGAAGCCGAAGACCACCTTGATGGCCAGGGCAAAGCCGGCGGAGTAGCCGATGAAGCTGCCGAAGGTCATGGTGTAGATCACACTCATGATCCAGGTGTGCTTGTTGGAGAAGATCTTGAACTGGCGCTGCAGATTCGGCTTGATGTCACCGGGGATCAACTTCATCAGCATCACGGTGGCAAAGAGGATACCGGCGATCACCGGCCACTTGGCCCAGCCCGGCGCACCCAGCCCGGTCGGCGCCGGCAGGATGATATAGAGACCGGCGGCAGCGGTGAGAAAACCGATGAGCAGCATACCGCTGATCTTGCCCATGGCGCCGAGGGGAGAGCCGATGTGCGGTGAGACCTCCTCGGTGCGGATGTTATTCATGCCAAACCAGCCGGCAAAGGCGAGCGGCACCAGGATCAACAACCAGACGAAACCGGCGTTATGAATGAAGGTCTCGGTACCGGCTGGGATCTTGCCGATAAGGGTGCCGGAGGTGTTCTGCAGGATCATCGCCTCACCGCCGAAGATGCCGACGGTCATTACCAGCGGTACCAGGATCTGCATGGTGGTCACACCGGCGTTACCCAGACCGGCGTTGAGACCCAGCGCCAGCCCCTGCATCCGCTTGGGGAAGAAGAAGCTGATGTTGGACATGGAGGAGGCGAAGTTACCGCCACCAAAGCCGGAGAGGAAGGCCAGCGCCTGGAACACCCACAGCGGGGTGTTGCGATCCTGCAACGCGATGCCGGCACCAATGGCCGGAATCATCAGCAAGGCGGTGGTAAAGAAGATGGTGTTACGGCCACCGGCGATGCGCACAAAGAAACTGCTGGGGATGCGCAAGGTGGCGCCGGTAAGACCGGCGATAGCCGCCAGGGTAAAGAGCTCTGACTGCTTGAACTCAAAACCCAGATTCAGCATCTGTACCGTGATAATCCCCCAATAGAGCCAGACGGCAAAGCCGCACAGCAGGCTGGGGATGGAGATCCAGAGGTTACGAAAGGCAACCTTCTTGCCCTTCGACTCCCAGAATCCCTCATCCTCTACATTCCACTCTTTTAAATCAGACATAGGTGCATCCTCGTTATTTATTGCCTGGTGTTCATTAATTAAAAAATACCCGCCGCTGCGGCGGGTGTTGCGGGTTGATTATTCCAGCGTATCCAGCGCGGAAAACTGCCGCTTCTTCGCCCGATCGCGGTCACGCTCACCGGAGAGCTGCATCCACATCATCGACACCAGGGTGATGCCAAACAGCAGCATAAAGGCGGTGGTGGCGATGCCAGTCTTGTCAAGGATAAAGCCGAACATAATCGGCAACAGGAAGCCGCCCATACCGCCTGCCAGACCCACTACCCCGGACATCACGCCGATGCGATCCGGGAACTCATCGGAGAGGTACTTGAAGACCGACGCCTTGCCGAAGCCCCAGGCGATACCGACCACAAACAGCAGCGCGGTAAAGACATACTCGTTAATCCCCACATTCAGGTGAATTTGACTCCCCTGATAGGTGGTGATGATGAGCTCGGTGTGCGGGTAGGACATGAAGAACAGGCAGATGAGCGATGACCACATCACCCAGTAGGTGACCTGGTGGGCGCCGAACTTGTCCGAGAGCCAGCCGCCCAGGGCACGAATCACGCCCGAGGGCAGCACGAAGATCGCCGCCAGCAACGCCGCCTCCTGAATGCCGTGGCCATAGGTGTTCATGTAGTACTTGGTCATCCACAGCGAGAGGGCAACAAAGCCGCCAAACACCAGTGAGTAGTACTGACAGTACTTCCACACCACCGGATCCTTGAGCATCGCCAGCTGATCCCGCACCGTGATCGAGGACTCCACCTTGTGGCTCTCGTCGGAGTAGGTGAAGAACCAGAAGAGGATCACCACCACGGTCATGGCGATGGCGTAGATCACCGGCACCATCTCCCAGCCCCAGGCCACCACAATGGAGGGGGCGACAAACTTGGTGAGCGCCGCGCCGGCATTACCGGCACCGAAGATCCCCATGGCAAAACCGGCGGTCTCCTTACTGAACCAGCGGGCGGTGTAGGCGATACCGACCGAGAAGGAGGCACCGGCCACGCCAACAAACAGGCCAAGTACCAGGAACTGCCAGTACTCGGTCGCCTTGGAGATGAGAAACAGCGGGATGATGATCGAGGTCATCAGCCAGAAGTAGACCGGTCGACCGCCGAACCGGTCGGTCATCATCCCCAACGGCAGACGCAAAATGGAGCCGGTGAGGATAGGGGTGGCGGCAAGCAGACCGAACTGGGTATCAGAGAGATTCAACCCGGTCTTGATCGGAATACCGATAACGGAAAACATGACCCACACGGCGAAGCAGGCGGTAAAGCCCACCGTGTTCATGGTCAACACCGAAAGTTGTTGATGACGATAACTTGGCATAGCCAATACCTCCGTCTTCTTTTTGTGGATCACCCAATGGCACGACCGCCTTGGGGCTGGCCGATACACCCTACCATCGGCTTGCACGCAGTCTAGGCACCACCTGTCGCCCACCACAAGAGCGCAAGATCTTTACCCTTTCGCTTGGGATACCACCAAGGGAGTAGCGTAGTACACAACCCTAACGCTCTGTTATTCAAGGGAAAAACGGTGGTATTACCACCATTACGCCGGGATATTCCGGGGGCTTGGGTAATTTGGTGGTACTACAACAAAGGCGCCTGCCATGCAGTCGTAATCGCCGGGAGCACGGGCTAGCCTGGATGTTTCACGAATACGCATGATGCTCGCGCCGTATATTGATTGCCCAGTGGATTTTTGGAACGATTCGCCGGGAGCGAATCGTGACAGCCGAAGGCTGGCCCCGCAGGGGGCAGGCGCAGGGACGCGCCTGACAAGGAGCGGTGTAGTTATTCATACACCCGACTGAGGAAAATTCGCTGTGCCATCAAGAGACAAGCGAGGGCATTCGTAATTTGTGAAACATTCGGGCTAGAATCGCACCCTATGGTCAGACTGTTTGAAAAATCACTGTTAATGCGTCTCGGGCTGGCGATGGCAACCATCACCGCCCTCGCCTTTCTCGGCATGCTCAGCTCGGTCTTTATTGCCGAGACCTCCGAGGGGCAGGCCGCCGCCATCAACCAGGCGGGTACCCTGCGCATGCAATCCTACCGCATCGCCAGCGCGCTGGCGCACACCCCACCCGGGCAGAGTGCGGTAGCGCTGCAGCGCGCCGCGCAATTGATCGACGAGTTTGAACAGCGGCTGCATAGCCGCCGCCTTACCGGAGTGTTGTCGAAGGCGGCGGATCAGCAGCTGCTACTTACCTACGACAAGGTTAACCAGCAGTGGCAACAGCAGATCCGCCCCCTGCTGGATACCTATATCTCGCTCGCCGGAAAATCCCCGCAAACGCAAGAGAACCTGCAAGCCGTGGCGGGGCTGCGCACCAACTATCTGCAAGCGGTCGGCCCCTTTGTCGCCACCATCGATGAGATGGTCAAGGTGCTGGAGCTGGAGGCGGAGGATAATATCCAGCAACTGCGTCTGATTCAGATCGCCTCGCTCTTTCTCACCATCCTGGTGGTGAGTATCACCATGTACATGATGCATACCAACGTGCTCGCCCCGCTGCGCGACCTGCTGGGCTGCGCCAGCGCGGTACGCCGTGGCGACTTCTCGCGCCGCACGCGACTGCAGAGCGAGGATGAGCTGGGGCAGCTCGCCTACACCTTTAACCTGATGGCCGAGGATCTCTCCAAAATTTACAGTGACCTGGAGAATCGGGTGCGCGAGAAGACGGTCGATCTGGAACACCGCAACCAGTCACTGGAGCTGCTCTACAAAACCACCCGCCGGCTCAGCGAGGTACCGCTGCACGGCACGGCCTATGAGGAGTTGCTCGAGGATATCAGGACACTGGTCGGCACCGGCCCCGGTACCATCTGCCTGGGTGAGAGCGGCACCACCCAGGCGTTCAAACTCGCCTCCATCCGCCCCGATGTTTTTGACAAGCCCGATATCTGCAATCCGCCCGACTGTCAGGCCTGCTTCGGCAACGGCAACCCCCACATCGTCACGGTGGCACAGGATAGCGAACATCTCCTGGAGGTCTTCTCCACCCCGATCAAAGACAACGGCAAGCAATACGGCGTGCTGTTGGTGGAACTGCCCCAGAATCGCCTGCTGGAACCGTGGCAGCAACGGCTGCTGGAGACCGTCGCCAGCCACATCGCCATCGCCCTGAATATCGCCCGCCACCACTCGCAGGATCGCATGCTGGCACTGCTGGAGGAGCGCGGGGTGATCGCGCGCGAGCTGCACGACTCGCTGGCCCAGTCACTCTCCTACCTGAAGATCCAGGTGAGCCGTCTGGATGCGGCACTGCTGGAGCCGTGTGAACGCAACAAGATCGCCATCATTACCGGTGAGTTGCGCGAGGGGCTGAACAGCGCCTATCGCCAGCTGCGTGAACTGCTCACCACCTTTCGCCTGCGCATCGACGAGGCGGGGCTCAACAGCGCGCTGCAAAAGACGGTGCAGGAGTTTAGTGAGCGCAGCCAGACCGAAATCACGCTGCAAAACAGGCTCGGTAACTGTAAACTCACCCCCAATGCCGAGATTCATGTGATACAGATCGTGCGCGAGGCGCTCTCCAACGTACTGCGCCACTCCCAGGCCCACCACGCCGTGGTCTCCGCCGAGTACACGATTGATGGCGATGTTATTATCGCCATCGACGATGACGGCATCGGCCTGCCGCAAGGCAACGAGCGGCCGCACCATTACGGCCTGACCATTATGAAGGAGCGCGCCCTCGGTCTGTGCGGCGCCCTCTGCATCCTCCCCTCCGAAATGGGGGGGACGCGCGTCGAACTCTCCTTTAGCGCGGCCGGCAAGTGGCGGTGTAAAGACGCATTACTAAAGACCACTCCCGGGAGGGCTGATGAGCAGTGAAGTAACCACCATAATCGCCATTGACGACCACCCGTTGTTTCGCAAGGGGGTATCCGATCTCATCGGTATGGAGGCCAATCTGTCTATGGTCGGCGAGGCGGCCAGCGGGGAGGAGGGGCTGGCGCTGGCGCGCGAGCTGAACCCCGACCTCATCCTGCTGGATTTAAACATGAAGGGGATGGACGGCATCGCCACCCTCAAGGCGATCCGCGAGGCCGACCTCGATGCCCGCGTCATCATGCTCACCGTCTCCGACCATGAAGAGGATGTGGTCGCTGCACTGCGCGCCGGCGCCGACGGTTATCTGCTCAAGGATATGGAGCCGGAGGACACCCTCGACTACCTGCGTCAGGCCGCCGCCGGCAAGATGGTGATCAGCGAGCGCCTCACTGCGCTGCTGGCCCACGCCCTGCGCCACGAGGCGAGCCACCCCAGCGACCTCAACCAGGCAGGACTTACCGCCCGCGAGGATCAGATCCTCAAACTCATCGCCCAGGGGCTGAGCAACAAGATGATCGCCCGCAAACTCGACATCACCGAGGGCACGGTCAAGGTTCACGTCAAACACCTGCTGAAGAAACTCAACCTGCGCTCGCGGGTCGAGGTCGCGGTATGGGCCGTCAATAACGACCCTGCCCTGTCGAAGCGCTAGCTCACAGGCGCCCGTCACTTTCCTCCGCCGGGAAGAGATACTTCACATCAAACAGCACCGCCCCCGGCTTGCCGAGGCGCCGTAGCGCGGCGCTGCCCATCTCCAGAAACTGCTGATGCGCCACGGCGATCAGCACTGCCTCATAGGCACCCTCGCGTAGTTCGCTCTGTAGTGCGATGCCGTACTCGCGCTCTGCCTCCGCCGCATCCACCCACGGGTCGTAGAGCTCCACCGTGGCATGATATTGCCGCAGCTCGGCGACAATATCGACCACGCGGGTATTGCGCAGATCCGGGCAGTTCTCCTTGAAACTCAACCCCAGCACCAGCACCCTGGCGCCAACAATGGGGTGACCGCGCGCCGCCATCAGCTTGATCAGGCGTGAGGCAACGTAGGTCCCCATCCCCTCGTTGATGAGGCGACTGGCCGGGATGAGGCTCGGCTGGTAGCCCACCTCCTGCGCCTTGTGCGTCAGATAGTAGGGGTCGACGCCGATGCAGTGGCCACCCACCAGGCCAGGGGTGAATTTGAGGAAATTCCACTTGCTGCCCGCCGCCGCCAGCACCGCCTGGGTGTCGATGCCGAGGCGCGCGAAGATCTGCGCCAGCTCGTTCATCAGCGCGATATTCACATCACGCTGGGTGTTCTCGATCACCTTGGCCGCCTCGGCCACCTTGATGCTGGGGGCCAGATGGGTGCCGGCATCGATGATCCCGGCGTAGAGCGCATCGACCCGCTGTGCCACCTCGGGGGTGGAGCCGGAGGTGACCTTGACGATGGTGTTCAGGCGATGCTGCTTGTCACCGGGATTGATGCGTTCCGGGCTGTAGCCGACAAAAAAGTCGCGGTTGAACACCAGCCCGGAGTGTTCGGCGAGCAGCGGCACGCAGATCTCCTCGGTGGCACCGGGGTAGACCGTCGACTCATAGACCACGATATCCCCCGCGCGCAACACCCCGGCCACCAGCTGACTGGCGGCGCGCAACGGAGAGAGATCAGGACGCTTGTGGCTATCTATCGGGGTGGGCACAGCGATGATGTAGAGGTTGCAGTCGGCGATGGCGCTCAGCTCGTCGCTAAAACGCAGCTGTGTCGCCGCCGCCAGCTCCTCGGCCGTGAGCTCCAGCGTGGCGTCCCGCCCCTGCCGAAGCGCCGCTATCCGTTCACGGTTGATATCAAAACCGATGACCGGGCGTTGGCGGCCGAAGGCCACCGCCAGCGGCAGACCGACATAACCCAGCCCCACCACGGCAATATGCAAAGCCTCTGTCGCACGAACACTCATTGGCTACCCCTTGTGGCAGCGATTGCGCCCGTTGCGCTTCGCCTCGTACAGCGCCTTGTCGGCACGCTCAAACACCGCCTCCGGGCTATCACCCGGCAGAAACTCGCTCGCCCCGCAGGAGATGGTGATCGGCACCCGCTTGCCACGAAAATGGAACTCGGTCGCCGCCACGGCCCTGCGCAGATATTCGGTTGCGGTGACGGAGTTCTCCAGCGCGGTGCTCGGTAGCAGCAGCACAAACTCCTCTCCACCGAAGCGGGCCACAAAGTCGGTCTCACGGCTCTGCTCGTGCAACAACCTGGCGATAATGGTCAGCACCTTGTCCCCGGCCTGGTGGCCGTAGGTGTCGTTCACCGACTTGAAGTTGTCCACATCCCACACCGCTACCGTCAGCGGTGTGCCGTAACGGCGCCAGCGCACAAACTCCTGCTCCAGCCGTTCGTTATAGGCGAGGCGATTGGGGATGCCGGTCAGCGGGTCGACCATCGCCTGATTACGCTCATCATGCAGTCGCTGGCGCAGCTGGTGCGACTCGCCCTGCACCAACTCCAGTTTCTTGGTCAATACCGCCACCTGCTGTTCGGCCTGCTGCCGGCGCTGCTCCTCGGCCTGGCGAAACGCCAGCATGTGATTGCGGATGGTATCGACACGTTGCTGCAACGTCGCCTTCAGGTCGGTCAACTCCCGTGCCTGCTGTACCGACTCCTCAATCCCCGCCACTTGCTGCTTGACCGCATCATCGAGCGCCTCGCCGTCACGAAACGATTCGCGCTGTGTCGCCACGTTGCCCTGAAAGCTGTGGTCGATCTCCTGCAGGCGGGTGGTAAGCTGGATCAGAAAGCTCTCAATCTCCGCCTTCTCACTCTGCATGCGGCTGCGCATTCCGGCGATAAGCTCGGCAATGGCCATCAGCACATTATCCATCTCATCGGCATGCAGCTGCCGCACCAGCATCACCTTGACCGCCGCCACCTGCTGCTCCAGCTCGGCGGGAATGTCGAGGCGCTCCAGCAGACGGACCAGCACCTCGTTGACCGGCAGCATCGGCTCCTCACCGCAGGGCGCCTCACCGGCAGTGCGCAACCGCTCCGCCAGCTCATGTGCCAGGCGATGCAGCTGCCCGGCCTCCGCGCTGGCCTGCACCTGCCCGGTGAGGGTGTCGCGACGCCCCTCCTCGCGCACCAGCAAATGGATCAATTCGGTCAACAGCTCCTTGGCGACCTGCAGCCCCTGCGCGCCCGCCACCGCCTCCCGCCCCCTGAACACCTTGCCCAGCAACCCCTTGCGCCCCTCCTGCGCGCCAACAACGCCCCCCAGTGTCTCGGTGATGAGCGCGGCAAACTCCTCGCTCAGGGCGCCACACTCCTCACGCGAGGCCGCAGCCAGACGACGGCGCAGCGCCCTGCCGTGCTGCTCCATGCCGCGGGGCAACTGGATGCGATCGAGGATCTCCATCATTAACTCTGCCGGGGTGGGGAGTTGCCGCAAATTTTTGCGTGCCTCATCCAGGCGCAGAATCGCCTCCGAGATCACATCCAGCCTCTCCTGTAGCTCCTCGCTGGGGCGCCCTTTGCGGATCTCGGCACGCAACGCCTCCAGCTGCCGGTTCAGTCCGTCATCCGAGTCATCGGCAGCCAGACTGAGGCGATTCAAACCCTGGCGCAGAAGCTGTTCGATCCTCGCCCAGCGCTTTTCCCGCGCCTCCAGATCACCGAGGGTGTCGTAATATTTCTCTCTCCAACCCTGAAGTTCGTCCTGTTGCGTATCGGTCATCATGGGGGATCCGTTCTTTTCTCGTTAGCTATTCCAGCACCAGCCCCGGCGGCAACAGCACCTCCATCGAGATGGGCAGGTGATCCGAATGGGCGTGGTTGAGCACATGGCAGTCACTCACCTGCAGTCCGTCACTCACCAGGATATGATCGATATGGTGCTGCGGTCGCCAGCTGGGAAAGGTAGAGAGCTCCTCCAGCGGCTCGCGCAGCCCGGTGGTGCGGAACAACTCGACCATCTCGGCGCTGCTGGGTGAACAGTTCATATCCCCCATCACCACCACATGGCGGTGCTGGTTGGCCAGCTCCCGCACAAAGGCGAGCTGGTTGCGCCGGGCGCGGCGGCTCAGCGACAGATGCACCATAATCACCGCCAGTGACTGCGCGCCGTGGCCGTAGCGCACCAGCATCGCACCGCGTCCGGGGATGAGGCTCGGCAGGCGGTGCTCGATAACCTCCGCCGGACGCAGGCGGCTCAACAGCCCATTGCCGTGCTGTGCCAGCGGGCCGTAGTTGCGATTGAGCTGATGATACCAGAAGGGGTAATCCGCCTGCTGTGCCAGATATTCGGTGAGATCAACATAGCCGGTACGGTAGCTACCGGCATCCAGCTCCTGCAGGCCGACAATGTCGTGGCCGCGCAACAGGTGGGCGATCTTGTCCAGATTGTCAAAGCGGCGGCGCGCCTGAAACAGATGCTTCCAGCTCTTGGTGAGGTAGTGGCTCGGCAGGGTGCTGCTGATCCCCACCTGGATGTTGTAACTGAGCAGTCGCAGCCGGTGCCCCGTGCTGGCGTGACTCGCGCCCATCATCATGAACTCACCCCGCCACCTAACCCATACAGATCATCCCGCCTCAGCGCGACTCCCTGGCTACCAGAAAATCGACAATGCGCATCATGTTCTCATAGGAGCCGGCCATGCGACCGGAGATACGATACTTGCCCTGCACCGCCATCGCCGGTACGCCATCAATATTGTACTGTTTGGTCAATACCGCCGCCTGACGCACCAGGCCGCTGACGGCGAAGGAGTCGAAGGTAGCGTCAAACTCTTTTCCATCAACACCGCGCGAGACGAAGAAGGCACGCAGCGCCTCCTTGCTGTTGAGACGCTGCTTTTTTACATGCAACGCATCGAACAGCGGCTCGTGGATCTTCTCCAGCACCCCCATCACATCGGCGGCATAGTAGGCGCGTGCATGCAGCTCCCAGGTGGGATTATTGAAGATGGCGGGAATGCGCTCAAACTCCACGTTGGCCGGCTTGCTCTTGAGCCAGGCCTGCAGCGTGGGGTCAAACTGGAAACAGTGCGGACAGCCGTACCAGAACAGCTCCACCACCTTTACCTTGCCCTCGGTGGCACCGGCCAGCGGCGGCACCACCGCCGCAAAGTGGGTGCCCTCGACATAGGCATCGGCGGCGGCTGGCGCCTCCTCGGCACCGGCCCACAGGGGCAGACAGCACAGCATCACGGCGAGCAATTTGCGGATCACGTTAACCTCCAGATTTTCTGTTTACAGGTGTTTTGTTGCCGTTACTATAACCGAAGGGCCACGGTACGCCCATCGCCCTCTCTCCTGCCGTGGCCCTGAAAATGGATCAGCGGCAGAAGCTACAGCGAGCCGTAGGAGTGCAGCCCCGAGAGGAACATATTCACCCCGACGAAGGCAAAGAGGGTGACAAACAGCCCGACGATCGCCCACCAGGCGAGCGGTTTGCCGCGCCACCCCTTGGTAAGGCGCAGGTGCAGCCAGGCGGCGTAGTTGAGCCAGACAATGAGGGCCCAGGTCTCCTTCGGGTCCCAACTCCAGTAGCCGCCCCACGCCTCGGCGGCCCACATCGCCCCCAGCACCGTAGCGACAGTGAAGAAGGCAAAGCCGAGCGCGATCGCCTTGTACATAATGTCGTCCAGCACCTCCAGAGTCGGCAGGCGCCGGGCGAGCAGGCCATCGGGGCGGCGTTCCATCAGCAGGTAGGCGACGCCCAGCATGGCGGCAAGGGCAAAGGCGCCGTAGCCGACGAAGTTGGCGGGGACGTGGATCTTCATCCAGTAACTCTGCAGCGCCGGCACCAGCGGCTGGATGTGGTGCGCCTCGCGCTCGAAGGCGTACCAGAGGATAAAACCGACGGCGGCGCTGATCACGGTGAGGACAAAGGCGCCGATGGCGCGGTTGTTGTAGCGCCGCTCGTAGGTGAGGTAGAGCAGCGCGGTCATCACCGCAAAGAGGATGAAGACCTCGTAGAGATTGCTCACCGGGATGTGGCCGATGTCGGCCCCCATCAGGTAGGATTCGCGCCAGCGCACCATCAGGCCAACGCTGCCCATCACGCTGGCCGACCAGGTCATGGCACTGGCAACCTTGCCACTAAAACCGGAGCCGGCGATCAGGGCGAAGATATAGGTGACAGTGGCCATCACATAGAGGGCGCTCATCCACATAATCGCCGACTGGCTGGAGATCAGGAACTTGAGAAAGAAGTTACTCTCGCCGCGTGCCAGCTCCCCACCGTACAGTCCGATGGCGGCCAGACTGAGCAGGGCGACGGCGACACTGAAGCCGCGCATCGGCTTCCAGCCCCAGCCGAGCCAGACCAGCGCGGCGGCACTGCCGTAGAGGATCCCCACCTCATAGCCATCCATCCACTCACTGTAGAGACGGTGCGCCGCCACGGTGCCGGCCACCACCAGCAGCGCCCAGAGCCAGTCAAGGACGCTGAGGCGCCGGAGGAAGGGAGTGGTATCAAACTCGTGTGACAGGGTTTCGGTGGTAACGGACATGGGGGGAACCTCTTTCAGGCACTACAAGTTCACAATTCGGGTCAGATACGGCTCAGCACGGCGCTGCTGCTGTGGCGCAGGTCACCGCGCAGCCGGGCAAACTCGCTATCAAAATCGCCACGCTCGCGGTGCGCAGCGGCGGCAAACAGGATATGGGTCTGCCCCTCGCGCTCTTCAATGCGCAGCCAGAGACGGCGGTGGTGCAGATAGAACATGAAGAAGACCCCGGCCATCAGCATCACGCAGCCAAGATAGACGATATTCTGCCCTGGGGCACGGGTGATCTGCAGGCCGCTCGCCTCGACATGCTCGTACTGCTGCAGACGCAGCAGCAGCGGCGAGCCGTAGGGGCCGAGCAGTGAAAAGGCGTTAAGCACCTCATCGAAATAGAGCGCCTGCTGCTCATCTATGCCCGCCGCGACATCAACCCCCTCCTCGCGCAGCAGCTCCACATAGAGGGTGCCGAGCACCCCCTGCACCACCTTGATGTAGGAGGAGAGCGCCTCGTTGCGCTTCTCCTCCGGCACGTTCTTCTCGGCCAGTTCGACCAGGGCATCGATGCCGTGCTCCACAAACAGGCCAACCAGGCTGCTCATCGAGCTGGTGAAGTCACGGTACAGCGGATCCGCCTCGGTCAGCCCCAGCTCATTGAGCGCCTGCTGGTGCGCCACCTGGCTGATGCGCCCCTTCTCCTGGGCCAGCGCCAGAAAACGCAAAAAGCGCTTGATGCCGCCGTCGCTATCCAGCGGGATATGGAGGTAGCGGTACTCCTCGGCGGGGGTGGCGCGCATACCACTCAGCAGAAAGGGGCGCCCCTCCACCATCAATGGCATCTGGTAGTTGACGTACTCGCGCGCCTCGCCGTTGGCGGCACGCAGTTTGAACACCACGCTGGGGCCGTAATTATTGAACTTCTTGCTGCCCGCCTCCTCGACCGGAAAGACATTAAAGGGCTTGAAGTCAATGATCTCCAGACCATACTCACCGCGCGGCGTGCTGAGGCGACTGGACTCATTGACCACCGCGTCGATGCGTAGCGGCTCGGTCGCCGGCCGGTCGAGCGGCCACGCCTGCAACTGCAACCGGGAGCCGCCATCGGAGAAGCTCGACTGATAGATGGCGTAGCCCTTGTAGACCCAGGGGTGGTTGACCGCGATGGTCTTGCGCAGCGGCTCGCCCCGCGCCTCGTCGATAATCACCAAATCACTCTCAAACGACTTGGGCATCCCCGAGGGGTAGTGTTCGATACGAAACGCCTCCAGCGCCACGGTAAAGGGGAGCTTCTGCAGCAGATAGCCGTCACGCATGCCGAGAAAGACGAAATCGGCACGGCTCCCCTCGGGGATGGTGACGCTACCGCGAAACGAGCTGTTATCGGTGCCCAGGGTGCTCTCGGGCGGGATCTGGCTCACCGCCAGGTCACGCGTCTCGACCTTCAGCTCACCCCGCCACTCTGCCAGCCTCAGCGGCAGGTTACCATCGAGCAGGCCGCCGATGCAGATCACCACGATCGAGAGATGGGAGAGAATGTAACCGAGACGGCTGGTGCCGCCGCGCATCGCCGCCACCATCTGGTACCCCTCAAACTGGCGATGGCGCACCCGGTAACCATGCCGCCGCAGCCGTTTGGCCAGGGTGTCGGCCAGTGGCGCGGCAGGGTCGGGGCTGCGCCACTCATCCCTGTGGTGAAAGGCACGCAGTGACTTCTCCTGCACCCCGAGGCGAAAGTGGCGCATATCCCTGATGATCGCCGGGGTATTGCGATAGACACAGACCGAGGTGGAGATCAGCAAGAACCCCAGCAACAGCAGAAACCACGGCGCGGCGTAGATATCAAACAGCCCCAGCGATTTGAATACCTCAAACCAGAAGGGACCGAACTTCATGATGTAGTTGTTGTAGGGCTCGTTCTGCTGCAGCACGGTGCCGACCACCGAGGCGATGGCAATCGCCACCAGCAGGGTGATGGCGAGGTTCATCGAACCAAGAAACTCCAGCAGCACGGCCCCCGAACGGCGTTGGCGGCGGCCGGTTTTTTCTGTCTGACTCAAGGCGTTACCACCGGGTAATCACAAGATGGGAGAAGTTCATTGGACGCCACTCTATTGGTGAAAGTTGCATCCAATAAATATTTTCCTGCAGAGAAAATAAAGGGTGGTCCAGGACCACCCTTTAGTCACAACCAACAAGCTAAACGGGGTATCAGTGCAGACCGCCGATGTACGCCGCCACCGCCGCGATGTCGCTATCGCTCATCTTGGCCGCAACGTCGCGCATCATGCCATTAAGGTCATTGGCACGCGCCCCCGAACGAAAATCATTCAGCGCCTTCACCACATAGTCGCCATTCTGGCCGCCCAGGGTGGGGAACGCCGCGCCGGGATTGCCCGCGCCGGAGGGACCATGACAGGCCATGCAGGCCGAGATCCCCCTGGCCTTGTCACCACCTTCATAGATCTTCTTGCCGGCGGCGGCCTTTTGCGCATCCGCGGAACCAACCGCTGCCGCCAGTCCGGAGAAGAAGGCGGCGATATCCGCCATATCCTCCTCACTCAGGCCCGCGGCCATGCCATTCATCGTCGGGTCCTGACGTGCACCCGACTTGAACTCCCTCAACTGCTTGGCAAGATACGAGGCGTGCTGACCACCCAGTTTCGGATAGAGCGCCATCAGCGTCGTATTCCCATCGGCACCGTGGCAGGCGATACAGGCCGCGGCCTTCGCCTGACCGGCGCTGACGTCACCCGCAGAGTGGGCGGTGCCAACGGCACCGAACATGACCAAAGCGGCAAAAGCTAGTCTTTTCATTGGTTCCCCGTTTGTTTGGTTGTTGGGTCTCTGGGCACCTTACTGGGCGTTGGAAACCATATACTCGACAGCGGCCTGGACATCGGCATCCGCCAAATCGGTACGGCCACCCTTGGCGGGCATGAAGCCAGCCTCACCCTTGAAACCCTCCATCGCGTGTTTCTTCAGCAGATCCATGCCCTTGGCGATACGCGGTGCCCATGCGGCCTTGTCCCCAAACTTGGGAGCGCCGGCGGCGCCGAAGCCGTGACAGGCAAAACAGGCGGCGTCATAGGTGCCCTTGCCATCCGCCATGGCGGCCTGACCGGAAATCATCATTACAGTGCCAACGGCAGCGGCGATAATGCTCTTGTTCATGGTGTGTCTCCTCATCAATCAACGGTGTTGGTTTCCCCCCACTACCCGATACCGCCAGATAGCTGGTGTCTATTTTATTTTTCAGTTGCCCGAACAGCAATTCAGGCCTGACGGTACGCATGGTACCATTGACCGCGCCCCGGAGAAAACTGAAAAGGGGGCTTTATTTAGCAACTTATCCCCTTCGGGTCAACAACGGGGCCTCTCCCCTGGAATCGAACAGCATGAGCGACACGCAGCGCAACAACCCGTTTCGGCAGGCACAATTTCTTACCAGTGCCAATAAAATCAACCAGTTACCGCCGGACGAGGGGGCCGAGGTTGCCTTTGCCGGGCGCTCCAACGCGGGCAAGTCAAGCGCCCTCAACATCATCACCGACAACAAGGGCCTGGCCAAGACCAGCAAGACCCCGGGGCGTACCCAGCTCATCAATTTTTTTGCGCTGACTGCGGGGCGCCACCTGGTGGACCTGCCCGGTTACGGTTACGCCAAGGTGCCGACCTCGGTAAAACAGCACTGGCAGCAGGTGCTCTCCGCCTACCTGCAGCAGCGCCAGAGTCTGCGCGGCCTGGTGCTGCTGATGGATATCCGCCACCCGCTCAAGGAGTTCGACCGCCAGATGCTCGACTGGTGCCTGCACAAACCAATGCCAGTCCATATCCTGCTCACCAAGGCCGACAAACTCAAGCGCAGCGCCGCCAGCAGCACACTGCTGCAGGTGCGCAACGAGCTGAAACGCGACTACCCGCAGGCCACGGTGCAACTCTTCTCGGCGGTGGATCGCCAGGGGCTGGAGGAGGCGCTACAGCTGTTGACCGACTGGCTGGGGCTAGATACGCATTAAAGCGGGGACAAAAAAATGGCCCCGGTAAGAGCGCTCACCGGGGCCAACCACATTCCGGTATTTGGGAGAGAACCGGAGGCCTGTTTACCCGTTAAGGAGTCAAACGGGGCAGCATGCCAACGCTGCACCAACTGAGACCACCCCCCTCGCGACAAAGTTCAATTCAACTTAACCCTCTTCAGGATACCCAGATGACCGCCGAGAGCTACGACGAGATCCCCTACGACAGCACGCCGTTTGCCGAGACCCATCCGGATCACCTGTGCGTGCTGGGCCGCCTCTTTGGTCTGGCCACGCCGGCGCCGCAGACGGCGCGCATCCTGGAACTGGGCTGTGCCAGCGGCGGCAACATCATCCCGCTCGCCTTCTACCTGCCGCAGGCGCAGATCCTCGGCATCGAGCTCTCCGCCGGACAGGTGGCGGTGGCGCAGGGGCTCATCGACCGGCTGGGGCTTGGCAACATCGAGGTGCGCCAGGGTGACATCATGGAGTTGGGGCCGGAACTGGGGGAGTTCGACTACATCATCGCCCACGGCGTCTACTCCTGGGTGCCAGAGGCGGTACGCGAGAAGATGCTGGCGCTCTGCCGTGAGCGGTTGAGCGCGCAGGGGATCGCCTACATCAGCTACAACACCCTGCCCGGTTGGCGCATGCGTGGCATGCTGCGCGATATGCTGCTCTATCATGCACGCGAGGCCACCACGCCGCGCGCGCGGCTGGCCAAGGCCTATGAGCTGTTCGAGATGATGGATAGCGCCACCCAGGGACTGGACGCCCTTAGCGCCAAATATCTGCGCACCGAGATCGCCAGCCTGCGCAAGGCGCATCCCAGCTACCTCTATCACGAGTATATGGAGGAGATTAACCAGCCCTTTCTCTTTAGTCAGTTCACCGCCGATGCCGAACGCCACGGCCTGCAATATCTGTGTGACGTGGAACTGGGTACCTCCTTTCCCTCCACCCTTGGCACCGTCGCCGAGCAGGCACTGGAGGCGGTGCCCGACATGTACCAGCTGGAGCAGTACATGGACTTTGTGCGCAACCGCAACTTTCGCCGCTCACTGCTGTGCCGCGACGAATGTCTGGTAAACCGCGAGCTGGAGCTGGAGCAGTTCGAACAGTTCGCCTTCAGCGCCCAGCTTGCACCGCCGAAAAAGGTGGATCTGAACCGGCCGCGCGAGCAGAAATTTGTTTCGGTCGATAATCTTGATTATGCGGTGTCGCATCCGCTCACCAAGGCGAGCCTGCTGCATCTGGGCGAGAGCTACCCCGATGCCGTGCCGTTCCCCGAGCTGGTGGCCACGGCGCAGCAGATCGCCGCCGCCCACGGCGGGCGCCAGTTTGTCGAGCAGGTCGATCACCTGTTTGGCGAGCTGTTCAGCCTCTACGCCCATCAGGGCATCCGCATCACCCCGCGCGCGCAGCATTTTGACAAAACGCCCGGCGAGCGTCCCGCGCTGCACGCCCTGGCGTGCGCCCAGGCCGAGGCAAACCTTGGCCATCTGGCCACCGTGCGTCACACCACCGTGCAGCTCGATCCCTTTGCCGCCCATCTGGCCACTCTGCTCGATGGCAGTCGCACGCTGGACGAGCTGAATCAACAGATGGCGGCGGCACTGGAGAGCGGCGCGGTGGTGGTGGAAACGGGCAAGCGAAAGGAGGACGCGAGGCGGGTGGCCGCCACCGTAAACGCCAATGTCCAGCGCCTGCTCGGGGTGTTTGCCCGTCAGGGGCTGTTATCCTGAAGGGCCACAATTGCATGAGGCAAGGAGACTTATGAATCTGCAAAAACTGTTTTTATTGCGTGAGGAGCGACCGCAGGCGATCGATGCCCTGTGTGCCGAACACGGCCTCGACCCGGTGGTGGCGCACGGCGTAGTGCGACTGATGATCGCCAACGATGGCAATCTGGCAAGCCTCTCGGCCCGGCAGCGTGAACACTATGAGCTGGCCATCAAGCCGCTGATAAGTTAAGCCCCGCCGGCCCGTTCGAGGCTTGAAATCGGTGCCGACTGCGTACAAGATGAAGCCCCCATGTAAACCCGCAAGGGTCTACCCCATCACCACAAAGGATGAAAGATGTCAGTAATCAATAAAAGTGCTGCCCTGCTGCTGAGCACCACCCTGCTGATCGGGTTGAGTGGCTGTAACGAAGGTAAAGAGCCGACTGCCGCCACCGAGGGTGACAAGGCGCCGGCACTGCAGAGTGATCTGCAAAAGTTCAGCTACAGTGTCGGCGTCCTGATGGCCACGGACATGCGCAATAAGGGCATTGACGGGCTGGACGAGGTGGCGATGGGAGAGGCGATCCGCGACGTCCTCGATGGCAAGCCGCTGCAACTGGATGAACAGCAGATGGAGGCGGCACTGGAGCAGGCGGCACGCCAGCTGATGGAGGCGCAGGTGGCCGAGACCGCGGCGGCGGCCGAGCAGGCAAAGGCGGCGGGTGCCGCCTATCTGGCCGAGAACGGCAAGCGCGAGGGGGTCACCACCCTGCCCAGCGGCATTCAGTACAAGGTACTGACCGAGGGCAGCGGGGCGCAGCCCACCCTGGAGTCGACCGTAGTGGCGCACTATCACGGCACCCTGATTGATGGCACCGTATTCGACAGCTCGTATGATCGCGGCGCACCCGCCACCTTCGCCTTGGCCCGCGTGGTGCAGGGGTGGCAGGAGGTGCTGCCGCTGATGCCGGTCGGCTCCAAGTGGCAGGTGGCGATCCCCTCCGAGCTGGCCTACGGCGAGACCGGTGCGCCGCCGAAGATCGGCGGTAACGAAACCCTGCTGTTCGACATCGAACTTATCGAGATCAAGCAGCCCGAAGCCCAGCAGTAAGTTGCACGGCGGCAGCCTTAGGGGGCAGGTCGAAATAATATTGTCAACACCGAGAGCGTTCCTGGGCCATCAATGCAAGGCGCGTTTCGCAGGTAATGGCTGCTCCCTTGCCAAGAAACGCAACACAGCAGTGATGGCCCAGGGGCGGCCGAATGTAAATATTATTTCGACCTGCCCCCTTAGCCGGGCTGCCGCTCCTCCCCTTTTCTCCCCGCCTCTCTATCGCTGCGTGTGAACTCACCGTCTCCCGACAACCTACTGCAAGTGCCACAGGGCAACTTCGCGTTGACGCGACTACCGCCGCAAGCGGCTAACCCGTTGCGTGCCTGGGATGCGGCCGATGAGTATCTGCTCAACACCCTGGCGGAACGTGCGCTGCCGCAAACCGGAGCGCGGCTGCTGATTGTCAATGACAGCTTCGGGGCGCTGGCAGTGGCGCTGAGCGCCTACCGTCCGCTCTCACTCTCCGACTCCTGGCTCTGCCACGCCGCGACGCGGCAGAACCTGCGCGCCAATGGCATCGGGGTGGAGGCGGTAACCCTGCTCGATTCGCTCTCGGTGCCGCAAGAGGAGCTGGAGCTGGTGGTGATCAAGGCACCCAAGACCCTGGCGCTGCTGGAGGATGAGTTGATTCGCCTTACCCCCTGCCTGAGTACCCAGACGCAGGTCATCGTCGCCGGCATGGTGAAGGGGATGCCCTCCTCGGTGTGGCAGTTACTGGAGCGGTTGTGGGGGCCAACCACCACCGCGCTGGCCGTCAAAAAGGCGAAACTCATCTTTGTCACGCCGAGCAGACTGGCAGCGGTGGGCGAGAGCCCCTACCCTGTCTGCTATCCACTGGAGGGGACGACGTATCGTCTCTGCAACCACGCCAACCTCTTCTCGCGCGACAGCCTCGATATCGGCACGCGGTTCTTTCTGCAACACCTGCCGCACCACCTTGGTACGCGGGAGGTGATAGACCTGGGGTGCGGCAACGGGGTGGTCGGGCTGCTCGTCGCCGCAGACAATCCGCAGGCGCGGCTGCACTTTGTCGATGAGTCGTTCATGGCGGTGGCCTCGGCGCGGGATAACTTCCAGCGCAATCTGGGGGCGGGACGCGAGGCCCACTTTCACGTTGGTGATGCGCTCAGCGATTTTGCCCCTGCCAGTGCCGATCTCATCCTCTGTAACCCGCCATTCCATCAGGGCAGCGCGGTGGGGGATCACATCGCACGGCGCATGTTCCGGCAGTCACGGCGGGTGCTGCGCACGGGGGGCGAACTGTGGGTCATTGGCAACCGCCACCTCGGTTATCACCAGACGCTGAAGACGCTCTTCGGCAACTGCGAACAAATCGCCGCCAACCCCAAATTTGTGATCCTGCGCGCCCGCACCAGAACGTGACGAAGAACGCACCGCGCTGCCGTGGTCAGGCAGTTGTTACCAACCTGGGCGAACGCTAGACTGACTCCACTCGCCTCACAAGGAACCCTGCACAGTGAATCACGACGGTCTGCTTGAAACCCTGATCCTGCTCGGCGCGGCGGTACTGATTGTGCCGCTGTTCCAGTATTTGCGTCTCGGCACGGTGCTCGGTTTTCTCGCCGCCGGCATGGCGATCGGCCCCGGTGGCCTGGCGCTGGTTACCGATGTGGAGCAGGTACGCGGACTGGCCGAGCTTGGCGTGGTATTCCTGCTCTTTATTATCGGCATCGAACTCAAGCCGGCACGCCTCTGGCTGATGCGCCGGCAGGTCTTCGGCATGGGCAGTGCCCAGGTGCTGGCCACCGGCCTGGTGCTGACGCTGGCACTGATGGCGCTGGAGCTGGAGCTGCGGGTGGCGCTGCTGCTGGGGCTGGGACTGGCCCTCTCCTCCACCGCCTTTGTGCTGCAGCTCCTTACCGAACGCCATGAGCTTGGCAGCAGCCACGGCCGTGCCGCCTTTGCCATCCTGCTGCTGCAGGACATGGCGGTGGTGCCGTTGCTGGCATTGGTGCCGCTGCTGGCCCGGCCGGAGAGCTCGCTGGGGGGCAATCTCGGGCTGGCAATCCTGGAGTCGCTGGGGATGGTGGTGGCGGTGATCCTGGGCGGTCGCCTCTTCCTGCGTCCGCTGCTGCACCGGGTGGCGCTGCACGGCAGTCAGGAGATCTTTCTCGCCACCGCACTGCTGCTGGTGCTCGGTATCGCCATGCTCATCGAGCAGGCGGGGATGTCGATGGCGATGGGGGCCTTTCTCGCCGGGCTGCTCATTGCCGACTCGGAGTTCCGTCACCAGATCATGGCCGACATCCAGCCGTTTCGCGCCATCCTGCTCGGTCTCTTCTTCATGACGGTGGGGATGACAGTGGACCTGGCGGTACTGCTCGCCTCGCCGCTCAAGATTGTGTTGCTGCTCGCCGCCCTCATCATCATCAAGACCCTGGTGCTGTGGGGGGTGGCGCGGCTGTTTGGCGTCGGGCGGCTGGCGGCGCGGCGCACCGCACTGCTGTTGGCCCAGGGGGGTGAGTTCGCCTTCGTGCTGTTTGGTGCGGCACTGCACGCCGGGCTGCTGGCGGGAACCCTCTACCAGGAGGCGTTGCTGGTGGTAGCGCTGAGCATGGTGATGACGCCGCTGCTGGCGCTGCGCCTACCCCAGCGCGAGGAGACGGTCGAGGTGGAGGAGAGTGAACCGCTGGAACCCGCCTCCGGCGAGGAGAGGCCGGATGTGCTGATCGCCGGTTTTGGCCGCATGGGCCAGCGCATCGCCGCCCTGATGCGCGATGCCGGAGTCTCCTATGTGGCGATCGAGCAACGCCCGCCACTGGTGGCCAAGGGTCGGGAAGCCGGCTATGCAGTCTACTTCGGCAACGCCGCCCGGGCGGATGTGCTGCGCAGCGCCGGGGTTGCCCACTCCCGGTTAATGGTGGTGGCCATCGACAACCCCGAGGTGGTGGAGCATGTGGTATCCGAGGTACATCGGCTCTACCCCGGGCTGCCGATCTACGCCCGCGGCCACAGCCGCCAGCGTTGCGAGCAACTGCACAAGGCGGGCGCCAGCGGCGTCGCCTCGGAAAATCTCGAGGCGAGCCTGCAACTGGCACGCTTTGCCCTTGGCGCCGTCGGCGTGGCGGAGGAGAAGGTGGAGCAGCAGCTGGAGGCCTATCGCCAGGAGTATTATGGTTATCTGGTGCGGCAACGGGCCGAAGAGTAGGGACGAGACATGACTGTTCGCCCCGGCCGGAATGGGCAACAATATGACAAACATCATCTATTGACGGAGAGAGACCGCCGATATGAGGCATGAGTTCTGGCACGAACGCTGGGAGCAGGGGCAGATCGGCTTTCATCAGCAGGCGGTCAACCGCTACCTTACCGACCACTGGAGTGATCTGGGGCTGCCCACCGGGGCGCCCGTGTTTGTCCCCCTCTGCGGCAAGAGTCTCGACATGTTGTGGCTGCGCGAACAGGGCCACCCGGTGTTCGGTATCGAGCTGAGCCGCAAGGCGGTGGAGGCCTTCTTTCACGAGAACGAGATCGAGCCCAGTATCAATGAGACCGCACGCTTCGCCGAGTACAGCGCCGAGCAGCTGACCCTCTTCGCCGGTGACTACTTTCAGCTCACCGCCAGTGATTTGGGGCAGATCCACGCCGTCTTCGATCGGGCCGCCCTCATCGCCCTGCCACCGCCAATGCGCCAGGCCTACGTTCACCACATGGCCACCCTGCTGCCGGGCGGCGCCCACATTCTGCTTATCACCATGCGCTATCCTGAGGGGACGCTGGAGGGACCGCCCTTCAGCATCGGGGCACACGAGGTGGAGGCGCTCTACCGCGAGGCCTTCACCATTGACGAAAGGGGTACCTGGGATGCAGTCGGGCCTGGGGGCGTCGCGGTGCGGGAGACGGTCTACCTGATAACGCGCAGGGAAGACAATCCGAATTCGATAAAGGGGGAGAGAGAGTGAAACGCCACTTGTGCGACATTTGCGGTTACATCTACGATGAGGCATCAGGAGATCCCGAGGGCGGGATCGACCCGGGCACGCCGTGGGAGGAGATCCACGATGAGTGGGTCTGCCCGGAGTGTGGCGCCACCAAGGCGGCCTTTATCCCCATTTAGCAAACGGACTGACAGCGGCAAATCACGGATATGCAACAAACAATCAAGGTTGAGGATCTACGGCTGGGGATGTATGTCATCCTCTCGACCTCATGGCTGAAACACGGTTTCTTGCGTAACCAATTCAAACTCACCTCCGAGGGGCAGCTGCGGGAGTTGCGCCGCCAGGGCTTGACCGAGGTGGTGGTCGACCTCGACAAAAGTGACCTTGCCGACGAGGCGCGGATGGCACCCCGCTTGCTCAGCGAACTGGCCTACATCAGCCACAATGACGCCCCCCACGCCCCCCCTGTTGACCCCAGGGATCAGCCACCGCCCACGCGCTGGCATCCGGAGAATCTGGTCTCCCCCGAGCTGTTCGAGGCGATACATGACAAACAGATGGCACCAGAGAAGAAGTCCCGCGTGGTCTATCATCACAGCCGCGAGATGATGGAGCGGCTGCTGGAGGCGCCGACGGCGGAAAATATCAAAACCGGCAAGGAGGCGATTCGCTCTCTCTCTGATCTGGTGCTTTCGGATGGCGACACGGCAAGCGCGATGCTGCGCATCACCGCCCACGACTTCTACACCTACACCCACTCGGTCAACGTCGGCGTCACCAGCCTGATGCTGGCGAAGCAGCTGTTCGGCCACTCCGACGGCCACGACATGCACGAGCTGGCGGCCGGTTTCTTCCTGCACGACCTTGGCAAGATCAAGGTCGACCCCGCCATTATCAACAAACCGGCGCGCCTCACCGAGACCGAGATGCGCCGCATGCGCATCCACCCCTATCAAGGCTACAAGATCCTCAAGGAGGCGGAGGTGATGTCGGAGGAGTGCCGTATCGTGGTGCTGGAACACCACGAACTGTTTGATGGCAGCGGCTACCCCAGACGGCTCGGCGGCGACCAGCTGCACATCTACGGGCGCATCTGCTGTATCGCCGATGTCTTCGATGCCCTCACCGCCGAGCGCTCCTACAAAAAGGCAATGGCGCCATTCGATGCCCTCACCCTGATGCGCGACAAGATGCCGCACCATTTCGAGAAAAACCTCTTTGCCCGGTTTGTAACGCTGTTCAGGGCGTAACCCGGCACCGCCCCAGCAAATCGGGTGACGGGCGCGGCCCGATTGCCAGGGGATTAAGAGGGTGCTAAGACAGCGCGGGATCGGTCATAATGCGCAGCCCCAATGACCGAACGGATCGTCTTCATGTGGTTCAAGAATCTCACCCTGTTTCGCCTCACCCGCCCCTTCGAGCTGGATCACGACGCCCTCGGCGAGGCGTTGCAGGGCGCGGCCTTTCGCCCCTGCGCCAAGAGCATCCCCTTCAGCTACGGCTGGTCCAGCCCCCTGGGGCGTCACAGTGAATCGCTGTGCCACACGATCGGCCCCTATACCATGCTCTGCGCCCGCAAGGAGGAGCGTCTTCTCCCCGGCGCCGTGATCAACGAACAGCTGCTGGAGAGGGTGGAGGCTATCGAACAGCAGGAGGCACGCGCGGTGGGCCGCAAGGAGCGCCAGCAACTCAAGGAGGAGCTGACCCTGACCCTGCTGCCGCAGGCCTTCACCCGCAGCCGCACCACCTACGCCTACATTGATCGCAAAAACCAGTGGCTGGTGATCGACACCGCCAGCGCCAACCGCGCCGAAGAGCTGGTGACCCTGCTGCGCCAGTCGGCACCCGGCCTGAGCGCCCGCCTGCCGCTCACCGCCGAATCGCCACGGGTATTGATGAGCCAGTGGCTGCGCGGCGACGGCATCCCCAACGGCTTTGAGCTGGGCGACGAATACGAGCTGCAGGAGAGCGACAAGGAGGGGGGGATCGTGCGCTGCCGCCGCCAGAACCCCCTTGCCGACGAGATTCAGGCCCACCTCGACGCCGGCAAGCAGGTGACCAAACTTGCCATGAGCTGGCGCGAGCGCATCGAATTCATACTGCCGGAGGATCTCAGCATCAAACGGCTGCGCTTTACCGACACCGTCAAGGAGGAGCTGGACGACCATGTCGCAGACCCCGCCCTGCAATTCGACAGCGATTTTGCCTTCATGACGCTGGAACTATCGCGCCTTATCGACGAGGTGATCACCGCCTTTGGCGGCGAGAGCGAGGGTGCGCCGGTCTAGCGCGCAGCACCTTTTTTTATCTCTATATGTTGGGCCTGGGGCCTATACAACGCAACATCCGGCCATGCGGATTGGGGAGCATTCTCATTAAAACCCCACACCAACAGAACGGGCAGTATCTCGGCGAAGAAGCCATGGTGCCAGCTACCAGAACGTGACCGGGTTGTCGGCCCCGATCCCGCCACAACCCACGATACATCGTGCCATACCCGCGCTGCCATCTGACGATCGCGTTTCTCAGGATGGAAATCGGCTCCATCTCGACGCGACCATCCCTTTTCAGCAGCGACGGCCCCACCTTCACCCAAAAGCAAAGGTGCGATAACGGACACCCGCCGGATAACGCACACAACAACGGGCCGGGCAGCCAAGGAGCCGCGCCCGCGGCACGACCGCGTGCCTTTGACTAACCTGATGGATGGTTATCTGGATAAACGGCTGCGCGTCCGCGCCGCCTGCCACAACACACCACGGGAGAGGGTATGGAGACGCTACAGAGGCAACAACGGCTTATCGCCGCGCTGGGCGACCCGCGGTGTTACCCCCATCCGGTGGAACGGGTCGAGCTTGTCGAAACCCATATCTCCTGGGTACTGCTGACGGGCCACTACGCCTACAAGGTGAAGAAGGGGGTCGATTTCGGGTTTCTTGACTACTCGACGCTGGAGAAACGACGCTTGCAGTGCGCGCTGGAGCTGCGCCTAAACCGCCGCACCGCGCCCCAGCTCTACCTGGAGGTGGTGCCCATTGGCGGCAGTGCAGAGGCGCCGCGACTGCACTGCGAGCCGGCCATCGAGTACGCTGTGAAGATGCAGCAATTTGCGCAACAGGCACTGCTCAGTCAGGTGGCGGCACGGGGCGAGCTGGATGAAGCCAAGGTCATTGCCCTGGCCGAGGTGATCGCCGCCTTTCACGCCACCGCCGAGGTGGCCCTGCCCGACTCCCCCTACGGCACACCGAAGGCGGTCTATCATCCGGTGGCGGAGAACTTCAGCCAGCTGCGCGAGCAGCTGGACGATACTGCCCTGCGCCGGCGACTCGATGCACTGGAGCAGGTGAGCCGGGGCCTGTTCGAGCAGCACCGCGAACACTTTGCACGGCGCAAGACAGGGGGCTTTATCCGCGACTGCCATGGCGATCTGCACCTGAACAACATCGTGCTGCTCGATGGGGCACCGCGGCTCTTTGACTGCATCGAGTTCAATGACAATCTGCGCATCATCGATCTCATCAGCGAGCTGGCCTTCCTGCTGATGGACCTGGAGGCGCGCGGTCACGCCAACCTGACCAATCTGCTGCTCAACCGCTACCTGGAGCTGGGCGGCGACTACGCCGCGCTGCCACTGCTCCCCTTCTACCTAGGCTATCGTGCCATGGTGCGCGCCAAGGTCGCCGCACTGCGTCTGGGGCAACCGGGACTCACGCCATCGCTGCGCACCGCCGTGTTTGGCGAACTGGACACCTATCTTGACCTGGCCGAGCACTATGCCCGACCCGGTCAGCCACAGCTGCTGATCACCCACGGCCTCTCCGGCTCTGGCAAGAGCAGCCTCACCGCGCCGCTGCTGAGGTTGCCGGGAGTGGTGCGCATCCGCTCCGATGTGGAGCGCAAACGACTCTTCGGTCTGACGGCCAACGCGGCGAGCCACAGCGCGCCGGGGGAGAACATCTACAGCGCCGATGCCTCACGCCACACCTATCAGCGGCTGCGCGAGCTTGCCGCCGCCGCCTTGGCGGGGGGCTATCGGGTGATCGTCGATGCCACCTTTCTTGAGCGTACCGAACGCGACGCCTTTCGCCAGCTGGCGGGACAGCTTCACATTCCCTTCACCCTGCTCCACTTTAAAGCCACCCCAACCATCCTGCGCCAGCGCGTTACCGCACGCAGCAATCAGGGGAGAGACGCCTCCGAGGCGGATAACGCGGTGCTGGAACGGCAACTAATGCACTATCAACCGCTGGGTGAGGAGGAGATGGCAGAGAGCCTTACCCTCGATAGTACAAAAAACGACTGCACCGCACGCATTCGCGCCGTGCTGGAGGGGGATAACGAAGGCTGAAGGTTCCGCAAAAAACCAAAAGGGCATCATCGGCGCCCTTTTTGCGGCCACAACGGTGAAGGTTAGTTGCTGTTATCGACCATATACTGAATCGTGGCCCGCAGCTCCTCATCGGAGCAGGTGGCGCAGAGACCACGTGGCGGCATCGCATTCAGACCATTTAAAGCACTGCCCATCAGGGCATCCATCCCCTTGGCGATGCGCGGCGCCCACTCGGCACTATTGCCCAGACGGGGGGCACCAGAGGCGCCCGTGGCATGACACATCGAACAGCTGGCGCCATAGACCTTCTCACCCGAGCGCCCCGCACTGGCGGCAGCCGCTGGGGCCTCGCCGGCCCTCTCGGGAGCAGCCGGTGCCTCGACCGCAACAACCGCACCGCCAGTATTGAGACGGGCGACAGGCGCAATGCGCGCGGCCACAGCCTCATCGCTCATATCGGCAGGGCCATCCCTGAGCGCACCGTCCACCAGCGAATTAATGATCAGCACCAGCGCCACGCCAACGATGACAGCACCTACGGTAAAACCCCATTCCATACTCGTCTTCTTGCTCACCTCGAACCCCCAACTATCTGAAAAAAAACAGGTACCAGAAATTCCACATCGCACCCACTGGCGCCAACGCGACACCACCGCCATCCCCACCCCAGCCCGCAACACGACGGCAGCATGAGGCAGTAAGTATATAGCGCAAGAGTCATCTTCATACGACACTCACCCTTTTCGGCCCATGAACACGAATTCATAGAGTTGAGAATAGCCCATATGCTAGAATCCCACCCCTCTCCCGCACCCGTAGCTCAGCTGGATAGGGTACCGGCTTCCGACGCCAGTACTCACAGGAAAAATGGGCACAGCGGCTAGTGGTCAAATGGTGTAAAATTGTTATTCTGCGCCCGTAGCTCAGCTGGATAGAGTATCGGCTTCCGACGCCGAGGGTCAGAGGTTCGAATCCTCTCGGGCGCGCCAACTTCTTGATTTTAAAGTCGTTTTTTGAACGGCTTTTTCATCAAATCACCGGCCTCATAGGCCAACACTCACCCTTTCCCCTGTACACGGCTAGCACTCACCGAGATCAGCCGCCGCGCCCACTCTTTGCGTAAAAACTGTGTGCGCCCAAATGGTGCCCAAGGGTTTGCGGCCTGGCAGAAGCACATGGACCGAGTTGGGTCGAAATGAGTATTAGCCGCTATCGGCGGTGAAGGGGGGGTTAAGTGAGGTTAAGTGTCATCTCACACAGACGCCGTATGCCTTAACGGCTTCTTGACGTGTAGCAATTCAGACTTGAGCTGACAGTTAGCGATTTTTCGCCTCAGGGCACCGCCAGCACCACCTGAAGTTTCTTCATCGCGTTCTTCTCCAGCTGGCGGATACGCTCGGCGGAGACGCTGTACTTGTCGGCCAGTGCCTGCAGGGTCACCTTGTCATCGGTAAGCCAGCGGGAGGCGACGATGTCGCGGCTGCGCTCATCCAGGCCATTCAGCGCCTGGTGCAACTGCTGGTGATTCTGCTCTTCGGTGTCACGCCGCTCCAGTTCGGCCGAGGGCTCGAAGCGCTCATCCTGCAGGTAGGCGGCCGGGGTGTAGTCATGGTCGTCCTCGTCGCTATCGGGGGCGCCATCGAAGGCCATGTCCCGGCCGCTGAGGCGCGACTCCATCTCCAGCACATCCTTGCTGCTCACCCCGAGGTCTTTGGCCACCGCCTCGACCTCCTGGTGGGAGAACCAGCCGAGGCGCTTCTTCGAGCTACGCAGGTTGAAGAAGAGTTTACGCTGCGCCTTGGTGGTGGCGACCTTGACGATGCGCCAATTGCGCAGGATGAATTCGTGGATCTCGGCGCGAATCCAGTGCACCGCGAAGGAGACCAGGCGCACGTTCATGGTCGGGTCAAAACGGCGCACCGCCTTCATCAGGCCGATATTCCCCTCCTGGATGAGATCGGCGTGCGGCAGGCCGTAACCGCTGTAACCGCGGGCGATGTGGGCGACGAAGCGCAGGTGCGACAGCACCAGGCGACTGGCGGACTCCATATCATCCTGGTCACGATAGGCAATGGCCAGCTTCTGCTCCTCCTCCCTGGTCAGGATCGGGATCTGGTTAACCGCCTGGGCATAGGCCTCGATACTGCTAACCGGGAAAGTCATCGGTATTTCCATCGCCTTGGACATAAACAACTCCTCTTTCCGCGCCGTAATAACTGAGTTTTGTCATCAGAATGATTACCAACTATAACACTCGGTTATTAATTTTCAACTACTTTTTCCCCTGCACCACGGGGAGGCTGTCGGGTTTAGGGGGTTGAGGGGAGTTGGCTGGCGGGCGCGGATCAGACGGAGGCAGTGGCCGTGATAGCGGGGTGGATAGCGTCGTTACCCAGGGTGAGGCGTACCTGATTACGCCCCCCCTCCTTGGCGGCATACAGCGCCTTGTCGGCAAGACCGATCAGGGCGTTAAGGTCAACCCCTGGGTGATCCTCCACCCCGGCGATGCCGATACTGACGGTGACCTTAACCCCCTCTGGCTGTAGCGCCTCGGTGGCGGCGCGCAGCGTCTCGCCGCGTTGCACCACCTCCTCACGGCCGCTACCGGAGAGCAACAGCGCAAACTCCTCGCCGCCGAAACGCACCACCATGGCATCGGGAAACTGCCGGTTGAGCAGCCCCCCCATCGCCGCCAGTACATGATCGCCGGTAAGATGGCCCAGGTTGTCGTTGATCTTCTTGAAAAAATCAATGTCGACAATCATCGCCCAGAAACCCTTGCCGGCGGCCTTCTGCAGCAGCCGCTCGCCATTCTCCAGCAGGTAGTGGCGATTACGCACCCCGGTGAGGCTGTCGGTGCTGGCAACCTGCTCCATATTCTGTGCCTGGCGCTCCAGTGCGTCATACTGATGCTTAATCATCAGCAACGAGCGCATGCGCGCCATCAGCACCTCTTCGATCAACGGCTTGGTGACAAAGTCATTGGCCCCGGCATGAAACGCCTCGACCTGGGTGCGGATGTCGTCATTGCCGGTGATCATCAACACCGGCAGCTCCTGCTGCGAGTAGTGCAAACGGTTGCGCAGCGCCTGCAACAGATCGCCGCCCGTCATCTCGCTCTGCAGGTAGAGGTCGGTAACCACTATATCAAATGACTCCCCCTCCCCGGCGCGCATCCGTTGCAACCGCTCCAGCCCCTCCTCGGCGCTCAGCACATGGCAGACCTGCAGACCGTGCTTCTGCAAAATGCGCATGGTCATGGTGGCCGCGGTTCTACTGTCCTCGATATAGAGCACGCGTCCCACCAGGCCATGGTTGCGCTGACAGAAGGTCTTGATGAATTTGCCAAAGGCCGGGTAGCCCAGCGACTTGTCGAAGTAGTCGGTAACCCCGGCCGAAAAACCGGCCTTGAGCAGGCGCTGATCGGCATCGCCGGAGATCACGATGACCGGGGTGTAGTGCTGTTTTCGGCTGGAGCGCAGATGCCGGCAGAGATCCAGCCCATCCATATCGGAGAGCCTCAGCGAGGTGGTCACCAGACTGTATTGACCCTCCGCCAGGGCGGCCAGCGCCTCGGCGCCGCTGGCGCAGGTGATCACCTGCGCCCCCTCGATGGTGTTGCGCAGGATGCGCGCCACGATCTCGCGCGACACGGCGGAACTGTCCACCACCATAATGCGGTTTTGCGTCATCATCCGCCCCCACCAGTTCTCTATTGCGCTCTTTCTGCCATGGCCTATTTGGCCGCAACCGTCGCACTCTTGTCGATACGCCATTTCTGAACGGTCGCTTTTCGCCGACCGGTGGCAGTAGAAATCAGGTCGGTTCGATGGCGCGCAAATGCCGTCCCACCGCCAGCCAGGAGCCGCACAACCCCAGCAACAGGCCGCCCCCCAGCAGGCTGGCGGCAGTGAGCAGGTCGCTCCTCGCCAGGCGGAACTCGCTGCTGTAGAGCAGCGCCAGCTGGTTCACCGGTCCGCTCAGCAGCCACAGCGCCAACTCAATCAGGATGAGGGCGACCACGCCACCGAGCAGGCCATACCAGAAGCCGGTATAGAGGAAGGGGCGACGGATAAAGGCGTCGGTGCCGCCAATCAGCTTGATAATGATGATCTCGTCACGCCGGTTCTGGATCGCCAGACGGATGGTGTTGCCCACCACCAGCAGCACCCCCAGGGCGAACATCGCCGCCAGCACCCACACCCCGCGCTGGCCGATATCCATCAAGGCGTAGAGGCGCTTCACCCACTGCATGTCGAGCTGGGCGATCTCCACCGCCTGCTCGGCGGAGAGCTCCTGGCGCAGCTGCGCCAGCAGCTCCGGCCCCTGCAATTCGATGGCGGGGTAGACCACCAACACCGGCGGCAGCGGGTTCTCCTCCAGCGCGCTCAGCGCCTCGCCAAAGCCGGAGTGGCGCTGAAACTCCGCCATCGCCTGCATGCTGGAGATGTACTCCACCGAACCGATACCCTGGCGCTGGCGCAGTTGTGCGGCGAGCGCCAGCGCCTCGGCCTCGCCGGTCTGGTGGTGGAGAAACAGCGACAGTTGGGCCGCACTGTCCCAACCGCCCAACACCTGTTGCACATTCCTCAACAGCACATGCAGCCCGGCCGGCATCGCCAGGGCAATACCGATCACCGCCACCATCATCAGGGTGGAGAAGGGTTTAAGGCTCAGCTGCCCCAGGGCATAGAAGAAGGTCTGCAGATGGCGCGCCAGATAGTTGCCGGGCCCGCCGCTGGCCCCGCGACGCCGCACGCTGGCGCCGCGGCCGCCGCCCTCGTGCTGTTCGCGCACGGTACGGTTATGCCCGATCACTCCTCGCCACCCAGCACCAGACGCCCCTGCTCCAGGCGCAACATGCGGTGGGGCATCTGCTCGATCAGCGCCATGTCATGGCTGGCGATGAGGACGGTGACCCCGACCCGGTTGAACTGCTCGAAGATCCCCATGATTTCGCGCGACAGCTCGGGGTCGAGGTTGCCGGTGGGCTCATCGGCCAGCAGCAGTGCCGGCTTGTTGATCACCGCGCGGGCGATGCCGACCCGCTGCTGCTCCCCGCCGGAGAGGGTGATGGGGTAGAGCTTCTCCTTGCTCAACAGGCCGACCTTGTCGAGGGCGGCGCGCACCCGCCGCCCGGTCTCCTCGCGGCTGTAGCCGGCGATCACCAGCGGCAGGGCGACGTTGTCGAACACGGTGCGATCGAACAGCAGGCGATGGTCCTGAAAGATGATGCCGATATTGCGGCGGTGAAAGGGGATGCGGCGGCGGCTCACCTTGGCCAGATTCTGCCCGTGCACCACCACCTGGCCGCCACTGGGACGTTCAATGAGGGCGATGAGCTTGAGCAGGGTCGATTTACCGGCGCCGGAGTGACCGGTAAGAAAGGCCATCTCGCCCTGGGCAAGATGAAAGCTGAGGTTAGAGAGCGCCTCGTAGCCGCCCGGATAGCGTTTGCTGACGTCGGTAAAGCGAATCATGCTACTGCTCGAAGAGCGCCGCGATAAACTCAGTGGCATCGAAGACACGCAGATCCTCGATACCCTCGCCAACACCGATAAAGCGGATCGGCAGCCCCATCTTGCGGGCGATGGCGAAGATGATGCCGCCCTTGGCGGTGCCGTCAAGTTTGGTCAGGGCGATGCCCGTCACCGCCACCGCCTGGTGAAACTGCTGTGCCTGATTCAGGGCGTTCTGGCCGGTGCCCGCATCGAGCACCAGCAGCACTTCGTGGGGGGCGCTCGCATCGAGCTTGCCAATCACCCGCCTGACCTTCTTCAACTCCTCCATCAGATTGGCCTGGGTGTGCAGCCGCCCGGCGGTGTCGGCGATCACCACATCGATATGACGGGCCTTCGCCGCCTGCACCGCATCGAAGATCACCGAGGCGGAGTCGGCGCCGCTGCCCTGGGCGATCACCGGGATGGCGTTGCGCTCACCCCACACCTGCAGCTGCTCCACCGCGGCGGCACGGAAGGTGTCCCCCGCCGCCAGCAGCACCGACTTGCCCTCATTTTGCAGCCGCCGCGCCAGCTTGCCGATGGTGGTGGTCTTGCCGGCGCCATTGATGCCGACCACCAGGATGACAAAGGGTTGGTGCTCCGTACCAATCTGCAGCGGCACACTCACCGGCTGCAGCATCATCGCCATCTCCTCGCGCAGCGCGGCCAGCAGCGCCGCGCTGTCGGCCAGCTGCCTGCGCGAGACGCGTCGGGTCAGGTCGGCGATGATCGCCTGGGTCGCCTCGACCCCCATGTCGGCCACCAGTAGCTGGGTCTCGATCTCCTCCAGCAGCGCCGCGTCGATCTGCCGCGTGCCCAGCAGCAACGCGCCAATTCCCTCGGTGAGGGTACCGCGGGTGCGGCTCAGGCCACTCTTCAGGCGGGCGAAGAGTCCCGGCTTCGTTGCCGGTTCCGGTACCGGTGCCACCGGCTCGGGCAGAGGGGCTGCGGGCTGTTCCGCCTGCGGCGCACCCTCCGGCGCGGGGCTCCGCGGCAGCTGCTCCGTCTGCTCCTCTTTTGCCTTCTTTCTCTTGCCGAAACCGAACATATTGTCTCTGCTACTCGTCTTGGGATGCGATTGAACCTTGCACCGGGGCCGCTGTCTCTGCACAGTGAGATGAGCAACTGGCCCAACCGGCCCATTCAGCTTGGGTGCCTGATGGCGGTATCGTATCATCTCACCCCCAGGGGCGAAACGCGCCGAAGCCAACGCAAAATAATACAAGGTATCACTATGTCGACAAGCACCACCGTCTTGCTGCGTGCGGCACTGCTGGGCACCATCCTGCTGGGGCTGCACGCCTGCGGCGGCGTCCCGCTTAACACCGAAGCGCCGGTCGAGGACCACCGGGTCACCACCACCGTAGGCGATACCGCCAGCAACCACGCGGTACACGAGTTCATGCTGGCCAACGGCATGAAGCTTATCGTCAAGGAGGATCACCGCGCCCCGGTGGTGGTCTCGCAGATTTGGTACAAGGTGGGGGCAAGCTACGAGCATATCGGCATCACCGGCGTCTCCCACCTGCTGGAACACATGATGTTCAAGGGTACCGACAAACACCCACCCGGCGAGTTCTCGCGCATCATTGCCGAGAACGGCGGGCGCGAGAACGCCTTTACCGGCCGCGACTACACCTCCTACTTCCAGCAGCTGGAGGTGAGTCGCCTGGCCATCGCCTTCGAGCTGGAGGCCGACCGCATGCGCAACCTGCACCTGCAGGAGGAGGAGTTCCAGAAGGAGCGTGACGTGGTGGTGGAGGAGCGCCGCCTGCGTACCGAGGACAAGCCGAGCGCCCTCACCTATGAGAAGTTCATGGCCACCGCCTTCCAGGTCAACCCCTACCACAACCCGGTGATCGGCTGGATGGATGACCTGAAGAGTCTAACCCTGGGGGACCTGAGCCACTGGTACCAGACCTGGTACTCCCCCAATAACGCCACCCTGGTAGTGGTGGGCGATGTCGAGCCGCAGGCGGTGCGCCAGCTGGCGCAGCAGCACTTCGGCCGCATCCCGCCGAGCACCCTGCCCGCGCAGAAGCCGCGCCGTGAACCCCCCCAACAGGGTGAGCGGCGGGTGGTGGTACGCGTCCCGGCCGAGGTGCCGGTGGTGATTCTGGGCTACCGCACCCCGGTGCTGCGCACCGTCGATGAGCCGTGGAAGGCCTACGCCCTGGAGGTGCTGGCCACTATCCTGGATGGCGGCGACAGCGCCCGCATCAGTCGTGAGCTGGTGCGCGGCCAGGGGCTCGCCGCCAGCGCCGGCGCCGGCTATGACCTCACCGCCCGTCACGACAGCCTGCTCACCCTGGAGGCGACACCGGCACAGGGGCAGGAGGTGGCCCGCGTGGAGCAGGCGCTGCGTGAGCAGGTGTCCCGCCTGCACCGCGAGCCGGTAAGCGCGGAGGAGCTCTCACGCATCAAGGCACAGGTGACGGCCAGCAAGGTCTACGAGCTCGACTCGGTCTTCTACCAGGCGATGCAGATCGGCCAGCTGGAGACGGTGGGACTGGAGTGGCAGGAGGCGGAGCGCTATGCCGAACGCATCAACGCCATCACCCCCGCGCAGGTGCAGCAGGTGGCCCGCGACTACCTCACCGCCGACAACCTTACCGTCGCCATCCTTGAACCACTGCCACTCAACGGTCAACCACAAAAGGGAGGCCAGCATGTCGGCCACTAAACAACTCCTCACCCTCTGTGCCGCCCTGCTGCTGAGCAGCCCCGCCGCCGCCGGCCCCGCAATCCAGCAGTGGCAGACCGGCAACGGCGCGCAGGTCTACTTCGTCGCCGCCCCCGAGCTGCCGATGGTCGACATCCAGGTCACCTTCAACGCCGGTAGCGCCCGCGATGGCGCGTCGCCGGGGCTGGCGCTGTTCACCAACGCCATGCTGGAGGAGGGGGCCGGCGACCTCGATGCCAACGCCATCGCCGAGCAGTTCGACCGCCTGGGGGCCAATGCCTCCTTCGGCTCACTGCGCGACATGGCCACCGCCAGCCTGCGCAGCCTCACCGAGGAGCGGCTGCTGGCGCCCGCGGTGCAGACCTTCGCCCAACTGCTGCGTGAGCCGAGCTTTCCCGCCGCCGCGCTGGAGCGGGTGCGCAAGCAGATGGTGGTGGGGCTGCGCCACGAGAGCCAGTCACCGGCCAGCATCGCCAGTAACGCCTTCTACGAGGCCCTCTACGCCGACCACCCCTACGCCACCCCGCCCTCGGGCACCCTGCCGAGCGTTCTCGCCCTTGGCCGTGACGAGCTGACAACCTTCCACCGGCGCTACTATGTGGGGCGCAATGCGGTGGTCGCCATCGTCGGCGCGGTCGATCGCCAGCAGGCGCAGGCACTGGCCGAACAGGTGGTCGCCTCCCTGCCCGCTGGCGAGGCCGCCGCACCGCTGCCGCCCGTCGCCCCCCTGTCGACGGCGAGCCGTCAGCATATCGCGCACCAGTCCACCCAGACCCACCTGCTGCTGGGCCAGCCCGGGATGCGCCGAGGCGACCCCGACTACTTCGCCCTCTACCTGGGCAACCACATCCTGGGCGGCGGCGGGCTGGTGTCGCGTATTAGCGACGAGATCCGCGAGAAACGCGGCCTCTCCTACAGCGCCTACAGCGCCTTCTCGCCGATGGCCGCCGAGGGGCCCTATCTGCTCAGCCTGCAGACCAAGAACGACAGCCGCGAGGAGGCGCTCGAGGTGCTGCGCACCACCCTCGCGCAGTTCATCGCCGAGGGGCCGAGTGCCGCCGAACTCACGGCCGCGAAAAAGAACATCACCGGCGGCTTCGCCCTGAACATCGACTCCAACAAGGATATCCTCAGCTATATCGCGATGATCGGCTTCTACGGCCTGCCGCTCGACTACCTCGACACCTTCATCGGGCAAGTCAACGCGGTCAGCACGACACAGATCCGCGACGCCTTCCAGCGCCGCATCCACCCCGAACGGATGGCGCTCATCACCGTCGGCGAGCAGGGGTAGCCATGGCCCAGCGGGGACCCAACCAGCTGCGCATCATCGGCGGCACATGGCGTGGGCGAAGGCTGGGTTTTCCCGAGGTGGCGGGGCTGCGCCCCACCACTGACCGGGTACGCGAGACACTCTTCAACTGGCTGCAACCCCTGATCCACGGTGCGCACTGCCTCGACCTCTTTGCCGGCAGCGGCGCACTGGGGCTGGAGGCCCTCTCCCGCGGCGCCGCTGCGGTGAGCTTTGTCGACAGTGACCGGCGCGCCGTGCACTCTATCAGGGAGAATCTGGCGCTACTGCAGGATGAGCGCGGCAGCGTGGTTCAGGGCGAGGCCATCGCCTTTCTGCGCAACACACCGCCACCCCGCCCTTTTGATCTGGTCTTTCTCGACCCCCCCTTTCACCAGGGGCTGCTGCAGCCCTGTCTGCAGGCGCTCTGCCGCGAGGGGTGGCTGGGTGACAACGCCCGTATCTATATCGAGGTGGAGCAGGAGCTGGGTACGCCCGCGCTTCCCGCCGGCTGGGAGATGGTGCGCCAGAAACAGGCCGGACAGGTACTCTACGGACTCGTCACCCGTTCGATTTGACCGAAGCGAATTACCCTGACGCCATTACTCCCGGTTTTAGCAATTCTTCCCCTCGGCACTATCATTCCGACGCTCTGCACCAAGCCCGAGTGAAGGCAGCCTGGAGAGGCTCCGGCAGAGGGGCGCTTGAACCAACCGGCTGATCGATCTCCTCAAAAGCGGATGGTCAAGATAAGACTTGTCAGCCAGCCTCTTCACGGCACACCCGGTTGCGCCCACCATTTTTCGCTGCATACAAGGCCAGGTCAGCGCGATGGAGTATGTCACCAACCTTGGCATCCGTTGCCACAAACATGGCTACCCCGATCGAAATCGTGAAGTGAACGGAACCACCCTGTTCGATTGGCACGGTCGCGTCAGCCACAGCCAGCCGCAGCCGCTCCGCCACTTCCAGTGCCCGCTCCATTTTTGTCTCCGGCAACAGAATGGCGAATTCCTCACCGCCGAGGCGCCCGAATATGTCGATTTCACGCAAGGTGTGGGTGCAAACTTCACTCAGCTTTTGCAACACCGTGTCACCGACAAGGTGTCCATAGGTGTCGTTAACCAATTTGAAGTGATCCACATCCAGCATCAACACCGGCAGCGGCACACCATACCGTTTGGCCCGCACCCGCTCCTGCTCCGCCAACTCGAAGAAATGGCGCCGGTTATTGATGCCGGTCAACAGATCGATGCGCGCCTGATGCCTCAACTCCTCTTCCAGCTGCTTGCGCTCCGAGATGTCACGCACGGTGGCCTGAATAAACGTATCGTTACCCACTGCCATGCGGGTCAGCAGCACATCGGCGGCAAACGGCCGGCCATCCAGTCGCTGGTGTTCACATTCGAAAGAATGTGACCCTTCACGCATGGTTATTGCAATGAATTCCTGTACTTTTTCGCTTGAAAGACTCCCGTCCGGCTGCCGTTCTGGCAAGACATCCGACGGTCCGTGAGCAGTGAATTCGGCCAAACCTGATGCCCCAAACAACTGCAGTGCTGCCTGATTCGCATCAGTGAAGTTCCAGGATGGCGGCGCCACAATCATCAGGGCATCACGCGAACTCTCAAACAGCAATCGGTGTTTTTGCCCAATTAAGTGGAATGCATTTTCCGCCTGCTTACTGCCTAGCGTGGCGAGGGCGGTGATCCATGCGCCCAGTGCAAGCAACAGATAGACAAAGAAGAGCAATATCTTGCTGCCAATTTGGCGGTAAAAGGCCGTCTCCGCCAGAACGGCACGCGGAACAAACGATACAATTTTCCAGTAGTATCTGTGCTCCTGCGCTTCCTGCTGACTGTGCGCATGCGCCATGTCAGAAGCCGCGAAAGAGTGATGTCCCGACAGCAGCGGATAACTCGTGGCATAGACAAACAGGCCCCGTTCTGTCAGCAGCGATCCCTGCTCGGTGGCAGAGATGACGCGCCACTCTTCTGGAAAATCATGCCCGAAGGTACGCTCGTCTTTACCCAGCATGAAGCCCCACTCATCCTCACGATTTTCACTGCTCAGCCAGTAACCGTCGCTATTGAGCAACATGCTGCGATACCGGTCTTTCCCCTGCATCGCCTCGCGAAATTGCCGCAGCAATGTATTCCCGTAATAATTGAGCACGATCACACCCTTCTTGCGCCCCGCGCTATCGAACACCGGCGTGCCGAAGCGGATCATCGGCTTGTAGGGTGTCTCCACGCGACCCTGCTCAATATTCAGATCTAGCGCCGAAACAAATATTTCGCCTTGCTTGAGATTGACCGTATCACGAAAGTAATCGCGTTCCGACTTGTCCTGCAACTGCTCGCGCGGCACGATGACAGGCTTGCCTCCGTTGTGACTGATGCGGATCACCTCCTGTCCGCTGGCATCAAGGTAGCGCATCTGATCGTAATACTGCCCACCATGTGACAACACCAGAAAAAAATCCTCCAGCTCCTCTCGCTGCACCGAATCTCCACTATCCAGATAGCGGCGCGGCCCGGGCAGGCTGGAGATGAGACGCAGCTCGGCGCTGAGCACCGAGAAATTTTGCGCAATCAGCGCCTCTGCAACCGCGATGCGCATGCTCTCGCTCTCCTCTATTTCTGCCAACCGCCCCTGTTCATCGAGCCGCATGAGCGACAGCAGAGTGATGGAAAGCACGATCACGATGGGCAGGTAAAGCAGTGCGAAGCGTTTGAGCAACGCTGGCATGGGGATGCTGCTGTCAGGGCGGAAATAGCGTGTCATATGGCGATGCTGACCCATAATGCTGGAACTGCTCCAGTATAGACGACTCATTAAAACAAGTGTCTGCTTCTGGCACTTTGCGGCATGTCATTCCTCGTTGCCAACACTCCCGGCGGTGAGGGCTATAGACAACCTATGGGGTAACTACTCGCCCCCTCACACACCCAAGCAGATCAAAATGACTGAATGGGCGAGCGGTGTGTTCCATGATCAAATGTGCGGATCAACGCACCAATCGAAAGCCCAGGCTGATGTTGCGATGGTCGAGCAGGTACTTGTCACGAAAGGCGGCGCGCAACACCCCCGCATCGTATGGCCATGAACCACCGCGAACCACACGCACCCGACAATCGCCGCCGTCACGCGGCGTACCATCCGAAGGCGCACCATGGTAATCCTCCGCCCAGCAGTCAGCGGTCCACTCCCAGACGTTACCGTACATATCGTGCAGCCCCCAGGGATTTGGCGGCAGACTCGCCGCCTCTGCGGTACGCCCACGGAACTCGCTCGGTCGACAGTTCCCATAGGGCAGATCGCCACGAAAGTTGGCCTGTGCGCTGCTGATGCAGTCACCCGTGGCAAAGGGGGTGCTGGTGCCAGCTCGCGCCGCATACTCCCACTCGGCCTCGCTCGGCAGGCGGTAGTTCTTTCCGCTGCGGCGATTGAGCCAGGCGATGTACTGTTGCACGTCGTTCCAGCTGACATTGATCACCGGGTTGTGCTCCCGGCCCCATCCGTTTTCGTCCGGGGCATATTCACAGCCCCCATCCGCGACACAGGCGTCCCACTCGGCAAAGGTCACCTCATGATGCCCCATCGCAAAAGGGGCGATGGTGACCCTGCGCTGCGGTCCCTCATCGGTGTGACGCCCCGCTTCTGTATCGGGGCTTCCCATCACAAACTCACCACCGGGAACAGCAACCATCTCCGGCTCGTGGAACGGACTCGCATCACCATGATCAGAGGCGGAAACTGTCGCCTGCGTCACCGTTAACAACAGTGACAGGACCACTTTTTGCGTCAGTGAGTATGTGCCTATGCGTTGCATTACCTACCTGACAAACAAAAATAAACAGCCATCAGCTAACGCTGGTGGGTTTGAATTACGGACTGAAAGTCCGGATGCGCGTCGACTGAACGACGCGTCTCGTGCAAGTTGGGTTAGCGGCCTTATCGCGTAACTCAATAGAGATCTCTTTACTCTATCTCCGGCTCCAGCCGGAACTTGGCTTCACCCTCGCCGGACATAATGTGCACATGCCTCCTCGACTCCTCTCTTGAGAAGAAAACGAAGCGCTTTCCTAAATACTGTTGGACTCATAATCGCGTTCCCTCTGCATTCATCCTCACAGCCAGGTTTACTGTGTGCTGGGCATTACTTTACTGTCCAGCCTACGGGCTGCTCGCGGCCTGGAGACCGCTCCTACACATCGTACCCCAGATTAGGAGCCAACCACTTCTCAACTTCGTCCTTCTCCATGTCCTTGCGTTTGGCGTATTCGGCCACCTGCTCTTCGGTGACCTTGCCAACGGAAAAATAGCGCGCCTCGGGATGGCTGAAGTAGAGACCAGAGACGGCAGCGGTCGGCACCATCGCCTTATGCTCCGTCAGCCAGATCCCGGTCTTCTCCTTCACCTCCAGCAGTGACCACAAGGTATCTTTCTCGGTGTGATCGGGGCAGGCGGGATAACCCAGCGCCGGGCGGATCCCCTGGTACCGCTCCTTGAGCAGCGCCTCGCTGTCGAGCGTTTCGTCGGCGACGTAGCCCCACTCCTCGCGGCGCACCAGCAGGTGCAGCCACTCGGCGCACGCCTCGGCGAGGCGATCCGCAATCGCCTGCAGCATGATGGCGGAGTGGTCATCGTGTTGCGCCTTGAACTCGGCGATCTTCGCGTCGATACCGAGGCCGGTGGTGCAGGCAAACATGCCGACATAATCGGCCTTGCCGGAATCGACCGGGGCGACGTAGTCGGCCAGTGACTCGTTCCACTTGGCCGCTCCCGGCTTCCTGCCTTCCGCGACATTGGCACTTCCCTGTGCGTCACCAGACGGTTGCCTGGTCTGCTTGCGCAGCATGTGAAAGCGACCCACCTCCACATCTCTGTCGTCGGTTTCATAGACGATGATGTCGTCATCGGCGGTGGCGTTGGCCGGGAATAGGCCAACCACCGCCCTGGCGGTTAGCCACCGCTCGTCGATGATCTTTTTGAGCATCGCCTGCGCCTCATCGAACAGCTCGCGCGCGGTCTCGCCCTTCTCGGCATCATCGAGGATCTTCGGGTAACTCCCCCTCAGCTCCCAGGCGTGGAAGAAGAAGGTCCAGTCGATGTAGGGGACAAGGTCATTGAGGTCGATGTCGTCAAACAGGGTGACGCCGAGGTCTTTGGGCACCGGCGGGGTGTAGCTCGCCCAGTCGATGGGGGTGCGGTTGGCGCGCGCCTCGTCAAGGGAGACGTAAACCGCCTTCTGCTGGCGCGCGGCGTGATCGGCCCGCACACGGTCGTACTCGGCCTGCAGCTCGGCGACGAAGGCGGTGCGAGTGTTGCTGCTGATGAGGTTCTGCGCCACGCCGACGGCGCGCGAGGCGTCCTTCACCCAGACGGTGGGCTGGTCATACTGCAGATCGATCTTCACCGCGGTGTGCGCCCTGGAGGTGGTGGCGCCGCCGAGCATCACCGGGATGGTGAAGCCCTGGCGCTGCATCTCCTTGGCGATATGCACCATCTCATCCAGCGAGGGGGTGATGAGGCCGGAGAGGCCGATGATGTCGACATTGTGCTCCTTCGCCCTGGCAAGGATATCTGCCGCGGGCACCATGACGCCGATATCGATCACCTCGAAATTGTTGCACTGCAGCACCACGCCGACGATGTTCTTGCCGATGTCGTGCACATCGCCCTTGACGGTGGCCATCAGGATCTTGCCGTTGGACTGGGCGCCGCCCCCCTTGCCCGCCTCGATGAAGGGGAGCAGATAGGCGACCGCCTTTTTCATTACGCGGGCCGACTTCACCACCTGCGGCAGGAACATCTTGCCGGCGCCGAAGAGGTCGCCGACCACATTCATGCCGGCCATTAGCGGCCCCTCGATCACATCGACCGGATCGCTGAACGACTTGCGTGCCGCTTCGGTATCCTCCACCACGTAAGCGTCGATCCCCTTCACCAGGGCGTGTTCGATGCGCTTGGCCACCTCCCACTCGCGCCACGCCAGGTCCTCCTTGCGCTCGGCGGTGCTGCCGTCGCCGCGATAGTTATCGGCGATGGCGAGCAGGGCGTCGGTCGCCTCGGGGCTGCGATTAAGCACCACATCCTCCACCCTGTCGCGCAGCTCGGCGGGCAGCTCCTCATAGACCGCCAGCATGCCGGCGTTGACGATGCCCATGTCCATCCCCGCCTTGATCGCGTGGTAGAGGAAGACCGAGTGAATGGCCTCGCGTACCGGGTTGTTGCCGCGGAACGAAAAGCTGACGTTGGAGACGCCGCCGGAGATCAGCGCGTGCGGCAGGTTCTGTTTGATCCAGCGGGTCGCCTCGATGAAGTCGACCGCGTAGTTGTTGTGCTCCTCGATGCCGGTGGCGACCGCGAAGATGTTGGGGTCGAAGATGATGTCCTCGGCGGGGAAGCCCACCTCGTTGACCAGAATCTCGTAGGAGTTCTGGCAGATCTCGCACTTGCGCGCGAAGGTGTCGGCCTGGCCCTGCTCGTCGAAGGCCATCACCACCACCGCGGCGCCGTACTTGCGTAGCAGGCGGGCATGGTGGACGAAGGCGGCCTTGCCCTCTTTCAGCGAGATGGAGTTGACCACCCCCTTGCCCTGGATGCACTTGAGGCCCGCCTCGATGATCTCCCACTTGGAGGAGTCGATCATCACCGGCACCTTGGCGATATCGGGCTCGGAGGCTATCAGGTTGAGGTAGTTGACCATCGCCTCCTTGCCGTCGAGCATCGCCTCGTCCATGTTGACGTCGACGATCTGCGCCCCGTCTTCGACCTGGTCACGGCAGATGGCGAGCGCCTTGTCGAACTCACCCTCCAGGATCAGCCGCTTGAACATCGCCGAGCCGGTGACGTTGGCGCGCTCGCCGACGTTGACGAAGAGGGAATCGGCACCGATGTTGAGCGGCTCCAGCGCGGAGAGGCGGCAGGCGGCCGGGATCTCGGGGGGCTGCCGTGCCGGGTGTTTGCCCACCTCCTCGACCATGGCGCGGATATGGGCCGGGCCGGTGCCGCAGCAGCCACCGATGATGTTGAGAAAGCCCTCTTTGGCCCAGTCGGCCAGCTCGACGGCCATCGCCTCGGGGGACTCGTCGTAGCCGCCGAACTCGTTGGGCAGACCGGCGTTGGGGTGGGCCGAGACGTAGCAATCGGCGATGCGGGAGAGCTCTTCGACATACTGGCGCAGCTCCAACGCGCCGAGGGCGCAGTTGAGGCCGATGGAGATCGGCCTGGCGTGGCGCAGCGAGTTGTAGAAGGCCTCGGTCACCTGGCCGGTGAGGGTGCGCCCGGAGGCGTCGGTGATGGTGCCGGAGATCATCACCGGCAGACGCACTTTGTGCTCCTCGAAATAGCTCTCCACCGCGAAGATCGCCGCCTTGGCGTTCAGCGTATCGAAGATGGTCTCGATCATCAGGATGTCGGCACCACCGTCGACCAGACCACGGATCGCCTCCATATAGGCCTCGACCAGGGTGTCGAAGGTGATGGCGCGGTAGCCGGGGTTGTTGACATCGGGCGAGATGGTGGCGGTGCGATCGGTGGGGCCGAGTACGCCGGCGACAAATCTGGGCTTGGCCGGATTGCTGGCCTCCGCCTCATCGCACGCCGCGCGCGCCAGGTTTGCCGCCGCGTGATTCATCTCGTAGACATACGCCTCCAGCCCGTAGTTGTGCATCGCCACCGAGGTGGCGTTGAAGGAGTTGGTCTCGAGGATGTCGGCACCGGCGTCGAGGTAGCTCTTGTGGATCTCCTGGATGATCTGCGGCTGGGTGAGGCAGAGCAGGTCGTTGGCCCCCTTGAGGTCAGAGGGCCAGTCGGCAAAACGCTCGCCGCGATAGTCGGCCTCCTGCAGCTTGTAGCCCTGGATCTGGGTGCCGGTGGCGCCGTCGAGGAAGAGGATACGCTCGGCGAGGGCCGCAACGAGCTTAGCTGAGTTGATGCCGGTGTAGTGCTGAATCATGGGAGAGAGTTCCGGGCTATTGCTTGATTATTAACCGCCGATTCTAACATGGTCGCCCAGGTGCGCCTATGTGGCCCGCCGCGGGCGGTGCAGCACGTCGGCCACCGCTACCTTTACCGCAACAGTTACAGGGGAAAACGGGACAAAAAGATTTAATGATCCGGCGGCAAAAAGAGGGCTATACATTAAGAACCTGATGGCAGGATGCCAGTCCAGAGGAGATTGCGGGTTGGTTGCTTTCCTGAAGTGGCTACCCGCTCCCGTAAACGCGCGGTGGTACGCACCGCCCCTGCAACGGAGGATAACCCCATGACTACCGAAATTCTGATGCACATTAATGAAACGATGAACGCCGCGCAGCAACAGGAGTTCCTGCGTGCCTTTGGCAACCGGCCTGGTGGCTTGCAGGCACATCTGCATAGCACCAGAGAGCACCTTCTCTTTATCGCCTATGACCCGGAGGAGCTCTGCCCGCATGACCTGGTGGCGATTGCCGAGGAGAACGGCGTACACGCCCAGTTGATCGACATATGAGGCGGGGGCAGAGGCCGTGAACGACGCGGCCCCTGTCCACGGCGCATCAATATAAAGACATGAGATCCCACAGGGAGGAAAGAGTCGTTTGTGCCCCGACCCCGCGCCCTCAACCAATACCCCGACAGAATGTCATGAGCCTGAAATCGAGCGACTTCGCCATCCCCAACCCGTTTGACCTGCTGGGGCGTGCCCTCAACCCCGTGCGACACCACGCTACGCGGCAGAGCACTGACGGTGAGCTGGACCCGGCGGGCGGCGCGGCAATTGACGCACCGCGAGACGTCACTGCTGGCAGAGATGCAACTCTATTTCAGCTGTGTGGTGAAAAAGCGGGTGGCGCGCGAAAGATGCCCCCCGCGCAACTGCACCTCGATTTTAAGGGGAATGGATGGTACGGCGAGTTCAGCATTTAACCCGACCACAGACAAGATCATCTTACCGAGCCCAGAAAATCACCTTTCATTTATTTGGCAAAGCGCTGTCTGGAGCGATCCGGCCACGATGGTAGCCGCCCCCACCACCAAACCGTATGCCGAAACAGCTGCATCACGGTTACCCCCCATCGCGCCAGAGGTTACGGGGCAATCCCACAACTTTTGCGATTATGCGATCTTCAGCGTCTCGCCCCCCTGGGCGAGCAGTGCCTGGTTCAGCACCGCATCAAAGGGGGCGCCGTCGCGGTCACCCACCCAGTCCCCCGCCGCCTCGCTCCAGTCGAAGTGGTAACCACCGCTACGCACCGCCAGCCAGAGCTGCCGCACCGGGGTCTGGCGGTTGATGATGATCTGGCTGCCGTTGGCCAGCGTCAGGGTGAGGATGCCGGCGGCATTTTCGTAATCGAGGTCACCCTCGCTCTCGTCAATCGCCTCCTCAATGGCCAGCAGCGTGGCGTCGACCCGCTGGTGAAATTCGCTCTCGTTCATCATGGTATCGCGCCTCGCTAGTTAACGGATTTAGTAAATATATTAACAACACCTTATAATCAACCGCAGTAAGTAATTCCCCCGAAGGAGGGTTGGTAATGCGTATCTGCTGGGCACAATACACACTGTGGGTGGTGATCGCCGTGCTGGGCGTGGCGAGCATGCTTGCGGGCTGCGGAGCCAAGGGCGAGCTCACCCTGCCACCCACCGCCTCACAACAGACGGAAGAAAAATAACAGATGGACTATTTTAACTACCGCGACGGCCACCTCTGCGCCGAGGATGTACCCCTGAGCGAGCTGGCCGCGCACCACGGTACCCCCGCCTACGTCTACTCCCGCGCCACCATCGAACGCCACTGGCGCGCCTTTGATGCGGCCTTGAGCGGGGTCGACCACCTGGTCTGCTACGCGGTGAAGGCCAACTCCAACCTCGCCGTGCTCAACCTGATGGCGCGCCTCGGTTCCGGTTTCGACATCGTCTCCGGCGGCGAGCTGGAGCGGGTGGTGGCCGCCGGCGGCGACCCGGCCCGGGTGGTCTTCTCCGGGGTCGGCAAGCGGGCAGAGGAGATCCAGCGGGCGCTGCAACTCGGTATTTACTGCTTTAACGTCGAGTCGGAGTCGGAGCTGGAGCGCATCAACGCGGTGGCGCAGATGCTGGGGGTAGAGGCCCCCATTTCGCTACGCGTCAACCCCGACGTCGATGCCAAAACCCACCCCTATATCTCCACCGGCCTCAAAGAGAACAAGTTCGGCGTCGCCATCAAGGAGGCCCCAACGGTCTACGCCCGCGCCGCCGAGATGCCGCACCTGCGCGTTATCGGTGTCGACTGCCACATCGGTTCGCAGCTCACCGACGTGGGGCCGTTTGTCGATGCGCTGGAGCGCGTACTTGAGCTGGTTGACCACCTCTGCCGGCAGGGGATCTCCCTCTCCCACATCGACCTGGGTGGCGGCCTCGGCATCACCTACAATCAAGAGGCCCCACCGCTGCCCGGTGACTACGCCGCGCCGCTGCTCGACCTGCTGGCAGGGCGCGACCTCAAGGTGCTGATCGAGCCGGGGCGGGCCATCGTTGGCAACGCCGGGGTGCTGCTCACCCGTGTCGAATACCTCAAGCACAATGAGGACAAGAATTTCGCCATCGTCGATGCGGCAATGAATGACCTGATGCGCCCCGCACTCTACCAGTCGTGGATGAAGATCATCCCGGTTGAACCGCGCCAGGACATGGCGCCCCGCCACTACGACGTGGTCGGCCCGGTCTGCGAGACCGGCGACTTTCTTGGCAAGGGGCGTGAGCTGGCGCTCAGGGAGGGAGACCTGCTGGCGGTGCGCTCTGCCGGCGCCTACGGCTTTAGCATGAGCTCCAACTACAACAGCCGCCCGCGCGCGGTGGAGCTGATGGTCGATGGCGGCACCGTACACGTGGTGCGCGCACGCGAAACCTTCGACCAGCTCATCGCTGGCGAACGGCTGCTGCCCGGATGAGCCTGGCGCGCACCCCCGAGCCGCAGCTGATGGAGGATATGGAGCAGGCGCGCGCCTACGCCTACGCCGACTTCGAAGAGCCGCATAACCACTTTATCGAGCTGATTAAAACGCATTTTCCCGGCGAGGAGTTCGACTGTCTGGTGCTCGATCTCGGCTGCGGTGCCGCCGACATCTGCAGACGCTTTGCCGACGCCTTCCCCAAGATGCGCATGCACGCCATCGACGGCTCCGAGGCGATGCTGCACTTCGCCCGCATCACCATCGACATGCTGCGTCTGCATGAACAGGTGCGCCTGTTCAAGCGCACCCTGCCGACCGACACACTGCCGCAGGAGCACTACAGCGCCATCATCTGCAACAGCCTGTTGCACCACCTAGACGATCCACAGGTGCTGTGGCAGACCATCAAGCAGTTTGCCGCCCCCGGCGCGCCGATCGTCATCATGGATCTGATGCGCCCTCAGACGGAGGCGCAGGTCGAGAGCCTCACCAGCCGTTACGCCGGCAACGAACCCGAGGTACTCAAGCGGGAGTTCCGCAACTCGCTGCACGCCGCCTACACCCCCGAGGAGGTGACACAGCAACTGGCCGTGGCCGGGCTGGGGCAGCTTCAGGTCAAGGTGGTGAGTGACCGCCACCTGCTTGTCTACGGCAACCGGTAACGTCCGGCTACTCGCGTGTCACTGGCTGGCCACTGAACAGCCCCAACTTGCCGCCCCACTCATTGGCACGGATCGCTACTGTTGCGGCCGCGACGGTGCGGCAAAGCGCCTCATCTGTTCCTGCTGAGACTGTTGCATCTGCTTGCGCTGCTCCTTGCTTAGCAGGGCATAGACCTTGTTGCGCGCCTCTGCCATGGCGGCAATGGTTTTTCGCTGTTCGGCGTGCAGCGTCTCATAGAGCCGGGTGATCGCCGCCGCATCCCACAGCTCGGCCATATAGAGGCGCTGCAACTGCTCCTGCACCGCCGCCATCTTCTCGACCCGCTGCTGGTGTGCCGTGCGCTCCTGCTCCATCATCTGCTGTATCTGCTGGCGTTGCCCGGCGGTGAACTCGACGCCGGCAAAGGGCTGTGGTGCCGGAGGAGAGAGCATACCGGGGGCGGAAGCTGCGGCCCCATTCTGGCCGTGTGGTGCCGGTTGATCCTCGGCCTGTGACGACAGCGGCAACAGCGCGGCCAATGCCAGAAAGAGACCTGTTTTTACTACACCCATCTCACTACTCCTCATGCTATCCGGCGGCAGAATCAGTCCCGCAGGGCATCACGCACCCGCTCCAGTTTGCCGCGCACCTCGGCACCAAGGCCTTGCAGCGCGTCGCGCCCCACCAGGCCGAGCACCGTGACGGGATCCATAAAGGCGACAACGATGTCACCATCGGTATCCTCGCGCACCACCACGTTGCAGGGTAACAGGAGGCCGATGTCGGCCTCGGCATCAATCGCCTGATTGGCCAGCTTGGGGTTGCAGGCACCGAGGATCTTGTAGGGGCGCTTCTCGACACCAAGCTTTGCCTTGAGGGTGGCCTTGACGTCGATCTCGGTCAGCACGCCAAAACCCTCATCCTTAAGTTTTTCGATAACCCTGCCGACAACCTCGTCAAAATCACCGGATACCTTGAGTGAAAAACCGTACATAATTGCTCCTGCTGCTATCTACTGTGGGGAGAGGTGGCCTGCATGACAGGCCGTAACAAGCGAATAGTGGATCCTAACCGTTATACCGGTGCGATTAAATCCTTGAATATTCTCAATTCTGTACCAATAATGCTCCGATAATGCCGCCTGAAGGATAGCCTGAAATGTCATCAATCATACAAACCGTCGATGAGCGCACCCGTCTGGCGGGCGCCAACCGCCTGGAGATCCTGCTGTTCAGTCTTGGCAAAAACCGCAGGAACGGCAAGGAGGAGGTGTTCGGCCTGAATGTCTTCAAAATCCGCGAGGTGATTACCACTCCGGAGATCACCCACGCCCCGAACATGCCAGCCGGCGTGGAGGGTATGGTGGCGCTGCGCGGCAACATGATCCCGGTAATCAATCTGGCGACCTTCTGCGGATACGAAACCGACGACCCGCTCAATATCCTTATCGTCACCGAATACAACAAAAGTACCCACGCCTTCATGGTCTCCTCGGTCGAACAGATCATGCGCATGGAGTGGAATGATATCAAGGTACCGCCACAGATGATGTTGCATCAGCACGGCGGCCTTATCACTGCGGTCAGCGAACTGGAAGATGGCCGCATCGCCATGATCATCGATGTGGAGAAGGTGCTGGCCGAGACGGAGGGATTGGGCGATGACCCCACCCTCTTCGAGAATATCAACGCGCTGGACAAACAGGCCACCATCCTCTTCGCCGATGATTCGGTAGTGGCCCGCAAACAGATCGCCGCCACCCTGGACAAGCTTGGGGTACGCCACGTCAGCGCCAAAAATGGCGAAGAGGCGTGGGAGAAACTCAAGGAGCTGGCGACACGGGCCGAGGCCAGCCACGTCCCGGTCTACGAGATGGTCAGCCTTGTCCTCACCGATGTGGAGATGCCGGGAATGGATGGTTACGTCCTGACCCGCAAGATTAAGGACGACAAACGGTTTCAAGGCATCCCGGTGGTTATGCACTCCTCGCTTTCAGCCGATGCCAATATCGCCATCGGCAAAAACGTGGGGGCCGATATCTATGTGCCAAAGTTCGATCCGCAGGAGCTCTCCAAGGCAATCCGCACCGCCCTGGGCGAAGAGGCACGTTAACACCCGCAACGTCAAACCCGCCTGGTTGGCCCCGGCACGACGGGCGGGTAGCGGCGTTTCCCCCATCGCGGCAGAGCCGCTCCTGCGATCGAAATCCTGCGGGTGATTTGCGCCTGTGCGTGGTGCTGACTTGAGACGGCTCTACCGGTTGTTTGCCTGACTGATCTCGCCATGCAGCGCGGCAAACTGCCGTATCCAGGGGCCGGCCTGACGCAGCGTCGCGGGCAGGCGTACCACCGTCCCCTGCGCTGCCTCCTTGTTGGCGAAACGGCCATAGATCAGGGTATACCAGGGTGCGCCGTTGCGCTGCCCCTGCACCACCGCCAGCTCCCCCGGCAGCGCAAGCGTCGCCATCACCGCCTCGATGGCCGCCTCATCACTCGCGCCGGCCAGCTGGATGGTGTATTCGGCGGGGTTCTGGCTCCAGACCCAGGCGGTGTCCTTAATCCCGCCCCCCTCTGCCACCACCGGGGCGGCGGCAGGGGCGGCCGGCAACATCACCCGCTTGATCCCGGCAAAGTCACGAATCCACGGCTGAAACCCGCCCGGCAGCGCCTTTGCCGCCGCCTCGGCTGCCACCCGATCGGGGTAACTTCCCTGAGTCAGGACATGGAGCCGCCTGACGCCGCTCTGCTGCTGGAAGCTGCCCAACGGCCCGGTCAATTGTGGGGTGTCGGCGACCAATCTTTGCAACGCCTGCTCGTCGCTGCTGGCCAGCAGTTGCAGTGTGTAGTGGTCGTCCGACTGCGCGGCAACCCAGGTTGCCGCCCGAATCGTGCGATCCTGCGCCGTCGGCGCCTTTTTGGCCTGTCGTGACGCGGCGCGCTTTACCGGCGCGCTGGTCGGCTCCACCCGCTTCGCTGGCGGCACCGCATCCACTGCATCCGGCCTGGATTGACTGGCTGGTGGTGTTGTCGCAAACGTACCCGGTAGCTCTGTCTGCGCTGCTGGCTGGGATTGCGGCTGGGATTCTGGCCCCGACGCTAGCGGCGCCTCAACGGCGAAGCGCAACACATTGGAGCGTTGCTTGTCCGGGGTACTCACCTGCACCGCCCAGGGGCCGGGCTCCACCCCGGTGGTGAGGGTGATCTCCATGCGGCGGGCATCACGCACCACCACCTGTGACGATTCCAGTGCCTTCACCTTACCACTCCAGCTCACCGCCACCTTGCTCTCCGGCACCAAGCCGCTACCAAGGAGGGTCAGGGTTTGCGGCTGATCGCTGCCAATCACCGGATCGGGGAGCACCCCCTCAAGGGCGAACCTTGGCGGCGTGGCGAGCTCCTCCTTTGTTGCCACGCTAGCAGGCGCCGCCGCCTCTACCGGGATCACCACCGGAGGCGCGAGATCAACATCTGCTGTCGGCGCCTTAATCACCAGCAACGGTGCCACCGGGGTATCGACTGGTTCGACTGGTTCGACTGGTTCGACTGGTTCGACTGGTTCGACTGGTTCGACTGGTTCGACTGGTTC
>JAPHSX010000049.1 GCA_026196575.1 Gammaproteobacteria bacterium | reverse complement strand
GCGGCCACCGGCTCCGGCGGCGAGATCCGCGACGAGGGGGCCACCGGCCGTGGCTCCAAACCGAAGGCGGGGCTCAGCGGCTTCTCCGTCTCCAACCTCAATATCCCCGGCTTCGGGCAGCCGTGGGAGAGCGACTACGGCAAGCCGGGGCGCATCGTCTCCGCCCTGGAAATCATGATCGAGGGGCCGCTGGGGGCCGCCGCCTTTAACAACGAGTTCGGCCGCCCGGCGATTAACGGCTACTTTCGCACCTATGAAGAGCGGGTGCCCGGCGCCAACGGCGAGGAGGTGCGCGGTTACCACAAGCCGATCATGCTCGCCGGGGGGCTTGGCAACATCCGTGTCGACCATGTGGAGAAGGAGAACATCCCCCCCGGCGCCCAGCTGGTGGTGCTCGGTGGCCCGGCGATGCTCATCGGCCTGGGGGGCGGCGCCGCCTCCTCGATGGCCTCGGGGCAGTCGACCGAGAATCTCGATTTTGCCTCGGTGCAACGTGGCAATCCGGAGATGGAGCGCCGCTGCCAGGAGGTGATCGATCGCTGCTGGCAGCTGGGTGAGGCCAACCCCATCGTCTCCATCCACGACGTCGGTGCCGGTGGTCTCTCCAACGCTATGCCGGAGCTGGTCAATGACGCCGGGCGCGGCGGCAAATTCGAGCTGCGCGCCATCCCCAATGATGAGCCGGGGATGGCGCCGATGGCGATTTGGTGCAACGAGTCGCAGGAGCGCTATGTGCTCGCCATCAAGCCGGAGGATATGGAGTGTTTTGCCGCCATTTGCGAGCGCGAGCGCGCCCCCTTCGCGGTGATTGGCGAGGCGACCGCCGAGCAGCGGTTGATCCTTGGTGATGGCCACTTCGACAACAGCCCCATCGACATGCCGCTGGAGGTGCTGCTCGGCAAACCACCGAAGATGCTGCGCGAGGTGAGCCACAAGCCGTTCCACAAGGTCGATTTCGATACCTGCAAGGTGGATGTGAAGGAGGCGGCCTACCGCCTGCTGCAGCTGCCGACCATCGCCGACAAGACCTTCCTTATCACCATCGGCGATCGCAGCGTCACCGGCCTGGTCAATCGCGACCAGATGGTCGGCCCGTGGCAGGTACCGGTGGCCGACTGCGCGGTGACCGCCTCCAGTTACGACAGTTACAGCGGTGAGGCGATGGCGATGGGCGAGCGCACCCCAGTGGCCCTCGTCGACCACGCCGCCTCGGCGCGCATGGCGGTAGGCGAGGCCCTTACCAACCTCGCCGCGGCCAAGGTCGACAATATCGGCGACATCGTCCTCTCCGCCAACTGGATGGCCCCGGCTGGCCACCCCGGCGAGGATGCCGGTCTCTATGAGGCGGTGAAGGCGGTCGGCGAAGAGCTCTGCCCGGCGCTGGGGATCTGCATCCCGGTGGGCAAGGACTCGATGTCGATGAAGACGGTGTGGCAGGAGGGGGCGGCGCAGAAGTCGGTCACCGCGCCGCTGTCGCTCATCATCACCGCCTTCGCCCCGGTCAGCGATATACGCCGCACCCTCACCCCGCAGCTGCGCAGCGACCGGGGCGATAGCGACCTTATCCTCATCGACCTGGGTAAAGGCAGGAACCGCCTCGGTGGCTCCTGTCTGGCGCAGGTCTATAAACAGGTGGGCCACCACGCCCCCGATCTGGACGATGCCGAGGGGCTGAAGAACTTCTTTGCCGCCATCCAGGCCCTGAACGCCGAGGGCAAGCTGCTCGCCTACCACGACCGCTCCGATGGTGGCCTCTTCACCACCCTGGCGGAGATGGCCTTTGCCGGCCGCAGTGGCATTGATGTCGACCTCAGCGAACTGGATGGCGATCGGGTTGCCGTCCTCTTCAGCGAGGAGCTGGGGGCGGTGGTGCAGGTGGCCCATCAGGATACCGAGGAGGTGCTCTCGCTGCTGCGCGAGTATGAGCTGGGTAACCACAGCTTTGTCATCGGTGCGCTGCGCGAGGATGACCGTGTCGTCATCACATACGAGGGCAGCGCCCTGTTCGATGAGCCGCGCATTGCGCTACAGCGTGCCTGGTCGGCCACCACCCACCAGTTGCAGTCGCTGCGCGACAATCCCGAGTGCGCGCAGGAGGAGTATGACCGCCTGCTCGACGGCAACGATCCGGGACTCACTGCCACTCTCAGCTTCGACCTCAATGAGGATGTGGCCGCCCCTTTTATCCACAGCGGGGCACGGCCGCGCATGGCGGTGCTGCGCGAGCAGGGGGTCAACGGCCAGATTGAGATGGCCGCCGCCTTCGACCGCGCCGGTTTTGCCGCGGTCGACGTCCACATGAGCGACATCATCGCCGGGCGCGTCTCGCTGAAAGAGTTTAACGGCTTGGTCGCCTGCGGCGGCTTCTCCTACGGTGACGTGCTGGGCGCCGGCGAGGGGTGGGCCAAGTCGATCCTCTTCAACCCGCGCGCCCGCGACGAATTCGAGGCCTTTTTCACCCGCGATGACTCCTTCGGCCTCGGCGTCTGCAACGGCTGCCAGATGATGTCCAACCTGCACGACCTCATCCCCGGCGCAGATAGCTGGCCCCACTTCGTGCGCAACAACTCCGAGCAGTTCGAGGCGCGCGTGGCGATGGTCGAGGTACTGAAGTCACCCTCCCTCTTCCTCGCCGGGATGGAGGGCTCGAAGATGCCGATCGCCGTGGCCCACGGCGAGGGGCGCGCCGAGTTCCGCGCCGGTCATGAGCCGACCGAGGTACTGCGCAAGCATCTCGCCGCGCTGCGTTATGTCGACAACTACGGTGACCCCACCGAGCTCTACCCGGCCAACCCCAACGGCTCGCCGCTCGGCATTACCGGCCTCACCACCCCCGATGGCCGCTTCACCATCATGATGCCCCACCCGGAGCGGGTGTTCCGCGCGGTGCAGCACTCCTGGCGCCCCGACGAGTGGGGCGAGGAGGGGCCGTGGCTGCGCATATTCCGCAACGCGCGGCTCTTTGTCGGTTAGCCGCCGAGGGGGTTCGCGGGTGGGAGCACAGGCTTGCGCCCGCAAGGGTTTTAGCCATATATTGCGTGGGTTAATAACAATCGAGTAGTGACAAATAACAAACCGGAGATGTAAGGGGGAAGAGATGGCGGAACTGTTTTCAGATGAGTGGATGAAGTCCTTTGCCGAGCAGTGGAACGGTGAGCCGGAGCTCTCCGATGCGCTGGCGCAGATCGGTTTTAACTCCACCATCGGCTACGGCTTTGATGGCGAGGCGGCACCGCTCGGCGTGCTGGTGGTGGAGAACGGCAAGGCAAGCCACGCGGGGGCCTATAACGGCGAGGCGTTGAGCTGGGATCTGCGTGCCTCGGCCGATAACTGGCAGAAGTGGATGGACAAGGGGATCGGTATGATGGGTCTGGGGGTCGCCTACACCACCCGCAAACTCAAGTTCAATGTCGGTGACTATACCGCAATGGTCAAGGACCCGCGCATGGCCGGCCCCTTTATCAAGAGCTTCTCGGTGATGGCCCGCGCCTGATCGCCTCATGGCGCGCTGCCAGGCAGGGGGAGTCGCCGCCGGTGACTTCCCCTTTTTTTCTTTTGTGTAGGAGCGGTCTGCGACCGCGAAGAATCGGCCACCACTTATGTCCAGGGATGGACGGTAATCCGGCGCGCCAGGAGGCAGCGCGCCGGTGTTCGCGACTGAAGTCGCTCTACGGGCCCCCACGCAGGAACGATAGGGGCAGGGAGCGCAGGAACGATAGGGCAAAGTCAAGATTACGGAGACTCGCCGCCTTTGTTACCATCCCTGCCCTTGTTCAGCGGAAGTCAGGTAAAGCTATGCCCCCACTCTCTATCGCCCAACGCCTCGCCACCGAGTTGAGCGTCCAGCTCAAGCAGGTGGAGGCCGCCGTTGGCCTGCTCGACGAGGGGGCTACCGTCCCCTTTATCTCCCGCTATCGCAAGGAGGTAACGGGTGGTCTGGACGACAGCCAGCTGCGTACCCTGGAGGAGCGCCTCGGCTATCTGCGCGAGCTCGACGAGCGGCGCATCACGGTGCTCAACTCCATCGAGGAGCAGGGCAAGATGACCCCGGAGCTGAGGGCGGCGATCCTCGCGGCCGACACCAAGACCCGCCTTGAGGATCTCTACCTCCCCTACAAGCAGAAGCGCCGCACCAAGGCGCAGATCGCCCGCGAGGCGGGGCTGGAGCCGCTGGCCCATGCCCTGCTGGCCGATCCCACCCTCAGCCCCGAGGCGGAGGCGGTGGCTTACATCGACCAGGAGAAGGAGGTGCCCGATGTCGCCGCCGCGCTGGAGGGGGCCAAGCAGATCCTGATGGAGCAGTTTGCCGAGGAGGCGGAGCTGGTGGGCACGCTGCGCGACTACCTCTGGACGCACGGGGTGCTGGCATCAAAAGTGGTGGAGGGCAAGGAGCAGGAGGGGGCGAAATTTGCCGATTACTTCGACTTTGCCGAGAGCCTCAACACCATCCCCTCGCACCGCGCGCTGGCGCTGTTTCGCGGCCGCAAGGAGGGGTTTCTCAACCTGGAGCTCTCCCTGCCCGAGGATGCGCAGCTGAAGCCCGGCGAGCCGGGGGCGGCCGAGCGGATGATCGCCGCCCAGATGGGGGTGCGCGATGAGGGCCGTGCGGCCGACAAGTGGCTGCGCGAGGTGGTGCGTTGGGCGTGGCGGGTGAAGATCTTCACCCATCTCGATACCGACCTTAAGTCCCGCCTGCGCGAGGCGGCGGAGGAGGAGGCGATCAAGGTCTTCGCGCAGAATATGCACGACCTGCTGCTCGCCGCCCCGGCCGGGCAGCGCGCCACCCTCGGTCTGGATCCCGGTCTGCGCACCGGGGTCAAGGTGGCGGTGGTCGATGCCACCGGCAAGCTGGTGGACCATGCCACCATCTACCCGCATGTGCCGAAGAACCAGTGGGACGCCTCCATTGCCACCCTCGCCGTGCTCTGCGCGAAACACCAGGTCGAGTTGGTGAGTATCGGCAACGGCACCGGCTCGCGGGAGACCGACAAGCTCACTGCCGATCTGATGAAGCGCCACCCGGAGCTCAGGCTCACCAAGATCATGGTGAGTGAGGCGGGGGCCTCGGTCTACTCCGCCTCGGAGTTCGCCTCGAAGGAGTTTCCCGATCTCGATGTCTCCATTCGCGGTGCCGTCTCCATCGCCCGCCGCCTGCAGGACCCGCTGGCCGAGCTGGTGAAGATCGAGCCCAAGGCGATCGGCGTCGGCCAGTATCAGCACGACGTCTCGCAGAGCAAGCTGGCGCGCCAGCTCGATGCGGTGGTGGAGGATTGCGTGAACGCCGTCGGCGTCGACATCAACACCGCCTCGATCCCGCTGCTGACCCGTGTCGCCGGTCTCTCTGCGACGCTGGCCGCCAACGTCGTCGCCTATCGCGATGAACACGGTGCCTTCAACAACCGCAAGGAGATCCTGAAGGTGGCGCGCCTTGGTGAGAAGGCCTTCGAGCAGTGCGCCGGTTTTCTGCGTATTAGCAACGGCGATAATCCGCTCGACGCCTCCTCGGTCCACCCTGAGGCCTACCCGGTGGTGGAGCGCATCCTGCAAAAGAGCGGGCGGGAGATGGGGGCGCTGATCGGGGACTCACGCTTCCTCAACGCACTTGCCGCCAACGACTTTACTGACGAGAAGTTCGGCGAGCCGACGGTGCGGGACATCATCAAAGAGCTCGACAAACCGGGCCGCGACCCGCGCCCCGAGTTCAGGACCGCCGAGTTCCGCGAGGGGGTCGAAGAGCTCAAGGATCTGGAGCCGGGGATGATCCTCCAGGGGGTGGTGACCAACGTCACCAACTTCGGCGCCTTTGTCGATATCGGTGTGCATCAGGACGGCCTGGTGCATATCTCTGCGCTCTCGGAAAAGTTCATCAAGGACCCGCATCAAGTGGTGAAAGCCGGTGATGTGGTGACGGTGAAGGTGATGGAGGTCGACATCGCCCGCAAGCGGGTTGGGCTCTCGATGCGTATGAGTGACGATACGCATGATCAACAGAAGGGGCAGCAGCGCGAGCGCCCCACCGGCGGCAAGGGCCGTGCGCAGCAGGGGCAGCAGAAACCGGCCCGCGGCAACAGCCAGCCCGCGCTCGGCGGGGCGATGGCCGACGCCTTCGCCAAATTGAAGCGCTGAGTTCGCAGAAATCCCGTAGCGACTTCAGTCGCGAACAGTGGTGGCAGATTTTTCGCGTTCGCAGACCGCTCCTACACCGCACCAGAAATCTTGCCATTACCGGTGAGTAGGGTAAGCTCAGCTTTACTTTGCCGATAAGTAATGAAGGAGAAAATTATGTCGGGTGGACTAATCGTTTTAGGCGTGATCGCCGTGCTGGTGATCTATCTCATCGTCATCTACAACGGCCTGGTGGCGCTGCGCAACAAGATTGAGAACGGTTTTTCGCAGATCGACGTGCAACTGCAACGCCGCTATGACCTTATCCCCAACCTGGTAGAGACCGCCAAGGGCTACATGGCCCACGAGCGCGAGACCCTGGAGGCGGTGATCCAGGCACGCAACGCGGCGCAGAGTGCCGCCAAACGTGCCGAGGGGAACCCTATCGATGGCGCGGCGATCCGCGATCTCGCCGGTGCCGAGGCGGTGCTCGGTTCGGCGATGGGCAAGTTCTTCGCCCTCGCCGAGGCCTATCCCGACCTCAAGGCCAACCAGAACATGATGCAGTTGCAGGAGGAGCTGGCCAGCACCGAGAATCGCATCGCCTTCGCCCGCCAGGCCTATAACGACGCGGTGATGCACTACAATACCAAGCGCGAGTCCTTCCCCGACCTGCTCATCGCCAATAACTTCGGCTTCAAGGAGGCGCAGATGCTGGAGCTGGAGGACAAAGAGGCGCGCCAGGCGATCAAGGTAAAGTTCTAGGCCGGATCCGGCATGGACTTCTTTGGCGAGCAGCAGGCGGCGCGCCGCAACACCCGCTGGCTGGTGCTGCTCTTCGCCCTGGCGGTGGCGGCAATCATCGTCGTCCTTTATCTGGTGCTGCTTGGCATCATCGGCTACTCGCACAGCAGCCGTGCAGCCCAGCCGCTGGTGCTATGGCAGCCCGACCTCTTCCTTGGGGTCGCGGCGGCGGTCTCCGCGGTGATCGGGCTGGCCAGCCTCTACAAGGTGGTGCAGCTCTCCCACGGTGGCGGCAGCAAGGTGGCCGAGTCGCTGGGGGGACGGCTGGTGAGCCGCAGCAGCGACGATGCGCTGGAGCGGCGCCTGCTCAACGTGGTCGACGAAATGGCGATCGCCTCCGGCATCCCGGTGCCCAAGGTCTATCTCCTCGACGACGAGCACGCCATTAACGCCTTTGCCGCCGGCACCTCCACCAGCGATGCGGTGGTGGCGGTGACCCGCGGCACCCTGGAGCAGCTCAACCGCGACGAGCTGCAGGGGGTGGTGGGGCACGAATTCAGCCACATCTTCAACGGCGACATGCGCCTCAATATCCGCCTGATGGGGGTGCTGCACGGTATTCTGGTGCTGGCCCTCATCGGCCGGGCGATCCTGCGCGGCGGCGCACGCGGCAGGGTGCGTGTCTCCTCCTCCTCCGGCAAGAAGGGAGGGGGCGGCGGCATCGTGGTGCTGGCCCTGGCGCTCTTCATCATCGGTTATATTGGCGTCTTCTTCGGGCGACTCATCAAGGCGGCGGTGTCGCGCCAGCGCGAGTTCCTCGCCGACGCGGCGGCGGTGCAGTTCACCCGCAACCCGGCGGGGATCGCCGGGGCGCTGAAGAAGATCGCCGGGCTCGACACCACCAGGCTGCATCACCCCGACGCCGAATCGGCCAGCCACATGTTCTTCGGCAACGGCATCAATAATTTTCTCTCGCTGCTCGCCACCCACCCGCCGGTAGAGGAGCGCATTGCCCGCCTCGACCCCTACTTCCGGATGGAGTGGCAGGGGCGTAGGCAGGGTCAGGCGATGCAGGCAGAGATGCCATCGGGATCGAGCGGTTTTGCTGCAACCGCGTCGGGTGGAACCGACACCGCGCAGGCGGTGCGTGAGAGCGTCGGCAATTACACCGAACAACACCTCAATTATGCCCACACCCTGCTGGAGCGGCTGCCGGAGGGGGTGTGGAAGAGCGTGCATGAGGCCGAGGGGGCCCACGCCCTGGTGTTGGCCCTGGTGCTGGTACGGGAGGGAGATGCAGAGGGCATCATGCACATAACACTGCCCGATGCCTTACCGGCCCTGCTACAGCGCACCCTGGCGATGGTCGCACTGTTGAAGGAGGTGCCGCGTGCCGACTGGTTGCCGCTGCTGGAGCTGGCGATCCCGGCCCTTGAAGAGTTGCCGGCGCAGCGGCTCGCCGCCATTCCCGACGAGGTCGACGCCCTGATCAATGCCGACCAGCGGGTGACCCTCTTCGAATTCTCCCTCGCCACCCTGTTGCGCCATGCCATCAGTGAGCGCGGCACCGCACCGCGGCCACGCCACCACGGTGGCATCAAGCAGATCCATCGCGATCTCGGCCAACTCCTCTCGCTAATGGCTCACGCCGGTCACACCGATACGCGGCAGATAGAAGCGGCGTTCACCCAGGCCGCGCAACTCATCGACGGCAACGGTGAAATTATCCTGTTGCCACGCAGCGAGCTATCGCTTAAGGAGATCGAAGCGGCACTGCAACGCCTCTCACGTCTCAATTTCAAATTTAAGGGCAAGGTGATCGAGGCGGCCACCACCGCCATCATGGCCGATGGCGAGGTGAAGTTGAGCGAGCTGGAGCTGCTGCGCGCCATCGGCGCCTCGCTCGACTGCCCGATACCGCCGCTGCAGGTCGGCGTGGCAGGGTATGGCAATGCAGATGCGGTAAGCCTGTAGGTTGGGGTGAGGAACGAACCCCAACATAACTGTAACGCGGCAACCAGTCGTTGGGGTTCGCACGCTCACCCCAACCTACGAGCTGTCGGGGTGTGGGGATGGATGGGTATAAGTAAATACAATCAAAGGCACTAACCGCAAAGTACGCGAAGTCACGCCAAGTAGAAAAAGGTCTTTCTGTGGGCGATTGTGCGGTGTGACGGCCATTGGTTGTATAACCATGGACGGAGCGACAGTCAGGTTTTACTTGGCGTGACTTCGCGTACTTTGCGGTTGAATTGTTAGCTTATCCTTTCCACTTTAGGGTGTGGCAATGAGGGGGCGAGTAATTACGGTCGCGGGTAATAAAAACGGGCACAACAGCCGTTCCTAACAGGGTGGTTTTTCAAGGCGGAGGTGTCACCGTCTCTTTGGCTAGACCCCCTGCAGATTGAGCACCCCTTCCATCTTCTCCGCTGTCTCGGATTTGCCGGTGCGGCTGTCGCCGACCAGGGCGACGGTGATGCTCACCTCGTTGACGCCGGCGCCAAGACGCGCCCGTTTGACCTGGGCGTGTTCCTTGATAAGTTCGATGAGGTCTTCGGCGAGGCGCTTTGGTGCCTTCATCTCTACTTCGTCGCGATCATGGTAGCCGCAACGGGCCAGCGCGGCGTCGCTGTTGCCCTCGTAGACGCCGGCCATCAACTGACTGTGGGCGATGCCGAGGGTCATTTCGTGGCTGGCGGTCAGTTGGCGGAAGACGCTGATGAAACGCTCTTCAATCTTGGTGAATTTTTCGTAGAGTTCGGGGTGAAGGATGGTGTGCTCTTCGCCGTTGAGCTCCCTGAGTAGCGGGAAGGGGTTGGCCCAGAAGCTCGCCTCCTTGGCACCGCGATGGGTGTGGGTGCTGCCGGCGGCAACGCGCTCACCGAGGCGAAAGGCGGCGACCGCCTGATCCACGTTCAGGTCGCGCTGGATGGTGCTCTTCCCCTCTTCCACCAGTTCGAAGTTGTTCATGTAGAGCAGGATGTCGAGCGGGTCGCCGCGCTGCATCTCCTCGTCGGTGGAGACGGGGATGATCTGGCGGGCGTTGGAGCCAGTCTCCTTGTTGTAGCCCACTTCGCGGCCGATCATCTGCAGTTTGGCCGCCTCGGAGAAGCCGTCGAGGCAGGCAAAGGCGCCGGTCTCGGTGCCGTAGAAGACCGGGCGGGTGATGCCGTTGCCGTCAGTCTCCAGGCGGACGCGTCCCATGTCGTCGGCCTTGATGATCATCTCTTCGATATAGGGTTCGCCGCTCTGGATATCGAAGCGCATCAGGTAGCGGGTGGCGCCGCAGTGCAGCGGCAGGTCGCCGTCGCGAATGGCCAGCACGTTGTGCAGGGTGAGGATCGGTTTTTTGCAGTAGCCGAAATACTTGAGCTCGTCACGGTTTGGTACCAGCCCCACCAGCAGGTCGTTCTCTTTGTCGTAGTAGTAGCCGAGTTCGTTTTCGCTACTCCCCTGCGGGCCGAAACCGGCGTGCGGGTCGCCGAAGATGAAGACTCCGTCGGGGCGGCGCTCGGCGATGATCTCGCGGATGTTGGCGAAGGGAAAGAGGTTGAGCAGCCCCGGCTCCATCTCGATGCAGCCACGTGATTTGTGCAGGTAGGCGACGATGAGATAGGCGCCCACCTGGAGCGGCACCGAGACCCAGTCGTCGGGCTCGAAGGTATCGAGGTCGAGCGGATTGTGGTCGAGTTCGTAGAAGGGGTAGGCGCGCTTGTTGGAGGGGGTGGTGTAGTCGACCCCGGTGCGGATATCGGCGGCGATGGTGAGCGGCACATGGGCCAGGGCGTGGTAGCTTCCCGGCAGGTTGAGGTAGTGGCCGGAGATCTCCCCGGAGGTGACGTTGGGCGAGGGGTCGAGGCCGTAGCTGCGACGCACCCCGCTGTCCATCCCCGCCTTGCGCAACAGTTGGCGGCGGGTCTCCAGCAGCAGGTCGGCCAGTGCCCCGGCCTTGGCGGTGACCTTGTCCTTGACCGTCTCCGGGGTCTCACCCTCGGCCAGCATCACCTCGTTCTGCAGCCGCACCAGGCGTGAGTAGCCGGTGCCGCGAAAGTGGTGGAAGGCGCCGTCGAGAAAACGCACCACGCTGCGGTCGTGCTCCAGGGTTTCGGTGCCGGGGTGCTCCTCGCGATTGAGCACGGCGATAAAGTCGCGCGCGCTCAACCCCTTGATAAAGTCGCTGCGCTGGTGCGCCTCCTTTTGCGTCACGCCGCTGCGGCTGCCCAGCTCGTCCATGAACTCCTTCTTGTAGATCCGTATATAGCGGGAAAAGGCGCGGCTCTTCAGCAACTGTTCGGGGGTGCTGCAACCGTCGCGGATCTCCAGAATTTGTTCCATAACTTCCTCTTGCTGGTGCATAAGGCACGGTTATTACGGGGGGTATTTGACGATGCGCGATCCTACCAACGGGGAGGGATAAAGTCATGCGCTGTTCTCATTTCCGTTGGGGCACGGGTGTGATCGCGGCTGTCGGGCACGGGTGCCTCGGTGGGGCGGGGTATCAGTTGGCGCTGTGGTTGGGGTTAAAATGGCCCCCTCGTTCCAGATTTATGGTACTTCACCCCTTGAGCACGCGCCGGATCATTCATATCGATATGGACGCCTTCTACGCCTCGGTGGAGATCCGCGAGCGCCCCGAGCTGGCAGCGCGGCCCGTGGTGGTCGGCGGGCGGGCCGATGGGCGTGGGGTGGTGGCGGCGGCCAACTACATAGCACGCCGCTTCGGCATACACAGTGCGATGCCGACTGCCACTGCGCTGCGTCTTTGTCCGCGGCTGGTGGTGTTGCCGCCGCGCCACGGGGTCTATGCCGGGGTGTCGCGGCAGCTCCATGCCATCTTCGGCCGCTACACGCCGCAGATTGAGCCACTGGCGCTGGATGAGGCCTTTCTCGATATCACCGCCAGTGAGCGGCTATTCGGCTCTGCCGAGCAGATCGCTCGCGCGATTAAGCAGGCGATCCGCGACGAGCTGGCGCTGGTCGCCTCGGTGGGTGTCGCCCCCAACAAGTTTCTCGCCAAGCTGGCTGGTGATGTCGATAAACCGGATGGCTTTGTGGTGGTGACGGAGGAGGGGGTTGAGCGCTTTCTGGCACCGTTGCCGGTGAGTCGGATCTGGGGTGTGGGCAAGGTGGCAGCGCAGGGATTCGAGCGGCTCGGTATTCGCACCATCGGCCAGTTGCGCCACTACCCGCCGCAGCTGATTCGCGAACATTTCGGTAACAGTGGTGAGCAGTTTCTGCGTCTGGCGCAGGGTCTGGATGAACGCCCGGTGGTGAGCGAGCAGGAGGCCAAGTCGATCTCCAACGAGACCACCTTCACCGCCGATATTAGTAACAGGCGGGTACTGCGTGACTGGCTGCACGCGCTGACCGAGCAGGTGGCGTGGCGTCTGCGTGCGCAGCAGCTGAAGGGGCGCACGGTGCATCTCAAGGTGCGTCTGGCCGACTTCACCACCCTCACCCGTTCCCACTCGCTTGAGAGTGTGACCGACACAACGGCGGAGATCTGGCAGGTGGTGCAGACTTTGTTTGAACAGCGGTTGATGCATCCGCTGCCCGCCGTGCGCCTGCTGGGGGTCGGTATCAGCAATTTTTCCCCACCGCCACCGCGCCAGGGCGATCTGTTTGCCGCCGTTGACGAGGGGCGCCAGCGGCGCATTGATACGGTGCTGGACGAGATGAAGGCGCGTTTCGGCCAGGGGGTGATCCGGCGCGGCAAGGCGCCGCCCGCGGAGTGAGAACGCCCTCGCAAAATGGAAATAATCCCTTTGGGTTCGTGAGCCTGTTCCGGGCTAACTGTGACTCCACTCGCAGCATATTCTGCTCTATTCCATATACTTCTACCCAATGACGGACAAAATGGTCCGCTGGCAGTTTGAGGAGAAGCATGATGAACATCCCATCCACGGTACGCACCTTTCTGGCCAATAGCCGGCTGCGTTTCAAAGGGCGCCAGATTGCCTCCGCCGACAGCCCCGCCGATAGCTTCGAGGCGATCGTGGCGCTGGCCGGTGTTCCCCTCTCCCGAGTGGTGAAGCCGGTGCTGGTCAAGGCGGGGGGGGCCCGCCTGATGGTGGTGATCCGCGCCGATCAGGAGCTGGATCTGGCGTCGCTCAAGGAGCTGTTTAAACGCGACTTCACCCTCTGCAGCGAGGGGGAGGTGCGCGAGCTCCTCCCCAACTGTGATCTACAGGCCCTGCCGCCGCTGGCGGAGCCCTATGGTCTGCGCTCCGTGGTCGATGCCGCGGTGGCCGAGATGCCGTCGCTCTATTTTGCCACTGGTACCGCCAGCCTGCTGATCGCCACCAGCGGCGCGGAGTTTGTAGGCAAGCTGCACGAGGCGGGCTGGAAGGGGCGTAGCCTGGTCAAGGGCGGCAGCTCTGACTCCTCCGTTGTTGCCAGCCCCGGGGAGGCGATGCGCAAAAAGGTGCAGGCGGTCAACGAGCTGCCGGCCATGCCCGGTCTGGCGGCCGAGATCATCCGTATTCGCAACAACCCCTACGCCAACGCCAGTGAGCTGACGGCGGTGATTGAGCAGGACCCCAGTCTCAGTGCCCAGGTGATTCGCTACGCCGGCTCGCCGCTCTACGCCTATCAGGGCAAGATCAACTCCGTGGAGCAGGCGATCGTGCGGGTGCTGGGGATGGATTTTGTCGAGGATCTCGCCTTTGGACTCTCGTTGGGTAAGGCCTTCAAAAATCCGAAAACGGGGCCACTGGGGCTGGATAATTTCTGGCAACATGCGCTCTATTGCGCGGCACTGACCCAGGCGCTCTGCAACCAGATCGACTACGCTGTTCGCCCGCCTGCGAGTGTCGGTTACCTCGCCGGCCTGTTGCACAACTTTGGTATCCTGTTGCTGGGACACCTCTTTCCGGCGCAGTTCGAACGCCTCAACAAGGCCGTCGCGGCCGAACCGCAACGCAGCTTGCTGGAGCTGGAGCGCGAGACCATCGCGGTGAGCCATACCGAGCTGGGCCTCTGGCTGATGGATGCCTGGGATATGCCCAAGGAGATCGCCGAGGCGGTAAGCGAGCACCACCGTGCCGACCATCGCGGCGACTATGCGGTCTACGCCAACCTGATCTATATCGCCAACGCCCTGCTCAAGCGTCACGGTATCGGTGATGCGCCGAGCATGGGGATCCCGCCGGCGCTGCAACAGCGTTACGGACTCGATGACGAGAAACTGGAGCTGGCCCTGGCCAATGTGTTGCAGGGGCGCGAGGGGCTGGAGTTCATGGCGGCGAAGATGGCGGCCTGATCGGGGCAGCGGTTCGCCAAAGGAGGGCTATTCGCAACGATCCCCCGAATCGTTGCGACAGCGCCTTCGATCCACCCACAGCGCGCCGCCAAGGGTGGTGCCCTCAAACCGGGTCTCGAACAGCTCCGCCTCCACCAGTGAGGCACGGCGCAGATTGCTGCCGCGCAGATCGGCATAATAGAGATTGCTCTTCTCCAGTCGCGCCCTCTCCAGATCGCTATCACGCAGTAGCGCCCGCTCCAGCGAGGCGAGAAGCAGGTCGGCCTGCTGCAGCCCGGCACCGCTGAGATCGGCGCCATCCAGTACCGCCTGTTTTAGCTGCGCCCCCTGCAGATTGGCCCCCTTCAGGTTTGCCTCTGCAAGATTACATTGATAGAGGTGGGCACTACGCAGGTTCGCCCCCTCTAGATTGGCCTGTTGCAAGGTGGCACGATCCAGTCGTGCCTCCACCAGCTCGGCCTGGGCGAGGTTGGCCTGGGCAAGATTGGCGCTGAGCAGGCGCGCGCCGTTAAGGCGGGCCACGCCAAGATCTGCCCCCTCCAGCCCGGCAAAGGAGAAGTCGGCGCCGTTGAGGCGTGCCCCGGTGAGCCTGGCCCCTCGCAGATTGGCGCGCTTCATGATGGCGCCACGCAGATCGGCCCCCGTCAGATCTGCCCCCTCCATTTGGCAACCGCTCCAGTTTACGCCGGGCGCGGGCGGATCATCGCAGGCGGCCCATAGCGGGCCCGCCATGGCGATGGCGATCACCATCAGGCTGTTGCGTAGTATCAACATTGTCTCTGCGCTCTTTTCCACATAGTCGATAAACTAAGGCAAGGCGGCATGAAACGCCAGTGATGAGGGGCGTATAATCGCCGCTGGCATATCTCAAGGGCGGAAAGATGGCGATTAACGGCGGGTTGACAAAGAGGGTGACCGTAGCCGCGTGGATTATTGTGCCCCTCTTTTTCGGCGGCACACTGTCGGCGCAACCAGACGCCCTGGAGATGCCTGACGTGCGGGCCAATGTGATAAGGATGCTGGAGGAGGCGCGGCGGCGTGGTGAGGCCACCGTGCTGTTGCCGGGTGAGGAGGGGTGGTTCCGGTTGCCACCGGAGATGGTCGAAACCGGGCAGGAGCCGGATCTCTTTGATCGACTGCAACAGGAGGTAACGACCGTAGCAATGCCGCCGCCCAAGCCTGCCGTCCCAGTGGGTGAGAGTGAAGCGGCTCAAGCGAGGGAGGAGCAGCTCAAGGCGCAGCAGGAGAGACCCCAGACACAACGGGCTAAACAGGAGCTGCCGCCGCTGACGCTGCCGAACAAGGAGATCACCATTCGCGATTTGCGCGATCTCAAAGGGTTGGCAGAGGAGTTTCAGCAGGCAACGCCGCGGCCATAACCCCCAGGATTGCGCGCGCCGTCACTCAAGCAGGTGTGACACCAGACCATCGGCCAGCTTGGGCTCGAACCAGGTCGACTTGGGCGGCATCACCTCGCCGGCATCGGCCACCGCCATCAGCTGCTGCATGCCGGTCGGGTAGAGGGAGAAGGCGATGGCCATCTCGCCGCTGTCGACGCGGCGCTCCAGCTCCTTCAGGCCGCGGATGCCGCCGACAAAATCGATGCGCTTGTCGCGGCGAGGGTCGCTGATGCCGAGGATGGGGTCAATGAGGTTATTCGCCAGCAGACTCACATCGAGCTGGGCGACCGGGTCGTCGCTCGGCACCAAGGAGTCTTTGATGCGCAGCCGGTACCACTTCCCTTCCAGATACATGCCGAACTCGCGGTTGGTTGCGGGCTTCACCGCGGCGGCCTCCTCACTCACGGTAAAATTCTCCCCTACCTTCTGCAGCAGCGCTGACGCGCTGAGGCCGTTGAGATCGGTGATCACGCGGTTATAGTCGAGAATCATCATCTGATCATCGGGAAATATCACCGAGAGAAAGTAGTTGTAGGACTCCTCCCCCGTGCGGCTGGGGTTGGCCGCCTGGCGCATTGCCGCCACGCGCGAGGCGGCGGCGGAGCGGTGGTGACCGTCGGCGATGTAGATGGCCGGCATGGCATCGAAGGTGGTGGTGATGGTGTCGATGGCCGCCGCCTCGCACACCGGCCAGAGGGCGTGTTGCACCCCGTCATCGGCGGTGATATTGACCTCGGGCGCCGCGGCGGTGATGCGTGTTACCAGGGCATCGATGGTGGCATCGTGGCGGTAGGTGAGGAATACCGGCCCGGTCTGCGCATTGAGGGTGTCTACCTGGCGTACCCGGTCATCCTCCTTGTCGGGGCGGGTGAACTCGTGCTTGCGGATGCGGTTGCTGTCGTAGTCGGCCACCGAGGCGGCGGCCACCAGGCCGATCTGCTGGTGCTCGCCCATGATCAGGCGGTAAAGGTAGTAGCACGGTTTTGCGTCCTGCTGCAGCACCCCCTCGGCGATCATGCGCTCAAAGTTCTCCTTGCCCTTGGCGTAGACACTGGCGTCGTACGGGTCGGTCCCCTCCGCCAGGTCGATCTCCGGCTTGGAGATGTGCAGAAAACTCCACGGCCGGCCCGCGGCACGCAGCCGGGCCTCGCTGCTATTGAGGACATCGTAGGGCGGTGCGGCGACATCGGCGGCACGACCGGGGGCGGGGCGCAGGGCGGCAAAGGGGCGGATTAACGACATGGGGCTTCCTTCGGTTAGGGCTTGAATCTGACGGTGTATTGGAAACCACCCGCCGGTTCAGGTCAATCCCGGGCTGGGCCCGGCCCGGGGCCACCGTCAAGGCTCGGCGGGGACGTCGCTCCTACACCCCTCGCTTCAAAATCTCCTCCACCAGCTCGTGGGTGGGTGGTGGCATCTGAAAGTGAAAACCGCGCTCCTTTAGGTTGGTCAGTACCTCGGTGGGCTTGCTGCGGGCCAGTTTCGTCTGTGGGGTCAGCCCCAGCTCCATCGCCTTTTTCGGAACGCCGAAGAGTTTGCGCACCTCGTCGGGGACGCACTCGAAGTTATCCTCCTCGGCGAGGAAGAGGTAGAGCTCGTCCTTCTTGCTGCTGCGGTAGATGTAGCAGGTGGTGGCTTCTGGCGCGTCTGACATGGAGATTCCTCAGTTTGTCTGGGTGGCATTATCCCCGTTGCCGCCTGCTACCAGCAAGCGCCCACCCTGTAGCCGGTAGGGTACGGCCTGTAGTCCCCGGCTGCTGACCTGCCCCGGCAGTACCTGCCCATCGTAGCGATACCAGACGTTGCTGCACTGGTCGCGAAAGCCGCCGGGCCAGGGTTGCTGCGGTGCTTGGGGTGCGCCGGGTGGATGCCAGCTTAACGGGCAGTTGAGGGTGCCGCCACGATCACGGAAAAGTAAGGGTGGGGTGTCGTCACGCATGCGCAGCAGTTGCAGGTCGCCGCCCGCCCATGTCAGGCGCTGCGCCTGTGCCGGTTGCAGGGTGTTGAGCTCGATTAGCAGCGGGGCGATGGCGGTGGCGGGCGTGGCACCCTCATCGTCGCCGCTGAAGAGGATGTAAGCGGTGCCGAGCAGGGCGGTGAGGCCAAACAGCTTGACGCTGACGCGCAGGAGCAGGCGGCGTGCGGGGTCGGCCATTCAGTCAGTGCGCCCCCTGTTGTTGCAGCGCTTGCAGCTGGCTGGAGCTCATAGTCAGTTCGCTTTTGATGTGGCGCAGATGTTCGATCACGCCGTGCAGTTGCCGCGTCTCGGCAAAGCCGTCGTGGTCGATGCTGTCGAGCAGCTCGATGGCCGTCTCCAGTGAGAACTGCGCATCGGTCAGGTCGTGTTGTGCGCTTTCAAGTCCGGTCATGTCCGTTACTCCTTGCCCTGTGATGGCCGTTATTTTACTGCCTGCCCCGCTGATGTCACCCCGGTTTTCCGTGACGGTCGTGCAGGGTGATCTATAGCAGCTTTTACCGGGTTTTCATCTGCCTGGCCTGTAAGGGTTTACCCGCCTAGTTACCCGGCCACTCAGGGCATAGAATGCGGTTGAAGCTGTGGCCAGCCCCTGCACGGTACGCGTGGCGATATTGACTGCGTAGCTACCGTTTTCAGCGGCGAGGTGGCCAGGGTGTTTCGCGTCCGATAACAGGAATGTGCTAAAGGGGAGCTTCGCCAATGTCATTTTCACGTCGCCAGTTTATCCAATTGATGGGTCTTGCCGGTGCCGCTGGGATGTTGCCGGGATGCAACTTCGGTAGTTCCGCCAAAAAGGGGCCGTCTGACCTCTATGAGGTGCCAAAATTTGGCAATGTGAGCCTGCTGCACTTTACCGATACACACGCCCAGCTCAACCCGATCCATTTTCGCGAGCCCAGCGTCAATCTTGGCCTGCATAGCGCCTACGGCAGGGCGCCGCATCTGGTCGGTGACAGGCTGTTATCGCACTTTGGCATCAAGCCCGGCACCATCGAGGCGCACGCCTTCAGCTATCTCAACTTTACCGAGGCGGCGCAACAGTACGGCAAGGTGGGGGGCTTTGCCCATCTGGCGACGCTGGTGAAGAGGCTGCGCGCCGAGCGCGGCGCGGGCAACTCGCTGCTGCTCGATGGCGGGGATACCTGGCAGGGCTCTGCCACCTCACTCTGGACCCGTGGCATGGATATGGTGGGGGCCTGTAACCTGCTGGGGGTCGATGCGATGACCGGTCACTGGGAGTTTACCTACCATGATGCGGAGGTGCTGAAGAACATCGAGGCCTTTAATGGCGAGTTCCTAGCGCATAACGTCAACGTTAAAGAGGACGCGCTGTTTGACTATGCGTTTTCCGGTTTCGCGGGCTTTAACGAGGATACCGGTCACGCCTTCAAACCCTACATGATGCGCGAGATGGGCGGGGTGCGGGTGGCGGTGATCGGTCAGGCCTTCCCCTACACCCCCATCGCCAACCCCTCGCGCTTTATCCCGCACTGGACCTTCGGTATTCAGGATCAGGCGCTGCAGGGGCTGATCGATCAGATCCGCGAGAGCGAGAAGCCCGACCTGGTGGTGGTGCTGTCGCACAACGGCATGGATGTGGATCTGAAGATGGCTTCGCTGGTGAGCGGGGTCGATGTCATCCTCGGCGGTCACACCCATGACGGCATGCCCGCCCCCAGCGTGGTGAAGAATGCCAAGGGGGTGACGCTGGTGACCAACGCCGGCTCCAACGGCAAGTTCCTCGGCGTGCTGGATCTCGATGTGCGTGGCGGCAAGCTGGTCGATTTTCGCTACAAGCTGCTGCCGGTTTTCTCCAATCTCATCGAACCGGATCGCGCAATGCAGGCCTACATCGACGGGGTGCGCAAGCCCTACCTCGGGCAGCTTGACGAGGAGCTGGCGGTGGCCGGCGAGCTGCTCTATCGGCGCGGCAACTTTAACGGTACCTTCGATCAGATCATCTGCGATGCGCAGCGCATCGTCGGTGATGCGCAGATCGCCCTCTCGCCCGGTTTTCGCTGGGGTACCACCGTGCTACCGGGGCAGAAGATCACCATGGAGCATGTGATGGATCAGACCAGCACCACCTATCCCGAGACCTATGTACGGGAGATGAGCGGGGAGGAGATCAAGCTCATCCTGGAGGATGTGATGGACAACCTGTTTAACGCCGATCCTTACTACCAGCAGGGGGGGGATATGGTGCGTCTCTCCGGTCTCGACTATGTCTGCGACCCGACCGCCAGCATGGGCAGTCGCGTCTCCGAGATGGCGCTGGATGATGGTACCCGCATCGAGGCGCGCAAGCGCTACAAGGTGGCCGGCTGGGCCACCGTTGGCTCGCAGTCGCCGGGGCGTCCTGTTTGGGATGTGGTGGCCGACTATTTGCGCGATGTGAAGGTGGCGAAGGTGGCGAAGTTCAACACCCCGATCCTGAAGAACGTGGCGGGCAATCCGGGTCTCGCCAACTACAGTTAATCCCGCTGGGGGCCACCTGCCGGTGGCCCCTTTCCGCTATGCCCCTCTGGTTGATTCTCGTATGCCATTACGGACAGGGCGAATGGTTGTTTGCGTGACAGAGGTGGTACGGTTAGCGGAAGTCCCGCAGGTGGTGCACCTTGCCGCCCTTCTCCTTGAGCGCGGGGAGCAGCCCCCCAAGGTCGTGGGCGTTCTGTGGCGGGCCGAGATGAAAGCCCTGCATATAGTCGCAACCGAGGATCTCCAGCAGCTCCCGTTTCTCCAGCGTGTCGACCCCCTCGGCGACCACCTTTAACCCCAGATTGTGCGCCAGGTCGATGGTGGAACGGACGATAATGGCGTCGTTTTCGTTGCTGGTCATATCCATGACGAAGGATTTGTCGATCTTCAGTTCATCCACCGGCAGCTGCTTGAGGTAGGAGAGCGAGGAGAAGCCGGTGCCGTAGTCGTCGATTGAGAGTTTCAATCCCAACTGGCGCAGTTGCCCCAGGGTCTTGATGGCGTGTTCCGGGTCGGCCATCATCGCCGTCTCCGTGATCTCCAGCATCAGTTTCGCTGCGGGGAATTTGTATTGCTGTAAATGTGTCTCCAGCATGGTGTAGAAGTTGGGGGTGTGCAGGTTAAAGACCGAGATATTGATGGCGAGGATGCCACAGTCCAGCCCCTGTTCGCGCCATTCGGCGGCTTGTCGCAGCGCGGTCGTTACCACCCACTCGGTGATGGCGTGGATTTGACCGGTATGTTCGGCCACTGGAATAAACTCCTCCGGGCTGATGGCGCCATGCTTGGGGTCCTCCCAGCGGCATAGCACCTCCAGCCCGCTCAGCGCACCGCCTTGCACGGCAAATTGTGGCTGATAACAGAGGTGAAATTCATTGGCGTGAATGGCCTGGCGCAGTCTGCCGGCCATGGAGATGCGCTCCACACTGGAGGTGTCGAACCGTTTCTCATAGAGGGCAATACCGATCTTGTGCTGTTTGGCGATGGCCATGGCGATGTTGGCGCAGCGGGTCAACTCCTCCTTATCCTGGCTGCTCTGCGGATAGAGTGCGATACCGATGCTGCAGGAGACCGAGAGGCTGAGTCCCTCAACATCGATGGGTCGCTCCATTTCGTTGCGTATTTTGCGGGCCACATAGAGTGCTTCGTCGTGGCCGGTGTTGGGCAGTAACAGGGCAAATTCATCACCGGCAAACCGTGCGGTGATATCGCTGTCACGCAGCAAAAACCGCAGGCGTTGGCCAGTTCTTTTCAGGATGGTGTCGCCAGTATTCTGCCCCAGGGTATCGTTGATCTCCTTGAAGCGATCCAGCCCCAGCATCATCACGGTAAACATGGATTGTTCACGCTGGCTGGTCTCACAGAGGCTCTGTAAACGCTCCATCAGGTGGTAGCGGTTGGGCAGGGAGGTGAGGCTGTCGTGCATGGCGATGTGTTCCAGCGCCTGCTGCCGATCCTGTACCTGCCGGTGCATCTCTTCATAGGCGGTAATAAGGTGCAGGGTCTCCAGATTGTCTACCTGTGGCAACTCGGATGTATGCTCACCTGCCGCATCCTGTTTGAGGATGCGGGCGACGGTGGCAATCGGTCTCAGTACCTTACCCTGAAAGTAGAGGTAGGCGACGCTGATCACCGCGAGGCCAAAAAAACAGATCAGCCATACCGCCAGGGCAACGGTGTTGGCCACCTCGCCGAGGGCGATGGCCTCCTGTTGCGAGAAACTGTCGATGCTGTACTCAAGTTTTTTGATGTACTCCCATAGGTGGTTGAAGTGGGGCTCTACGGTGTGTTTGAGGTAGGCAATGTCACCTCGCGGATTGTTGCTGTCACGCTCCAGCATGCTCTCCTTGTAGCTGAGGTGCCAGAGATCCAGTGCCGCTATCATCTCGCCCAGTAGCAGCTGGCGTTGCGAGCCGCTGCCGATCCGCGGGTCGGCGGCAAGCTCTTTGAGCAGGGTGTTTATCTGCAGATGGTGTGTCTCGATCTCCTGGCGCAGGTTCGCTGCCGCCTGTGTGTGACGTGTGTCCGCCAGGTTAGCGAGGTGCACCTGGAATAGTTGCTGCAGCTGTGACCAGAGGTTGAGCGTGGTGTTGAGTTGCGACTCAAGGGCCGGGCTGAGACGGCGCAGCTCCTCGCCAGAGGTGCTGAAGTGCTGGGTGGCGCGGTTGATGGTGGGATCGGCATCAGCGGGCATCATTGATGCCGCTGTCCCCTGCACGCGCATATCCATTACCCGGTCAAGGGTGCTGTGCAGCGCCCGCAGGTCGAGGGCAAAGTCGGCCAGCTCCCCCTCCATCTCGTTCAGACGGAGCCAGTTGTGTTGGCGCAGCTGGTCAAAATAGTGCAGGGCATGATCGATATCGTTATGCACCGCTTCACGACGCGATGTGAGAGGGCCCCACATAAAGGCCTCCAGCCCTTTTTCGATGTGCAGGATTTCGTCGCGCAGCTGGCTGATGAGTTGGCTTGCCTGGTGGCGCATCTCGACGTTCTGGTGGTGTTGGCGGCTGCTGTGGCTGACATAGGATTGAGCCAGCCAGGCAAAGGCAAAGATCAGAATGACGATAATCGTGGAGACAAACAGATAGCGCTGGCGCAGGCTGTACACGCCGGCGGACGTTTGATGTGTAATAACGTTGGCATTCATTGTGGTGGCGATGGCCGCTCTTATTGGGTGACTCCCCGAAGGCTAGAATAAGTCTACTGTGTGAGCATTGTCAAAAATGGGGGTATCTACTCACCCCCTGACATAGCTACCACTCCTCCACATCGGGGCAACGATAAAAACCGTAGGAGCGCCTATGGCGCGATGGCCCGGCGGCTCCCTCGCCCTCTATCGCGGCAGGGCCGCTCCTACGAAACAGCAATACCCGGGGGAGTAGTTACAAATGAGGGTGTCTGGTGCAATCGTGCCCATTCTTGCTATGGTGTTAGAGAGAGGGGAAGGTCTTTGTTGGCGGAGGTGGTGAGATGCTGAATCGTCTGGAGCCGGCGGTAGGTCAGTGGTACCGCAACGAACAGGGGGCGGTGTTCGAGGTGGTCGCCTTCGAGAAGGAGGCGGGGATCATTGAGATCCAGCACTTTGATGGTGCGGTGGAGGAGCTGGATATCGATGGCTGGTACAGCCAGATGCTCAAGGCCAGTGCCGAGCCGGAAGACTGGTCAGGCCCCTTTGATGACCTGCTGGCCGATGATTTCGGTGATACCGAGACGGCTCGCCACCACGACGAGTGGAGCAATCCGCTCGATACCCTCGACTGGGAGGAGTAGCACGCCTACTGCGGTTCTGCCGGGGGCTCCTCCGTTGTCGGCTGCTCCTGCTCTGCCTCCTCACGCTCCTTGGCATGTTCGGCGTAGTGCTGGCGAATGAGCGTCATCTCGTGCAGGCGTTCAAAGGCGCGGGCATTGACCGTCCCCTCCGGATACTCCCCCTCCTCGTTGAGTTCGCCCGCCTCGACCCCGGTCAGCAGGGTGATGGCCTCATCCACGCCGCGCACCTCGTAGATATGGAACTGCCCCTGGCGCACCGCCTCCACCACATCGGGGTGGAGCATCAGGTTTTTGGTGTTGCTGGCGGGGATGATCACCCCTTGCTCACCGCTCAGGCCGCGGGCGCGGCACACCTCGAAGAAGCCCTCGATCTTCTCGTTGACCCCGCCGATGGGCTGCACCTGCCCGTGCTGGTTGACCGAGCCGGTCATCGCCAACGACTGCCGGACGGGGACCTCGGCCAGCGCCGAGAGCAGGGCGCAGAGCTCGGCCAGCGAGGCGCTGTCGCCCTCCACCCCGCCGTAGTTCTGCTCGAATACCAGACTGGCCGAGAGCGAGAGGGGCTGGCGGCGGGCATAGCGGGCGGCGATGAAGGAGGAGAGGATCAATACCCCCTTGGAGTGGATGGGGCCGCCCATCTCCACCTCGCGCTCGATGTCGACCACCTGTCCCTCGCCGATATGCACGGTGGCGGTGACGCGCGAGGGCTGGCCGAAGCTGTAGTTGCCAAGGCCAAGCACCGACAGGGCGTTCACCTGCCCCACCTGCTCGCTGCTACTGTCGATGAGGATGTCGTCGCGCTGGATCGCCTCGTGCAGCCGCTCGCGCATGCGCGAGGCGCGGTGTTCCTGCTGGTCGATGGCGTGGCGGATGTCGTCGCCCTCCACCAGCTCACTGTCGCGCTGGCGTGCCCAGTAGTCGGCTTCGCTCAATAGATCGGCGATGGAGCGCATGTGGGTGGTGAGCTTGTGGGAATCCTCCACATGGCGCGAGGCGTAGTTGATCACCTGTGCCACCGCGTCACGGTGGAATGCCAGCAGCTGCTCCTTGCGGCTGAGGGTGGCGATGAGGCGCGCCATCAGCAGGTTGTTGTCGGGGGTGCGCTCGATCTGCTCCTCAAAATCGGCCTGCACCTTGAACAGTTCGCCAAAGTCCGGGTCGTACTCCTGCAGCAGGTAGTAGAGGATGCGATCCCCCAGTATCACCACCTTGAGATCGAGCGGAATAGGCTCCGGCTCCAGCGAGACGGTACTGGCCAGCCCCCACATCTTCTCCAGCGGCTCAATGTTGATCTGGCTGGCGTAGAGGGCCCGCTTCAGTCCCTCCCAGGCGTAGGGCTGGGTGAGTAGCTTGTGGGCATCGACCAGCAGGTAGCCGCCGTTGGCCTCGTGCAGGGCGCCGGGCTTGAGCAGGGTGAAATCGGTGACCAGGGTGCCAAACTGCGCCAGGTGCTCGGCGCGTCCCACCAGATTGAGGTAGGTGGGGTTGTCGAGGTAGACCACCGGCGCCCCCTCCTCGCGGTTGTTGAGCACCAGGTTGTTCACCTTGTAGCGGTGTAGGGCGCGCGGGTCGCCCTGCTGCCCCCCCAACCCCTCCCCCTGCTCCTCGCCCTTGAGAAAATCCTTTACGTTGTTGACCACGTCGTGCTCCACCGCATCGAGGTGGTCGAGGACGGCGGGCAGTTCGCTATAGCCCTTCTTCAGCTCGGCGATGAGGCCGCCCACCACCGACATCGCCACCTCGTGGTTGAGTGCCTTGACCTTGTTGCGGGTCTCTTTGCGCCACTGCGGGATGTGCTGGATGATCGTCTGCAGCTGCTCCTGCAGGGAGGCGACGTCCTTCTCGATCGCCGCCTGCTCCTCGGCGGGCAGCTTGTCGAACGCCTCGGGACTCACCACCTCGCCGTCGCGCAGCGGGGCGAAGGCAAAACCGCTGGGGGTGCGGAACAGCTTGACCTGCTGTTTGGCCGCCGCCTCGGCCAGGGCGGTGAAGGCCTGCTCCTGCTGTGTCTTCAGCTCCTCTTCGAGTGTCTGCAGATGCTCCCGGTACTCCTCGCCCTCGAAGGCGGCGGGGAGCATGGTGGCCAGCTCATCCAGCAGCTGCTCCATCTCCAGCGCCAGTTGCGCGCCGCGCCCGTGGGGCAGACGCAGTGCCTTCGGTTTGTGCGCCTGTTCAAAGTTGTTGACATAACACCAGTCCGCGGGCCGCTCCTGCTCCCGCGCCTTCTGCTCCAAAAACTGGCGCACCATGCTGTGCTTGCCCATCCCCGATGGCCCCATTACATAGAGGTTGTAGCCATCGCGCTGAATCCCGACGCCAAAGTGTACCGCCTGCACGGCGCGGCTTTGACCGATGATCTCGGTGAGGTCTGTCAGCTCGTTGGTGGTCTCGAAGCTGAACTGGGAGGGATCGCAGAGGCGGCACAGCGCCTCGGGGGCGAGGGGAATGGCTTTACTCATGCTGGTATCTCAGTCGGGTAGAGGGTGTATGAGCCAAGTGTAACGCACAATGCGCGGGAGGCGGCCAGGGCGCCCGCCCGGCACCGCCGGGTGGGCCGGTGTGACTCAGGCGAGCTTCTTGTATCTGATACGGTGGGGCTGGTCGGCCTCGACCCCGAGGCGGCGCTTGCGATCGGCCTCGTAGTCGGCGTAGTTACCCTCGAACCACTCGACGTGGGAGTCACCCTCAAAGGCGAGGATGTGGGTGGCGATGCGATCGAGGAACCAGCGGTCGTGCGAGATCACCACGGCGCAGCCGGGAAACTCCAGCAGCGCCTCCTCCAGCGCCCGCAGGGTCTCCACGTCCAGGTCGTTGGTCGGTTCGTCGAGCAGCAGCAGGTTGCCGCCGGAGGCGAGCAGTTTGGCCATGTGCAGACGGTTGCGCTCACCACCGGAGAGGTCGCCGACCCGCTTCTGCTGATCGCCGCCCTTGAAGTTGAAGCGGCTGACGTAGGCCCGGGAGTTGAGCGGGTAGTCGCCCACCAGCATGTTGTCGTGGCCGCCGGAGACCTCCTCCCACACCGTCTTCTGCGGGTCCAGTGCATCGCGGCTTTGATCGACATAGGCCAGTTTGACCGTCTCCCCAAGGCGCAGCTCGCCGCTGTCCGGGCTCTCCTGGCCCACCAGCATGCGAAAGAGGGTGGTCTTGCCGGCGCCGTTGGGGCCGATGATGCCGACAATGCCGCCGGGCGGCAGGTTGAAGTCGAGGCCGTCGATGAGCAGCCGGTCACCAAACCCCTTGCGTAGCCCCCTGGCCTCAATCACCAGGTCACCGAGGCGCGGCCCCGGCGGAATGAAGAGTTCGTTGGTCTCGTTGCGCTTCTGGTACTCCTTCGAGGAGAGCTCCTCGAAGCGGGCCATCCGCGCCTTGGACTTGGCGTGGCGCCCCTTGGGGTTGGAACGCACCCACTCCAGCTCCTGTTTCATCGCCTTGATGCGGGCGCCCTCGGACTTCTGCTCCTGCTCCAGGCGCTGCTCCTTCTGCTCCAGCCAGGAGGAGTAGTTCCCCTCCCAGGGGATGCCGTGGCCGCGGTCCAACTCCAGGATCCAGCCGGCGACGTTGTCGAGGAAGTAGCGGTCGTGGGTAATGGCCACCACCGTCCCCTCGTAGTCGTGCAGGAAGCGCTCCAGCCACGCCACCGACTCGGCATCCAAATGGTTGGTCGGCTCGTCCAGCAGCAGCATGTCGGGCTTCTCCAGCAGCAGCTTGCAGAGCGCCACGCGGCGCTTCTCGCCACCGGAGAGCTTGCTTACGTCGGCCTCCCAGGTCGGCAGACGCAGGGCATCGGCGGCCACCTCCAGGTGACGATCAATATTGTGGCCGTCGGTGGCCTGGATGATGTTCTCCAGGCGTCCCTGCTCGGCGGCGAGGGCGTCGAAGTCGGCGTCGGGTTCGGCGTAGGCGGCGTAGACCTCGTCGAGGCGCTTGAGGGCACTCTTCACCTCGCTGACCGCCAGCTCGATGTTACCGCGCACGTCCAGTGACTCGTCCAGCCTCGGCTCCTGCGGCAGGTAACCGACCTTGATCCCGGCCAGCGGACGCGCCTCACCCTCGATGTCGGTATCGATGCCGGCCATGATGCGCAACAGGGTCGATTTGCCGGCGCCGTTGAGGCCGAGTACGCCGATCTTGGCGCCGGGGTAGAAGGAGAGGGAGATATCTTTAAGGATTTCGCGCTTCGGTGGTACCACCTTGGATACGCGGTTCATGGTGTAGATGTACTGCGCCATTATTTCGGTCCGTTATTCGTTGAAAAGTTGCCTACCATTATAGGGTGTGAAGGGGTCGCTGCACAGCTGGATAGCCGAGGGAAAGGGTTGGGCTTGGCGCTGCACTGTGGTAGTTTAAGCGCCATTAGATCACTCCAGAACGAAGGTGACAGGCTTGGCGCACGAGATACGGATACTCCTGGTTGAGGATGCACCCATTGATGCGCTGGCGGTGATGGCGGAGGTCGAGCGCGGTGCGATCCCCGCCAGCGTGGTGCAGGTGGAAAATCGCCGGCAGGCCTTGGACGCCCTGGATGCGGGAGGGTGGGACCTGATCCTTACTGACTTCTCCCTCCCCGATATGACCGGGATGGATCTGCTGGGCTGGGTGCGCGAGCGCCAGCTCGATCTGCCGGTGATCGTGATCTCCGGCAACGTTGGCGAGTTGCTGGCGGTGCAGATGATGCGTGCCGGGGCGCACGACTTTATTACCAAGGGGTCGTTGGCGCGCCTCAATCCGGCGATAGAGCGCGAGTTGCGGGAGCAGGAGGGACACCGCCAACGCCGTATGGCCGAGGCGGCGCTGCTGGAGAGCGAGAGAAACTTCCGTCAGCTCACCGAGGCGATCCCCGAGGTGTTCTGGCTCATCGACTGTGAGCGGGGTGAAATGCTCTACCTCAGCCCCGCCTTCGAGACGGTGTGGGAGCAACCCCCTGCCCTGTTCATGTGCCAGCCGCTGCGGCTGCTGGAGACGCTGCATCCGGAGGATTACGACCGGGTCAACCAGCGGCTGGGTGAGCAGGGGTGGCTGGGGCTCAATATGGAGTACCGCATCATGCTGCCTGATGGCACGGTGCGCTGGGTCAACAGCCGCGCCTTCCCGGTGCTTGACAAGGATGGCAAGGTGATTCGTATCGCCGGGCTGAGTACCGATATCTCCGATACCATGCGTCTGCGCCAGGAGCGGGAGACGATGATCCACGCCCTGGCACAGACCGCCGATGCGGTGATGATCACCGATGTCGCGGGGGTCATCATCTACGTCAATCCGGCGTTTGAAAAGCTGACGGGCTACCAACTCGGCGAGGTGGTCGGACAGACGCCGGCCATCCTGAAATCGGGTCTTCAGGATGAGAGCTTCTATCGGGCGCTATGGGCAAATCTCTCCAATGGCCTCCCCTCCACCGATATTTTTATCAACCGGCGCAAGAGCGGTGAACTCTACTACGAGGCGAAGACCATCACCCCGATATACGATGCTGAGGGGGGGGTGAGCCATTTCGTCGCCACCGGCAAGGATATTACCGACCGGCTCAAGACCCGAGAGCGTCTGCACCGCATCGTCAACTACGATGCGATCACCGGCCTGGCCAACCGTGTCCTGCTGCAGGAGCGGCTGGGGCAGGCCATCCTGCAGTGCCGGCGCCATGCGCGCGGCTTCGGCCTGCTCTGCATCGGCCTCAATCTGAAGGAGCTGCTGGGTGAAGGGTACGATAATCGGCTGATGGAGCAGTTGTTGCGCCAGGTGGCGCAGCGGCTGAGCGGCGCGGTTGATCTCCATGATACGGTGGCGCGTATGGGTGGCGGGGAGTTTATGATCCTGCACAAGGATCATGACCATGCCCATGAGGCGCTGGAGATGCTGGCGGGTGAGATTGTGGCGGCCTTCGCCACCCCCATTTGCTTCGCCGGTTACGAGTTATTCCTTACCCCTGCCATCGGTATTAGTCTCTTTCCCGATGATGCCGGGGAGGTTGAGCTGCTGCTGGAACATGCCAGGGTGGCGATGGGGCATGTGCACAGGTGTGAATGTGGCCACTACTGCTTCTACCAGGCGGCGATGCTGGAGCAGCCGAAACACCTCTCCAGCTAACCCGCTAAAGAAATAGCGGCGGGTTGCCGATACCGATGGCAGCGAGGGGGATTTTTTCGTACGATATCCTCTGACCGTAATTCTTGGTTACAGTGGGCATGGAGGCTGCGTCCTACTCAATAATGTCCGAGACAACGCGTGATGGTAGCCCTATCCCTTCTCGGCTTGCCAAAGGGTCCCCCGCTCAATGAACAGATTATTCCCAGATACCCACCTCAGTATTAACGCCAAGATCAATATCGCGGTGGCCGGTGTTTTTGTACTGGTATTACTGATAGCCCTGTACCATACCGCGAGCAATGAACGTGAGTTGATTCTTACGGTAGTCGAGCAACAGACCAAGGATACGGCCGACACCTATTTCGACAGCATTAACGCCATGATGCTCACCGGCACCATGGAGCAGCGCCAGATCATACGCGACAAGGTATTGGCGCGTCCCAATGTGGTCGAGGCGCGCATTATCCGCGGCGACAAGGTCAGTGACGTCTACGGTGCGGGCAAGGAGCACGAAACAATCCAGGATGAGCTGGATCGCCAGGCGATCGCCGGCCAGCCGGTGCTGGAGATCGGCCAGGGGGAGACGGGGCGCATCCTCACCGTCATCAATCCCATTCTCGCCAGCAGGGATTATCGCGGCACCGATTGTCTGCTGTGCCATCAGGTGCCAGAAAACACCGTTCTCGGTGCGGTGCGCATCAGCTACTCGCTGGCCGAACTCGACGAGATGGTCAATGGCAATCTGCTGGAGTCGACCGTTATCCATATCATTATGTTCGCCATTGGCCTTGCCCTGATCGTCTATCTGCTGCGCCGGGTGGTTACCGACCGCATCAATCGTCTGCGCCACGTCTTTGAAGATATTGAACGGGACTCCGACCTGACCCTTGCGATCGACTATGTCGGGCTGCACGACGAGATTGGCGGCATGGCCCGCGCCTTTAACAGCATGTTGAACACGTTTCGCGGCAGTATGCGCGAGGTTTCCGGCTCGACCGGGCGGCTTGCCGCGGCGGCGCAACGGGTTGCCAGTGTCTCGGAGGAGACGCTCAGTGGCGTGCTGGCACAGCAGACCGAGACCGACATGGTGGCCACGGCAATGAATGAGATGAACTCCACGGTGCAGGAGGTGGCAGCCAACGCGGCGCGTACCGCCGAGGCCTCCCACGGGGCGAAGGGCGAGGCGAGCAACGGTGCCCTGGTCTCATCCCATGCGCTGGGCGGTATCGCCATGTTGATGAGCGAGATTGAGGCGGCGGCCGGGGTAATTCAGAAGCTCGATAACGACAGTGCCAGTATCGGCATGGTGCTGGATGTGATCAAGGGTATCGCCGGACAGACCAATCTGCTCGCCCTCAATGCGGCCATTGAGGCGGCGCGCGCCGGCGAGGCGGGCCGCGGTTTTGCCGTGGTGGCCGATGAGGTGCGCACCCTGGCGTCGCGCTCACAAAAGTCGGCCGAGGAGATAGAGAGCATGATCGCCAGACTCCAGGCGGGTGCCCGTGAGGCGGTGCAGGCGATGGAGGACTCGCGCGCCAAGGCGCAGGAGAGCGAGGAGCAGGTCGAGGCCGCCGCCGAGTCTCTGGGGATGATTGCCGGTGAGGTCTCCACGATTAACGACATGAACACCCAGATTGCCACCGCGGCGGAGGAGCAGACGGCCGTGGCCGAGGAGATCAATCGTAATATCGCCACCATCACCCAGGTGGCGGATCAGACCGCCGAGGGCGCACGCCACTCGGCACAGATCAGCGAGGAGCTGGTGCAACTGGCCTCCAATCTGGAGACGCTGGTGTCGCGTTTTCGCATCTAACCCCGAGGGCTCCCCACGAATTACACAATAGATTTAGTCTGTTACAGGTTAGAATGGGCGATAGATACCGTACTTGAACAAATGATCAGGTTATTATTTCACCAACTTCGTCAAAAAAAACGTCCCCTCTCCCTTAGGGAGAGGGGCAGGGAGAGGGGATCCGATTGAATACCGCACTTGAAGTAAAGTGATCTTTATCCCCTCTCCCCAGCCCTCTCCCTGGGTGAGAGGGAGTTACGGGGCAACATGGGAATTCGTAGGGATCCCTCAGCATCTAACCCCTGCCGCTCACTGGCTGGCTGCCGCGGGGATCTCTGCGGCGGTGGCCAGCACGTGATAGCCGTGGAGGGGTATCCCGCCAAATCCTGTAACCATCAACGCTTGAGATCGCCGGGCGAGGAACCCATGTAGTGGGCAGGAATATTAGAAAACGCTAATATACACACCCGCTGCTATGCTATGCGGGCGCAAAACGGACAGGGGGCAAGCATGTACACAAGGCAACGAATTTTAGGGGCGGCTCTGGCGCTGCTGCTTGGGGGTGCCTCGGCGCTGTGGGCGGCGGAGCCGCTGCCCACCGCGACGGTGGGGCTGAAGCAGATCCCCGGCGAGGTGGTGGTCGATGCCCTCATCGAGGCGGTGTTTCAAAGCACCGTTTCGGCCCAGACCGCGGGGCGCATCACCGAGGTGCTAGTGGACGTGGATGACTACGTCACCAAGGGCGATGTGCTGGTGCGTCTGCGCGACACCGAGCAGCGCGCGGCGTTAAAGGCCGCCGATGCCCGTGTCGAGGAGGCCAGTGCTGCCTTTAAGCGGATGGAGGAGCTGCTGGCGCGAAAGCTGGTGTCGCAGGCGGAGTTTGACAAGGCGCAGGCGGCACTGAAGGCGGCCAGCGCGGCGCGCGAACAGGCGCAGGAGCAGCTGGAGCACACCGTGGTGCGCGCCCCCTACAGCGGCATTGTGGTCAAGCGTCACATCGAGCCGGGCGAGAGCGCCAACCCCGGTAAGCCGCTGATGACCGGTCTCTCCCTGGAGTCGCTGCGCGCGGTGGCCAATGTCCCGCAGGGCCACATCGAGACGGTGCGTCGTCTGCAGCGGGCGCGGGTGCTCTTTCCCGCAGCGGGGGCGCCCTCCGTGGAGGGCACCAAACTGACCATTGCCCCCTTCGCCGATGCCGCCTCCCACACCTTTACGGTGCGGGTCGAGCTGCCCACCGGGCGGCACGGGGTCTACCCCGGGATGTTCGTCAAGGTCGCCTTTGTCATCGGCGAGGAGGAGCGGCTGCTGCTGCCGACCGCCGCCGTGGTGCATCGCAGCGAGGTGACCGGGGTCTATGTGATTAAGGGTGAGGCGATCACCTTCCGCCAGATCCGCCTCGGCCGCCAGCTGGAGGGGGGCGAGGTCGAGGTGCTGGCCGGGCTGAGTGCCGGCGAGGAGGTGGCGCTGGCGCCGATTCGCGCCGGGGTGATGCTCAAGGAGATGCGCGCGGGTAAGGGCAAATGAGCCAGCAGCTGGGCATATCGGGCACTATCGCCCGCAACTTCCTCACCTCCGAGATCACGCCGCTGCTGGCGCTGGTCGGTTTCCTGCTTGGGCTCTTCGCGGTGCTGATCACCCCGCGCGAGGAGGAGCCGCAGATCAACGTCACCTTCGCCAATATCTTTATCGCCTACCCCGGCGCCTCGGCCCGCGAGGTGGAGAATCTGGTGGCGCTGCCGGCCGAGCAGGTGCTCTCGGAGATCGAGGGGGTGAAGCACGTCTACTCGGTGTCGCGCCCCGGCATGGCGGTGCTGACGGTACAGTACACGGTGGGCGAGGAGCGCACCGGGGCCATCGTGCGTCTCTACAACGCGGTCTTCTCCAATGAGGACTGGCTACCGAAAAATCTTGGCGTGATGACGCCCATCATCAAGCCCAAGGGGATCGATGATGTGCCCATCGTCACCCTTACCCTCTGGAGCAGGGATGAGGGCGTTGGTACCCACGAGCTGCAACGCGTCGCCCATGCGGTGGAGGCGGAGCTCAAGCGGGTCAAGGGGACGCGTGACATCTACACTATCGGCGGCCCGGACAAGGTGGTGCATGTCACCCTCGACCCGGTGCGCCTGGCCGGTTACGGCGTCGATATGGACGACCTGCGCAATGCCCTGATGGTGAGCAACGCCACCCGTCCCTCCGGTGCGCTGGTGGTCAATAATCAGGAGATCCTGGTGCAGGCGGGGGCCTTCCTCACCACTGCCGAGGAGGTGCGCTCGCTGGTGGTGGGGGTGAAGGAGGGGCGGCCGGTCTACCTGCGTGACGTGGCGGCGGTGCGCCTCGGGGCCGACCAGCCGGAGCAGTATGTCTGGTTCGGTACCGGCCCGGCGGCCTCTGCCAAGGGGATCGCGGCAGAGGGCAACTTCCCGGCGGTGACCGTGGCCATCGCCAAGCAGCCCGGTACCAATGCGGTACAGATCGCCCGGCAGGTAATCGAGCGCTTCGAGGCGCTGAAGGGGACCTTTGTCCCCGACGGGGTGGAGGTGACGGTGACCCGCGACTACGGCGCCACCGCCGATGAGAAGGCGCAGAAGCTCATTACCAAGCTCATCTTCGCCACCCTCTCGGTGGTGGTGCTGGTGTTCTTCGCCCTCGGCTATCGCGAGGCCTTTATCGTCGGCATGGCGGTGGTCATTACCCTGGCCATCACCCTCTTCGCCTCCTGGGCGTGGGGCTTCACCCTCAATCGGGTCTCGCTCTTTGCCCTCATCTTCTCCATCGGCATCCTGGTGGATGATGCCATCGTGGTGGTGGAGAACATCCACCGCCACATGCAGCTTGGGGGCAAAAGGCTGCTGGAGGCGATCCCGCTGGCGGTCGATGAGGTGGGTGGCCCTACCATCCTCGCCACCTTTACCGTGATCGCCGCGCTGCTGCCGATGGCCTTCGTCACCGGTCTGATGGGGCCCTACATGAGTCCCATCCCGATCAACGCCTCCATCGGCATGGTGATCTCGCTGGCGGTTGCCTTTGTTGTCACCCCGTGGATGTCCAATGTGGTGCTGGCGAGGGCCGACTTTCACCACGGCCATGCGGCGGCGGGCGGCAACAGGAGCTATCGCCTGTTCGAGCGTGCCGTCGGCCCCTTCCTGCGTGGCGACGCGGGGCGCGGGGCGCGCTGGGGGATGTTTGGGGTGATCCTGTTGCTTATCGCCCTCTCGGTGGCGCTGGTGCCGCTGCAGGCGGTGGTGCTGAAGATGCTCCCCTTCGACAACAAGTCGGAGTTTCAGG
>JAPHSX010000055.1 GCA_026196575.1 Gammaproteobacteria bacterium | reverse complement strand
CTAGCGAGGCCGCCTTGCCGCCTGGGTTTCGAGAGCACGCAGGTTCTTCGCCGCCTTGTCGAGGGTGCCGTTGACAAACTTGTGGCTCTGTTCCCCGCCATAGCTCTTGGCCAGCTCCACCGCCTCGTTAATCACCACCCGGTAGGGGATGTCGAGGCGCTGCTGGAGCTCATAGAGACCGATACGCAGGATCGCCCGCTCCACCGGATCGACCTGTTCGATGGGGCGACTCAGCAGCTCCAGACTCAACAGATCGAACTCCTCGATGCGCTTGGGCACCCCGTGCAGCAGCTCCCTGAAGTACTTCTTGTCAACGTTCGCCATATCCTGATCGGCGATAAACTGCTGCTCGATGTCGGCCGGGTCCTGCCCGGTCATCTGCCACTGATAGAGGGCCTGCATGGCACGCTCGCGCGCCAGGCTGCGGGCACTGCTCATGCCATACCCCCCGATGGTTGATTCAATCTTGTCACGCCCGTCACTCAGGAGAGCTGCGGCAGCAGATTGACCATCTCGATGGCCGACATCGCCGCCTCGTGGCCCTTGTTCCCGGCCTTGGTACCGGCCCGCTCGATCGCCTGTTCAATACTGTCGGTGGTGAGCACACCATTGGCCACCGGCAGGTCGAACTGCAGCATCACCTGCGCCAGCCCCTTGCTGCACTCACCGGCGACGTAGTCGAAGTGGGGGGTGCCGCCACGGATCACCGCGCCAAGGGCGATGATCGAATCAAACCGCCCGCATTTGGCCATACGCTGCGCCATCAGCGGGATCTCGTAAGCACCGGGGACGCGGAACACCTCGATCTCGGCATCCTTGGCGCCGTGACGCTTCAGGGTGTCAATGGCGCCCGCCACCAGACTCTCGACGACAAAGGCGTTAAAACGGCCGACCACAATACCGAAACGCTTGCCTTCCAGAATGAAACCGCCTTCGTAATTCTTAATCTCTGACATCGCTCTGTTCCTTTCTCAATTACTCTTCAACGTATTCGACGACTTCCAGCTCGAAGCCGGAGAGGGCGTGCATCTTCTTCGGGGTACTCAGCACCTTCATCCTCTTCACCCCCAGATCGATGAGGATCTGGGCACCAATGCCGTAGGTGCGCAGGTCGTCGCTCTTCTCCTTGTCGGGTACCGGAATGCCCTTGTCCTGCAACCCGTAGTCCTTGATGTGGCGCACCAGTGTATCCGCATCTTCCTGCTGGCGCAGGACGATGGCGACACCACACCCCTCCTCGGCAATGCGGCGCAACGCATCACGCAGCGGCCAGCCGCAATCGCGCTGGTTGCCGAAGAGGTCGCAAAGGGTATTTTGCAGATGCACCCGCACCAGCGCCGGCACCTCGGGGTTCAGCTCCCCCTTCACCAGGGCCAGGTGCATCTCGTGGGCCAGCAGGTCACGATAGGCGACCAGCCGAAACTCGCCGTGCTCGGTCGGCATCACGCACTCGGCCACCCGCTCCACCGTCGGCTCGTTCTGCAGGCGGTAGTGGATGAGATCGGCGACGGTGCCGATCTTGATGTCGTGCTCGGCGGCGAACTTTTCCAGATCCGGGCGACGCGCCATGCTGCCATCCTCATTGAGGATCTCGACAATCACCGAGGAGGGCTCCAGCCCGGCCAGACGCGCCAGGTCGCAGCCGGCCTCGGTATGGCCGGCGCGGGTCAGCACCCCGCCGGGCTGGGCCATCAGCGGGAAGATGTGGCCGGGCTGTACGATATCCTCGGCGGTGGCGTTGGGGGCCACCGCGGCGCGCACCGTCATGGCACGGTCATAGGCGGAGATCCCGGTAGTCACCCCCTCGGCCGCCTCGATAGAGACGGTAAAGTTAGTGCCGTGCTTGTCATTGGTGTTACGCACCATCAGCGGCAGGCTGAGCTGCTTGCAGCGCTCACGGGTGAGGGTGAGGCAGATCAGGCCGCGGCCGTAGCGCGCCATGAAGTTGATATCCTCGGGGCGGATCATCGAGGCGGCCATGATGAGGTCACCCTCGTTCTCGCGATCCTCATCGTCCATCAGGATCACCATCTTGCCCAGACGAATGTCGCCAATAATCTCTTCGATGCTGTTTAAGGCCATAGTCTGCTTCCGGTTGGTGGCGCACTGACGCGCCGCTATTTCATAAATCCGTGCTCGGCCAAAAAGGCCATGCTGATGCCATCACTCTTGCCCTGCGCCGCCTGGTCACCCAGCAGCAGCCGCTCCAGATAGCGGGCGATAAGGTCCACCTCCAGATTGATCCGCTGCCCCACCGCAACATCGATCAAGGTAGTCTGCTGCAGGGTGTGGGGCACGATATTCAGCTCGAAGCACGCCCCATCCACCGCATTCACGGTGAGGCTCACCCCGTCGATCGTGATCGAACCCTTCTCGGCGATGTACTTCGCCAGCTCCGCCGGGGCCTGAATGCGCAGCCGTACCGAGCGCGCATCATTTTGCAGCGAGACAAGCTCCCCCACCCCATCGACATGACCACTCACCAGATGACCGCCAAGGCGGGTGTTGGGGGTCAACGCCTTCTCCAGATTCACCCGGCTGCCGGGTTTCAGCTCAACAAAGGCACTGCGCTGCAGGGTCTCACCCGAGACATCGGCGACAAATCCGTCGCCCGGCAGTGCCACCACGGTAAGGCAGATACCGTTCACCGCGATGCTGTCACCGAGCTTTACATCAGCAAGGTCGAGCTTGCCGCTACGGATGGTGACGCGGCTGTCGCCGCCCCGGTTCTGTAGTGAACTGACCGTACCGACCGCCTCGATGATTCCGGTGAACATGCGCGCGGCCTACGCCGCCACCTCTTTAATCTTCGCCGTGATGCGCCAGTCGTCACCCACCGCGCGTATATCCTGAATCTCCAGCGCCACCGCATCGGCCAGCAGATCGAGGCCGGGAGTATGGAACAGTCCGCGCGCCTTGTCGCCCATCAGTTTGGGGGCCATGTAGACGATTAACTCATCGATGATCCCGGCATGCAGCAGCGCGCCGCTGAGGATGGCACCGGTCTCCATCAGGATCTCGTTAATCCCGCGCTCGGCCAGCACCCGCATCAAGGCCACCAGATCGACGGCATCGTGACCGTTGGGCAGGCACAACACCTCGGCACCCGCCTGCCGCAGCCGCTGCTGCACCGCCTCCTCGGTGCAGGCGGTGACGATCAGCGACTCGCCCGGCTGCTGCAGAAAGCGGGCCTGCTCCGGGGTACTGAGGTGCGGGTCGAGGACGATGCGCAACGGCGGCTTCACCGCCACCTCCCCCTCCAGACGCACCGTCAGTGACGGGTCATCCTTCAGCACGGTACCGATACCGCTCATAATCGCCGAGCTGCGGGCGCGCAGACGGTGCACATCCTCACGCGCCGCCGGGCCGGTGATCCACTGGCTCTCGCCGGAGGCCATGGCGGTGCGCCCATCCAGGCTCATCGCCAGCTTGCAGCGGATATAGGGGCGGCCCAGGCGCATGCGTTGCACAAAACCGGGATTGAGTGCCTCGGCCTGCGCCGCCAGCAGACCGCTGGCCGTGGCGATCCCAGCCGCGCGCAGCTGCGCCAGTCCCTGACCGGCGACCAGCGGATTGGGGTCCTCCATCGCGGCAATCACGCGGGCCACCCCGGCGGCGATCAGCGCCTCGCTGCAGGGAGGGGTCTTGCCGTGGTGGCAGCAGGGCTCCAGGGTAACGTAGGCGGTGGCGCCACGGGCCTGTTCCCCCGCCTGTTGCAGCGCCACGATCTCCGCATGGGGGCCGCCGGCCACGGCATGCCACCCCTCACCGACAATCACGCCATCACGCACCAGCACGCACCCCACCCGCGGGTTGGGGTCGGTGGTATAGAGCCCCCGCTCCGCCAGGCGCAGGGCACGGCGCATCATTTCACTGTCATGCGGCATAAAGTCACTCATGCGGGCTACTTCTCGTCTCCTCTCTTTGTCTTTGCCAGGTTATCGAGCAGGGAGAGCTGGCTTCGCTTCACCTCGTCAGAGGGCTCGCTCTGCAGCCGCTCGATCTCCTCGCGAAAGGCGTTCACATCCTGAAAGCTGCGATAGACGGAGGCGAAGCGCACATAGGCCACCTCATCAAGGGTACGCAACTGCTCCATCACCCACTCACCCAGCAGACGGGCGTTGACCTCGCGATCACCGGTGGCACGCAGCTGGTGCATGATGCGGTGGATCGCCGCCTCAATCGCCTCGACCTGCACCGGACGCTTCTCCAGTGCCCGCATGATGCCACTGCGCAACTTGTGCTCATCAAAGGGGACCCGCGTACCGTCGCGCTTGACGATGCGCGGCATCACCAGCTCGGCGGTCTCGAAGGTGGTGAAACGCTCGCCGCAGGTCACGCACTCACGACGACGGCGCACCGAATCGCCCTCGTTGGCGAGGCGCGAATCGATCACCTTGGTGTCAGGTTCACTGCAGAACGGGCAGCGCATGGCGCGGGCGGCCGATCACTAGTCCCGGTAGACCGGCAGGCGCTTGCACACCTCCAGCACCTTGCCCTTGACCGCGGCAATGGTCGCCGCGTCGCCCTTGCTGTCGATCACATCGCAGATCCAGCCGGCAAGCGCCGTGGCCTCGGCCTCGCCAAAACCACGGGTGGTGATCGCCGGGGTGCCAATACGAATACCGGAGGTGACGAAGGGCGACTGCGGGTCGTTGGGCACCGAATTTTTGTTGACGGTAATATTGGCCTCACCCAGCCAGGCATCCACCGCCTTGCCGGTCAGACCCTGCTTGATCAGGCTGAGCAGAAAGAGGTGGTTGTCGGTACCGCCGGAGACCACATCGTAGCCGCGCGCGACAAAGACGCTGGCCATCGCCCGGGCATTGGTTACCACCTGGGCCTGATACGTCTTGAAGGCCGGCTCCAGCGCCTCCTTGAAGGCGACCGCCTTGGCGGCGATCACATGCATCAGCGGGCCACCCTGAATGCCGGGGAAGACCATCGAATTGAGCTTCTTTTCGATCTCCTCATTCGCCCTGGCGAGAATGATCCCGCCACGCGGCCCGCGCAGGGTCTTGTGGGTAGTGGTGGTGGTGACATCCGCAATACCCACCGGGTTGGGATAGACCCCGGCGGCGACCAGACCGGCCACATGGGCCATGTCGACAAACAGGTAGGCGCCGACCTTGTCGGCAATATCGCGAAAGCGCTGCCAGTCGACCACCCGCGAGTAGGCAGAGAAGCCGGCGATCACCATCTTCGGCTTGTGTTCCACGGCCAGGCGCTCGACCTCGTCATAGTCGATCTCACCGCTCTCGGGGTTGAGGCCGTACTGCACGGCGTTGTAGATCTTGCCGGAAAAGTTGGGTTTGGCGCCGTGGGTGAGGTGGCCGCCGTGGGCCAGCGACATCCCCAGAATGGTATCGCCCGGTTGAATCAGCGCCATGTAGACGGCGGCATTGGCCTGCGAGCCGGAGTGCGGCTGCACATTGGCATAGGCCGCACCAAACAGCTCCTTGGCGCGATCAATTGCCAGCTGCTCGGCGACATCTACATACTCGCAGCCACCGTAATAGCGCTTGCCGGGGTAGCCCTCGGCGTATTTGTTGGTCAGTTGCGAGCCCTGCGCCGCCATCACCCGCGGGCTGGCGTAGTTTTCGGAGGCGATAAGCTCGATGTGCTCCTCCTGACGACGCTCCTCACCCTGCATCGCAGTCCAGAGTTCATTGTCATAACCGTCGATACGCATTTCTTTGCTAAACATCCCGCACCCCTGACAAAAACAGTTGCCAATCAGCAACTTGAGTAAAAACACCGGCCGCATCGGGTCTCAGCGCAAGCGCGCGCACCGTACCCCACCCGGCAGAAACCGGAAAACCGGCAATCTTACCCGAATCGGGCCAGATTTTCATGGCCTGCCTGCAAATTGTTATAGTGCTCACTCACCGCCATTCCGCCAGCTGGCGCCAGTGCGTTACTATCCCTCCCAATTGCCCCACGAACGGTACTGGTGTGACCCCAAATACGACACGACATATCTCCCCCACCGAGGCCGGCACGCTGGACGGGCTCTTTCGCCTGCGCGTGGCGCGCACTCCGCAGGGGGTGGCGTGCCGTTACTTCGACAAGGAGCGCGACCAGTGGCGCGACTACCGCTGGCACCAGCTGGCCGGCGAGGTGGGGCGCTGGCAGGTGATGCTGGCGGCGCTGGGGCTGGTGGCGGGGGACAGGGTCGCGCTGAGCCTGCGCAACGGCCCGGAGTGGCTCTGCTTCGACCAGGCCGCCCTGGGGCTGGGGCTGGTGGTGGTGCCGCTCTATACCGATGACCGTGCCGACAACCTCGCCTATATCCTGCAACAGACCGGGGCGAAGCTGCTGCTGTTGCACGACGAGGCGCGCTGGCGGCGCGTGGCCCATGCACTGGCGGGACACGATCAGCTGCAACATATCCTGCTGCTCGACAGTGAACCGCTGGATGACGACCACGGCCGCCTGCTCGGCGTGGCACGCCAGTTGCCCACGGGCGAACATCCGCTACAGGCCATGGCGAATAGCGCACACGCGCCGCGCGCCCTCGCCTCCATCATCTACACCTCGGGCACCACCGGGCGGCCCAAGGGGGTGATGCTGAGTCACCACAACATGCTCGCCATCGCCGACGCGGCGCTGCAGCTGGTGACCATCGACGAGCGCGACACCTTCCTCTCCTTCCTGCCGCTCTCCCATACCCTGGAGCGGACCACCGGTTACTACCTGCCGCTGATGGCCGGGGCGACCATCGCCTACGCCCGCTCCATCGCGCAGCTGGCGGGCGACCTGCAAACCATCAAACCGACGGTATTGATCTCGGTGCCGCGCATCTATGAGCGCATCCATGGCCGCATCACCCGGCAACTGCAGGAGCAGAGCGCCCTTAAACGGTGGCTCTTCACCACGGCCGTCGCCGCAGGCTGGCACCACTTCGAGTGGCGGCAGGGGCGCCGTGGCTGGCGACCGCGCCTGCTGCTGCAACCGCTGTTGCAGCGACTGGTGGGCGACAAACTGCAGCAGCGTCTGGGCGGCCGGTTGCGCCTCGCCATCAGTGGCGGCGCGCCGCTGCCGGAGGAGATCGCCCGCCTCTTCATCGGTCTCGGCACCACCCTGCTACAGGGTTACGGTCTTACCGAGACCAGCCCGGTGGTCAGCGTCAACATCCCCGCGGACAATCTGCCAAGCAGTGTCGGGGTGGCGTTGCCGGGTGTCGAGACACGCATCGGTACCGAAGAGGAACTGCTGGTGCGCGGACCGGGGGTAATGCTCGGTTACTGGAACGACGCGCCGGCCACCGCGGCGCTGATCGATCCGGAGGGGTGGCTGCACACCGGCGATCAGGCGCGCATCGATACGCACGGTCACATCACCATCACCGGGCGCATCAAGGATATCCTGGTGCTCTCCAACGGCGAGAAGGTACCGCCATGCGATATGGAAATGGCACTCACGCTGGAGCCACGGATCGAACAGGTGCTGGTGGTTGGCGAGGGGCGCCCCTACCTGACGGCGCTGATTGTGCTCAACCACGAGCTGTGGCCACAACTGGCGGCGCAGTGCGGTGTGGATGCCGCCGCCCCGACAGCGCTGCAAAGTCCCGCCGTGATCCAGTCGGTGCAACGGATAATCGACGAACGGCTGCACCAGTTTCCCGGCTATGCCAAAATCCGCCGTTTCCACCTCACCCTGGAGCCGTGGAGCGTGGAGAACGGCCTGCTCACACCGACACTGAAGGTCAAGCGGGGCAAAGTGCTGGCGCGGTTGCAACCCGCCATCGACCAGCTCTATGCGCGTGGCTGACAGGGTCTCGCCGCCACCGATCCTTACCGCGCTGCTGGCGCAACTGGTGGCACAATTGGTGACACCTGCCATCACCAGCGCAGGCGACGACCCCGCCCTGCTGTTACAGGGGGCGCTGGCGGCGCTGCTGGGATTGGCGCTGCGCCTCCCCTGGTGGTGGTTGCCGGTAAACCTGCTCTTCCCGCTGCTGGCAGTCCATACCCTCTCACTGGGGCTGCCGCCGTGGCTCTTCCTCATCGCCTTCGGCCTGCTGCTGCTCTTCAACTGGAACAGTGCGCGCGAGCGGGTGCCGCTCTACCTCAGCAATCGCGACACCTGGGAGGGGATCAACCGTCTGCTGCCAGAGCGGGAGACGTTGCGCTTTATCGATCTGGGCAGCGGCCTTGGGGGCACCCTCTTCTATCTAGCACAACGTCACCCGCAGCACCACTTTTGCGGCATTGAATCCTCGCCGCTCCCCTTTGCCATCAGCTGGCTGCGCTGCCGTCTGCGTGGTCTGGATAATGTCGAGCTGCATCTGGGCAACTTCTGGCGAGAGGGGCTTGGAGAATATGATGTGGTCTACGCCTTTCTCTCGCCCATCCCGATGCAGCAACTCCACGACAAGTGCCGGGACGAGATGGGCCGGGGCGGCCTCCTGATCAGCAACTCCTTCACCGTGCCGCAAAACCCGCCAGACGAGAGCATCACGCTGAATGACGTCCGCCAGACCACACTCCACTACTGGCACTTTGGCACCGCCAGACGCAGGGGCGTCCCAACACGACGTTCCCACGCGGGAGCATGAGAACGATAAGGGTAAGTTTACGCCCCTGCGCTCCCGCCCCCTTACTCAACAAGCTGACTGGCGACAATCCCCAGAAACACCACCAGCCCGAAGTAGTGGTTATTAAGAAAGGCGCGAAAGCTCAATTGCGGATCGCGCCCGCGGATCAGGTACTGCTGATAGAGACTGAAACCGCCCGCCAACAGCAGCCCCAGATAGTAGGGCCAGTGCAGGGCGAAACTGAGGCCGGCCAGCCATAGCACTGCCAGCACCAGCAGCTGCATCACGCCGATGGCCAGACGGTCAAAACGGCCAAAGAGGATGGCCGAGGATTTGACCCCGATCTTCAGATCATCCTCGCGATCGGCAATGGCATACATGGTGTCATAGGCCAGCGCCCACAACACGGTGGCAAAAAAGAGCAGCCACGATGCCTGCGGCACCGTGCCGCTCTGCGCGGCAAAGGCCATCGGCACCGCCCAGCCGAAGGCGACCCCCAGATAGGCCTGCGGCAGGTGGGTAAAGCGCTTCACAAAGGGGTAACTGCCCGCCAGAAAAACCGCCGGTATGGAGAGCAGGATGGTCAAACGGTTGAGCTGCAGCACCAGCAAAAAGGCGATAAGACTCAGTACCACAAACACCGCCACCGCCTCGCGTGACGAGATCGCCCCGCGCGCCAGCGGCCTTCCCCTGGTGCGCGCCACATGGCCGTCGATGTGGCGATCGGCATAATCATTGATGGCGCAACCGGCAGAGCGCATCAGCACCACCCCGGCAATAAACACCCCCAGCACCAGCGGCTGCGGCACCCCGCCGGCCGCCACCCACAAGCCCCACAGCGTGGGCCAGAGCACCAGATAGATACCGATGGGCCGGTCAAGACGGGTCAGTTGTATATATTCGGCAAGGCGTTGTTTGATCATCAAAACGGGGCATGGTTGATATGGAAACGGGCACCATTCTACATCGTCACGATTGGTGCATACAGGCTTACACCTGACGGCCGTTGTGGGTAAAATTCCGGCTACTTCGCAGCACATCGGATCGTTATGGCGCCAACAGCAATAAAGACCCTTGTTCTCCTCGGCACGTTTGCCCTGCTGCTGGCAGGCTGCGGCAACGATGACCCGGCCACCGAGGCGACAATCACGCAAACTCCACGCCCCGCACTGCGGGTGATCCTGACAAGCCACCCGCAGGGGCTAGATTACCTGCCGCGCAGTGGCTTGCCCGATAATGATGAGTACACCCTGCTCAAGCTCTACGCCGAGACCAGCGGGGTGGAGCTGAAGAACATTTACATCGCGCAACATGACCAGCTGATCCCCGCCCTGCTAGCCGGCGAGGGCGACATTGTTGTCAACAACCTGGTGGTCACCGGCCGGCGCAAACAGCAGGTCAACTTCACCTCCCCCATCGCCTATGTGCATGAACAGCTTATCGGGCGCCCCGGCGAGACCCCCAAGAGTGCCCACGAATTACAGGGGCGCCGCGTTGCGGTGCGCCGCTCCGATACCTCTTACAACACCCTCGTCACCATTCACCAACAGCGCTTTCAGCCCCCCTTTGAGATCATCGAGGTCGACGAGGAGCTCGCCACCGAACAGCTCCTCCTGGGGGTGCTCGACGGCCGTTACGACCTCGCCGTGACCGACAGCAGCCAGCTCAAGGCGCTGCCGCAAAGCAGCCGCGTTGAGATCGGTTTTGATATCGGCCCGGTACGCCCCATCGCCTGGGCTGTACACAAGGAGAACAACGCCCTGCTCGCCAGTATTAACGACTTTCTCGGTCGCCATCATCTGGTCGGCAAGGGCGATCTCATCTCTCGCGGTGATCTGGCCACTATCAAGGAGCATCAGGTGCTGCGCGTACTCACCCGCAACAACGCCAGCACCTATTTTTTGTGGCGCGGTGAACTGCACGGCTTTGAGTATGAGCTGGCAAAAGAGTTTGCCCAGCGCCACAAGCTGCGTCTGGAGATGGTGGTACCCCCCAGCCGCGACCTGCTGATCCCCTGGTTGCGCGAGGGCAAGGGCGACATCATCGCCGCCGCCATGACCCCTACGGATGAGCGCCAACAGGAGGGGATCACCTTCTCACGCCCCTACAACACCGTCTCGGAGATCGTAGTCAGCCGCAGCGATGACCCCATCGACAGCGCCGAGCAGCTGGCTGGACGACGCGTGGTGGTACGCCGCAGCAGCTCCTACTGGCAGAGCATGGAGGCACTGCAACAACAGGGGATCGCCTTTGAGCTGATTGCCGCCGCCGAGGAGCTGGAAACCGAGGAGCTGCTCGCCCAGCTGGCCCGCGGCGAGATCGACCTGACCGTGGCCGACAGCCACATCCTCGACATCGAACTGACCTGGCGCGACGACATTCGCGCCGCCTTCGCCCTGGGGGAGCGGCACCACGGCTGGATCGTGCGTCAGGAGAACCCGACACTGCTCAGGGCGGTCAACGCGTTTCACAAAAGCGAGTATCGCGGCCTCTTTTACAACGTCACCTACGACAAATATTTCAGAAACCCCAAACAGATCCGCCGCCACCTTGAGGGGCGCGCCGACACCGCGGGCAACAACACCCTCTCGCCCTACGATGAGCTGGTGCGCAAACACGCCGACCACTACGGTTTTGACTGGCGGCTGATCGTCTCGCAAATGTATCAGGAGAGCCGCTTCAACCCGCGCGCCAAATCCTGGGCAGGGGCACAGGGGCTGCTACAGGTTCTGCCACGCACCGCAAGGGAGTTTGGAATAACGGATCTGCACGACCCCGACAACGGCCTGCGCGCCGGTATGCACTATTTGAGCTGGCTGCTAAAACGCTTTGAACCGGAGCTTGAGATGGGGGAGCGCACCTGGTTTGCCCTCGCCGCCTATAACGCCGGCGTTGGCCATGTGCGTGATGCACGCCGCCTCGCCGTAGAGAAGGGGTGGAACCCAAACAAGTGGTTTAATCATGTGGAGCGGGGCATGCTGTTGCTGGCAAAAAGGGAGTACGCCAAGAGCGCCAAACATGGCTATGTGCGCGGCCATGAACCGGTCAACTATGTGCGCCAGATCCACGATCGTTACCGCGCCTATCTCAAGCTGAAGGGGGGCAACGCCCTGGCCTTTGTGGAGTAATGTCGTACTTACGGGCTATTGTGCGTCAATCACCCACCCGACAGGCAGCCACGCGATAACCAAAACGACGGCAATAGCGCAACAGGTCGTGCAACAGCAGATTGACCTGACGTTTCTCGTCGGTGTGGTGGCGACCGTGCCGCGCCACCTGGTAGCGTGCGGGGAGCCGCGTGCACCCCTGGTAGGCAGCCACCTCCACCACACCGGCATCGTGATAAATACGCAACTGCATCGACAAATTGGGCAGCCACTCACCGTCAATGGCAAAGGGTTTGCTCAGTGCCACCACGGTGGTATAGCGGCAGCGCTCAAGGACCCGCAGCGTCAGCTCCTCCCCCTCATCACCAATGAGCACAAGGTGATCACTCATCTGCCCGCGCAACAGCGCGTGGAGCAGGCGGTAATTCTCCTCGAATACCCACATCGGGCTGCGCGGTGAGGAGTGACAGATGGTGTGGCTCATGGGGGGAATGTAACACAGACGAGGCGACCCGTGCAGGGCCTGAAACCCCGTGATTTACCGTTCTATTCGATATGTTCGCGCAGTTTGCCGCGCAACCGGGCGTGTGCCTGACTGAGCAGCTGGCTCACCCGTGACTCGCTCACCTCAAGCACCGCGCCGATTTCGCGCAGGTTCAACTCCTGCTCGTAATAGAGGCTCATAATCAGCTTTTCGCGCTCGGGCAGTTGCCCAATCGCCTCCACCAGATGGCCCTGAAACTGCTGCTCCTCCAGTGTCGCCAGCGGGGTGGTGGCGTGACCCTCGATGCGCTCCAGCATGTCCCCCTCGCCGCCACCCATCTCCTCCACGCTCACCATGCGGCTGACGCTGGTATCGCGCAGCAGCTGAAAGTAGTCGTCCATCGATAGCCCCAGCACCTCGGCCACCTCACGATCACCCGCCGCGGCGCCGGTCTCGCACTCTACCTGATGGATCGCCTCGCTCAGGTCGCGTGTCTTTTTGTGTACCGACTTGGGCGCCCAGTCGGTGCGCCGCAGGTCGTCGAGCATCGAGCCGCGAATACGGATGGAGGCGTAGGTTTCAAAGCTGGCGCCATGGGAGGGGTTGTACTGATTGCCGGCATCCAGCAATCCAAGCATGCCGGCCTGAATGAGGTCGTCCACCTGCACACTCGATGGCAGGCGGCCCATCAGGTGGTAGGCTATCTTTTTTACCAGTGGGGCGTAGCGCTCGACCAGGGCCTCACCGCTACCCAACCCTTGGGCTGTATACATGAAATGGCGTTCTGCAATCTGTTGGCCAGGCGAAAGTATGCCACAGTTAGCGCCAAACTGGACGCCAAACAGTGCCGCTCCCCGAAAGGGCGCGGCGGGCACCACACAGGCCATCAGGCAAAGGCATCAACGCCCGAGGGGGTGGCGTAACCGACGCCGCGCAATCCCTCCATTCCCGTCAGCGGCGCATCATCCTCCAGCGGCCCCTCGTCGTGACCACGGCCGCCACCTCCCGTGCCGCCATCCGCCGTGCCTTCACGCCCCCTGAAGCTGTGCTGCGAGACATCGGTGTTACCCGCCTGCAGACCGTTTTCATTCAGCATCTCGCGCAACCGGGGGAGCGCCGCCTCCAGCGCCTCGCGGGTGGCGGCATTTTGCGCGACAAAACTGACGTGGGTCTGTTCGTTATTGACCGTGATGCGAATGCCGATAGGCCCCAGTTCGCGCGGATTGAGCTGAATCTCGGCCTCCTGAATATTGGCGTTGGTCATCCACACCACCCGTTCGGCAACGGCCCCGCCCCAGTTGGGCTGGCTCATCGGCATCGCCAGGGTCATGGCGACCGGGGCCGGGGTGGCCAGCGGATTGCCCGCCCCCTGCCCGGCCAGCGGTGCCAGGGTGGGGGTAAGGGTGTCGAGCGGGGCGGCGGTGCCGTCCGCGCGCCCAGCCATCGCCAGCAACCCCTCAAAGCCGCGATCACCGCGCGGCATTGCCTCCCCGCCCCGCCCTTCGGTTGACGGCCTGGCGTTTCCGGCATGACGCGTCAGGAGCAGTGTCGCCTCTGCCTCACGGCCGCGCTCACCGCGCAACAGGCCGTACGGCTCTCCCTCTTCCCCCACGGGCTCCTCCGTCAGGGCCGTGCTGTCGGTACCGGTCGCCGCCAACGCACTGGCAGCGGCCGGGAGCGGCATCGCCATAACGAGCTCCTGGGGTGCCGGGTCAACCACCGCCAGCGATGGCATCACCACCGCCACGATCTCTTCCGGGGACTCTACACCGTCCAGCGCCAACTGCACCTCGGCGGCCATTTTGCGCATCTCCTCCAGCGGCAAGGTATTGCCGTCCTGCGGCGCCGTCTCTGCCGCCGAGACCTCCCCCTGTTTGTGCTCTTCGCCGTCGCCCTTCGTGGCCGCCTTCTCCACGGTCTCCTTCTTGCACTCGGCCGCGTCATTCGCCGCCGTCGCGGCGCACTCCGCACCGCCCTGTTTCTGCTCGCGAAGTTCCGCTTTTTTTACTTGTTTATCATACTCTTGCGTAAAGCCGTCCGTGCTGCCACCGGGGCGGCCCACCGCGCCCTTTGGCGCCACATCAAGAGAGAGGACGCCAAGCGACGGGCTACTGGAACTTGTCTGCAACATCGGTTTTTCCCCTATCGATTTATTGACGTTGTGCACTACTGGTTTGAGTGTTGCAAACCGTGGGCCAACTATTTCTTCGGCATGCCACGGCCGCGCTGGGCGTGCTCATCACTCTCCTTTTGCTCACGCCGGTTCTGTTGCTGCTGCTCATCCTCCTGATAACGCCCGGCCACCTTCTCCAGCGCCTGGGTTCTGCCACGCGCCTGAAACCAGAGTCGCTTTCTCTCCTCGCAATGCGCCTCGGCCTTGCGAACCGCCTGTTGCTGCTGCGTGATGGCCTGTTCCAGGCTGGCGAGAAAGGCCTGCATCTGTTGCAACTTCTGCGCGCTAAAACCGGCACTGCCGCTCTGCTGATAGTGGGCACGATACTCCTCACGGTAACGCCCCAGTTCGAGCAGTTGCTGCTGCAGCTGCTGCAACTGCTGCTGAGACTCGCCCAACAGCCGCGCAGCATCGCGTTCGCGCACCTCGGTAATGCGTTGTACCGGCTGCAGCCGTTTGGAACGGGTCATCGCGGAGTCACGTTAGCGCTGTCCGCTCACGCTATCGCGCTGCACCAGCCGGGGCTCGGCGCCCGCCTTGCGGCTCACCATTTCGCCCCCCCTGGTCGTCTGTTGCAGCGCCAACAGGTCGTGCAGGCTGTCGGCAAAATCGAAGGGGGTGTGCATATCCTGCTGCAAAAATTCGAGAATTGACGGGTGAAGGCTGATCGACTCGTCGATACGCGGGTCGGAGCCACGCGCATAGGCACCAACGCTAATCAGGTCACGATTCTTTTCGTAGGTCGAGTAGACCCGCTTTACCCAGCGCGCCGCCTCATGGTGGCCGGACTCGGTGATCTGATTCATGGCGCGGCTGATCGAGGCCTCGATATCAATCGCGGGGAAGTGACCCATATCGCCAAGCCGGCGCGCCAGCACCACATGGCCGTCGAGAATACCGCGGGCGGCGTCGGCAATCGGGTCCTGCGGGTCATCACCCTCGGTCAGCACGGTGTAGAAGGCGGTAATGGAACCGCCCCCCACATCGCCGTTACCGGCACGCTCCACCAGTTGCGGGATGCGGGCAAAGACCGAGGCGGGATACCCCTTGGTGGCAGGCGGCTCGCCGATGGCCAGTGCCAGTTCACGCTGGGCCTGGGCGTAACGGGTAAGGGAGTCCATCAACAACAGCACGTTCAGCCCCTCATCCCGAAAGTGTTCGGCAATCGTGGTGGCCATCGCGGCGCCGTGCAGCCGCATCACCGGGGAGTTGTCGGCGGGCGAGGCCACCACCACGGCGCGGGCCATCCCCTCCTCGCCCAGGATGTGGTCGATAAACTCCTTTACCTCACGGCCACGCTCACCGATGAGGCCGACCACAATCACGTCGGCGGTGGTAAAGCGGGTCATCATGCCAAGCAGCACACTCTTGCCCACGCCGGTGCCGGCAAACAGTCCCATGCGCTGACCGCGACCGACGGTGAGCATGGCGTTAATGGTGCGCACCCCGACATCAAGCGGCTCGTCAATCGGCTTGCGCGCCATCGGATTGATGTAGTGACCGGTAAGCGGCATACGCTTGCGCGTGCGCAGCGGCCCCTTGCCATCCAGCGGCTTGCCGGCACCGTCAATAACCCGTCCCAGCAACTCCTTGCCGACCGGGGCGTCGTACACTCTGGCCGTCGGCATCACCCGCGAGTCGGGGCCGATGCCACGAATATCGCCGGTGGGCATCAGATAGAGATGTTCGGCGGCAAACCCCACCACCTCGGCCTCGATGGTGCCGCCATTGCTGTTCTCGATAAGGCAGCGCGAACCGATGTTGGCCTGAATCCCCTCCGCCTCGATGGTGAGGCCGATCATGCGGGTAATGCGTCCCTCCACCGCCAGGGGAACCGGCTCGGCGATCCGCTCGCGCCCCTGTGCCAGGAAATTTGCCCAACGGGCGGCGCGCGGCCGCTCAGGCGCGGTCATCGTCAACGCTCCGGGTACCGCCCAGCAACTCGGCGACCACGCTGTTAATGCGCTGCTCCACACTGGCGTCGATGCGCGAGGTGGCGCTCTCGATACGGCAGCCGCCGCGGGTAAGGGTCAGGTCATCGACAATCCGCCACGGCACCTCCGCCTCCTCGGCGGGCTGCAGCTTTTCGCGCACCAGCACGGCATCCTCGGGATGGAGATGAACCCTCACCTTGCGCGCCGCGCTCGGCAGGGCGGCGAGTGCCTCGCGCACCACGCCAATCACCTGTTCGGCATCGCTCTGCAGTTCGCGCCGGATAAGCTGCCTGGCGATGGCAATGGCCAGCTGCATCAGCTCGCCCTCAACCTGCTCATCCACCGCCTGCAACGGCTCGGCCAGGGCATGAATGATCTGCTCCAGCCGCTGCAGGGTGGCATCCACCTCCTTGCGCGCCGCCTGCAACCCGTCACGACGACCCCGCTCAAACCCCTCCTTGCGCGCCTGCTGCTGAATCTGCTCGATCTGCTCGGCGGTAACCGGAGAGACCTCGCTGGGCGACACCTCCTCAACCGCCGCCTGGCGTCCGCCTGCCATCACCGGCAGCTCCCAGCGCTCAAAGGCACTGAGCTCATCACCGTCGATCAGCCCGGAGGAGAATTTAGACGAACTCATCGCCACCCCCACCGAGTGCAATATCACCCGCCTCGGCCATGCGCCGTGCGATGGAGAGGATCTCCTTCTGCGCCCCCTCGACATCGCTCAGCCGCACCGGACCACGCGCCTCCAGGTCATCGCGCAGCATCTCGGCGGCGCGCTTGGACATGTTCTTGAAGATCTTCTCCTTCAGCATCTCCTCGGCCCCCTTGAGGGCAGTGATCAGGCTCTCCGAAGAGACCTCGCGCAACAGCGCCTGAATGCTGCGATCATCGAGATCCACCAGGTTATCGAAGACGAACATCAGATCCTCAATGGCGGTGCCCAGCTCATTGTCGGTCTCCTTCACCTTCTCCATGATCTTGCCCTCAATCGCACTGTCCATGAAATTGAGGATATTGGCGGCGGTCTTGGTACCGCCCACGCTGGAGGATTTGATGGTGCCGCTGGTGCCCTCGAACTGCTTCTCCAGGATCTCATCGAGCTCCTGCAAGGCACTGGGTTGAATACCATCGAGACTGGCGATACGCATCAGGGTATCGGCCCGCATATTCTCTGGCAGCAGACTCAGCACGTCGGCGGCCTGGTCACTGTCGAGGTAGGAGAGAACGATGGCGATGATCTGCGGATGCTCCAGACGCACGATCTCGGCGATGGCGCGCGGCTCCATCCACTTCAGCGCCTCCAGCCCCTTGGAGGAGCGGCCGATGAGGATACGGTCGATAAGTTGCCCCGCCTTGTCCTCACCCAGCGCCCCATTCAGCACATTGCGCAGATAGTCCTCATTACCGGTACCCAGTGCGGTATGGGTGCTGAGGGTATCGGCAAAGTCGGAGACCACGTGGGTAACCTGATCCTTGGTGACGTTACCGATGCTGGCCATCGCCTCGCCGACCTTCTGCACCTCCTTGGGACCGAGGTGTTTCATGATCTCCGCGGCGGCACTCTCGCCCAGGCTCATCAGCAACACCGCCGCCTGTTCGGCACCACTCAATTTGGGGCTGGGTGTGTCGGCCATTATTCTGGACACCTCGGTTATGTATTCGGTTGTATTTAGTAAAATCTATCGTAACTACTCCCCCCTCACAGGGGGGCAAGAACTGTAGGGTGGGCATCGCCCACCTCTATACCGCCACCTCAAACTCCCGTTTTGGTGGGCGGTGCCCACCCCACATTAGGTTTGTTAGCCAAAAGTGGTCAGTCAACTGTTGCGGGATCATTTGTCTTCCGAGATCCAGTTACGCACTACCTGTGCCACCAGCTTGGGATCGTCCTTCACCACCTGCTTGACCATATCGATATTGTCCTCATAGGCACCCGGCCCGGGAAGTTTAATCAAACCGCTCTTGGCACCACCGGTCAGACTCAGCTGATCCTCGGCCATCCCCGGCGCAGCACCCGCACCAGCGAGCGCGGGCTGCCTGGCACTCACCGCCGAGAGGTTGCGCATCATCGGGCGCAACACCATGAAGATGAGCAGCATCCCCAACAACAGCGCACCGACAACCTTGGCAATATCCAGTACCCACGTCTCCTCCCAGATGGGCGGTTGCGGCAACTCGCCAACCAGCTCGGGTGAGGCGAAGGCGGTGCTGATAACATTGACCGTATCCCCTCGCGCCACATTATACCCGACCGCCTCGCGCACCAGTGAGGTCAAACGCTCCATCTCCTCGGCGCTGCGTGGCTCACGCTGGCCCTCGGCCGTCACCCGGTCATCCACCACCACGGCGATGGAGAGTCGCTTGATGTTGCCCGAGGCGAAACGGCTGTGGCTGATGGTGCGATCCAGCTCATAATTTCTGGTGGCATTCATGCGGCCATTCGACAGCTGCCCCTCGGCGCCCCCGGCCTCCGTGCCCGCTGCCACCTCCGGTACGCTGGCGGCGCCGGGCGGCTGGTTGGAGAGGGCGCCGGGCACACCCTGCAGCGCCTCGCCCAACATCCGCTCCTCGGAGATCTGCTCACTGCGCAGTGCCGGCAGGTCAGGGTTAAAGCTCTCGTGAGTCTGCTCGGTAACGGTAAAATCGAGCTCCGCCACCACCTGGGCACGCATCCCGTGACGGCCGACGATGGGGGCCAGAATATCCTCGATGCGCTCGATATAGTTACGTTCGACATTGCTGGTGTACTCAAACTGATCCTGATTCAGGGCCATCTCGCCGGAGCGCTTTCTGGAGCTGAGCAGACGACCGCTCTCATCGACCACCGTCACCTCGGTGGGCTCCAAGTTGGGAATGCCCGAGGCCACCAGATAGCGGATCGCCGCCACCTGCTCCTCCTCCAGCAGACGTCCGGCGTAAAGCTTGAGCAGTACCGAGGCGCTGGCCGCCTGGCGCTTGCGCACAAATACCGACTGCTTGGGCAGCGCCAGATGGACACGGGCGCTCTCGACATTACTCAAACTGATGATAGTGCGGGCCAACTCCTGCTCCAGCGCGTGCTGATAGCGGGTGGTCTCCATGAACTGGCTGGTTCCGAATTCCGACTTCTGTTGCAGGATCTCCAGCCCGGCACCGCTGCTCCTCGGCAGCCCCTCGGCGGCCAGCTGCATCCGCAGCTCCTGCACCTTGGCAGAAGGGACCAGCAACGCGCCGGTACGCTCATCCAGCTTGTACTCGATATTGCGCTGGCGCAGCAGGTCAGCGATCTCGGCGGCCTCCTTGTCACCCAGATTACCAAACAGCACCCCGTAGGAGGGGTTCCAGGACCAGAGCACCAGCGCCACGCCCAACGCCGCCACCGCGGCAAAGCCGAACAAAACGCCCATCTGGCGGATCGCCGGCAGTTGGATAAAGCCCTCGGCGAAGGCGCCCATGGGAGAAGTATTTTGCGTTTTTGCCAGTTCCATCGTCATTCAACCGTATGAGTGTGAGTAGTCGTCAGGGTTCAGTAGTGGGGAGAGCCCTACACCTGCATGCGCATGATTTCCTGATAGGCATCGATCATCTTGTTGCGGACCTGCACCATCCCCTCAAAGGCGAGCCCCGCCTTGCTGCGGGCGATCATCACCTCGGGCAGAGAGGCACCGGAATCACCCATCTCGAAGGCGCGACTCATGCTGGCGGCACTCTGCTGCATCTCGTTGACCTTACCAATGGATTGCGTCAGCAGCGACGAGAAATTGGCGCCAGACTCCTGCCCCGCCGGTTCCACCGGCTGTGCAGCGGGCATCTGCGCCTGTGCCGCAGCCGCCCTAAGCTGCATAAGCAGTTGATTTGTATTGATAGTATTCATTTCAGCCTCCGCATTTGACGGTCTCGATTTTGACTCTTACCGAGGTGAAAGCATATATCTTGCCAACTATTTTTGGGCGGGTGACGGGTAACGGGTCACGGACTAAAACTGAACTCATCAACCAGCAACCAGCAACCAGCAACCAGCAACCCACATTTATGATCTTGCGCGGTTATTAACCAGTAAGCTCAATCCCTGCCTCGCGCATCTGCGCCAACTTGTAGCGCAGGGTGCGCGGGCTGATCCCCAGCCGCTCCGCCGCCAACTGGCGACTCCCCGCCGCCAGCGCCTCCATGATCAGACGGTACTCGCGCTGTTTCAGATCGCCACTGAGCCCCTCGCCCCCGTCCCGCGCCGTGCTGTCACGCTCGGCCGGGGTGGCGGCGGCAACCACCGGGGCTGGTTCAACACCTGGTCCGCTGATATGTTCAAAACACAATGCATCGCCATCAATCGTCTCGCCCTCGGCCAGGATCAGCGCCCGCTGCATCATGTTATCGAGCTCGCGCACGTTGCCGGGCCAGGAGTAAGCGCGCAGCTGTGCCGCCGCCGTCGGCGCAAGCGTGGGAACGGAGCGACCCGTGCGGGTGGCCACGCGGGCGAGGATCGCACCGGCCAGCGGCACGATGTCACCTGGACGCTCGCGCAGCGGCAACAGCCGTAGCGGGAAGACGTTAAGGCGATAATAGAGATCTTCGCGAAACCGTCCTGCCGCCACCTCGGCGCGCATCTCGCGGTTAGTGGTGGCGAGCACCCGCACATCGAGGTTGATCACCTTGCCGCCACCGAGGCGCTCCAGCTCCCGCTCCTGCAACACCCGCAGCAGCTTGGCCTGCAGCGCCAGCGCCATCTCGGAGATCTCGTCGAGCAGCAGGGTGCCGCTCTGCGCCTGCTCGAACTTGCCGGGGGTCGTTTTATAGGCCCCGGTAAAGGCCCCCCGCTCGTAACCGAAGAGGGTCGCCTCCAGCATGTTTTCCGGGATAGCGGCACAGTTAATCGCCACGAAGGGGGCATCACGGCGCGGCGAGTGGTCGTGAATGTAGCGGGCGATCACCTCCTTGCCGCTGCCGCTCTCGCCGCTAATCATCACCGTCGCCTCGCTCGCGGCAACCCGCGCGGCGAGACGCAACAGCTCCCGGCTGCGCGGATCCTCGGCAATCACCCCCTTGGTATCGTCGCTCGCGTTGTGCGCGTAGCGGGCCACGGTGGTGATCAGCACATCCGCCTCAAAGGGCTTGATCAGGTAGTCGACCGCCCCCTCACGGATCGCCTCGACCGCCCGCTCCACTGTGGCGTAGGCGGTCATCAGCAGCACCGGCAGTGCGGGGTAGAGCGCCTTGATGCGGCGCAACAGGGCGTGTCCATCCATGCCCGGCATATGCACATCGCTCAGCACCAGATCAAAGTGCCCCTGGTTGAGCCGCGCCAGTGCCGTCGTCGCATCCTGGGCCAGCGTCACCTCATAGAAGGCCAACTCCAGCATGTCCTGCAACGCCTCAGCCAGGGCGCTATCATCCTCAACGATTAAAACAGCTTGTCTATTTTGCTTCATAACTCCAGACCTCAGGCGGACAGGGCCGCCTCATTGCGTGCCGGGACACTCCCGGCCAACGGCAGACGCAGGGTGAACGTTGCCCCCTCGCCCGGTTTCGATTCGCACTCCACCACACCGCCCATGGCATGGGCCACCGCCCGCACCACCGCCAGCCCCAGGCCGGTGCCCGCCGCACGGCCGCTGACAAAGGGCTCGAAGAGGCGCGCCTGCAGCGCCGGTTCGATACCGGGGCCGTTGTCGGCCACGCCAAAGCACAGTTGCGTCGCGTCACGTTGCAGCGAAAGGGTGAGGCGTCCACCCTCGGGCATCGCCTGCAGGGCGTTGGACAACAGGTTTTGCAGGGCACTGATCACCATGGTGGGATTGACCTCCACCGGCAGTTCGCCCGCCTCGACATGACGCACCAACTCGATCCCCTGTGCGGCCAGCTTCGGCTGCAGCGACTCCAGCGCCTGGGCGAGAAGCTCTGCCCCGTCGAGCCGCTCGCGTACATTGCCGCCACCGTTGGCAAAGAGCAGCATGTCGGCGATCAGCTTCTCCAGCCCCTTGAGGCTCTGCAGCGCCCTGCCGCTAAAGCGTTGCTGCAGCGCATTCCCCACCGTCATGCCGTGCAGTTGGGAGACGTAGAGCAGTGCCGAGGCGAGCGGGGTCCGGATTTGGTGGGCCAGCGTGGCGGCCATGCGTCCCATGTCGGCGAGGCGGCGGCTGTGCTCCAGATGCTGCTGCAGCTGCCGCTTCTCGGTGACATCGTGCAGCATCAGGATCTGCCCCGGTTCGTGTCCCAGCGGGCAGGTGGAGAGGGCAACGTAGCGGCCGTTGCGCAGCAGCAGATCGCCGCCGGTGGTGGTTTGGGGAATAAACAGTTGATCGATAAGACGGCGCCACGACGCCCCCTGCAGCGGGCCGCCCAACAGCCGTTCCGCCGCCGGGTTCAGCTCCTGCACCCGCCCCTGCCCGTCAAGCACCAGCACCGCCGCCGGCAGGGCATTGAGCAGGCTTTGCAAACGGTCGGCAAGACGCTCCTTCTCGGCCAGCTCGTTACGCCGTTCACTGCGCGCCTCCTGCAGCTCACCGGTCAGCCGCTCAATCCGCTGCTCGATACTTTGATAGGTATCGGCCAGCTGCTCCCTGAGCATACTCAGCGAGAAACTGGCCTCTCCCAGACTGCCCGAAGGCTGTGGCTGCTGCATCGTCTTCGACTCCCGATGATTCGTGGTAGTCGAAACTAAGCAAACACCATGCCTGCAATTATTTATTTACAAATTCAACGCGTTACAGATGAATGCCAGAATATTGACGCCTACTCGATTTGATGCCCGTCATATTCCTACCTACCCCTGCGTCTACTCCGTTATGCACCATCGCGATAGTGTCGAAGGACGAGGTTTTGTAGGAGCGGTCTGTGACCGCGAAAAATCGGCCACCACTTATGTCCAAGGGGTGGACGGTAATCCGGCGCGCCAGGAGGCAGCGCGCCGGTGTTCGCGACTGAAGTCGCTCCTACCCTATCGCCCCTGCGCTCCTGTGTGATGGGCACGCTTCGCTTTGCCCATCCTACGGGTGGGGTGGGTTCGCTTTAGCAGTGCCAGACGCAGGAGCGTCCGAACCGTGCGTTCCTGCGCGGGAGCGGAACGATGGGGCCGGGTAAGCGTAAAAACAACGATATCCGGGAAAAAACGCCTACTCGGCTCGCTGCATGCCATATTTGCGCATCTTCTCCACCAGCGTGGTGCGGCGCATCCCGAGTAGCGTCGCGGCGTGAGCCACTACCCCGTCGGCGGCATCCATTGCCTGCTGAATAAACCCCTGTTCGATCTGCGCCAGGTGCTCCTTCAGGTCGAGCCCTTCCGGCGGCAGGGTATCGCCAATCGCCGTTGTCACCGCCATCGCGGCGGCCGGTGCGCCCTCCGTCTCCTCCGGCGCCGGCATGGCAAAACGCTCGTCACGCCCCACCCCCTCGATCTGGTACTTCTCCGGCAGGTCATCATAATCGGCCACCCCGCCGGGGAAGATGATGGCCAGGCGCTCCATCAGGTTGGCCAGCTCCCGCACATTGCCGGGCCAGGGGTAGCCGCAGAGCGAATTGAGCGCCGCCGGGGTAAGGGAGAACCCTCCGCGCCCCAGCCGTTGCAGACGCAGAATCAACTCATTGGCCAGCAGCGGGATATCCTCGGGGCGCTCGCGCAGGGCGGGCATCTCGATGGGAAAGACGTTAAGACGGTAGAAGAGATCCTCGCGAAAAGTCCCGGCGGCAATACTCTCTTCCAGGGTGCGGTGGGTGGCGGCGATCACCCGCACATTGGTGCTCATACTCTTGTTGCTGCCGACCCGCTCGAAGGTGCGCTCCTGCAACACCCGCAACAGTTTTACCTGCATCGGCATCGGCATGTCGCCAATCTCATCGAGGAACAGTGTCCCCCCCTCGGCGATCTCGAACCGCCCCTGACGGGTAGTGAGCGCCCCGGTAAAGGCCCCCTTCTCGTGGCCAAAGAGCTCACTCTCCAGTAGATCCTTGGGAATGGCGCCGCAATTGACCGGCACAAAGGGCTTGTCGCGCCGCGAAGAGAGGAAGTGCAGACTCTTCGCCACCACCTCCTTGCCGGTACCCGACTCCCCCAACACCAGCACATTGGCATCGGAATCAGCCACCTGCTCGATAAGCTGACGCACCTGGCACATCCTGTCGCTACGCCCCACCAGCACCCGCGCCAACTCAGCGGCACCCGCACCGTGACTGTGACGGCTCTGCCGATAGGCATTGGCACGGTGCAGGGCCGTGATCAGCTCCGCGTAACGGGGCGGATAGGAGATCACCCCCAACACCCCGCCGGGGGCGGCAACCTCCTCCTCACTCAACAAAAAGAGCGGCAGCTTGCGTTGCGCCTGCTGCAGATGGGCCTCGATCCTCGCCAGCAGCCCCTCGGCCAGCCCCACACCAACCACCACCGCCTTCAGCGCCCCGTTATCAAGCTGCGCCGCCCACTCATCGGGGCCGCAATCAATCACCCTGGCATCATCCACCAGGGCCAACACAGCCCGCATCCGCTCCACCCTCCCAGCATCGGGCTCGATCAACAGCAGGTCATCGGCGCTCATGGTCTTCCTTTTTTATTTCAACGGCTTAGGGAAGGAAGACTACCACGAATGAAAGGGTTGTCAAAATTTTGGCTAATCGCTGAAAATCAGGCAATTGCTGTAGTGTCGATCAGTTAAGCGTCACGTTTATCTGTGGGAGCGGCATCTTGCCGCGAAGTGATGCAAAAAATCGCGGCTGGAAGCCGCTCCCACAACTCTTTGCAAGACCCGGACACGCGCCCCCTCGCTCTCACGCTCCTGCGTGGGAATGTAATAGGGAGCACAGGGGCGATTAGAGGCGATGCAATAAAAATGGAGTAGGCACAGAAAAAAACAGGTGTCACTACGAGGGTTTAAAGCTCAACTGTGTTTGGCGTAAGCCCGTTGCGCCTTGTGGCCGGTGTGCAGCCCTTTGATCAGGCCTGCCAGTTCATCCTTGCCGGTCTGTCCCAGTTCAAGCAGCCTCTTGTCGACCGCCAGCATCTGGCGCAGCCCGGTGGCGATCTCCTGCGCCAGGGCTTCGTCCACGGGCAGCGCGAAGAATGACTCCAGCCGCTCGCGGCGTTCCGTCTCCAGCTTCAACAGCGCCTCCCACTCCCGGGAGTCCGCCAGCTCCACCATTGCCGTGGAGTAGCTCATGATGGCATTCCACTGCTCCAGGCGGGAGGCTGTTGTCTCTTGCGCCATCATCACTACACGCCGAGCGAGAAGGCGCTGCGCGTGGGGCGGTTCACCTCACCCGAGGGGTTCATATCGCCCACGCTCTCGGCAATACCCTCCCAACCGGCCTTGATTTCAAGCAACAGGGCGACGACCTCATCAAGGATCGCCGGATCACTCTTCAGATTGGCCTCCATCAGGCGACGCCCCATATAGTCATACAGCGCCGAAAGATTATCAGCGATCTCGCCTCCCTTGCTCATATCCAGACTGGCGCGCAGGCCTTCAAGAATAGAGATCACCCAACCGATCATCTCACCCTTGCGCGCCACATCGCCGTTGGCAAGCAGCAACTTGGCAGTCATCGTCCGCTCGATGGCACCCTCCAGCAGCATCCCAATCAGACGATGTGGCGAGGCCTCGAATACGGCGCTCTCAACCTTGGTACTCTTATACTGCTGCATGGCGTTATGTGAACTGGAGTACATGATTCCTACCTCGGTCTGTTGGTGTTGTCTGGTTTGGCTATGGTTATTTTATCGGAAGGCGGGGTGATAACTTTAACCTGAAACGGGGAAATAACGCAGAAAATTCCTACGCTCCCACTGCCCCTATCGTTCCCACGCAGGAGCGCAGGAGCGATAAAACCGTCGGAGCGCCTCTGGCGCGATGGGCCGGTGGCACCCTTCACCCGCTATCGCGGCAGAGCCGCTCCTACGAAACACCGCCACCCCCTATCGTTCCCACGCTCCTGCGTCTGGTGCGGCTGAAGAGGCCCTGGAGCCCAAAGCAGGCTCAGGGGCGCAGGGGTGATAAAACCGTAGGAGCGCCTCTGGCGCGATGGGTCGGTGGCACCCTTCACCCGCTATCGCGGCAGAGCCGCTCCTACGAAACACCGCTACCCCCTATCGTTCCCACGCTCCACTGCCCTATCGTTCACCGGAAGCCAAAGCAGGCGCAGGAGCACCCGAACCCACCGCCCCACGCAGGGGGGGCGATAAGAAAGGGAACGCAGGGACGATAAGAAAAGGAGCGCGGGGTGATGAGGAGGGGACAGGAGCGCAGCAATGACAGGGCTTTGCTGGCGGCACACCCCGCCAGTTTTTACTACCCGCCGCTGGAGGCGCCCGGCAGCGCGGCCAGCTGCCCCGTCAGGTACTCACTGGTCGAATTCATCTGCGCTATCAGCACATCGAGCGCGGTGAACTGTTTCATATAGCGCGCCTCCAGTGCCTCAAGACGGGTGGCCAGGGTTTCGCGTTCTTCACCAATACCTGTGATTTGGGATTGCAGACCGTCGGTACGGGCATTCAGGAAGCTGTCACTGGCAAGCATGCCATCAAGCAGCGTATTGAGCTGATCGGCCACGCCACGGGTGAAGGAGATAGCGCCGCGATCACCCGTGGTATCGCCCTGCACCAGAATCTTCAGCCCCTGCGCCGCGCCCGTACCGGTCAGGTACTGGCCCGAACCGGTCGCCGCCAGCCCGCCGATGGTGCCGGCCACGTCCTGCCCCGCGGTGCTGGCGGCGCCGTTAACGGTAAGTCCGATATCCGCGCCGGCAGCGGCCACCGAAACAAACTCCACGCCGGACTCACTGCCATACTTCTCCGAGGTAAAGCTGAAGCGGTTATTCACTGCGTCATAACCGACCAGCAGCGACACCCCCGCGCCACGCAACGCGCTGTCGCCATTGATGCGGCTCTGCAACTCGGCGGCCAGCTCCGCACCGGAGGCATAGGTTTTCTCGGTCAGGGTAATGGTGCCGGAGGAGACACCATCCACCTTGAGGGCAAAGGTATTGTTGCTGCCATCCACCACCAGACTTGACACCGCCGAGGCGGTGTCGACATAGCTGCCCTGCGTGGCGGCCTGGGTGATGTTCACCGCATAGTTACCCACCTGGGTGGCTGAGGTGGAGCTGGTATAACTCACCAGCGAATCGGTGGCGGCGCCGGTGGCGGCGAAGAGCCGGCCGATATCGTCGAAATGGCTCTCCAGTGCCGCGCTCAGCTTGGCGCTGTCCAGGGCCAGCGTGCCATCGGCCTGGGTCTTGATGCCGAGATCGGCCAGGGCACGATACGGTCCATCCAGCCCCTCTACCGTATTGCCCAACACCCCGCGCAACTGGCTGGTAATGCTGCGGATGGAGGAGTCACCAATCAGGATACCCGCCTGCTGGCTTTCCGCATCATAGCCGGCGAGCTGGTCGAAGGTACCTATCATGCTGTTGTAGGCCTCGACAAACCCCTCCACCGCGGCGGTGGCCGAACCCTTGTCCTGGGCCACGGTCAAGGTCGCCTTGGTACCCACCTCGGCCTTCGCCAGGCTCAGGGTCACACCGGCAATGGCGTCGCTGATGGTATTGGTGGCCGAGGTGACCGTAATACCGTCAATCTTGATCTGGGAGTCTTTCGCCTCCGCCGCCTCGGTCATGTTCTTGCCGGCGCCCGCAAGGGCATCGGGATCGTAGGCCAGGCGCGACAGGCCGCTCATATTCGTATTGTCGCCATCGCTGTCAACCACCGAGATCCGCAGCGCATTGTCCGTGCCGCTCTCTTCGGCGCTGAAGATCAGCTGATAGCCATTGTCGCCATTGACGATACTGGCGCGCACGCCAACATTCGCGGCATTCACCGCGTCGCGCACCCCCGTCAGCGAATTGTCTGCATCGCCAATGGTGACCGTTTTCGCCGGTTTGGTCGGGTCGCCAAACTGAAAGGTCAGGGTACCGGTGCCCACGGCAGAGCTAGCCTCATCGAACGGTGTCGAGGTCAGCTTGTGGGCCTGCGCCAACGCCAGCACCTCCACCTCATAGGCACCGGACGCCGGTTTGCCGCTGGCGGAGGCCGTAAACAACTCGGTGTTGCTGGAGCTTACCGTGCGCTGCTGAAAATTGGCGACATCGGTCAGACCCGCCAGGGAGCTCTTGAACGAGGAGAGTGCGGACTTGGTGCTGCCGAAGGCGGAAAGCTGCGCCTGCAACTTCGCCTCGCGCGAATCCAGCCGGTTGAGTGCCGGCTCGCCCTCCGCCCGCACCAAACTGTCGACCAGGCCACTGACATCAAGGCCGGAACCGATGCCGGCGGCTGAAATGGTAGTCATTGCTCTCTTACCCCGCTATTACTCCCCACGCATGAGCGTGAGAACACTCCCCTGCCCTTGCCCCTATCCGCCACGTTCCCACGCAAGTCCGCCACGTTCCCACGCAGGGGCATGGGAACGAGAGGAAGCCCGCCTACGCCTTGGTCTGCACCAGCAACCCTGACAACTCACGGCCCGACATCTCACCCAGCCGACGCCGCAAGGCCAGGATCTCCTCGGTGGGAAACTGACGGATCACCTCGTCACTCTCCGAGTCGATCACCTTGACCACCGTGGAACCACTCGCCTCGTCGATGCTGAAATTGAGGTTACGCTGCACGCTCTGCACCGCAACCGCGATCTCCTTCACCGCGGCAGAGAGCTCATCCTGCATGGGTGTCTGCGGCTTACCCTCCGGCGCCACCGGTACCGGTGCCGTGCCCGTTGCCGGCAAGGCGGGGGCCGGCCTGGCCGGACTCACTGCCGGGGGCGCACTACCTTGAATCGATTCACTGTTCATCTGTTAATCCTCCATCTGCCAAAACGGGGAGGGGCCAAACGACCACCCCCCCTTCTGCGGCTCAACCTGCCTGTTCAGTCCGTTTAGCGTAACAGCGACAACACATTCTGCGGCAGCTGGTTCGCCTGGGCCAACATCGCCACACCCGCCTGCTGCAGAATCTGGGTACGGGTCAGTTCCGCCGTCTCCGCCGCAAAGTCCGCGTCCTGGATACGGCTGCGTGAAGAGGTCAGATTCTCCGTGGTGGTGCTCAGGTTGGAGATGGTGGACTCGAAGCGGTTCTGGATGGCGCCGAAGGTGCTGCGCAGCGAGCTGACCTCGGTCAATGCGGCATCGACTCGCAAAATCGACTGGTTCGCACCAGTGATATCCAGCACGTTGACGCTACGCAGGTCGCCACTGGTAGCGTTGGTCAGGGTCGCAAACTCCGCGTTCCCGCCGCTAACCGTTTGCGCCCCTGCGAGCACCATCGATTCGCTGGCGCTGAGGGTAAGCCTGCCCTCGGAAACCGTGGCTACCACACCAGAGACCTGGGAGCTAATGGCATCCGCGAGATCCTGTACCGTACTGAAGGTGCCCGTAACGTCAATTGCAGTGGCTCCACCCAAAGAAATGCTGAAATCACCCGTTCCAAAGGTGATGTCCGCGTCATTGTCGATGGTGAGCGTACCATTGGTCAGGTTCGCACCGGAGCCGAAGGCATCCCCCCCAGCAAACGATCCTGCCGTTGTATAGTTGTTGTTCAGGATGATATCGAACGCCTCGCCATCCTCGCGAATGAACGCCAAGTCGCCTCCAGCAACGCTCCCGGTGTATTTGATACCCGCATCCTCAAGCGCGGTACGGCTCAAGGTGATGGCCGCATCGAGCTCGGCTGCCGTTACGTCGACTTGAGCCCCTGTCACAGAGGCATTCGAGCCCGCAGTGAAGTTCGCAAAACCACCCGCTGTCGTAGCATAGGTATTGGCAACTTCCACACTAAACACCGCGCCGTCCGCGCGGGTGAATGCCAGCGTGCCAGCAGCGACCGTGCCCGAGACAGTGTACCCAGCAGCCTCAATGGCAGTCTGGTTGGCATCGACCTGAGCCTGCAGTTCCGCGGCAGTAATGTCGTCAGCAGCTGCCGAAGAGGTGAAGTCGGCAACGGTGATTGAATCCGTGCCCAGCTTGAGCTCCATTGTGTACCTTTCACCCGCAGCACTGGCCACCGACGTGGTCCAGGCACCGGATGCACCGGATACTTGCGTTTGCGTCTGGGAGAGGATGTTGACATCGCCGACCGTGAAGCTGAAGGCCTGCCCGGCCGCGGATGCGCCAGCAGCTTGCGATTGTGCGGTGGTAAAGGCGCCCGATTCACCCGACGCGTTGCCATACGGGGCGGAAAGGTCGGCGGAGGTGGTCGTGGCGATATCGCCTACGGAGCTGGTACGCATGCTGGTGTTTAGGCTGATACTGATGGTCTCACCCACATTGGCGCCTACCTGGAAGGCGGCATCACCAAAGGAACCATCCAGGATCTTCTGCCCGTTGAACGAGGTCTGCGAGGCGATACGATCGATTTCCGCCAGACGCTGCTGCACCTCCTGGTCCAGGGCGGCACGATCGGAGGCGGAGTTGGTGGAGTTGGCGGACTGCACGGCCAGTTCGCGGATACGCTGCAGGTTGTTGGTCAGCTCGCCCAGCGAACCCTCTGCCGTTTGCGACAGTGAAATACCGTCGTTGGCGTTGCGCATCGCCTGGTTAAGGCCGCGAATCTGGGTGGTAAAGCGCTCGGCGATGGCCAGGCCGGCGGCGTCATCCTTGGCGCTGTTGATGCGCAGACCGGAAGAGAGGCGCTCCAGAGCGGTGTTCATGGCGCTCTGCGAGCTATTCAGATGACGCTGGGAATTCAGCGAAGCGATGTTGGTATTGATTACCTGTGCCATTTTGATGTCTCCTCGATTCGCCCAATCAACCCTGCTTGGCGGGGGCGGGCGGTATTGTCATTAGCGGATATGCCGTTAAAAGTTGTCTGGCATTCACCGCTTCCGCTTACCTTATCGACCCCCGGCGAAAAAGCTTTAGGGCCGAAGTGGAATTTTTTCACCCTGCCCCTATTGTCCTCCCCACCCCTATCGTTTCCGCGCAGGAACGCACGGTTCGCACGCTCCCGCGCCTGGCACGGCTAAAGCGAACCCACCCTACCCGTAGGATGGGCAAAGCGAAGCGTGCCCATCACAGCAGCGCAACAGGGAGATATCCAACAAATCATGATCCCGGAGGGTGGATGGCACCGCGCATCCGCCAACCGGTTGATGGGCACGTCGCTCGCTCCTTTGCCCATCCTACGGACTTCGGTGGGGTTTGTAGGGTGCCGCCGTCAGGCGCACCGGTTTTGTTCGGTGCGCCTCGTTCCTCGGCACACCCTACGGTAGGGGTTTGTAGGGTGCCGCCGTCAGGCGCACCGG
>JAPHSX010000033.1 GCA_026196575.1 Gammaproteobacteria bacterium | reverse complement strand
GGTGTCGGGGGGGCCGGCATGGGGGGGATCGCCGAGGTGCTGCTCAACCTGGGATATGCGGTGAGCGGCTCTGACCTGAGGGCCAATAGCGTGACCCAGCGTCTGGCGGGGATGGGGGCAACGGTACACATTGGTCATGATGCGGGCCATATTGCGGGGTGCGATGTGGTGGTCACCTCCTCGGCGGTGAATGAGCAGAATCCCGAGGTGATTGCCGCGCGGGGGCGGCGTATTCCCATCGTACCGCGTGCCGAGATGCTGGCGGAGCTGATGCGCTTTCGTCACGGCATCGCGGTGGCTGGAACCCATGGCAAGACCACCACCACCAGCCTCGTCGCCAGCCTGATGGCCGAGGGGGGGCTCGACCCCACCTTCGTCATCGGTGGCCGCCTCAACAGTGCCGGTACCAATGCGCGTCTGGGCAGCAGCCACTTTCTGGTAGCCGAGGCGGACGAGTCTGACGCCTCCTTCCTCTACCTGCAGCCGATGACCGCGGTGGTGACCAACATCGATGCCGACCACATGGCCACCTATGGCGGTGACTTCGGCAAGTTGCGTCAGACCTTTATCGAATTTCTGCACCACCTCCCCTTCTACGGCATTGCCGTGCTCTGTCTGGATGATGCGGTGGTGCGGGAGATCCTCCCCGAGGTGAGCCGTCAGGTGGTGACCTACGGTATCGACAGCGAGGCCGATGTGCGCGCCACCGAGCTGCGCCATGATGGACTCTACACCCACTTCAGGGTGAGCCGTCCCGGCCAGCCCGAGTGGTTGCAGGTCACCCTGCACATGCCGGGACGGCACAATGTGCTGAATGCGCTGGCGGCGATCGCCGTGGCCCATGAGGTGGGGGTGAGTGACGCGGCGATCTGCCGAGGCCTGGAGGGTTTTACCGGGGTGGGGCGTCGCTTCACCCTTACCGCCGAGGTGCAGAGCGCCCACGGCAAGGTACAGCTGGTGGATGACTACGGCCACCATCCGCGCGAGGTGGCGGCGACCATTCAGGCGGCGCGCGCCGCGTGGCCAGAGCGCCGTCTGGTGGTCGCCTTCCAGCCGCACCGCTTTACCCGCACGCGGGATCTGTTCGAGGACTTTACCGAGGTGCTGACCGGGGTCGACGTGCTGCTGGTGCTGGAGGTCTACGCCGCCGGCGAGGAGCCGATCCCCGGTGCTGACAGCCGCACCCTCTGCCGCGCCATTCGTGCCCGCGGTCTGGTCGACCCGATCTTTGTCGGCGAGATCGCCGACCTGCCCCACGCCCTGAGTGGCGTGCTGCAGGATGGCGATGTGGTGATCACCATGGGCGCCGGTGACATCGGTGCGGCGGCGCTGAAGCTGCCGCAGCAGCTGGCGGTGCAGGGATGATGGCGGCGCGTCAGCAACCGTCACTGCGCGGCACCCTGCTGCGCGAGGAGCCGATGGCGCGCCACACCAGCTGGCGTGTCGGCGGTCCGGCGCAGCGTTACTACCAGCCGGCCGATATCGTCGATTTGGCACTGTTTCTGGCGCAGCTTCCCGCCGATGAGCCACTTTACTGGGTGGGTCTTGGCAGCAACCTGCTGGTGCGCGACGGCGGCATCCGCGGCACGGTGATCGCCACTAGCGGCATGTTGAATGAGATCTCCCTTCTCGATGACGGACGGGTGCGCGTCGAGAGCGGCGTCAGCTGTGCCAGGGTGGCCCGCTACTGTGCGCACGAGGGGCTGGCGGGGGCGGAGTTTCTCTGCGGTATCCCCGGCACCATGGGCGGGGCATTGGCGATGAATGCAGGCTGTTTCGGTGGCGAGACCTGGCGGCTGGTGGAGTCGCTGGAGACGATGGATCGCCACGGTGAGCTGCGTCGCCGTGCCGCAGCTGAATACGAGGTGGGTTATCGCCACGTCACGGGTCCCGCCGGTGAGTGGTTTGTCGCCACCACCCTGAAACTTGAAAGGGGCGATGCCTTGGGGTTGCTGGAGGCGAATAGACAATTGCTGGAAAGACGCAGTGCCAGCCAGCCAACCCAGCAACCCAACGCCGGCTCGGTGTTTCGTAACCCCGAGGGTGATTTTGCCGCCCGGCTTATCGAGGCGGCGGGTCTCAAGGGGCGCATCATCGGCAAGGCGCAGGTCTCGGAAAAGCACGCCAACTTCATCGTCAATCTGGGTGGCGCCAGCGCCGCCGATATCGAGAGCCTGATCGAAGTGGTGCGGCGCGAAGTAAATCAGCAGCACGGTGTGGCGCTGCAGTGTGAGGTGCGGATTATCGGTGAGGCGGAGGTGGCCCGTGGTTAAGGCAGCCGATTTTGGCAAGGTGGCGGTATTGATGGGTGGGGTTTCCGCCGAGCGTGAGGTCTCGCTGAAGAGCGGTGCGGCGGTGCTGGTGGCACTGCAGCGGCGGGGCGTCGATGCCCACGCCATCGATGTGGGGAGCGACCCGCTGACGGCGCTGCGTGACGGGGGCTTTGCCCGCGCCTTTAACATCCTGCACGGCGGCATCGGTGAGAACGGCACCCTGCAGGGGGCGCTGGAGGTGATGGGTCTGCCCTATACCGGCAGCGGCGTGCAGGCCTCGGCCCTTGGCATGGACAAGTGGCGCAGCAAGCTGTTGTGGCAGGCGGTTGGTCTGCCGGTACCGGAGTGCGTGCTGCTGAATGAGCAGAGCGATTTTGCCGCGGTGGAGCGGCAGCTCGGCCTGCCGCTCTTTGTCAAACCGGCGAATGAGGGCTCCAGTGTCGGCATCAGCATGGTGAAGCGGCCGGGCGAGCTGGCGGCGGCCTATCGCAGCGCCGCTCGATACGACGCTTTGGTGCTGGCGGAGAAGTACATGGGTGGCGGTGAGTTTACCGTGGCCATTTTGAACGGCGAGGCGTTGCCACCGGTGAAGATCGTGCCGGCCAATGAGTTCTATGACTACTCGGCCAAGTATCTGCAGGGTGACACCCGCTACCTCTGTCCCTGTGGCCTGGGCGAGGAGCAGGTGGCGCGCATGCAGGCGCTGGCCCGGCGCGCCTTTGCGGTATTGGGGGCGCGTGGTTGGGGGCGCATCGATGTGTTGCTCGATAGTGCTGGTGAGCCCTTTCTGCTGGAGGCCAATACCGTTCCCGGTATGACCGATCACAGCCTGGTGCCGATGGCGGCGCGGGCGGCCGGAATTGAGTTTGATGAGCTGGTGTGGCGCATCCTGGAGACCACGCTTGAGGTGAACCGTGGCTAGGCGGGTACACGGTGCGACCCGCCTCCAGCGTGAGCCGAAGCCGGAGGGACGTGGCGTGGCGGTGGTGGTGAAGCTGCTGCTCTCGGCGCTGTTGCTTGGGGCCGTGGTATGGGGCGGACAGCAGCTGCTGGATCCGGCACGGTTTCCGCTGCACACCGTGCGTATCGAGAGCCCGTTGCAGCGGGTGGCGCAGCAGACGATTCGCGACACCGTGGGGCGTTATGTGCAGGCCGGTTTTCTTGGAGTCGATGTGGATGCGGTGCGCGATGCGCTGGAAGCGCTACCGTGGGTGCAGCGTGCCACCGTGCGCCGTGCCTGGCCCGACAAGTTGGTGGTGCGCGTGACCGAGCAGCAGGCGCTGGCACGCTGGGGCAACGAGGCGCTGGTGAATATGCGCGGTGAGCTCTTCCGCCCGCAGCTGGATGAGTCATGGGGGCGTTTGCCGCTGCTGCGCGGTCCGCGTGACAGCAATCGACAGGTGGCGGAGCAGTATGTGGCAATGCAGGGGATGTTGAAACCGCTGGGCTTGACCATCACCCACCTCTCGCTGGACGAGCGGCGCGCCCTTTCGCTGCGCCTGGATAATGGTCTGCAACTGGGACTCGGACGACAGGATACCGATCTGCGCCTGTTGCGTTTTGTGCGGGTCTTTCCGCGGGTACTCAAGCCGCGTCTGGCGATGATCGAAAGCATCGATCTGCGTTACACCAACGGCCTCGCCGTGCGGTGGCGCGCCGGACACGCGCCAGCGGCGGCTTAGGAGAACGGGAGTTATGTCAAAGAAGATGGAAAAAAATCTGATTGTGGCGCTGGACATTGGCACCTCCAAGGTGGTGGCGATTGTCGGCGAGGTGAATGCGGAGAACCAGATTGAGATCATCGGTATCGGCTCGCACCCCTCGCGTGGTTTGAAAAAGGGGGTGGTGGTCAATATCGAGTCCACCGTGCAGTCGATTCAGCGTGCGGTGGAGGAGGCGGAGCTGATGGCAGGCTGCCAGATCCATTCGGTCTGCGCCGGAATCGCCGGTAGCCACATCAAGAGCCTCAACTCCCACGGTATCGTGGCGATCCGCGACAAGGAGGTGACGCACGGCGATGTGGAGCGGGTGATCGATGCGGCGCGCGCGGTCGCCATCCCCGCCGATCAGCGCATCCTGCATGTGCTGCCGCAGGAGTTCATTATCGATAACCAGGAGGGGATCCGCGAGCCGGTGGGCATGTCCGGGGTACGGCTGGAGGCGAAGGTCCATCTGGTGACCGGCGCGGTGAGCGCGGCGCAGAACATCATTAAATGTGTGCGCCGTTGTGGTCTGGAGGTGGACGATGTGATTCTGGAACAGCTTGCCTCCTCCTATGCGGTGCTCTCCGAGGACGAAAAGGAGCTGGGGGTCTGCCTGGTCGACATCGGCGGTGGTACCACCGATATCGCGGTCTTCAGCGAGGGGGCGATTCGTCACACGGCGGTGATCCCGATCGCCGGTGATCAGGTGACCAATGACATCGCGGTGGCGATGCGCACGCCAACCCAGCACGC
>JAPHSX010000015.1 GCA_026196575.1 Gammaproteobacteria bacterium | reverse complement strand
GCCTCGCCATCGAGGGGGGGTGTAACGCGGTCGCCTCCACCATGGGGGTGCTCTCTTCGGTGAGTCACAAGTACGCCCACAAGATCCCCTTCCTGGTGAAGCTCAACCACAACGAGCTGCTAACCTACCCCAACATCTACGATCAGACCCTCTTTGCCAGTGTCGAGCAGGCCTTCGAGCTGGGGGCGGCGGCGGTGGGGGCCACCGTCTACTTCGGCGCCCCCGAGTCGCGGCGCCAGATCCTGGAGGTGAGCGAGGCCTTTGCCCGCGCCCACGAGCTGGGGATGGTCTGCTTCCTCTGGGCCTACCTGCGCAACCCCGCCTTCAAGGTAAATGGGGTGGATTACCACACCGCCGCCGACCTCACCGGCCAGGGCAATCACCTGGCGGCGACCATCGGCGCCGACATCATCAAGCAGAAGCAGGCCGACAAGAACGGCGGTTACACCGCGCTGAACTTCGGCAAGACCCACCCCAGAGTCTACTCGGAGCTGACCAGCGAGCACCCCATCGACTTGGTGCGCTACCAGGTGGCCAACTGCTACATGGGACGCATCGGCATGATCAACTCGGGTGGCGCCTCCGGCAAGGATGACCTGCACCAGGCGGTGCGCACCGCCGTGATCAACAAGCGGGCCGGCGGCATGGGACTCATCTCGGGGCGCAAGGCGTTCCAGAAACCGATGGCCGAGGGGGTGAAGCTATTGAATGCGATTCAGGATGTCTATGCCAGCAAGGCGGTGACCATCGCCTAGGTTTGTTGTGGCGTGAACACAATGAAATATGTCTGGCGGGAGGTGTCTACTGCGGAGCAAGTTACAGGGTATCGGGGAGAGTTAGCTAGCGGCCGGTAAAGGATGTTAATTCGTGAAAGTGGATGACCGCTATTCGCATGAAAGAGGGCTATAAAGATGACTCCCCCTCTTATGTGATAAAATTAAACCGTCGCCAATTAAATAGACACTGGAGGTAAAGATGATTGTCGTAAAAACCCTCCGGGCAGATAGCTGATAGTATTTCTTAATCTCATTCTTCCCGGTTCCTGCGCCGGGGCGCAGTACGCCCCCAAGTTGAACAAGTCGAACAAGTCGAATTAGTCATGACGCCGCAGCGTCAGGGGTTTTTATGTCTACTAAATATCTCCTATCCAATCTGGGATGGAACAACTTTTTTCAACAACAACTTACACTTGAAGAGTATGAAACCTGCACCCCGGCCAGAGTGTTCGGGCAGGAACGTTCTTTGCTACAACTTGTCACTGCAAGCGGCAATGTAACACTGCCAATCTCAGCATCAATGGTGGATATCACTGTGGGTGACTGGCTATTGCTAGACGGTGATCATCAATTTCTCCGTTTATTGAATCGAGTCTCACTCTTCACGCGCAAGGCCGCCGGCAAAAAGGCCAGTAGGCAATTGATTGCCGCGAATATCAATACGGTGTTCGTGGTCAGTTCCATGAACCTCGACTTCAACCCTAATCGGTTGGAGCGTTACTTGGCGTTAGCCAATGAGGCCGATGTCGAGGCCGTGATTGTGCTGACAAAGACCGATTGTTGTGAAAATCAGGAGAGTTACATCTCAAGGGCCAGGAGCCTTGGCAGGATGCTCGATGTGGTGGCGGTTAATAGCCTTGAGAAGAGCAGTGTCGATCAATTGATACCCTGGTGCCAGCCGGGTAAAACAGTCGCCTTTCTCGGTTCCTCGGGTGTTGGCAAGTCTACCTTGATTAATACCCTGTCGGGACAATCCGTGCAGCGTACTCAGGCTATTCGAGAGGATGATGATAAAGGACGACATACAACAACCGGTCGGTCACTGCATGTATTGTCATCAGGTGTGCTACTGCTTGATACTCCAGGCATGAGAGAGTTGCAGCTTGCTGACTGCGAGCACGGTCTTGATGAAACATTTTCAGAAATTACAACACTTGCCTATAAGTGTAAATTTTCTGATTGCCATCATCAAAATGAGCCTGGCTGCGCAGTGCGTAAGGAGATCGAGGCCGGTAAACTTGATGAGAGACGCCTTGATAGTTACCTCAAGCTGATGAAGGAACAAGCTTTCAATAGTGCGACACTGGCCGAAAGACGTGCACAGGATCGTGAATTTGGGCGATACGTCAAATCTGTTATGAAAAGTAAGAAGGATGGAAAAGGTGATCTGCCATAATTGGCCCCAGTGTGTGCGGCGTTTTTCATGCGCTTTAGTGGGTACTTGTGGCCGGGAAGTATCAGTTGCCGTGTTCAGTGGAATATCAATGATCGGCCACTGCCACCGGAAAGATCAGCCTGAATTCGGCCCCCGGTTCGCGGTTGAGGATATCGACCTCGGCGTGCATGGCGGAGGCCAGTTGACGCACCAGGGCAAGTCCAATGCCGGTGCCGACGGTCTCGCGAGTCAGTTCGTTCTCCGAGCGGTAGAAGAGTGTGAAGATCTTCTTCATCTGGTCGCGGGCCACGCCGGGGCCGTGGTCGCGCACGGTAAATAAAATCCTTCCCTTGCTCTGATACTGACAGCCGATGTCGATCTGCCTGCGTTCCGCCTTGGCCGAGAACTTGATGGCGTTGTCGACCAGGTTGATGATGATTTGGGTGAAGCTGTCGGCATCGACGGCAATCACGCTGGCGCGGGTCTGCTCGTCGCACTCCAGGTGCAGTGTAAAACCGGCCTGTTCGATCTGTGAGCTGACCTTGGAGTGCAGTATGTCGAGCAGTTCACCGACACTGATGGGATGGAGGTCGATTTGCTGCTCGTTGCGTCTCATGCGCGCCAGTTGCAGCACGTTGTTGATGAGGCGGGAGAGACGTTCGCTTTCGGTGTAGATGAAGTCGTAGTAGCTGCGTTTTTTCTCTTCGCTGGCCCACCCCTCGCGCAGCATCTCGCCGTACATGCGAATCGAGGTGAGTGGGGTTTTGAGTTCGTGGCTGACGGCGGAGACAAAGTCCTGCTGCTGGCGCGCCAGGGTGAGCTGGCCGACCCCCAGGCGGTAGAGCAGCAGCAGGCCGCCACATAATACCAACAGCAAAATGGCGGTGAGCCAGGCGAGCAGGCTGCCGCCGGGGCCGGCAGGAAGATGTTTGATGGAGAAGATGAGCTCCATCTCGCTGAGTGGGGCGGAGAGGCGGCCCTGATAGAGCAGCGTCCCCTCCATCTCATCGCTACTCGACAGATAACGTTGCGATGCCCTGCTGGCGAAGGCGGTAAAGATGTCGCCGCGATAGGCAATGGCAAGGTCACTCATCTGTGACAGCGCCGTCTCGCGAAACAGTGGTTCGAAGAGGCCGCGCAGGAACGCCTCACGCTCGATCAATGCCCCCTGGATGTAACGCTGGCCGTTGCGCCACACCTTGCGGAACAGCACGAAGTGACCGCTGTCGAGCAGGCGCATCTCGAAGGGGTCGATCTCGCTCTGGAAGGTGGTGATGCGCACCGGCGTGCGTGTGGTGTCGCTATCACGAAGTACGGCTACTGAGGCAGGCTCATCGACGGGCAATACGTTACTCTCCTTGCGCATAGTGCGACGCTTGCTGGCGGGCATCGTCGGCGTCGATTTCTCTGGTGCCGGCGCACTCTGATAGCGCGAGTCGAGTTTGAGATCCTCGATCCGCCCCAGCGGGTTCTGTGACGATTCCTTTTTCTCTTCCTGTTGGGTGCTTGGTGACTCGCTGAGACGGTCAAAGGCGACCTGACTCGTCACCTCCTCGACGGGTGGGGGTGCGGTCATGGCGGTGGCATCCTTGTCGGGTTCGTTATCTTGATAGAAGGGGCGGGTCGCCAGTTCGGCTATCACTTCATCCTCGGCCTCAACGCCTTGCGAGGAGGGCGCTGGCATGGCCTTTTGTCGCAGGCTCTCATCCGGCGCAATTTTTCTGCTGCGTACGCGCTCTGTTCCCTCGCGTTTGGCACTGACCAGACGGTTTTTGCTGAGAATATCCTGCAACCGGGCCTGCAGTTGCAGGCGGTGCTCACGCTCATCGGCGGGGATGCCATAGAGGGCGCTGGCATCTTCGTGTTGCGGCAGCAGCGGGGTGGTGAAGTCCCCCTCGGTATCGATCTGGAAATAGCCAAGCAGTCCGGGGATCTCGCCCTTCACCGGAAAGGCGGAGAGCGGGGAGCGTTGAATAAAACTGGCCTCGGTTCCGCCGGCAACGTTAAGAAAACTGTAGTCGGTAAAGCTGCGCGACTCTTCGGCGTTGAACAGCTGCTGCAGTTTGCGGTCACTGCGCGCGGCCAGCTCTTCGGCCATCACCCGGTGCTGGTGAAAGGCCTCCCACTTGAGCTGACGGTAGGCCTGCCCCACCAGCAGGGCGGTCGGCACCGCGAGGGCGATAAAAAAGAGCAACAGCCCCAGGCGCAGTCGCTTGATGTTGCGCGCGGCGAACACGTTAGCGGCTCTGCAGGCGGTAACCGGCACCGCGGATGGTGACGAGGTGACGCGGTTCGGCCGGGATGGGTTCAATCTTGCGGCGCAGTTTGGCGATGTGGATATCGACAGTGCGCGTTTCGATATCGAGGTTACGGGCGTAGCCCCACACCTTGTTGAGCAGCTCCTCGCGCGCCACCGGTCGGTCGTTATTGGCGTGCAGGTATTGCAGGATCTCGACCTCGCGGCGGGTGAAGTTCAGCGCCTCTGCGCCGCGCTGGCCGCAGAGGTTACGGGTGTCGATGGTGAGATCATCACCCAGCCGGATTTCGTCACTCTCTTCCTGAGCGGGATGGGCACGGCGCAGCACCGCCTGTACCCGTAACACCAGCTGCGTGACCGAGAAGGGCTTGGTGACGTAATCATCGGCGCCCAGGGAGAGGCCGTGGATGATCTCCTCGTCGCTGCCCCTGGCGGTGAGCATGATGATTGGCTGGCTGCGATCCTGCTCACGAATGGCGTTGCAGATGGCATAGCCGTCCATCCCCGGCAGCATCACGTCGAGCAGGATCATGTCGAAGCGGCCGCTTTGCGCCAGCGCCAGCCCCTGCGTGCCCTCGGCGGCGCCCTCCACCTCGTAGCCGTGGAACACGAAGAGGTCGAGCAGCCCCTCGCGGATCGCCACCTCATCCTCCACCACCAGGATTTTCATCTTTCTGCTCATAGGAATTCAGCTTACCAGCACCTGCCCGCGGCGGCATGTAAAGTTTGTGTAAACGGCGGGCAAAAGTTTTACCAAAGTCGGCCTACTTGCCCCAGTGGCTCAAACCTAAACTTCTCTCCACAGGCAACAACCCGACAACCAGGAGGAGAAGGAGATGGCACTTATTACCAGGGTAGCAAGACTGTTCCGCGCCGACATGCACGCGGTGCTGGATCGCATCGAGGAGCCGCAGCAGCTGCTGGCGCAGGCGATTCGTGAAATGGAGAAGGCACTGCAGCAGGAGCAGCAGCAACTCAAGTTGATGGAGCATGAGCAGGGCGAGTTGCGGCGGCGGCTGCAGGGGCTGGAGCAGGGGCTGGCGAAGAGTGAGGAGGAGCTGGACCTTTGCTTTAAATCGAACAAGGAGGAGCTGGCGCGCGGCATCATCCGGCGGCGCCTGGAGACGGAGCGCCACGGCGCATTGCTGGCGCAGAAGGGCGAGGCGCTGGCCGAACAGATAAAGCAGCTCACACCGCGTATCGAGCAGCATCGTGATGAGCTGCAGGGGATGCGCCAGAAGGCGGAGTTTCTCGGCAGTGAGGCCCCGGCGTCTGCGAGCGCTCCGGCCGCCGCGGTGTCCGTGCGTGACGATGAGGTTGAGGTAGCCTTCCTGCGGGAAAGACAGCGGAGGATGCCGTCATGAGAGCGCCGGGATTTTTACAGGGTGTCGGCATTGCGCTGCTGGCCTCACTGCTGGGAGAGGTATTTTTTATCGCCCTCGCGCCGCTAGTTGGCAGTGTCACGGCGTTACACCTGGTGATTGCCAGCGCCTCCTTTGGTTATCTCCTCTACCTGCTGCGCTGGAGCGGGGTACGACTGGGGCGCATGACGACCCTGCTGGGGTGGCTGTCGATCACCGTCGCCACCGCCTGGATGGGGCCGCCGTTACTCCTCTACGTGCTGGTGCATGTGGCGATGATCTGGCTGGTGCGCTCGCTCTACTTCTACTCCAGCCTGCTGCCGGCGCTGGCGGATCTGGGGCTTAACCTGGTCGCCGTCGCCGCGGTGGTCTGGGCCACCGCGCAGTCGGGCAGTCTGCTGCTGGCGCTCTGGTGTTTCTTCCTGCTGCAGGCGCTGTTTGTCTTCATCCCGCGCAACTGGAACAGGCCGTCGTCAGCGGCCGATGGTGTGATGGCGGAGGACGACCGTTTCGCACAGGCACGGCGTACGGCACAGGCGGCACTGCGCAAACTTTCAGCTGTTAACTGATTTCATTTCATTGAAGGAGAACGACCATGAAAACCAAACTGATTGCACTGGCACTGTTTATCGCCACCGCGGCCGCGGTGGCGCTGTTTCCCGTGTTCAACGGTGTGGCGGCGATACCGCAACCGGATAGTTATCCGGTTAAATTACCCCCGGTCACACCAGCAAGTAATGAACGGCCACGGGTAGAGGCGGTGTTTGTGCTCGATACCACCGGCAGCATGAGCGGCCTAATCCAGGCGGCGAAGGAGAAGATCTGGTCCATCGCCAACACCATGGCCTCGGCGCAACCGGCACCGGAGATCCGTATTGGCCTGGTGGCCTACCGTGACCGCGGCGATGCCTATGTCACCCGGGTGGTGGATCTCTCTGCCGACCTCGACTCCACCTACGCCACGTTGATGGACTTTCGCGCCGAGGGTGGCGGGGATGGCCCGGAGAGTGTGAATCAGGCGCTGGATGATGCGGTAAACAAAATGTCGTGGAGTCAGGATCAGAATACCTACAAGGTGGTCTTTCTGGTGGGCGATGCCCCTGCTCACATGGACTACCAGGATGATGTGAAGTACCCGGTGACCATCGCCGCGGCGAAGCAGCGCGGTATCGTGATTAACGCGATTCAGTCAGGCAACAACGGCGAGACCCTGCATATGTGGCAGCAGATCGCCCGTGCCGGCAGTGGTGATTTCTTTCAGGTCGAGCAGTCAGGCAGCGCTGTCGCTATTGCCACCCCCTTTGACAGGGAGCTGGCCGAACTCTCGGCGAAGATGGATGAGACCCGCCTCTACTACGGCAATGAAGAGAAGCGGGCCGAGCAGCGCAAGAAGGTGGAGGCGAGTGACAAGCTGACGGCCTCCTCTTCGGTGGAGTCGCGTGCCCGCCGCGCCACCTTCAATGTCTCGAAGAGCGGTGAGTCGAACTTTCTCGGTGATGGTGAGCTGGTGAGCGATGTGGCCAGCGGCCGGGTTGATATTGGCGCTATCGAGGAGAGTGAACTGCCCGCGCCGCTGCAGGCGATGGAACCTTCTGAGCGTCAGGCGGTGATTGTCGAGAAGGCGCAGCAGCGTCAGGACCTGCAGGCACAGATCAAGACGATAGCAGAGAAGCGCAGCCGTTATCTCAAGGAGAAGGTGGCGGCGGAGGGGGGTGCCAAAGACTCATTGGATGAGAAGATCTACAGTGCGGTGCGTGAACAGGCGGCGGGCAAGGGGTTGCGTTACGAGGCGGATAGCGCCGTCTACTAGGGAGCGGGGTCGGGGCGAGGCCGCTCTGTTGCCGGAGGAGGGCTAACAGAGTGGCCTTGCTCCATTTTTGCCGCGCTCCGGAACTGTTACACTACGCGTGCTATAAGAGTGTCGCCTCACTTACTGGAACCCTTGATATGGACCTCGCGGCTTGAGCATCTTCGAACGGATCACACACGACGACTCCACCTACCGCGCCGATCTGCAGATCCGCATGTTCGAGCGCATGGTGCTGGTGGGGTGCGTCCCCGTTCTCTTCTTCAACACCATTCATCTGCTGGAGGGTGTCTATGAACTGGCGGCGCTGCACCTTCCGGTGCTGGTGCTAAATGTCGCTAATCTCTTCTGGCTGCGCTCACACCGCCGTATCCAGACCGCGGTGAGTGTGATGCTTATCTCGGTGGCGCTGATGCTGCTGGCGACCACCATTCACGGCGGCGTGGGCAATGCCGGCGTATTGTGGCTGGCCACCTACCCGCTGTTGGCCTTTCTGCTCGATGGTAAACGGCGAGGCATGGTCTGGACCGCCCTCTTCAACCTCGGGGTGATCGCCATCTATCTGACCGAACTGGGTGGCATCGACCTTACCCCCTACCACATCGATTTCCTGCTGGTGACGGTCGGCAGCACCCTCACCATGAGTGTGCTGCTCTACGTTTACGAGGGGCTGCGCCAGGAGCTGGTGGAGGCGCTGAGTGAGGCGCGGCAGCGGGCAGAGGCGGCGAGCGTGGCCAAGAGTAACTTCCTCGCCAACATGAGCCATGAGATCCGCACCCCGATGAACGGCATCCTGGGCTTTAGCAACATCCTGCTACGCGAGGAGCTCTCCCCCGAGGTGCGACAGCACGCCAAGATCATCCGCGCCGCCTCCAAGACCCTGCTGGGGCTGATCGACGATGTGCTCGAACTCTCCAAGATTGAGGCGAACAAGCTTGCCCTGGAGATGGAGCCGACGGAGCTGCGCCCGCTGGTGGATGAGCTGGTGGTGCTGTTTCGCCACAGCGCCGAGGAGAAGGGGCTGGCGCTTGATGTGGAGTACGACGCAGCGCTGCCGCCGTGGATTGAGATCGACCCGTTGCGCCTGCGCCAGGTTCTGATCAACCTCATCGGCAATGCCCTCAAGTTTACCCCACAGGGGGGCGTTACCCTGCGGCTGCAGGCGCAGGGGGAGGAGCTGTTGATCGCACTGCAGGATAGCGGTATTGGCATTCCCGCGGAGCGGTTGGAGGCGATCTTCGAGCAGTTCTCCCAAGCCGACAATACCTTGAGCCGGCGCTTCAGTGGCGGTGGGCTGGGGCTGACCATTGTGCGCCGCCTGGTCGAGCTGATGCAGGGAACCATCGAGGTGGAGAGCAAGCTCGATGAGGGGACCTGCTTTCGTCTGCGCCTGCCGCTGCGCGAGGCCGCGCCCGAACCCTTTGACGAGACGCCGATGCTGTTGCCATCGCGCTTTGCGGCCAATGTGTTGGTGGCCGAGGATGATGCCATCAACCGCATGGTGGTCAGCCGTTTTCTTGATGACTTTGGCTGTACCGTCACCTGTGTGGAGAATGGGGCGTTGGCCGTTGCTGAGGCGGCGCGTGGCGGCTATGACCTGTTGCTGATGGACCTGCACATGCCGCAGCTCGACGGCCTTGCCGCCACCCGGGCGATACGTGAAACAGACAGGATGCTGCCGATTGTCGCCCTCACCGCTGATGTGATGAGCAGTGAGCGCGATGCCGCTCTTGCCGGCGGAATGAACGACTTTCTGGTCAAGCCGCTGCAGCCCGAGAGGCTGCAGCAGGTATTGACCCGTTTCTGCCGCGCGGCCTAATCGCGCTGCTGCAGCGCCTGGCGTAACTGCGCCATCTCCTCGCGTAGTGAGCGCAGTTCGCGTCCCAGGGCATCGGTATCCTGATGCACCACCTCCTCGATATGCTCCCGCTCCTCCTCATGTTCGACATGGTGCATGGTCTGCATGGTGTCGACGATGATGGCGATAAAGAGGTTGAGCATGGTGAAGGTGGCGATGAGGATAAAGGGGATGAAGTAGAGCCAGGCGAAGGGAAAATGTTCCATCACCGGACGCACGATCCCCATTGACCACGACTCCAGGGTCATCACCTGAAACAGGGTGTACATGGAGGCGCCGATACTGCCGAACCACGCCGGGAATTGCCCGCCAAAGAGGGTGGTGGCCATCACCGCAAAGACATAGAAAACCAGCAGCATCAGTGCGGCAATGGAGGCGATGCCGGGGATGGCGTGCAGCAGCGCCTCGACCACAAAGCGCAGGCGCGGCACCATCGAGATCATGCGCAGTACCCGCAGTATGCGCAGTGCCCGCAGCACTGCCAGCGGCCCGCTCGCCGGCACCAGGGCGATGCCGACAATAATAAAGTCGAAGTTATTCCAGGCACGCCTAAAGAAACCGAGGCCGAAGGCGTAGAGCTTGACCGCGATCTCGAAGACAAAGACGGCGAGGATCGCCTGGTCGGCACCTATCAGCGTTGGCCCCATTTGGCCCATGAGTGTCGGGGAGGTCTCCATGCCCAGGATGACGGCATTGAGCACAATCAGACCGATAATGAACCGTTGCACCGGGCGGGACTCAATCCACACGCCGGCGCGCTCACGCAGAGAGGGTGCAGCCATGGTGTTCTCCTTGGTAATAACGGGTTGTAGGGGTGCCGGCAGCGCGCAAGAGTAAGTGATGGAGGGACGACAGGCAATCGGCGTGTGGCAGTATGCGAAAAGGTTAACTTGAAAAAGGGCGTGTGGAGACCGTACACTCCGCCCCTTTCCTTGTTTGCGCGCCACACAGAGAGCCCGACCATGCCCACCGTGAAGGGAATAAACAGCATCCTGTTCATCGCCGACAATGCCCCCGATGAGGGCTACGCCCTGCGCCGGGCGGTCGAGCTGGCGGGGGCGTGGTGCGCACGGCTGGTGGTGTTGGATGTGCTGGAGATCTCGGCGGTGGAGGGGGCGGTGCTGCGCCGCCTCCACCCCCTGGCAGGTTTGCAGGAGAAGCTGTTGAAGGCGCGTGAGGAGGAGTTGCTGGCGATGGTCGCCCCCTACGCCTCAAGCGGCCTCGATATCCGCGTCAAGGTCGACAGCGGCAGGCTCCATCTGGAGGCGGTGCGCTCGATCACCCGGGGTGGCCACAAGCTGCTGATCAAGGGTGCCAAGGGGCCGGTGCAGGAGCCGCGGGCGATCGGCCCGATGGATGCGCGGCTCATTCGCCTCTGCCCCTGTCCGGTAATGATTCTGCGCGACCTGCCGCGTGGCCCGGTGCTGGCTGCGGTGGCGCTCGACAGCAGTCTGGGTGAGGAGGGGCGTGGTGATGATGCCCTGCTGCGCCTCGCCCATACCATGGCAGTGATGAATGATACGCCGCTGCACCTGGCGCACGCCTGGGAGCTGCCCGATGCCAAGGTGCTGCGTGCGGTCTCCTCGGCCGATGAGAGTGAGTTGTTGCGGGCGAAGATCGAGGCGGCACATCGTGAGTTGCTGGAGAAGATGCTGGCGCGCCATCCGGCCATGGCCGCCACCCCCCACCTGCTGGAGGGGTGGGCCTCGCACATCATCCCCAAACTGGTGTCGGAGCTGGGGGTGGAGCTGCTGGTGGTGGGGGTGGCGCGCAAGGGGATGGCGCAGGAGTGCCCCGCGCTGGGGAGCATC
>JAPHSX010000058.1 GCA_026196575.1 Gammaproteobacteria bacterium | reverse complement strand
TCGCGTCCCTGGCGCTGCCGCACCGCATGCAGCGGCACGCTGATCGCCGCCTCTATCCGCTCCAGCTCCACCACCGCCGCCACGCTCATGCCGGGTTGCAGCGGCGTGGCGGCGGGGCTCTCCTCCTCATGCAGGGCCACCTCGAAGGTGAGGTTGCGGCTGCGACTCTCCAGCGCGGGGTAGATACGCGCGATCTCCCCCAGCCGGAAGGTGGCCAGGTGGTGCAGGTCGAGATAGACCTGCAGGCCAGGCGCGAGCCGCTGCCGATCGACCTGCGGCGCGCTGACCACCGCCTTGAGCGTGGTCGGGTCCACCAGCTCCAGCAGCGCGCTGCCCGGATTCACCGTCTCCCCCTCCTCCACCAGCAGCGCCTGCACCACCCCGGCAAAGGGGGCGACCACCTCGGCATAACCAAGGCGGGTCTCGGCGGTGGCCAGGGCATGGCGGTTCTCCTCCAGCGCGGCGCGCAGCGTGTCGGCCTGCAGCATGGTCTGCTGCAGCCGCTGCTCACTGATCGTCCCCTTGGCGAAGAGCTGCCGGTCGGCCTTGAGCTGCCCCTCCCAGTAGTTCAGGTCGGCACGCACCCGTTGCGCCGCGGCCTGCAACCGCGCCAGCTCCTGCCGCGGCTCGGTCGCATCGAGACGCAACAGCAACTGCCCCGCCACCACGCTCTCACCCTCACCCACCAGGCGTTCCACCACCGTCGAACCAAGTCGGGCCGAGAGCGTGGCGCGTCGCCGCGCCTCCACGCTGCCGCTGTAGCTGGCGGTCACCACCAACGGGGCGGGTATGGCGCGCACACTCTCCACCAGCAGCGGCGGCGGTGGCACCACCGCAGGCTCCACCAGCCGCTCGCGCAGACGCACCCCGGCAATAATCGCTATCACCAGCAGCCCCAGCAACAGGCCGTGCGCGGCCCTGAAGTTAAAACGCCCCTTGAGGCGCCCACGCCCCCCTGCATCATTACTGTTCATCGCTTCCGCCCCACTCGGTAACTATTTCACGGCGCTCTGCCGCCCCCGGCCCATCGCGGCGATACCAGCGGTGGCAGGCCACGCACCGCTGCTGCAACGGCTGATAACGACTCACGACCTCGTCAATCCGCCCCCCTTCTGCCGCCTCCTTCAGCGCCAGTGCCGCCTCCCTCATCTCATCATCCGCCGCCATGAAGCGGGGGGCGGCCGTACCCAGTTGCGCCAGCAGCTCCAGCCGCTGCAACAGCGGCGGCAGAGGGTGTTCGGCGATGGCCGCCGCCGCCCCGGCTATCGCCTCGAAATCCTCGCGCCAGATCCCCTCGTTGATGCGTGCCATCTCCGCCCCCAACCCCTGCATCATCCTGTTCATCACATCCCCCGCCGCCGCCGCGGGGGCCGCCAACACCAGCAGGGTCATAATCCCCATCCAGCCACACAGTCGTCGCATGTCTCACCTACAAAAGTAATTGATTGCTCACCTGTTGCGCGCAAAAAACCCGGGCAATCAGGGTTTAAGTGAAGGCCAGAGGAAGCGCCACAGCGGCTCCGCCTCATCCTCCAGTGAAAAATTGAACTCATACACCGACCAGCGCATCACCAGCCCCTGAATCATCGCCACGAGATAGCGCGCCGTCTGCTCCGGGTCGAGATCCTGGCGAAAGACCCCCTCCGCTACCCCCTCCTCCAGCAACCGGATCAGGCTCCGTGCGTAACCATCCATCATCTTCTGCACCACCGCCTTGAGCTTCGGCGACTCCAGGTGCAACCGATCGGAGAAGAGCACACGCGGGATCGCCCGCTGCCTGTTCATAAAGGCCAACTGATTGAGAATGAGCTGATGCAACCGCTCATCGGCCGGGCCGCTGCCCGTGAAGAACCCCCCAACCACCTTGAACAGGCTCTCCCCAACCCAGCTGATCACCGCGCCGAAGATCTCGTCGCGGCTCTTGAAGTGGCGAAAGATAGTCGGCTGCGCGATCCCCACGCGATCGGCAATGGCCTGCGTGGTGAGCTTCTTCAGCCCCTTCTCCACCGACAACGCCATGGTGGCCTCGATGATCTCCTGTCTGCGCTCTTCGTGTGACTTGCCCATAATCATTTGTGAGTAATTGATTGCTTTTCAATGTAGGGCCGGCGACAGACAAAGTCAACCACCTTTTTGCATGGCACAGCAGGCCGTCGCTTGGGTAGGATGCCCCTACATCCCCAGTCCAGGCACTGTCCAACCGACCACGTTGCCACCCGCCTCGGGGTGGCGGCGAACGATCGCCTCTGCCCATTGCAGCTGTTGTGGCGGCAGATCGACCATCAGCACCACCTCGCCATGCTGCAGCGGCTCGCGCATCTCGTTGAGGTGGGCGTGGGGGAGCTCTCTGACAAAGTAGTTGCCGCCGAGGAAGGTGAAGAGCATCACCGCCGCGGCAAAAAGCGCCCAGGCGGCGGCACCGTTAAACAGCGCCACGACAAAACCGAACAGCGCCACGCCAAACAGGGCGAGATTGGCGTTCCAGTAGAGGCGCTCCCAAAACCAGACGCGATCCTGTTGCTGACCGGCGCTGGCGGGCGGGAGACCGGGCAGCGCGCCGCCGTCACGGCTCATGGCGTGCAACTGCTCGCGTTTTATACCGTCCCGCTGCAGCTCGTCGCTGACCTGGCGGGCGTGTTCACTGTCGGGGAAGGTGAGATAGAGTCTGCGCCACATGGTTGCCTCCTTCAGTCAGAACCTGACCATTTTGCTTGGGTAACAGCAAAAGTATAGACAATAATGACGTGTGTGGCGTGACGCCTGCACCCGTCAAACAACACCCGGCTTACCTGGCACGCAAGCCGCAAACAACCACGGTTTCGAAAGCGGCGGGGTTGATCGCAATAGGGATAAATGTTTAATAGCGCATATGAACGAAACCCATTTTGACGCCGTACTTTCCTTCTGGTTTGCCGACCGGACGCGGCCGCTCTGGTTCCGCTCCACACCCGAGTTCGATGCGGAGCTGTGCCAGTGTTTCGAGGCCACCTGGCAGGCGGCCCGTACCGGCGGGCTGGCCGACTGGGAGCAGAGCGCCTGTAGCGCCCTGGCGCTGGTGATCGTGCTCGATCAGTTCCCCCTCAATATCTATCGCGGCCAGGGGCTGAGCTACTCTACCGAGGCGCAGGCGCGCGAGGTGGCCGCGCGCGCCATCGCGCGGGGGTGGGACGCGGAGCTGGATGAGGCGGGCAAGACCTTCCTCTATCTCCCCTTCATGCACAGCGAATCGCTGGCCGATCAGGATCACGCCATCGCCCTCTACGCGGCGGCGGGGATGACGGATAACGAGGGTTATGCCCGCCACCATCGCGAGATCGTGCGCCGCTTTGGCCGCTTTCCCCACCGCAATGACGCCCTGGGACGCCAGAGCAGCGCGGAGGAGCTGGCGTGGCTGGCAAGCAAGGAGGCGTTTCTCGGATGAAACCCTGCCTTATCATCAAGTGCGGCGACAAGATCCCCTCGCTGGCCACCACCCCCGGCGACTACGAGCAGTGGATCGCCACGGGGATGGGGCTGGCCCCGTCAGAGACGCTGGTCGTCGCCCCGCAGCGTGGCGCGGCGCTGCCGGAAGTGTGCGACATCAGCGGCATAGTGATCACCGGCTCCGGCAGTATGGTGACTGATGGCGAGCCGTGGCTGGAGCAGAGCGCCGCCTGGCTGCGCGAGGCGGTGGCGCACAAGGTGCCCCTGCTGGGGATCTGCTTCGGCCACCAGCTGCTGGCCCACGCCCTGGGTGGGACGGTCGACTACAACCCCGCCGGGGTCGAGGTGGGCAGCATCACCATCACCCTGCAACCCGCGGCCCGCCACGACCCGCTACTGGGCGCGCTACCCGCACGGTTCACCGCGCAGCTCAGCCACCGTCAGTCGGTGCGCCACCTGCCCGAGGGGGCGCGGCTACTGGCCAGCAGCGCCATGGACCCGCACCAGGCCTTTGGTTATGGCGAATCGGCCTGGGGGCTGCAGTTTCACCCGGAGTTCGACCCAGACATCATCGCTCACTTTATCGACTTCTACCGCGAGCAGCTGCGCCAGGAGGGGCAAGATGCCGCACGGCTGCAGGCCGCGCGCGCGCCCTCGCCACAGAGCCACGCCCTGCTCGCCCGTTTTGCCACGCTCATCCGCTCGCAAACGCCGCGGTAACAGGCGCCACCTTGCTAAAGATGGGGGAAAGCGGCTAGCTTTTGTAGAAGGTGATACCCAATAAATAACGGATCGAAGGGAGCATGCAAATGAAACCGTCTGGCAAAAACCCGCTACCGGCGCTGGCACTGCCGCTAGTCCTTCTTTTTTCCCTGCCGGCCGCCGCTGCATGGGCGCCAGTTGACGGCCCGTGGAACAATGGGCCATGGGACTCATGGGACACCCCCGCCTGGTCGGGACAGCCGTGGCGCGGCCCCGACCAGGGCGGGCCGTGGGGCAGCCCCTACTATGCCCCCAACTGGGGCATGCCTGACTGGGGTGCGCCATGGGGCACATGGGGCGCCCCCTACCATGGCCCCGCGTGGGGCGCGCCCTACCCCGCCCCCGGATGGAGCGCCCCTTACCACGGCGACCAGTGGGGCGTACCCTATTACGCCCCCAACTGGCGGACACCGCACCCCGCACGTTAACGGGCCATCCATATGAACCTCAGCCGCCAGTGAACCTGGCCCGCTTCAACCAAGGGAGCAACCCATGGCCGACTACGGCGACACCCAACCGGAAAAGAGCGCCAACATCGCCATGCTGGGCTACCTCTTGCTGCTGGCCGCCCCGCTGCTGCTGGTCTCGGCGCTAATCGGCGTGATCCTCGCCTATGTCTACCGTGACGATGCGCCCCAGTGGCTGCAGAGCCACTTTCAGCTGCAGATCCGCACCTTCTGGATCGGTATGTTGTTCTTCTTTAGCGGCCTGCTGTTGCTGTGGGTTCTGATCGGCAAGCTCATTCTGCTGCTCACTCTCATCTGGTATCTGGTGCGGATCATCAAGGGGATGAAATATCTGAACCGCCGCGCCCCCTATCCCCACCCCGCCAGCTGGGGTTTCTAGTACCAACGTCAATGCAAAGGCAGAATCTGTTCAACCTCACCCCGCAACGCCTGCCGCAGGAGCTGTGCGAGACCCTGCTGCAACGCCAGGGGGTACGGCTGGAGCGTATCGTCTCCCACGCCCACACCACCCCGCCCGGCGAGTGGTATGACCAGGCGTGGGACGAGTGGGTGGTGCTCTTGAGCGGCAGCGCCACCCTGAAGTTCGAAAGTGGCGAATTGATGCCACTCACCCCCGGCGATCATCTGTTGATCCCCGCACACTGCCGTCACCGCGTGGAGAGCACCGACAAGCGGCAGCAGAGCGTCTGGCTGGCGTTGCATCTGGGCGCGGATGACGGCACGCGGTGACATTGCGCCCGGCCATTTATTGGACGATGCTTGAGGGGCACTCTAACGACGAGGTGGATGATAATGGCCGACTCACTTGATGACCTGAGCCGCCGCCTGGCGGAGTTTGCGCAGGCGCGCGACTGGGAGCAGTTTCATTCACCGAAGAACCTCTCCATGGCGCTCATCGCCGAGGCGGCGGAGCTGGTGGAACACTTTCAGTGGCTGACTCAAAAGCAGAGTGAGCACTTACCCGTGGACAAGCTGGAAGAGGTGCGCATGGAGCTGGCGGACATTCAGATCTACCTGCTGCGCATCGCCGAGCGGCTGGGGGTCGATCTGATCAAGGCGGCACAGGAGAAGATGGCGCTCAACGAGCACCGCTACCCGGCGGCAAAGGTGAGGGGCAGCGCGCGCCGCGCCTCGGAGTATGAGGAGTAAACGCCTACAGATAACCCGGCGTCTCGCTGCCGGGCTTGGGCAGACCGGCGATGTGCCACGCCACATCCGCGCCGTGAAACAGCTCCTCGGTACAGTGCGGCGCAAGGCGATTCATGCCACAGGCGAGGCGCATCGGCGGCAACGCCCCGTACTGCACAAAGTGCGTGCGCAGAGTGTGGATCACCCTCCAGTGTGCCTCGGTCAGCTCGCCCACCCCGCTCTCGGCGGCGATGCGCCTTGCCCGCTCCTCACTCCACGGCGTCTGCCCCGTGCTTGCGGACGGCACGCCCATCACACCTTCAAACCCTGTTGTCATCATCGAACCCTCCGGCGACCCACCGCAACAATAACCAACCCTGCTTATCAACTATAGATGTGTGACCCGCGCCACGCCATTTCAACCAACCGTGAGTGTGGCCACCATTTATGACAATTTCGGGAACGACCATGCGTATTGGAGTAGATTTAGGCGGCACCAAGATCGAGGCCGTGGCCCTCGATGAGGGAGGCGCCATTTTACAGCGGCGGCGCGTCAACACCCCGCGCCACGACTACCAGGCCATCGTCAACGCCATCATCACGCTAGTGCAGGGGCTGGAGGCAGAGCTGGGGGCAGAGGGTAGCGTTGGCGTCGGCATCCCTGGCGCCATCTCCCCCGCCACCCATCGGGTAAAGAACGCCAACACCACCTGCCTCATCGGCCAACCCCTGCCGCTGCACCTCAGCGAGGGGCTGGAACGCGAGGTACGTATCGCCAACGACGCCGACTGCTTTGCCATCTCCGAGGCGACGGACGGCGCGGGCGCCGGGTCCGACTCCCTCTTCGGGGTGATCGTCGGCACCGGCTGCGGCGGCGGCATCGTGATCCACGGGCGGCTGGTCAGCGGCCCCAACGCCATCGCCGGCGAGTGGGGCCACAACCCCCTGCCCTGGCCACAACCGCACGAACTCCCCGGCCCCGCCTGCTACTGCGGTCAACACGGCTGTCTTGAAACCTGGATCTCCGGCACCGGCCTGCAAAACGACTTTATCCGCCACGGCGGCAAGCCGCTAAGTGCGCCACACATCGTAAGCGCCGCCGAAGGGGGCGACGCGCTGGCCGAACAGACGTTGCAGCGCTATGAAGAGCGCATGGCACGCGCCCTGGCGACCGTGATCAACATCCTCGACCCCGAGGTGATCGTGCTGGGCGGCGGCATGTCGAATGTCGGCCGCCTCTATCAGAATGTCCCCAAGCTGTGGGGGCGGCACGTCTTCTCCACCGACCAGGTCGCGACCCGTCTGCTGCCGCCCAAACATGGCGACTCCAGCGGCGTACGTGGCGCGGCGTGGTTGTGGCAATAGGCATAATTTGGCCAGCTGATCACTCACTTGGCCGATAATTGTAATTGCACCCCTCTTACCTGCCGCGAAATAACAGTGATGAAGCACAGCAAGCCCATCCCACCCTTTGACAAAGAGGAGAGGCGGGCGGTGCCCACCCACAGTTCTGACACCCCTGTAAGGGGGTGAGTTGCTTATAACTTTACAGCAAGTGGCGCAATTCAGGAGGCCAATACCATGGGTGATCAAAAGGACTCTGCAAACGAGGCATGGCGTGACCGGCTGAGCGCAGAGCAGTTTCATGTCTGTCGCGAAAAGGGAACCGAGCGCCCCTTTAGCGGCAAGTATGTGCATAACAAGGAGCCGGGGCAGTACCGCTGTGCCTGCTGTGGCGAGCTGTTGTTCGATGCCGCCGCCAAGTTCGACTCGGGCACCGGCTGGCCCAGCTTTTGGGAGGTGGCTGCGCAGGGCAAGGTGCGACTGCTGGAGGACAACTCCCACGGCATGCAGCGCATCGAGGTGAGCTGTGCCAACTGCGATGCCCACCTGGGCCATATCTTCCCCGACGGTCCGCCACCGACCGGGCAACGCTACTGCATCAACTCCCTGGCGCTGAATTTTGAGCCGCAAGCGCGTGATTAACGGCTCAACACACCCATGATCGCCTTGACCCCTTCCATCGCCGCACCGTCAAAGTCACCGCGCCGCAGCGCGACATCGATCTCACCGGTCAGCAGCTGCTTGATGGTGGCCACATCCAGTATCTTGCCTAACTCCTCGCCCGCCACAATGGCCGCCCGCCGCTCTTCACGCAACAGCAACAACAGCGCCGCGCGCGGCCTTTTCTGCGACGGCCACGCCTGCCACACACGCTCGGCATACGCCTGCGGCGAATCGCCGCCCGCCGTGACAGCGGTCAGCACCACAACATAGTGCCGTGTTGCAAAATCGTACTGCGCCAGCAACTGATACAACAGGTGCATCTGGCTGTTGCTCAAAACCCCGGCATGGTCGTTGATGCGACTATTGACCGGCGGCAACGCCTCGCGCTCCGCTGCCCATACCGCGGTACTGCACATCACCAGCAACAGGGCCAAAAACCGTCGCCATTTGATCATCATTTGTCTCCTCATCCGCTTTACCTCGCCAGCCGCCAGGTAAACCATTTCAAGCCACATGCCGTGCTATTGTGCCAATATTACCGTCAGACTTCACAATCAAGAACGTGCACAGACTATGGATAAACAACTCGCCGCCGTGATCGACCGTGCCGGAGAATTCATTCTCGGCAAGGAACATTCAATCAAACTCGCCCTCACCTGTCTGCTGGCGCGCGGTCATCTGCTGATTGAGGATCTGCCGGGGGTGGGCAAGACCATCCTCTCCAGTGTGCTGGCGCGCACGCTGGGGCTGGAGTTCAGTCGCATCCAGTTCACCTCTGACCTGTTGCCCGCCGATATCCTTGGCGTCTCGGTGTTCGAGCGCGAGAGCGGCGGCTTTACCTTTCATCCCGGCCCCATCTTCTCGCAGGTGGTGCTGTGTGATGAGATCAACCGCGCCACACCGAAGACGCAGAGCGCGCTGCTGGAGGCGATGGAGGAGGAGCAGGTGACCATCGAGGGCAAGACCTATCCACTGCCCCGCCCCTTCTTTGTCATCGCCACGCAAAACCCCAGCCACCAGCTCGGTACCTTTCCGCTGCCCGAATCGCAGCTCGACCGTTTTCTGATGGTGATCTCGCTTGGCTACCCGGAGCGCAACGCCGAGCGTGCACTGCTGGCAGGACGCGAACGGCGCGAGATGCTGCATACGCTGCAGCCGGTGCTCTCGTCTGACGAACTTGCGCAACTGCAACAAAGGGTAAAGGCTGTGCACGCCGCCGATGCCCTTATCGATTATGTGCAGGCGCTGCTGGAGTTCTCGCGCCAGTCGCCCTACTACCTTAACGGCCTCTCGCCGCGCGCCGGTCTGGCGCTGCTTGGCGCGGCCCGCGCTTGGGCGCTGCTCAACGGTCGCAGCCATGTGATGCCGGAGGATGTGCAACAGGTGCTGCCGCACGTTGCCGCCCATCGCCTGCAGCTGGCCGGCTCACAGGGTAGCGTCAGCGCCGAGGCGATCGTCGCACCCTTCGCCGATGTCGCCATTCCCTGAGATGACAAGACGCCTTGTCGGCGGCCGCCTCTTTGCCGGGCAGCGCGCCTTCTGGCAACGGCTGTTGCGTCGCGATGCGGCCGAGAGCGGCCCGGTCACCCTCACCCGCCGCCGCGTCTATATCCTCCCCAGCCGTAATGGCGTGGTATTCGGTGTGCTGCTGCTGGCGATGCTCATCGGCGCCATCAACTACCAGAATTCGCTCGCCTTTATCTTTACCTTCCTGCTCGCCGGTCTGGGGGTGGTGTCGATGGTGCATACCTTTCGCAACCTTAACGGGTTGCGGCTTCGTGTCGGCCACATCCAGCCGGTGTTCGCCGGCGAGCAGGCCGCCTTCCCGCTGAGTGTGGAAAACCCGCGTGGCCACCCGCGCTTCGCCCTTAAGCTTCACTTTACCGGCCAGCCGCCCGAGGGTCTCGACCTGCCGGTCAATGGCGGGCAGTGGCTACAGCTGCATCACCCGACAGCGCAGCGCGGCTGGCTCCATCCGGGGCGCATCACCCTCTACACCCGCTTTCCGCTCGGGCTGTTTCACGCCTGGGGCTACGCCAATATCGCGATGCGCGCCCTGGTCTATCCCGCCCCCAGTAACGAGCGCTCGCTTCCTGCCGAACTGCTGGTGCCAAGCGGCAGCGATGGCGATCAGGGCAGGGGGGATGATGACTTTGCCGCGCTGCGCCCCTACCACCCCGGTGATTCGCTACGCCATGTGCACTGGAAGGTGCTGGCGCGTGGGCAGGGTCTGGTGACCAAGCAGTTTGGCGGCGGGGTAAACGAGGAGCTGTGGCTGCGCTGGGAGCAGCTCGGCAACTTGGCGCTGGAGGAGAAACTCTCACGCCTCACCCGCTGGGTGCTGGAGGCGGATGCCCGCGGCATGACCTACGGCCTGGCGCTGCCCGATCGCGAGATCACCCCGTCGCGCGGCGAGGCCCACCGTCGCCACTGCCTGGAGGCGCTCGCCCTGTTCCAGATGCCCACCGAGAGGCGAGGATTCACCGGGTGAGCCGATACGAGCAGCACCTGTTGCCCCCGCCCAGCAGCAGGCTGTGGCTCCTGGCGGCGCTCTTTTTGGTGTTGCTGCCGCACCTGTGGCGCATGCCGGTGGCGCTCTCGCTCGCCTCTCTTGGGGTCTTTGGCTGGCGGCTGGCACATGAACTGAAGGGGTGGCCACTGCCACGCCGTGCGCTGCGCTGGCTGCTCACCCTGCTCGCCTTTGCCGCGGTCGCGCTGCTCTTCAAATCCGTTGTCGGACGCGACGCCGGGGTGGCGCTACTTAGCGTCATGCTCTGTCTCAAGCTGCTGGAGCTGCGCACCCTGCGCGATGCGCTGATCACCCTCTATATCGGCTATTTTCTGGTGCTTGGCGCCTTTCTCTTCGACCAGTCGCTCTATATCGGCGGCTATCTGCTGCTGGTGGTGCTGCTGCTCACCGCCGCCCTCATCGCCCTTAACCACCCGCAATCGAGCGCTGCCAGCACCCGCTTCTATCTGCGTTACGCGGGGCAGCTGCTGTTGCAGGCCTTTCCCCTGATGGTGGCGCTGTTCCTGCTCTTTCCGCGCCTCGACGGGCCGCTGTGGCACATGCCGCAGGAACGTACCGGCAAGACCGGACTGAGTGACGAGATCCGCATGGGCACCCTCTCCTCCCTGGTGGAGTCGGAAGAGGTGGTGTTTCGTGTCGAGTTTCAGGGTCCGATCCCCGCAGCCGACCGCCTCTACTGGCGTGGCCCGGTGTTGTGGCGGACCGACGGCCGCCTCTGGAGGACTCTGCGCCAACCGCTGTTACCGGCGGTGCCGCACTTCGCGGCCGCCTCCGAACCGCTAAGCTACAACGTTACCCTTGAGGCGGGCGATCGGCGCTGGCTCTTTGCGCTCGACCTCCCCGCCACCCTGCCGCAGGGGCTCGACTCGCCCGCCCTTATTCGCCCCGACTTTCAGCTGCTGGCCGACAAGCCGCTTACCACCACCCAGCGCTACACCGTCAGCTCGGTGCTCGACTATCGCACCAGCCAACTCAATGACGCCGAATGGTGGGCCGCGCTGCAACTGCCGGAAGAGGTGAATCCGGAAACGGTCGCCCTGGCGCGCGGTTGGGTCGACGCGGGGCTGACCCCGGAGCAACTGGTCACTCGCGCCCTTAACTACTTTCGCGACAACGACTTCTACTACAGCCGCCGGCCGCCGCTGCTCGATAACGATCCGGTCGACGACTTTCTCTTTAACAGCCGCCGCGGCTTTTGCGAGCACTACGCCACCAGTTTCGTCACCCTGATGCGCGCCGCCGGGGTGCCCGCCCGTGTGGTCACTGGCTATCAGGGGGGCGAGCGCAACCGCCTTGGCGACTACCTTATCGTGCGCCAATCCAACGCCCACGCCTGGGGCGAGGTGTGGCTGGAGGGTCAGGGGTGGCGGCGCATCGACCCCACCAGCAACATCCCGCCCGAGCGTGTCGAGGAGGTGGTCGACAGCCAGCGTTTCACCACCACCGACCTGCTGGCCGGCGTGGCACAAGGCAGGGAGTTCGGCCTCTTTAAAAAGGGTTTCTATCGGCTGCGTCACATGTGGGACGCGATGAACCACGGCTGGAACCAGTGGGTGCTGGGTTTTGACAAGGGACAACAGGAGCGGCTGTTAAAGGCGCTCGGCCTCCAGGAGAAGGGGTGGGGAGGCCTGATCCTGCTCCTGGTGGGTGCGCTGCTGGTGCTGGTCGCCCTCATCAGCGCCGTCGTCCTGTTACAACGGCCGCGCCAGAGCGATCCGGTACAGCGCCACTACCAGCGCTTTTGCGCCAAACTGGCCAAACGGGGTGTGGTCAGAAAGGCCGACGAGGGGCCGCTTGATTACGCTACGCGGGCCGCGCTGGCGTTACCGCAACACCGTGAGTTAATCACCACGATTACGCGACTCTATGTGGCGCTGCGCTATCAGCCGCCTGGGCAGGAAGCTCCCCTCAGCGAATTCAAACGGGCGATTGGCAGGCTATGAGAAAGGTCGCGACTGCTGGTACAGGGGGCTGATACACCTCGCGGCAAACGACCCGTTACTTGCCGATGCAAAAGGAGGTGAAGATCTTCCCTAGCAGTTCGTCCGAGGTGACCTCTCCGGTGATCTCACCAAGCGACTGCTGCGCCAGACGCAACTCTTCGGCCAGCAGTTCCGCGGCGCCTTGCGCCAACAACCGCTCGCCCGCTTGCAGATTTTCCGCGGCGCGGGCGAGCGCATCGAGGTGACGACGGCGCGCCATGAAGGCACCCTCTCCCTCACCCACATAGCCCATGCTTTGCTTGAGGTGGCTGCGCAACAGTTCGATCCCGTCACCACTCTTGGCGCTGAGGCGGATCTCGTTATTTTCCATGCCTGGGGCGCTGCCGGTAAGGTCGATTTTATTGCGAATGACGGTGGTCCCCGGCCCTTGCGGCAGCCGATCCATGATAGCCCGATCGCTCGCGGTCACGCCGCTGGCATCATCGACCAGCAACAGCACACGGTCGGCCTCGGCAATCGCCATCCAAGCGCGGCGGATCCCCTCCTGCTCTACCGCATCACCGCTCTCCCGCAACCCCGCGGTATCGATAATGTGCAGCGGCATACCGTCGATGTGGATCTGTTCGCGCAGGAGGTCGCGAGTGGTGCCGGCGATCTCGGTGACGATGGCGCGCTCCTGTCCGGCAAGGGCGTTGAGCAGGCTCGACTTGCCGGCGTTGGGCTGACCGGCGAGGACCACCGTCATCCCCTCCTTGAGCAGGCTGCCCTGTTGCGCCGCCCGCGCGACATCACCCAGGGTCTGCCGGATATCATTGAGGCGCGACTGCACCTGGCCGTCGGCGAGAAAGTCGATCTCCTCCTCGGGAAAGTCGATGGCCGACTCCACATAGATGCGCAACTCGGTCAGCTGCTCCACCAGCTCGTGAATACGCCGGGAAAACTCCCCCCGCAGTGAGCGCAGGGCGCAGCGTGCCGCCTGTTCGCTGCCGGCATCGATGAGGTCGGCAATCGCCTCGGCCTGGGCCAGGTCGAGTTTGCCGTTGAGGAAGGCGCGTTCGGAAAACTCGCCGGGTCGGGCGAGGCGCACCCCCAGCTGTTGCAACGTGGCAAGGAGTCGGTCGACAACCACCGGGCCACCGTGGGCCTGCAGCTCCAGCACATCCTCGCCGGTGAAGGAGTTGGGGGCGGGAAAATAGAGAGCGATCCCCTCGTCGATGATCTCCCGCTCAAGAGTGTGGAACGGCAGATACTCCGCATAGCGCGGCCTCGGGCAGTGGCCGAGCATCGCCTCGGCGCAGTCACGCGCCGTGCCGCCGGAGATGCGCACAATGGCTACCCCGCCCCTGCCAGAGGGGGTGGCCTGTGCCGCGATGGTCTCTCTGCTCTGCTGCATCTGCTCTCAACTATGAAACAAAAAAGGGCGCAATGTGTAAAACATTGCGCCCTTTATTCTACGGCCTTTTGCTACTTGGTCCCTATCACCACCCGTGTGATGTAGTACTGCTGGGCGATGGAGAGGGTGTTGTTGACCACCCAGTAGAGCACCAGTCCCGCCGGGAAGAAGAGGAAGAAGAAGGTGAAGGCGATGGGAAGGATCATCATCACCCTGGCCTGGATCGGGTCCAGCGGGGTGGGGTTGAGCTTGTGCTGAATCAGCATCGTCGCGCCCATCAGTACCGGCAGGATGTAGTAGGGGTCCTGGGCGGTGAGGTCGGTGATCCAGAGCATGAAGGGCTGCTGGCGAATCTCGACACTCTCCAGCAACATCCAGTAGAGGGCGATAAAGACCGGGATCTGTACCAGAATGGGCAGGCAGCCGCCGAGGGGATTGATCTTCTCCTCGCGATACATGCGCATCATCGCCTCATTCAGCTTCTGTTTGTCATCGCCAAAGTTCTCCTTGAGCTGCTGCAACTTCGGCTGCATCTTGCGCATCTGCGCCATCGACTTGTAGCTGGTCTCGGAGAGTTTGTAGAAGGTCGCCTTGATCAGCACGGTGAGGAAAATGATGGCCCAGCCCCAGTTATCCACCCAGCCATGGATCAACTTCAGCAACCAGAAGAGCGGCTTGGCGAGGATAGTGAGGATACCGTAGTCGACGGTCAACTCCAGCCCCTCGGCGATCGCCTCCAGCTCATCCTGAATCTTCGGACCGACGAAAAATTTTGCACCCAGACTGGCACTCTGGCCCGCCGGCACACTCAGTGGCGCACCGATCATGCCGAGGATATAGCGCCCATCAGAGGAGACCTTGCTGTAGTAGTTATTGCTCTCCTCCTTGCTCGGAATCCATGCGGCCAGGAAGTAGTGCTGAATCATCGCCGCCCAACCGCCGGTAATGTTGCGACTGAGATTTTCATTCTTCATGTCGCTAAAGGCGATCTTTTCGTACTTCTCTTCGGTGCTGTAGATCACGCCACCGGTATAGGTATGGATGAACATCGATCCTTGCTCAGCCGGCTCACTGCGCAGCAGCTGGCGATACATGTGGCCACTCCAGGTTTGCGCCGAGCCGTTATTGATCTCGTAACGAACATCCATGACATATTTGCCGCGATAGAACGTGTAAACCTTGTCGACACCCACACCGCTGGGATCGCGCCAGTTGAGGCGCACCTCCAGCGACTCCTCGTCCGTACCCAGACGGTAGCTTGAGGCACTGGCACTGTAAATTTGATGGTGGCTGGGGGCTGCGCTACCGCTCCCCTGTGCCGGCAGCAGGCCCGACTGGGTGATGAAGATCTCCTCGCTGTCATTCAGCAGCCGGATGGGCTGCTCGGGCTTGTCGCCGCTTACCGGGTAGGCCTTCAGATCCACGCGGCGCAGATCGCCGCCCAGTGAATCGATCTCGATCTGCATCAAATCGGTTTCAACGCTTATCCGCTCACCACTCTTGAGTGCCGTCAGAGTGGGAGCATCGGCCGTGGCGACTTGCCCATCTGCTTGTACAGGCAGTGCCGGAGTATCTCTCTCGCCCTGGATCGCTGTCGCTACCGGCTGGGGATTCACGTAATCTTTTTGCCACGCCTGCCAAATCATCAACAGGGTGAAGGCCAGCGCGGAAAACAGTATGACTCTTTGAAAATCCATCGGCTCAATCTTTCTTATATAGGTGTTCAGTTCCGGGAACGGGGTCTATTCCCCCCTCGTGCCAGGGGTGACAGCGGCCAATACGCTTGATCCCCAGCCAGCTGCCGCGCAGGGCACCATACCGCTCGATGGCCTGTTCGGTATAACAGGAACAGGTGGGGTAGAAACGGCACTGCCCACCCATAACCGGGCTCAGGATCAGGCGGTAACCCTTAATCAGCACTATAAGGACGGCACGCATTTTTTCGCTATCTTCAGCCAGCACTCGTCGATTTGCTCGCGCAACTCATGGCGGGAGAGTGTATCAACACCTGGCCTTGCCAGCACCACCACATCGAAGGGGCCGATTATAGCCTGCTGCAGACGAAAACTCTCCCTAAGCTGTCTCTTAATCAGATTTCGCTTAACGGCACGTTTTACACTTTTACGAGAGATGGCCATTCCCAGACGTGGGTGACCCAGATGGTTGGCGAGCGCCAGCATCGTCAAGTGCCTGCTGTTTACCTTGCAGGCATTGGCAAATACCCGTTTAAACTCGGCTGGACTCAACAACCTGGATTGTCGAGTAAAGCCCCCGCAAGTCACTGCCCCGCGGGAACACCCAGCCGATTGCTCCAATTCAGCACAATTTAGGCTGAAAGACGGACACGGCCCTTGGCGCGACGCGCCTTAATTACTCTACGGCCACCAACGGTGCTCATGCGGGCGCGAAAGCCGTGGTTGCGGGCACGCTTGATGCGGCTGGGCTGGAAGGTTCTTTTCATGATGGCTAATCCAGTTTATCTAATGGTTACGTTGCCCCGTCACCGGGTCGCGAAAGGTCGGGCAATTTACTTCAACCCACCCCTGCTTGTCAAGGAGATTCCATATAAACAGCGGTGTTGTGCCCGCGTTTTTATGAGCTCTTCGCCTTGTGGATAACTCACCCTGTTGCCTGTAGACTAATGGCGGCCAGGCTATCCATCCGGCGCTGTCGCGTACTATCCCGGATGTTTCATGATACGCATGGTGATCGCGCAGTATATTGATTGTACAGTGGATTTTCGAAACGATTCGCCGTCATCTAATCGTGACAGCCGGAGGATGGCCCCGTAGGAGGCAGGCGCAGGGATCCGCCTGACACGGAGCGGTGTAGTGATTCATACACCCGACTTTATGTCCACGGATGGACGGTATTCTGGCACTCAGGGAGGCAGCGTGCCGGTGAGGAAAAGTCGCTCTGCAATCAAGAGACAAGCGAGGGCATGCGTAATTTATGAAACATCCGGATTATATAACACCATGCAAGGATTCACCTGATGTCGGTGCCATTATGGGGGCAGTGCCTCACCTATCTTGAGGACGAGCTGTCACCACAGCAATTCAACACCTGGATTCGACCGCTGCAGGCCGAATTTAGTGATAATGTCTTGCGCCTGCTCTCCCCCAACCGCTTCGTGCAGGATTGGGTCACCGACCGTTTTCATGGGCGAATTACCGAGCTGGTATCACAACTGTGCAGTGAACAGGCACCGCGCATCATCTTTGAGGTTGGCAGCTCCTCAACCCCGCTGCCAACACCCAGTAAACGCACGGTGACGCCCGACCCTCTTCCGGAAACAAACCGACAGGCCGCGGTTGATCGCAGCCGCATCAACCCCGACTCCACCTTTGACAATTTTGTCGAGGGGAAATCAAATCAGCTAAGCAAGGCCGCCGCCATGCAGGTGGCGGAAAATCCCGGTGGCGCCTATAACCCCCTCTTTATATATGGGGGTGTTGGCTTGGGTAAGACACACTTAATGCACGCCATCGGCAATCTCATTCTTGCCAGGAACCCCTCGGCAAAGGTGATCTATCTGCACTCGGAACGTTTCGTGGCAGATATGGTCAAGGCACTGCAACACAACGCAATCACCGAATTTAAGCGATTTTACCGCTCAGTTGATGCCCTGTTAATCGACGATATCCAGTTTTTTGCCGGCAAGGAGCGTTCGCAGGAGGAGTTCTTCCACACCTTTAACGCCCTGCTTGAGGGGCAACGGCAGATTATATTGACCAGTGATCGTTTTCCAAAGGAGGTGAAGGGTCTCGAAGAGCGCCTCAAATCCCGTTTTGGCTGGGGTCTAACCGTGGCTATTGAGCCACCAGAGCTTGAAACCCGCGTCGCCATCCTAAAGAAAAAGGCAGCCCATGCCCATGTGCTACTACCTGATGAGGTCGCCTTTTTCATTGCCAAGCGTATCCGTTCCAATGTGCGAGAACTGGAGGGGGCGTTGCGGCGTGTTATCGCCAATGCACACTTTACCGGGCAGCCGATCACCCTCGATTTTGCCAAGGAGGCGTTGCGCGATCTCCTGGCTCTGCAGGCCAAACTAGTTACCATTGATAATATTCAGAAGACGGTTGCCGAATACTATAAAATACGGGTGGCTGATCTGTTATCAAAGCGCAGAAACCGCTCTATCGCCAGGCCACGGCAAATTGCTATGGCGCTCGCCAAGGAGCTGACCAACCACAGTCTACCTGAAATTGGTGATGCCTTTGGCGGCCGAGATCACACCACCATTATGCATGGCTGTAAAAAGGTGGCAGAACTTAAGGGGTTAGATCAAATTATTGCGGATGACTATGCGAAGCTGCTGCGAATCCTGTCAACATAATGTGTATACCGTGGGGATAATTTTTTCATTGGCTAATAGCGTAGTTTTGCAAACACCTTATCCACAAGTGGCCCCATGGTTGAATGCCTGTTTTCTGGATAACTTTTATCCGGCTAACATATTGATATAAATGGATTAACCAATGTTATCCACAAAAATAGTGCTCTGTAGTAATAACAACAAATTTATAGATAAAACAAATTTTTATTAACTATATTGGGATAGGTGTATATGAAGATCACCATTAATAGAGATTCAATACTAAAACCTCTTCAGGTCGTTAGTGGGGTTGTCGAAAAACGGCAAAGCCTACCTATCCTCTCCAATGTCCTCTTGGTTGTTGAGGATCTGAAGCTTACCCTTACGGGTACCGATCTTGAGGTTGAATTAACAGCCAGTACCAGCGACCTTCAGGCCAACGGAAGTGGTGAAATCACACTGCCTGCTCGAAAGTTTATGGATATTTGCAAGAGCTTTCCCGAGACATCGTCAACCCTCGATATTCTTATTGAAGAGAATAAGGCGATTATTCGCTCAGGAAAAAGCCGCTTTACTCTGACGACTCTTCCCGCCACCGATTTTCCTTCTAGTGAAAAGGTCACTGCGGCACGGGAGTTCATCGTTACTCAGGCTACTCTGAAACATCTTATTGAACAAACCCATTTTTGCATGGCAAACCAGGATGTGCGCTATTACCTTAATGGTCTGCTACTAGAGATGAATCCCACCCTGATACGGGCAGTCGCCACGGATGGCCATCGTCTGGCATTAAGTGAACAGAAATGCGAAATAAAATCTGGCGATAGCACGCAAATTATCATTCCCCGTAAGGGAATCATGGAACTTAACCGTCTACTGGACGATGCAGATACCAACTGCACCGTACAGGTTAATCCCAATTATGTGCGCATCAACCTGGGTAACACGATCTTCACCTCCAAGTTAATTGATGGGCGGTTCCCCGATTACGAACGCGTAATTCCAAAGGGCGGTAAGAAAATTGTTACGGCCAATCGCGAACTTCTGCGCCAGGGGTTGCTGCGTGCCTCAATCCTCTCCAATGAGAAATATCGCGGTGTGAGGATGAATTTTTCTCCCAATCTGTTGCGCGCTACGGTTAATAACCCGGAACAGGAGGAGGCAATCGAAGAGATCGATATCAACTATCAAGATGAAGAGCTGGAGATCGGTTTTAATGTCTCCTATGTTGTTGAGGCGCTTAACTCCATTAAGTCCGATGAGGTGGAGATCACCTTGATGGATCCAAATAGCAGTTGCGTTATTACGGCGCTGGGGGACGATAGTTCACGGTATGTTGTTATGCCGATGCGGCTTTAACCCTTTTTTTGATGCATATTCAAAAAGTTGAGATCACCCAGTTTCGTAACTTTTTAACAACCTCGTTTGCGCCCTCTCCCTCACTTACCGTTATTAGTGGCGGTAATGGATCGGGGAAAAGCTCTCTTCTCGAGGCGATCTATTATTTGGCAACGGGTGCCTCATTCCGAACCGTCAAACTTTCGAACATCATCCATCGTGGCAGTGATTGCTTTACCCTTTTCTGTGAGCTGGAGGATCTCGCCAGTCATCGTATTGGGATAAAGCGATGCAGGGATTTTAGCCATCAAACAAGGGTTGATGGCCGACAGTTGGCAAAGCGATCGGAGTTGGTGCAGCTTCTGCCGTTGCAGGTGATCTCGCCGGAGGGGATTTTGCTGCTGCTTGATGGCTCAGAGGTTAGACGCAACTTTCTTGATTGGGCACTGTTCCACGTGGAACACTCCTTTCACTACCATCTCTCCTGTTACCTTAGAGCCCTAAAACAGCGTAATGCCTTATTAAAGACCGTAGTTACCAACCAGCTCGATTATTGGGATACGCAGCTTGCGGAGCACGGTGTGGAGATAGATCGGTTCAGAAAGAGGTATATTCAGCAGCTTATCCCGGTTTTTAACACCTTTCTTGCCGGGTTACTCCCCAATCTGGTTGTGGAGATTACCTATCGGCCCGGTTGGGGTAGTGAGTTAAATCTTACTGAGGCGCTATATAGCGCTCGTGATGGTGATTTTAGGTTAAAGCATACAACGGTTGGCCCGCATCGTGCGGATATGATTGTTAAGTGTGATGGAGTACGTGCTTCGGAGTTACTCTCCAGGGGGCAGTTGAAATTGGTGGTAATTGCCCTGAAGCTGGCGCAGATTCAGTTTTTGCGCTCCAGCAGTACCAAGACCCCAATAATTTTAATCGACGATCTTGCTGCGGAGCTGGATATCGAGCACCGCCTGCTGTTATTGAATGCGGTCAAATCCTTTTCGGGTCAGGTGATCCTTACAACCCCGGATATGGCCTTAATTGACTGTAGCGATTGGCAAGAAAGGAAGATGTTCCACGTGGAACATGGTCAAATCAAAGAGATGGTATAATGACAGCAGTAATCATTGGAGTTGGTCATGAGTGAATATAATTCGTCCAGTATTAAGGTACTGAAGGGTCTGGATGCCGTACGCAAGCGTCCTGGCATGTATATCGGCGATACCGATGATGGTTCCGGCCTGCACCACATGGTCTTCGAGGTGGTCGATAACTCTATTGATGAGGCCTTGGCGGGTCACTGTACCCAAATAGACGTGGTTATTCACAGCGATGGCTCAGTCTCGGTGCGTGATAATGGGCGTGGTATACCGGTTGATTTTCACGAGGAGGAGCAACGCTCTGCCGCAGAGGTCATTCTTACCGTGCTTCATGCCGGAGGTAAGTTTGATGACAACTCATACAAGGTCTCTGGTGGCCTGCATGGCGTGGGTGTCTCGGTGGTTAATGCCCTGTCGGAGACATTGAAGCTAACAATTCACCGTAACGGGAAAAAATATCAGCAGGAGTATATCCTGGGTGAACCAAAATACCCGCTAAAGGAGGTTGGCGAGAGCAGCTCGAACGGAACGGAAATCCGCTTTAAACCCAGCACTAAAATATTCGCCCTGACGGAGTATCACTACGATATTCTGGCAAAGCGGCTGCGCGAGCTCTCCTTTCTTAACTCGGGTGTCCGCATCCATCTAATGGATGAGCGGACGGCAAAGGAGGATATTTTTGCCTATGAGGGTGGCATTAGCGCCTTTGTTGAGCACCTGAACCGCAATAAGACGCCGCTTCATAGCACGGTGCTCCATTTCTCTTCCGAAAGAGACAATATCGGTGTCGAGGTCTCCATGCAGTGGAGCGATGCCTACCAGGAGAATATCTTCTGTTTTACCAACAATATACCGCAACGTGATGGCGGCACCCACCTGGCAGGTTTTCGGGCGGCACTAACCCGCTCCATTAATAGTTATATCGAGAGTGAGGGGTTGGCGAAGAAGGCCAAGGTGAGTCCCAGCGGCGATGATGCACGCGAGGGGCTAACGGCTGTCCTCTCGGTCAAGGTGCCCGATCCCAAATTTTCCGCCCAAACCAAGGATAAACTGGTCTCTTCGGAGGTGAAGGGGGTGGTTGAGTCACTGGTGGCGGAAAAATTCCAGGAGTTTATGTTGGAAAACCCCACTGAGGCGAAGATTATTGCCGGCAAGGTGGTGGATGCGGCGCGCGCACGTGAGGCGGCACGCAAGGCGCGTGAAATGACACGGCGCAAGGGGGCTTTGGATGTGGCGGGTCTGCCGGGAAAACTGGCCGACTGTCAGGAGAAGGATCCGGCCCTCTCCGAACTCTACCTGGTAGAGGGTGACTCCGCTGGTGGCTCTGCCAAACAGGGGCGGGATCGCAAGAATCAGGCGATTCTGCCGCTTAAGGGTAAGATCCTTAATGTGGAGAAGGCACGCTTCGACAAGATGATTTCCTCGCAGGAGGTGGGTACCCTGATTACCGCACTGGGTTGTGGCATTGGCAGGGAGGAGTTCAACCCTGACAAGCTTCGTTACCATCGCATCATCATCATGACTGACGCCGATGTCGACGGCTCCCATATTCGTACTCTGTTGCTCACCTTCTTCTTCCGTCAGATGGCGGTGCTGATTGAGCGCGGTTATATCTACATTGCCCAGCCGCCGCTCTACAAGGTGAAGAAGGGTAAGCAGGAGCGCTATGTAAAGGATGATCTGGAGCTGAACAACTATCTGTTACAGATCGCCATTGATAATGCCGAGCTGCATGTTGATGCCGTGGCACCGCCCATCTCCGGCCTGGCAATAGAAGAGTTAGCCAAACAATATCAGCAGGTTATGGCGATCACCAACCGACTTGGGCGGCGCTATAACGCCCTTCTTCTGGAGAAGCTCATTGCCCTCCCCGCCCTGGGAGAGGAGTCGTTTGAAAATGGCCATGTTGTGGTGTGGTTTGGTGAGATCACCGCCGCACTCAATGAAGAGTATGGGGCATCCCGCCGATTCACCAGCCGCGCAGTTCGAGCGGAGGGTGAAGGCGTTCAGACAGTTATTGTGAGTGAATGGCGCCATGGCATAGCCAATGATTACAGTTTTAATGCCGATTTTTTCAACACGGCGGAGTATGGGGCGATAAAGCGGTTGGGTGAGCAGCTGCAGGGACTCATCGGAGATGGTGCCTATATTCAGCGTGGTGAACGCAAACGCGAGGTGGACAGCTTCAAGCAGGCGCTGGAGTGGCTGCTGGAGGAGGCGAAGCGGGGGCAGCATATCCAGCGCTACAAGGGGTTGGGTGAGATGAATCCGGAACAGCTGTGGGAGACCACCATGAATCCCGATAGCCGCAGGCTGCTGCAGGTGACCATTGAGGACGTAATTGCCGCGGATGAGATCTTTACGACATTGATGGGTGATCAGGTGGAGCCGCGCCGCGACTTTATCGAAACAAATGCCCTCTATGTGGAGAATCTAGACGTATAACCAGAGATAAAATCGTACAAACAAAAACCTGCCGATGGCGGGTTTTTGTCTGCCTGGAAAGAGCGGCGAGCAGGCTGTGTATCAGACCCAAGAAAATGGTAAGTGAGCACACACTCTGACCACAACCAACATAAATCAAAAGGTTTTACCGTGTTAAGCCTCGCCGCTCAGCCCATTACCATGGCGAAGTTGCGGCTACGGCTGCCCTTTGTGGCTTTGGGCTATCGTTACCACGTTTTGGCGTATCGTTCTCACGCTCCCGCGTGGGGACGATAAAGGTTCCTGCCGCCGAAGGAATCCGACAGAACCATCATTGTGTCGGCAGGGTGGTGATACGCCGATAGGTGGATTCGATCCACTCCTCTACCCTGGCATTAATCTCGCCCGCCCTCATACCGGCTGGGGAGATGGGCTCACCGATGACAACGGTGATCACCCCCGCCATTTTGGCAAACCCCTGCTTGGGCCAAAACTCACCCGCGTTGTGACAGATGGGCACCACAGGGTAACCGCTCTTCTCGGCCAGCATTGCTCCACCAATGGCATAGCGTTGGCGCTGGCCAGGTGTGGTGCGGGTGCCCTCGGGGAAGATCACTACCCACAGCCCGTGCTGTAACCGATCGATGCCCTGGGTGATCACCTGGCGTAGTGCCTTTTTGCCGGCGGCACGATCGATGGCGATGGGACGGGCGAGCGCCAGCCCCCAGCCAAAGATGGGTAGCCACAACAGCTCCCGTTTCAGCACCCATGTTTGGGGTGGGAAGAGGGTCTGCAGGAAGATGGTCTCCCAGGCGCTTTGATGTTTGGCGAGGATGAGGGCGTTACCGGCAGGGATATTTTCCAGCCCCTCGACATGAACCCCCAGGTTGCAGGTGACCTTGAGCCACCAGATAACAAAATAGGCCCAAAGTGAGAAGTAGCGAGAGCGTGTGGCTTGCGAGAACGGGAGAAACAGCGGGCTGGGCACAACAAAAAGTATCGTTGCCAGCAACATGCCCAGATAGAAGAGGAGAGAGCGAAGGTGCCGCATCAATGGTTCTCTAACAAAGCGATAACGGCAGCGGCAAGGTTGTCGTAGACAGGTATTCCCTTCAGCCCCTCCCCTTTCGCCAGGGTTCGCTCCCCCTTGCCGGTTTTTACCAAAATGGGGTACCCCCCCACCTGTTGCGCGGCCTGCAGATCGCGCAGGGAGTCACCGATAATGGGAACCCCCACCAGTGGCGCATCGAACCGCTTGCCGATGGCCTGGTACATGCCTGGCTTGGGTTTGCGGCAATCGCACCCCTCCTCCGGACCGTGGGGGCAGTAGGCGATCATGTCGATGGCGCCACCGTAGACGGCCAGCTCACCGCGCAGCTTCTCATGCATGGCGTGGAGGGTGTCGAGATCGAAGTAGCCGCGAGCGATACCAGACTGGTTGGTGGCAATCGCCACGCGGTAGCCCGCCTGGTTGAGCCTGGCAATGGCCTCGATGCTGCCGGGAAGCGTGATGAATTCATCCACCGTCTTGATGTAGTTGTCGGAGTCTTGGTTGATGACCCCGTCGCGGTCCAGAATAATCAGTTTTAACACTAATCGCGAAACTCCGAGACACGAATACGCCCATTTACCATCCTCGACTCACGTCGCATAATCTTCTCCATCTTCTGCCAGAAGGCGGCGTTGAGGTCGAAGTCGGCGGCGATCCCGGTGCCGATAAGCAGGATAAAGAGATCGGCCACCTCCTCGGCGAGCTGCTCCTTCGGCTTGCCCTTGGTGATGGCGGCGCCTATTTCACCGAGCTCCTCGGCCATCAGAGCCATGCGGTAGGTCAGATCTTCACCCCCCTGACCACTGAAATCGTGCTTGTCGTGAAAGGCCTGCACCGCGGCAAGCATCGCGGCGTAAGAGTCCCGGTTATCGGTTTTCATCATGCCCACCCCCTCAGCTCTGTAGTTGCCCAAGGTCGGCGACCTTGAGGAAGAGATCACTGAGCCGCCTGAGCAGCGCCAGGCGGTTGGTGCGTACCACCGGATCATCGGCCATCACCATCACCGCGTCGAAAAAGGCATCGACCTCGGGGCGCAGCGCCGCCAGCGCCTTGAGGGCGGCCGCATAGTCGCGTGCGGCAAAGAGCGGTGTCACCACTGCGGACAGGGCTTCAATCTTGGTGGCCAGCGCCTGCTCCGCCGCCTCGGTAAAGTGGGCAGGGTCGACGCTGTCAGGGATTGCCTGCTCCGCCTTTTTCAGGATGTTGCCGATGCGCTTGTTGGCGGCGGCCAGGCTGCCTGCCTCGGGCAGCTGGCGGAAGGCGGTGACCGCACGGATGCGTGCATCAAAATCGAGCGGCTGTGTCGGCTGTAGCGCCAATACTGCCTCGAAGGTGTCAGGGGCGACCCCGCTGTCGGCGTAGTAGGCCTTGAGGCGTGTCATCATGAAGTCGAAGACCTGATTGATCACGAGCGGGTTGTCGAAGAGTCCGATGTGGGTCTCGGCGGCATGTTCCAGTGTCGCCTTGAGATCGATACCAAGCCCTTTCTCGATAATGATGCGCAGTGCACCCAGTGCGGCACGGCGCAGGGCGAAGGGATCCTTGTCGCCGCTGGGTAGCTGGCCGATACCGAAGATACCGACCAGGGTGTCGAGCTTTTCCGCGATGGCAAGGGCTTGACCGACCTTGCCGGCAGGTAGCTCATCACCGGCGAAGCGCGGCATGTATTGCTCATCCAGTGCAGCGGCGACCTCGGCTTCCTCCCCGTCGTGAATGGCGTAGTAGCGCCCCATGATCCCCTGCAGCTCGGTGAACTCGAAGACCATATTGGTCATCAGGTCGCACTTGGCCAGCAGTGCGGCGCGCGCCGCACTGCTGCTGTCACCGCCGATAAGTCGGGCGATGTGCTCCGCCAGGGCGGAGACGCGCAGGCTCTTGTCGTAAACGCTCCCCAGCTTACTTTGGAACAGGACTGTTTTCAGTCGTTCCAGATGATCCTCTAGCCGGAGTTTTTTGTCCTGGGTCCAGAAGAAGTCGGCGTCGGTGAGACGCGGGCGGATCACCCGCTCGTTGCCCTCGCGCACATACTCGGGACGCCGGCTCTCGATGTTGCTGACGGTGATGAAGTTGGGCATCAGACTGCCCGTGGCATCGATCATGTGGAAATATTTCTGGTGCCCCTTCATCGCCGAGATGAGACACTCCGGCGGCACCTCAAGGAAGCGCGGCTCAAAGCTGCCGACCACCGCCAGTGGCCACTCCACCAGGCCGGTCACCTCATCGAGCAGTTCCTCGTCAATAACGGCCACACCGCTGTTTTTCTCAGCGACCTCCATCACCTGGGCGCGAATTGCCTCGCGGCGATCGGCAAAGTCGGCGATGACGTGGCCGGAGGTCTCCAGGATGGGGGCATAGGCGGCCGGCTCGCCCAGATAGATGGGATCCGGGTGGTGGAAGCGGTGGCCGCAGGTGTCGCGCCCGCTCTTGACGGTAAGGATCTCGGCATCAATCACGTCGTCACCAAAGAGCAGTACCAGCCAGTGCACCGGACGGACAAACTCCGCCTCGAGGTTACCCCAGCGCATACGCTTGGGGATGGGGAGTTTATTCAGGGATTCCTGCACAATGGTCGGGATCAGCTCGGCGGTTGGTTGACCCTGCTGCAGGCTGCGGTAGACCAGCCAAGCCCCCTTGTCGGTCTCCAGCTTTTCCAGCTGATTGACGGTTATGTCGCAGGAGCGGGCAAAGCCCTCGGTTGCCTTGGTGGGATTGCCGTCGCCGTCGAAGGCGGCCTGCAGTGCAGGCCCGCGCTTCTCCACTGCCCGATCGCTCTGAAAGGTGTCGAGGTTATGTACCAGCAGCGCCAGGCGGCGCGGTGTGGCGTAGGCCTTGACGGAGGCGTGGTTCAGCTCCGCCTTGTTCAGACCCTCAAGTATGCCGCTGGTAAAGGCATCCGAGAGCTTCTTCAGCGCCTTGGGCGGCAGCTCTTCGGTACCGATCTCAATCAGGAGGTCACGTTGCTCGATCACCTTAGTTGCCCTCCTTCTTCAGCATGGGGAAGCCCAGTTTTTCCCGTGCCTCGTAGTAGGCCTGGGCCACGGCGCGGGCCAGGGTGCGTACCCGCAGGATGTAGCGCTGGCGCTCGGTGACCGAGATCGCCTTGCGCGCATCGAGCAGGTTGAAGGTGTGGGAGCCCCTCAGCACCTGCTCGTAGGCAGGCAACGGCAGCCCCGCCTCAATGAGCTGGCTGCTCGTCTTTTCACACTGGTCGAACTGCCCAAAGAGGTAATCCACATCGGCGTGTTCAAAGTTGTAGGTCGACTGCTCAACCTCGTTCTGGTGGTAGACATCGCCATAGGTGACCGGGCCGTTGGGGCCGCGGGTCCACACCAGGTCAAAGACGCTCTCCACCCCCTGCAGGTACATGGCGATGCGCTCCAGACCGTAGGTGATCTCCCCGGTGACTGGACGGCAGTCGAGGCCGCCGACCTGCTGGAAGTAGGTGAACTGGGTCACCTCCATGCCGTTGAGCCACACCTCCCAGCCGAGACCCCAGGCACCAAGGGTGGGTGACTCCCAGTTGTCCTCGACGAAACGGATATCGTGCTCGAGGGTGTCAATGCCGAGCATCTTCAGTGAGCCCAGATAGAGCTCCTGGATGTTGAGCGGCGAGGGCTTGATGATCACCTGAAACTGGTAGTAGTGCTGCAGGCGGTTGGGGTTCTCGCCGTAACGACCGTCGGTGGGGCGGCGCGAGGGCTGCACATAGGCGGTGGCCCACGGCTCGGGGCCGATGGCGCGCAGGAAGGTGGCGGGGTGGAAGGTGCCGGCACCCACCTCCATGTCGAGCGGCTGCAGGATCACGCAGCCCTGTTCGGCCCAGTAGTGCTGCAGGGCGAAGATGAGTCCCTGAAAGGTAGAGACATCCGGAGTGTTCGATACGCTCAAGGTGTGACCTTTTTTCTTGTCCAGTGCGAAAGTCGGCCATTATAACGTGGAGATGGTGGCGGTTAATAGTTTGCTGACGACAAGCGGTGGCGGCGGATCCCCACTTTTGTGCTGTTTTGAGCTAAAATTTCGCTCTCGCATAATCGACACGATATCCGCATGACCCAGCAACGCAAAGCAGTCGCCCTCATCTCCGGCGGCCTCGACTCTCTCCTCGCCGCCAGGGTGATGCTCGAACAGGGCATTCACGTCGAGGGGATCAACTTCTTCACCGGCTTTTGTGTGGAGGGTCATACCCACGCCATCCGCAAGCAGGACAAGGTCAAACCCAAGCGTAACAATGCCCTCTGGTCGGCCGAACAGCTGGGGATCAAACTGCACATTATCGACATCGTCGAGGAGTACAAGGATGTGCTGCTCAACCCGAAGCATGGCTACGGCTCCAATATGAACCCCTGCCTCGACTGCAAGATCTTTATGGTGCACAAGGCGCTGGAGTGGGCGCAGAAGAAGGGCTTCGATTTCATCATCACCGGCGAGGTGGTGGGTCAGCGCCCGATGTCGCAACGCAAGGATACGATGCCGGTGGTGGCGCGCGAGTCGGGGGCGCAGGATCGACTGCTGCGCCCGCTCTGTGCGAAGAATCTTCCCCCGACCCTGCCGGAGCGTGAGGGGTGGGTGGATCGTGACAGGCTTTATGGTTTTTCCGGCCGTAATCGCAAGCCGCAGATGGCGCTGGCCAAGCAGTTTGGCTTTGAGGATTACGCCTCCCCCGCCGGGGGGTGTTGCTTCCTCACCGATGAGGCCTATGCGCGCAAGCTGGTCGACCTGTGGAAGGGACGCGGCAAGCGCGAATACGAAATGGACGACATCATGCTGCTCAAGGTGGGGCGTCACATCCGCCCTGCCCCGCACTATAAATTGATCGTCAGTCGCGAGGAGGGGGAAAACAACTTCCTGATGGGCTACAGGAAGCAGTTCATCCACCTCTTTACCACCTCCCATCCGGGGCCGCTGGTACTGCTCGACGGCGAGCCGGGTGAGGCCGACTTGGAGTTGGTGGCGCGCATTACCGCACGCTACAGTCAGGGCAAGATGGCCGAGGCGGTAACGGTGGAGATCCACTTTCCGGACGGCACGCTGCGTACCCTGGAGGTGGCCCCGCTACCGCCTATAGAGGTTAAAAAGGAGTGGATGGTTTAATAAAGGTGGCGGGTGACAAGTGACAAAAGCGGAGTAGACTCTACCCGATACCCGATACCCGATACCCGATACCCG
>JAPHSX010000074.1 GCA_026196575.1 Gammaproteobacteria bacterium | reverse complement strand
CGACGCGCCCGACCTGGGGGCGATGATGCGGCAGCTCGGTTTTGCCTCGGTGTTCCAGGGGGGGAAGAGCCACGCCAGCGGCAAGGTATGGTGGCTGGGGGCGCCGACGGCATTTACGCTTGCGGGGCTGAACGCACAGTTGGCGGTGTCGATTAAGGATGGCACCATCGTCGATGTGGAGCCGGGGGCGGGGCGCCTGCTGGGGATCCTCAGCGTGCCGGCGCTACCGCGCCGGCTGTTTCTCGACTTCCGTGATGTATTTAAAAAGGGGCTGGCCTTTACCTCGGTCAAGGGGGATATCCGCATTGAACAGGGAGAGGCCTACACCTCCAATCTGCGCCTGGAGTCGGTGCCGGCGAGCATTCTGGTGACCGGGCGCACCGGCCTGGTGGCACAGGACTTTGCACAGGATATCTATGTGGTGCCCAATGTCAGTGACACCGTTTCGGTGGCCAGTGCCCTGGCGTGGGGGCCGCAGGTGGCGGCGGTGGTGGTGCTGTTGCAGGAGATCTTCAAGTCCGATATCAAGGCGGCCACCATGAGCCGCTACCACCTCTCCGGGAGCTGGCGTGAACCCCTCATCCGGCGCATCGTCGAGCCGGGACAGCAGCAGGATACCCCCCTCTTCGGCGAGTAGGGCGGCAGCTGTTTTTGACTACCATTAGTGCTACCATCCTCCCCGCCTATGTCGATGATTACCCGCCTCTTTTTATTGTCAATCTGCTCCCTGCCGCTCTCTGCCGAGACGGTGTGGACGCTCAGTGCCGCCGACTGGGCCAGGCCCCGTCACGGTGAGTGGCTGGTGGCCCATCCGGCACTCCAGGGTGCCCTCGAAGGGGTGCAACGCTCCCCGCGGGGTCTGTTGCAGCTGCGTTATCCGGGGGGGGACGAGGGGGTGCTGTGGGTGGAGGAGTTACAGGCCTGGCTGGTGGCGCTGGGGCTGGAGTCGGAACGTATCGAGACGCTGCCCGGAAGCGGTGCCGAGGCAGCCATTCAACTGGTAGTGATTGAAAAATAATTGTGCCGCCAGCCGCGACAGGTTGCTGGGGTGTGTTGTGACAGGAGAGAGAGTGTGAGTCGTATTGCTGCGGTGCAGATGGCATCGGGACCGAATAGTAACGCCAATCTGCTGGAGGCGGAGCGCCTGATCAAACTGGCAGCGGAGGCGGGGGCGAAGCTGGTGGTGCTGCCCGAGAACTTTGCCCTGATGGGGATGCACGAGCACGACAAGGTGAAGATCCGCGAGGCCGACGGAGAGGGCCACTTGCAGGACTTTCTCGCTGAGCAGGCGATGCGCAATGGCGTCTGGCTGGTGGGGGGAACCATCCCCCTGAGCACCCATGACCCGGACAAGGTCGCCGCCGCCTCGCTGCTCTATGATGCCCAGGGTAAGCGGGTGGCGCGCTACGACAAGATCCATCTGTTCGATGTGCTGATCACCGAAAATGACGAGCGCTACAACGAGTCGCAGACCATCGAGCCGGGGGAGCGGACGGTGGTGGTTGATACCCCCTTCGGCAAACTGGGGATGGCAGTCTGCTACGACCTGCGTTTCCCTGGTCTGTTCCGCAGTCTGGTGGATCAGGGGGCGGAGATCATTACCATCCCCTCGGCCTTTACCGCGATCACCGGCAAGGCGCACTGGGAGGTGCTGCTACGGGCCCGCGCCATCGAAAATCAGTGCTATGTGGTGGCGGCGGCACAGGGCGGCTATCATGCCAATGGCCGCGAGACCTACGGCAACTCCATGCTGATTGATCCGTGGGGGCAGGTGGTGGAGCGTCTGGCGCGCGGTTCGGGCGTGGTGGTGGGCGAGATCAACCTGGAGCGGCTGCGCGATATCCGCCGCAGCTTTCCGGTGCTGGAACACCGCAAGATCCGCTGTGTGCTGCCCTGACAGGCGGTTAAACCGTATTTATAAAATTACTCGGCCTCAAAACAAAAAAATCTCACCGCAAAGGCGCAGAGGCTGATACAGGTTGTAGGCTCGATACCGCTCCGCTATATCGGGCCTACCTCCACCTCGGGCCTATCGCTACGCAGTCCGTGTTTTCCCTTGCGTACTTTGCGCCTTTGCGGTGAGACGTTTTTCAGGGGCGAGTAGTACAAATTTCCGGGTTAAATCCCCGGTAATTTTTTCCCCGGATTGAGGATGCCGTGCGGGTCGAACAGCTGTTTGATCTTCTGCATCAGCTTCAGCGTCACCGCATCGATCTCCAGTGCCACGAAGTCGCGCTTGACCAGGCCGATGCCATGTTCGCCGGAGAGGGTGCCCTCCAGTTTCAGCACCAGCGCGAAGAGTTCGGCCAGGCAGGCGTCGGCGCGGGCCAGCTCGTCGTGGTCGTCGGGGTTGACCAGCAGATTGACATGGATATTGCCGTTACCGGCGTGGCCGAAGTTGACGATGATGATGGCGTGTTTGGCAGCGAGACGTTGCAGACCCTCGATGAGCGCCGGGATCTGCGAGACCGGCACCACCACATCCTCGTTGATCTTCTTCGGTGCCACGGTGCGCAGGGTGGGGGAGAGCGCCTTGCGCAGCGCCCACAGCGCGGCGACCTTCTCCTCCGTGTCGGCCACCAGCACCTCCAGGCACCCTGCGGTGTTGGCGCTGGCCGCCACCTTCGCCACATCCGCGCTGAGGCAGGCGGCGGAACCATCAACCTCGATCATCAGCAGCGCCCCGGCCTCTTCCGGCAGGTCGGTTGGGTGGGCCTTGCGGATCATGGCGAGCGCCTGGCCATCCATGAACTCCAGGGTGGCGGGGGTCACCGGCTGCGCCATGATGGCGGAGACGGCCCGTGCCGCGCTCGCCACATCGGCATAGAGGGCGCGCAGGGTGGTGCGCTGCTCGGGCAGCGGGGTGAGTTTGAGGGTCGCCTCGGTGATCACCGCCAGCGTCCCCTCGGAGCCAATCAATAACCGGGTCAGGTCGTAGCCCACCACCCCCTTGGTGGTGTAGCTACCGGTCTTCAGCGGTCGACCGTCGGCGCTAACCGCCCTCAGCCCCAGTACGTTGTCGCGCGGGGTACCGTACTTGAGCGCATGGGGGCCGGCGGCATTGCAGGCGAGGTTACCGCCGATGGTACAGACTGCCGCACTGGTGGGGTCGGGCGGCCAGAAGAAGCCGTGGGCGGCGGCGGCCTGCTGCACCTGCTGGTTGGTGACGCCGGGCTGCACCACCATCACCCGGTTGTCGGGGTCGATACGCAGGATGCGGTTGAGCCGTTCGGTGCAGAGGAGCACCGCGCCATTTAGCGGCACCGCCGCGCCGGTGGTGCCGGTGGCGCTGCCACGGGCCACCACGGGGATGCGGAACTGGTGGCAGAGGGCGAGCAGCTGCTGCACCTGCTCCGGCGAGGAGGGGAGGACCACCAGCGAGGGGGTGGCCTGGCGACGGCTGTTGTCATAGCCGTAGACAAAGCGCTCCGCCTCCTCCAGCAGCAGTTCGTCGGCGTTGAACCGTTGCCGCAGGGCGGCGAGGAGGGGTTCTGGCAGGGGGGAGTGTGACAAGGGATCAGGGGGTGTATTCGAAGACCTTGACGATACGCTGCACCCCGGCGGTGCGGCGTGCCACCGCCACCGCCTGCGTTGCCTCGTCGCGGCTCAGCAGCCCCATCAGGTAGACCGTGCCGTTCTCGGTGACCACCTTGATGTGGTGTGCCAGACCCGCCCCCAGTTCGGCGAGCAGGCGCGATTTGACGCGGCTGGTGGTGGCGGTGTCCCGGGTGCGGGTGGCGGAGTCGGTGACCGGGCCGACGGCAAGCTCGTTTTTCACCAGGCGTACCCGTGGCAGGCGTGCCGCCCGTTCGGCCAGCAGTTCGCTGCTCCGCTGATCGGGGATCTCGCCGGTGAGCAGCAGTTGGCCGTTATAGCAGGTGGCGTTGATGTGGCTGTTGTCGCGCAGTGTTGGGTCGCGGGTGACGAGGTCGAGGGTGTTCATCTCGATACGCTCATCATCCAGCATCACCCCGGCGGTGCGCCGGTCACTGGCCACCATCACCCCGGCAGCGGCGCCACCGAGGCCGATCACTACCGGGGCGGCGCAGCCGCCGAGTAACAGCGAGGCAAGCAGGGGGGGGAACACCATCCATTTCATCTCTCTATACCTCTTCGCCAAACAGCATACGGTCGATGGCATCGCACAGGCAGTGGATCACCAGCAGGTGAACCTCCTGTACCCGCGCGGTGGAGGAGGAGGGGACGCGGATCTCGACATCCCCCTCCACCAGGTTGTCGGCCATGGCCCCCCCCTCCCTGCCGGTGAGGGCGACCACCAGCATGCCGCGGTCATGGGCCGCCTTCATCGCCTGCACCACATTGCTGGAGTTGCCGCTGGTGGAGATGGCCAGCAGGATGTCGCCGCGCTGCCCCAGGGCCCGTACCTGCTTGGCGAAGATCTCGTCGTAGTGGTAGTCGTTGGCGATGGAGGTGAGGGTGGAGGTGTCGGTGGTGAGCGCCATCGCCGGCAGTCCGGGGCGCTCACGCTCGAAGCGGTTGAGCATCTCCGAGGAGAAGTGCTGCGCGTCACCGGCCGAGCCGCCGTTACCGCAACTCAGGATCTTGTGCTCCTGCAGCAACTGGCTGCCCATCAGCTCGGCGGCGGCGGCGATGGCGGGGGCCAGCCCCTCCATCGCCTGCAACTTGAGCTGGGCGCTCTGTTCAAACTGCTCTCTAATTCGTTCCAGCATCGTTACTCGCTCAGTCCAAAGGCGTCTTGCAGCCATTCTATCTCATTCGGGGCGGCACTAATGGCGATTACATCAAAACGGCAGGGGCCATTGTGGGGATGTTGTTGCAGATAGCCGTGGGCGGTGGCGATGAGGCGGCGCTGTTTTTTTGCATCGATGCTGGCGAGGGCGCCGCCGAAGTGCGGGGAGCGGCGGTAGCGCACCTCGACGAAGACCAGTGTCTGCTGCTCGCGCATGATGAGATCGAGCTCACCAAAACGGCTCTGAAAGTTGCGCGCCACGGTGCGCAGTCCCTGCCCCTCAAGATGGCGACGGGCCTGCTCCTCGGCGATGTCGCCCTGCTCACGGCTGGTTTTGCCAAACAGTTTCACTCTCCGCAGTGGCCTCTTGTTCCAGTTGGGGAAGGCCACCCTCAAAGCGCGCCCACTGCAGGCGGCGGCCAATACGTCGCCCCTCGGTGACGCGCAGGGAGCCGGTTTCGCCACGATAACGCTCATAGGGGTGGCTCTCCAGCAGCGGCAGCAGCGGTACCAGCTGGTAGGCATCGATACCCATCGCCAGCAGCCGCTGCAGCTGGCCGCCGTGGGGTTTGAAGGCGGTGGCGTTCTGTTGTTTGAGCGCCTGCTGGGCGCTTGGGGCGTTAAGGGTCCAGGGCATGTCGCAGAAGAGGATGCCATCCATGTCGCGATCCTGATCACGATTTGTTTTGCCCTCGTAGAGGTGCGAGGTGGCGAGCAGCGGCAGCTCCCCGGCGTAGTGGAACTTCATCTGCGGGCGCAGCAGCCGTGCCTGACGCGGGTTGGCAGCGATGAAGACAAAGTCGAGATCCTGGCGGCGGCGCGGAATGAACTCGACCTTGCCGCCCACCAATTGGCGCACCCGCAAATGGCGCCGTTCGCTGTCGTTAATGTTCAGCAGCGACTTGATGGGGGTAGCGAAGTCGTTTTTCTCCTCCAGGTAGCGGCCCGCGGAGATCACCAGCCCCCCCAGTGCCTGCCAGTGCTCACTGAAGGCGAGATTGAGCCGCTCCCCGAGCGGGTTGTCCGGCACCAGAACCGCCGCCTGGGTGTAGCCCTCCAGCCAGGCACGCTCCGCCACCTCGCGTGCCTCATCCTCGGGGGCGAGGCTGAACTGGTAGAGCTGGTCGTTGGCCGCCGGCTGTGCATGGTTGAGGGCGAGGGTAGGTACCGGAAGCGACTCGCGCACCGCCAGTGTGGCGACGGCGGCCTTGTCCAGCGGGCCGATGATGAACTGCGCCCCATCGTCGACCGCCCGCTGGTAGAGGCGGCTCACCTCTGCACTGCTCTGTTCACCGATATCGTAGCTGCGCAGGGTGATGGTGTGGCGTTGCGGGTCGTTGAAGTAGGCGGCGAGGATGCCGTCCTGAATCGCCGCCCCCGCCTTGGCGTAGCGCCCCGAGAGTGGCAGCAGCAAGGCAATGTTGGCGGGGCGGGAGGCGAGCTCGTGGCTGCGCTCCAGCAGCAGGTCGAATACTTGCTCGCTGGCGGGGTGGCCACGGTAGCGGTTGCGCCAGGCGTCGATGCGCTGGCTGACCTCGGCCGGGCTGAGGCTGTAGTCTTTGGCGATAGCCACCAGCTCCATCCAGCCGCTCAGGGCGTCGGGTGGCGGCTGGATCCGCAACTGCTCCAGTGCCTCGGAGGTGAGCATGGAGAGTGCCTGCCAGATCGCCAGCTGGTTGGCCTCGGCGTGGACCTGTTCGGTGAGGTAGAAACCACGCAGGATATATTCACGCGCCGTCTCCAGGTGGTTGCCAAGGCGGGCGAAGGCGCGTGCCCGCAGCTGGTGATAGCGGGCGAAGAGCTCATTCTCATCCGGCAGCAGGCTCTCGCTTACTGCCGGTTGCAGCAGCAGGCTCAGGGTGAGGTCGGGATCGCGTTTCAGCGGGATCTCGGCAAGCAGCAACTGGCGCTTAAACAGCAGCTCAGGCGGCAGTTCTCCCAGGGGAAGATCGTCGAGGGTCTGGTTTGCCTGCTGTGCCAGGCCATCACGAAACATCGCCAGCGCCGCCAGATAACGGTATTCGTAGCGCAGTGGCGGCGCGCTCTCATTGGCCAGCGTCTGGTAGAGCTGGATCGCCCGCGGGTACTCCTCGTTGCGCATCGCCTCCTCGGCCAGGGTCGCTACCCCCGGGGTGGCTGCGGGTTCGGTAGGACGCAGTGGCCTGTCGGCGCAGCCGGCGAGCAGGAGCAGCAACAGTGAGAGAAGGAGGGCAAGGGTCTTTTGCATAGGTAGTACGGTAAGATAGCGCCTGTTGGTTATAATCCGAATGTTTCGCAATTATACCGTGCGATCATCATGCGTATTCATGAAGCATCCGGGTTAACTGGGTGTGGCATTCGGCCATACAGTATCTTGACGGGGTGAGTGCGTGTCAATTGAAGCGGGTATCCTTTATATAGTGGCGACCCCGATCGGCAATCTGGGGGATATCTCGGCGCGGGCGCTGGCGGTGCTGCAGCAGGTCGACCGCATCGCCGCCGAGGATACCCGCCATAGCGCCGCGCTGCTGCGCCACTTCGCCATCACCACCCCGACCTTTGCCCTGCACGAGCACAATGAGCGGCACAAGGCGCAGGCGGTGTTGCAGCGCTTGCAACAGGGGGAGTCGCTGGCCCTCATCTCCGATGCCGGTACCCCTCTCATCAGCGATCCGGGTTACTTTCTGGTGCGCGAGGCGCATCGTGCCGGGATTAAGGTGGTGCCGGTGCCGGGTCCAAGCGCCCTGGTCACGGCCCTCTCGGCGAGTGGTCTGGCCACCGATAGATTCTGTTTCGAGGGTTTCCTCCCGGCAAAGAGTGGTGCCCGGCAACGGGCGCTGCAGGCGCTGGCGCAGGAGCCGCGCACCCTCGCCTTCTACGAGACCCCCCACCGTATCGAGGAGAGCCTGGCCGATATGGCGGCGATCCTTGGTGAGGGTCGCCCCGCCACCCTGGCCCGCGAACTGACCAAGAGTTTCGAGACCATCCGTCACGCCACCCTGGGTGAGCTGGCGGCGTGGGTGGCTGCCGATGCCAACCAGCGCCGGGGGGAGTTTGTGCTGCTGGTGGAGGGGGCGCCAAAGGTGGCGGAGGGGGAGGGGCCGGACCCCGAGGCGTGCCGCATCGCCGCGATCCTGGTGCAGGAGCTGCCGCTGAAACAGGCCGCGGCACTGGCCGCCGCCATCAGCGGGGAGAAGAAGAACGCCCTCTATCAGTATCTGCTGGAAATAAGTGAATAAGTTGTTGAACTTTCAGTAAAAATACGTATCTTATGCGGCGGGAGTCGGCCAGACAGTCGCTGCATCTTCGGATGTGGAGGAAAGTCCGGGCTCCATAGGGCAGAGTGCCAGATAACGTCTGGGCGGCGTGAGCCGACGGAAAGTGCAACAGAAAATATACCGCCGATGGCCCGCAAGGGATCAGGTAAGGTTGAAATGGTGCGGTAAGAGCGCACCGCGCGGGTGGCAACACGCCGTGGCAAGGTAAACCCCACTCGGAGCAAGACCAAATAGGGGAGCGTTGGTGTGGCCCGCACTGCTCCCGGGTAGGTTGCTACAGGTGTCCGGTGACGGGCATCGCAGATGAATGACTGTCCACGACAGAACCCGGCTTAACGGCCGGCTCCCACTTTTCCCCTCCGAACCCGTCTCACAAACCCCACAGTTAATGTTTTACATTAACTTCAGACTTCAACAATCTGATAAAAAACAAGCTATTCCAGAGCCCCTCCAGCGCATCACCCCCACCCTCTCCCACTTACGCTAAGTCATTGTCAAATAAGTAAGAAT